>NZ_MSTI01000181.1 GCF_001949125.1 Deinococcus marmoris
GCGGGAGCCATCACCGGCTCGCGCACGCTGCCCACACTGAAGCGGATGTCGCTGAGGGGTGCGTCGGGCAGCAGCGCGTTCAGGGCCTTAAGAAAGTGATGGCGCTGCATGCTCAGGTGATGGGCGGCGGCGCTGTCGCGTACGTCCACGAACAGCACGCTGCCCTGCTGGGTGCGTGGGCGGGTGATGCGGGCGATCTCCGGCCCCACCGCCCCCGGCCACGCCAGAATGGCCCGCGCCCGCCCGATGCCCTTGGCGATGCGCGCCGTGCCCAGCGTCGCGCCCATCAGTTCGCCCAGACCGCGCGGCCCGCTCAGGCGGCGGCCCCGATTGTTGCGCCCCTCGTTGTAACGGTCCCAGGCCACTAGCGCACCTCCTCAAGTCGCGGTGCCATTAGCCCGTCCTCTTCTGAATCGTCCGCGTTCAGGTCAGCCAGAGCCAGATCAGCCAGGGGAGACGCGTCCACGGGCGTAAACCTCCCCGACTGCGCCCAGAACTGCGCCGACGCACCGGGCGGGCGTTCGGTTCCGGTCACGATGGCCTGCGGCACCCCTGCCGCCAGCTCCAGCAAAAAGGTGCGCCGTCCAGGGTCCAGTTCGGCGCTGAAATCGTCAATCAGCAGGATCGGCTGCTCGCCAAAGCGTTCGGCCAGCAGCTCCAGTTCGGCGCGGCGTAAGGCGAGCGCAACGGTGCGTCCCTCGCCCCGGCTGGCGTATTCACTGGCCGAGAATCCGCCCAGGGTCAGCACCAGATCGTCGCGGTGCGGCCCGGAGACGGTGGAGCCGCGCGCCAGTTCCTCGGCCCGTCTGGAGGTCAGATCGTGGGCGTAGGTTTCGGGCGTCGTCGTTTCCAGCAGCGTCAGCGTGAGGGTCTTGCGGCTGCCCAGCGCGGCGTTGGCGTCGGTGGCCAGTTCACCCAGGCGGGTCAGGGCGCGGCGGCGGAAGGTGATGATCTCAGTGCCCAGCTTGACCAGAGCGTCATCCCACACCGACATGGCCCACTGTTCGCCGCCTTTCAGGGCCGCGTTGCGTTGAGACACCGTGCGCTCGTAACGGCCCAGTTGCTGGCCATAGCGGGCGCTCAGGCGCGACAGCAACGAGTCCAGATAGGCGCGGCGCAGCGACGGCGAACCGAAGACCAGTTCGGAGTCCTCGGGGCGAATCCACACGGCACTGCCACGCGGCAGGTCGCCCGCACGCACACGCACGCCGTCCACCTTGAGCTGCCGCCGCCCGCGCCCCAGCCCCACCTCCTGCACGCTCAGGCTGCCGCCGGATTCCAGATCGGCGCGCACATACGCCTCGTTCTCGCCGGACTGCACCAGTTGTTCCAGGCGGCCCACGTCGGTCTGCCCGGTCAGCGCCAGATAAATGGCCTCCAGCAGGTTGGTCTTGCCCGCTCCATTCTCGCCGTACACGCCCGTTACGCCCGCCCCGAAGCGCAGCGTACACGGCGCGAGGTTGCGGTAATTCAAAGTTGAGAGAGACTCCAGACGCACAGGGTTCATTCTAGTCGGGACGCGCGCGGGGTTCTGTGGGACGGTGCGGGGATGGAGGCAGGTTATACGGATTCCGTCTGTTTCATTAACAAACCGGGAAAGCTCCGGTTTGTTAACTCCACGCCCGGAACCCGCTCTTCTCCTTCTCGCGCCCGCTCGAATTTCCATCGTTTTGCAAACGATTCAATCGGAGTCCGTATTAACAATGGTTCGGACAGTTTTGACCAGCTCTAAGCTGCTTTGACTCCCAGATCCAGCGGCCTGGATGGATGTTTTTCCAATTCAGCAAATCTCGCCTGAAGACCGAGATTGCTCAGTATTCGCCACGCAAACAGTCGATTGAAGGCCCGCCGCTTGATGTCCTCGTAGGAAAACACCAGCGAAGTGACCGGGCGACCCTGGAGGCCGCTGGCCTCCAGGAGCATTTCAGCCCGGCCC
>NZ_MSTI01000024.1 GCF_001949125.1 Deinococcus marmoris
GCTGTTTTCCATCAGGCAGCAGGGCCAGCACCAGACGGGCGACATCCAGAGGACACAGCGGATGCTGGTGAAAGAACCGCTCAATCTGGCGGATGACGGAAGCCGTTTGAGCGTTGCCGGGGCAACGTTCGGCCAGTGCCGCGTGGCGAACGTCTTTGGCCCCAATCAGCGCCAGGACGAGCAGAGCGAGCAGTTCCACCTGATTTTTGCGGTATTGGGGGAAGTGGGAAACGAAGCAGAGACTCAGCGATTTCAGGGCATTGGGAGACGCGCTCTGTTCTCGCGTACTGGACGAAGGATTTCAAGCCCCCTCTAAAACTGTCGGGTACTGAGCGCTGGGCGATTCCGGCGTGCCCGTCTTTCCCGTCCGGCCCTACGGCATCACGCCGTACTTCTAGGTCGATCCGGGCAATCGGGGTTTGCGAGTGCAGACTTACCTCGTGATGGTGCGCGATGTGGTGGACGGCCTGCACGAGCAGGGCTTCCGGCGCATCCTGATCATAAACGGGCACGGCGGCAATACCCCGGCGCAGGGTTTTGCCGCCGAATGGATGGCCGATCACCCCGGCACGCAGGTCAAGTTTCACAACTGGTGGAACGCGCCGGGGTCTGGGCCAAGGTGCAGGCCACCGACAGCAACGCGTCCTGGAAGGTCAAGTCTGCGGCATACAAGCGGGCGGGGCAGCCCACTTATGCCAGTTCCAGAAGATCATGGTCCCGCAAGCACTGAAGTTGCTCACCCTGGGTGAAGGTCAGCTCGAAGGGCGCGGCGACCGCAGGCCACTCGACTGGAAACCAGCCTCGCCCCTTCTGTACGACGATCAACAGGCCCTCCTGGTTGCCCACAGGTGAAAAGGTCTGACTCTGCCTATTGAACGGTGAAAGTCCGAAGCGCCGCTGCAACTTCAGGACCGTCGCCGGCACATCTGGGACCACGACACCCAGTTCGCTGATGTGCAACACGCTGGCCGGGCCAAAGGGGCCTTCGACGTCGGTGGGCAGGTCATGGCGCGCGATGAATTCAAGGATGTTTCCGGCCGCGTCCTCGAAATACAGGCTCTCGCTGTTCCAGCCCGCGCTGAGCGGAAAGCGGCGGGGACCCGCCGCATCCTCCAGCAGCGCCACACGCCGGCGCAGCCACGCCTCGGCCCCGTCCACCTGATTGCGCGGAATGTCGAAGGCAAAATGAGAGACGTTCCCAGCATCATCGTGCTGGCGAAAGGTCAGGAGCGTTCGTCCCGCCTGGAACGTCACACTGCCGGGTGTTCTCGCCATGACATTCAGACCGAGCGTTCCCGCGTAAAAGGCGTGCTGGACACTCAGATCAGGGGCGAACAGGGTTACACGGTCAATATTCATGGTGTCCTCTGGGGGCGAGCGTGCGGCGGTCATCTGCTGGGGCAGGGGGATCAACCGGCCCAAAGGTGACGGTGGAGATACTTTTCGATTTCGTCAGCATTCAGCTTAAAACCTCAAGTAAAGTTGAGGTCAAGCCCCTGGAGGTGCCCCCTGTCCCCACCCGCGCCCGACTGGACGCCGGCCCAACTGGCCGAACGCAGCGGTCTGAACATTTCCACACTGCATTTTTACGAGCGCGAGGGCCTGATTGTCAGTACCCCCACCACAGGCAACCAGCGCTGCCACCCACGCGACACGGTGCGGCGGCTGGCCTTTGTCCGCGCCTCCGCACAGGTGGGCGTTCCCCTGGCCGAGATTCGCGCCGCGCTGGCTGACCTGCCGGCTGGACGCACGCCGACAGCGGCGGACTGGGAACGCCTCTCGGAGAACTGGCGCGGCGAACTCGATGACCGGATGGCGACGCTGACCCGGCTGCGCAACGATCTGGGGGCTGCATCCGTTGCGGTTGCCTCTCGCTGGAGCGTTGCGCGCTGTTCAATCCGGGTGACGGGTATGGGGAGCGGCATCCGGGGAGCAATACCCTGGTGGGGATGCGGACGGGTTGAACTGGGCGGGAGTGGCCATTCGGTGCTGAGAGTGGAGGGGGCATAGCCGTCCCAGACCTCGGCTTCACCGGTCCCTGCTGGAAGGCAACTCGAATCGGATTCCTCAGCGCAGGGTCTGGTCCCAGGTCTCAGCTCACCCCAGTCCCCTCCGCGCCCTCCAGCAAAGTGGAGCGCTACAGTCATACTCCATGACCCTTAATCCTGAAAGCGGCCACACCACAGCACTGGAACATTTTGATGGCCGTGTGGCCCTGGTCACCGGAGCCTCTGGTGGCATTGGCAGGGCCACGGCCCGCGCGCTGGCAGCAGCGGGCGCTCAGGTGATCGTTGCCGACGTGGATCCAGGAGCGGGCGAAGACACGGCCCGCACCATCCGTGATGGAGGGGGAACCGCCCACTTCATCGCCTGTGACGTCTCAGACCCTGAGCAGGTCCGCACCCTGCTGGAGCAGACCATCGGCACCTTCGGGCAGTTGGACGTGCTGATCAACAATGCCGGCATTTCAGGAGGTGCACAGCGCCTGCATGAACTGGACGTCGAGGACTGGGACCGCGTGATGGCGGTCAATCTCCGTGGTCCCTTTCTGTGTGCCAAATACGCCCTGCCCCATCTGATGAACCGCCGGGGCACCATGGTCAACGTCGCCTCCACCTACGGCCTGATCGGCGCGCCTCAGGCACCCGCGTACTGCGCCTCCAAGGGCGGCGTGGTCAATCTCACCCGGCAACTCGCGGTGGACTACGGCCCCAGCGGCGTCCGCGTGAACGCCGTGTGTCCGGGCTACGTGGATACCGACATGGGTGGCCAGCGGGGCCGGCTGGCACCCGGACAAGCGGCAGCGGCGCTGGAACGGAGGGAGAGCAATGCCGCCCGTCAACCGTTGGGCCGCCAGGCCCATGTGGACGAGGTGGCCCGTGTGGTGGTGTTCCTGGCCTCCGGGGCAAGTTCCTTCATGACCGGGTCTATCGTGACGGTGGACGGCGGCTGCACCTCCACCTTCAATTACAACCAATAAATTGGCGTCCGAGGTCAACCACTCTGTTGCAACGGTGGCAAGGGGTTGGTGGCCAAGACGTGGGAGGCGACGGTCTTCCAGACCGTGTGTCGCCGGGCAGCAGCTAAATTGAGTCCTGAGGGTGACACCCCCGTGGCTCAGCCACCTGTGAGAACAACCCTGTGCGCCGATATCCTTGTGCAGAGCCAGCATAGGCCGAGATTTGAGCAGGCCACAATCAGCACAGCGGCCCATCCATCATCCGCCGGGCCGTACGTGACGGTGTTGTACCGGACTGCGCGCCTCTTGTTGATCAAACTGCCGTTCAGCCAATGCGACATCGTCCTGGGTCAGGCATCAAACGTCAGCAGTCGCCCTAACCGCTTCTCTGTGCCTATCAAATCGCTCCGCACTGAGCCCAGTATGGATTGATCTTGCGCTACCGATTTACTCGGCATGTTGTCTGAGGAGTTTATTCTCCGATTCTGCTTTTTCGCCACCAGCAGAGCGTTTATCACCTTTCGAAGAGATGCCGAGTAAATCGGGCCTGTACGCTGTACAAAGCCCGATTTACTCGGCATGTTTCTCCTCGTGACACCGATTTACTCGGCATCTTCATCAGCAGGTATCTACCGATTTACTTGGCATGCTGCCCGATTTACTCGGCATGTTTGGTAAACTTATCCACAGGCATAACCCGATTTACTCGGCAGAATCCTGGGGTGGGTGACCCGATTTACACGGCATGTTACCCGATTTACTCGGCATGTTCGGCAGACTTATCCACAGCTTTTGCCCGATTTACTCGGCATGTCCAGTTCGAAAACGTCGTCTGGCGCGCAAACACTCCAAGCCGCTTGTTGTTGTTGATCATCATTCTTTTTACTTCTTTAAAAACAAAAAGATCAACAAACAAGCGTGCCCCACCCGCTATAGTGGCGCGTGGAGGCCACCCTGTGACCAAAGTGCGCCGCAAATCTACCGTCGCACCGCAGCTTTTCAGTGAGATTGATCGCTTCGACGAGGCCAATTCCGCTCGTCTGGGCCTGATCTGCGTGCAGGAACGGATTCCAGAGGACTACACCCGCTGGGACATCGAGTACAACATTGACGGACGTGACGCGAAGCTCACCTGCATCTCGCCCAGTGAATACGGCGGTGTTCCCCACGGCCTCGACGGTGACTTTGCCACCCTGCTCAACGTCTTGTACCTCGAACAGGGTGCGCCGGAGAGCGGCGAGGTTCACACCACCGCGTACCAGCTCCTGCAAAAGGCTGGCTTTCCGGATTCGGGTCAGTACTACCAGTCCTTGCAAGAAGCGCTCGACCGCCTCAAAGGTGCGACCTACACCGCCAGCGAGTCCTGGCGCGACAACAAACGGAAACGCTGGACCACCGTCAAATTCAACATCATCGAACAGATTGATTCTGATACAGAGGGCAGTACTGGCTTCGGCGTGGGCACCACGCTCAAAATACGTCTGGCCCGCCCGGTGGTCCAGAGCATCCGCGAGCGCTATCTCAAACCGCTGGACATGACGTTCGTCATGAGTCTCAAACGCTCCCTGACCCGCTCGCTCTACCGCATGCTCGACGCACACCGTTACGATCCCGCAACCCCGCAGGAGCCGGCCGACATGCTCCGCCTGCCGCTGTTGCAATGGGCGAGGGAGTGCAAACTGTTGGAAACAGTCCCTGCCCGGGTCAAACGCAACCTGGAGGGGGCCCATACCGAACTCCTGGAGCGCGGGTATCTCAGAAGTGTGACCTATGAGGGAAGCCGCGCGACCACCATGATCGTGTATGAATTTGGTGACCTGCCTACCACCACCCCTGCCCCGGAACCCATGATTGAAGTGGTGCCGGATTCTCCCGTGACCGAAGAATTGCGCCGGCGCGGTGTGGTTCACCCGGTGGCCCGCAAGCTCGTTGCGGAGTACGGCGAGAACCACGTGACTGTGCGCCTGGAGATCTTTGCAGCCATGATCGCCGGGGGCTACAAGGCCCGCAACCCGACGGCCCTGCTCGTGGACATCATCAAGGACCAGGAAGGCAAGTACGCCGCGCCCGCTCTGAGTCCGGCGCTGGAAGTGGCGCGGCCCCGGGTCAAGCCCAGGCCGGAACCCAGTGAGGAAGACAGCCGAACCCTCAGCCAGCAGATGGACGCGGCCTTCCGCGCGCTGCCACCTTCCGAACAGGCTGCCCGGGCCGTTGCGAACGTCAAGCGGTTCGTGGGGAAGGAACTGCGGGAAGGCCATGTGCGCGGCCTGCTACGCGCCCTACAGGCTGGCGAGCTGGACGCCCTCGAACTTCACAACGGCGTGACGCGTGCGGCGAGTGAGCTGAGGCTCCCCGAGTTCGCTGAAGCCCTGCGCGCTGCATACGACGACACCTGAACTCCTGGGCCTACTCTGGTTGCGCGGTTCTCCCGCTCGATTTCATCTCTCGGCTCACGGTTATTTGACAATTTCACGGCCACTTTCAGAACTGGTGCTGAGCAGTAGAGCAAGCGTCATCTGACGCGTGTCAACGCAGTTGCTGCCAACGCGGTCCATGCTGCGGAAGAGCATCTTGAAAGTGCTGCGCTGAAAGGGCCGTGTGTCTCGGGGCACAGCGGATCAACGGGCACAGAACAACCACAGCACCTCCTCTGGAGTGACACTCCAGGTTGTCAGTGACTCTGCTAGGCTGCCGGAATGATCGACGTGCCAGCAGACTGGTCAGGCGGAATTGAGGACCTGGTGCGCGAGGCCAACCGCTGGCTGGCCCGCCTGCTCCCCGCCGACCGGGCCGCCCGGCCCAAGGACGAGGTCAACCCCCGGCTGGTGCGTCACTACACCACCCAGGGCCTGCTGCCCGCGCCCCGCCGCGAGGGACGTGACGCCCGGTACGCCCGTGTGCATCTGATGGCGCTGCTGGCCTTGCGGCGACTGATGGCCGACGGTCTGGGGGGCAAGGCCCTAGACGCCGCTCTGGGCGGCAAAGACGAGGCGGCATTGGAGCGTCTGGCAGCAGAGGGCGCCCTGGAGGGTGGGGAAGCGGCGCTGGTTCCGGCAGAGAACGAGGCCATGAGATTTATTCAGCAGTTGGCCCGGCCTGTTGGTGGCATGAGTCTTTCTGTACTGGTCCCGCACTTTGCAATGCCGGTTGAGCGCAACCTGTCGATGCTGCGGGAACGGAAAAGCCTGCCAGCGCCTGCCCAGCAGACCGTCAGCCAGATCACCCGCGCGGTGGTCCGCCCCGGACTGGAACTGCTGATCGGCCGTGAGTTCCAGTGGCCCAGATCTGAACATGCACAGCAGGAGTTGCTTCAGGAGATCGGCGAGACACTGCGTGACGTGAGTCGATCCCAGAAATGAACGACAGCCATTGACGCCGGCAAGAGGGAGACTGCCTCGGGTGGAGATATCACCTATCTAGATTGTTGACAACTCGAACTGACGGTGTATCATTATCTCACGGACGAAAGCCTGTCTGGCACACCCTGAATCACCACCACTTACGTGAAGTGGTGGACGCCCCTCTCATGCCCTGGAGACCCCCATGACTGACCTGACCCCCCAACTTCCCCAGATCGAACTCCTCCCTCTCAAAGCTGGCCTGCCTGCAGGCCAGGCCATCGAACTGACCGTTCTGGCCCGCATCACGCCCGCACTGATCCCGCAGCAGACTGGCCCGCGCCCGCCCCTGAACCTGGCCCTGGTCATCGACCGCAGCGGCAGCATGAGTGGCCGCCCGCTGGCGATGGCCCGCAAGGCCGCGCAGATCGGCATCCACAAGCTCGAGGCCCAGGACCGCATCAGCGTGGTCACCTTCGACGACGAGGTGGAGGTGCTGATTCCCTCGCAGCCGGTCCACGACAAGGACGCGCTGTGCCGACTGATCGAGGGAATTACCGAGGGCGGTAGCACCGCCCTCCATGCCGGCTGGCTCGACGGGGCAGGTCAGGTGGCGCAGCACCTGGATCCGCAGGCCCTGAACCGGGTGCTGTTGCTCAGCGATGGACACGCCAACTCGGGCAAGATCCACGTTCACCAGATCGTACCAGACGTCAAGGGCCTGACCAGTCGGGGAGTCAGCACCAGCACGATGGGACTGGGCGGGGGCTATGACGAGGACCTGCTGCGCGGCATGGCCGTGGCCGGAGACGGCAACTTCGAACACATCGAGGATGCCGATGACCTGCCGCGCTTCTTTGATGCTGAATTTGGTGGGTTGGCGCGCACCACCGGGCACACCGTCTCCCTGGGCATCGAGCCGAATCCAGCGCTGGGCAGCCTGCGTCAGGAAGTTCTGAACGATCTGCAGCGCAACCCGCTGGGCCGCCTCCAGTTGCCCAACCTGATCGCGGAGCGTCCCACCGAGGTGGTGCTGACCCTACAGGTCCCCGCGCAGTCCTTGCAGACAGACCTGGGCGTGACCCGCGTGCGGCTGGCCTGGACGGGCCGGGACGGCGTGCGCCGCACGATGCGGGCACAGTTGAACCTACCAGTGATGGGTGAACAGGAGTACGCCCAACTGCCCGAGCATGCCGAGGTGCGCGAGGCGCTGGAACTCCAGCGCAACGCCCGGGTCAAGCGTGACGCGGTGGGTCGTCTGGACGCGGGCGATGTCCAGGGCGCACGGATGCTGCTGCAAAACCGCCAGAGGCATTTTGAAGCGGTGGCCATGGATGCTCCGTCGCCCCGCTACACGCAGGAACTGGACCAACTTGCTGAGCTGGAACAGGGTGTGGAACTGGACCGTAACATCGCCCGCAAACGGGCGGCCAGCCAGAGCTACAACGTCAGCCGCAGCAAACGCTGAACGTTCGTGGAAACACAGATGTGGCCGGATGGAAACCATCCGGCCACATCTGGAACCGACCCGTAAAGAAGGAGGTCACAGGATGCAGGACATCACCGTGAGTGCGCACGTCGCAGAGAGGTATCAGGAACGCTTTGCTGGCAGCCTGGGCTGGAGAAAGACCCACCAGCGGCTGAGGCGACTGTTGCGCCGCGCCCGCTTCATGCAGGCCCAGACGGGCTGGGTTGGTAGTGCTCCTGAACAACGCCGTGGATTGACCGTCAAACTCCCGCCGGGCGCACCCACGCCCCCCGCATCCCGCCTGCCACAGCCCCACCCCCATACAGGGTCTGCCCGCGCAACCAGACCCGCTCCACTTTCCCGGTGAACTCGCGGCCTAAAAATGGTGACCACGGGTGAAGGGATTTGAGATCGGCGGCTCGCAGCGTCCAGACCGCTTCCGGGTCAAACAGCACCAGATCGGCGTCCAGACCCACCCCGATGGCCCCCTTACCAGGCAGTCCAGCAATGTGGGCGGGGTTGTGGCTGGCGTATCTGGCGACGAGCTGGGCCGCTGCCTCGGCGCTCAGGCCGCGCTGCTGCGCCTCCGTCATCAGCAGGGGTAGGGTCAGTTGCACGCCGTTGATGCCGCCCCAAGCGTCCCAGATACTGCCATCCGGTTTCATGGCGCTGGGACAGGGGGAATGGTCACTGGCCAGGCTGTTGATCCTGCCCGTTAGCAGCAGTTCCCACAGCCCGTCCACGTCCGCCGCACTCCGCAGGGGCGGGCCGCACTTGGCCACCGCGCCCAGTTCCAGAAAGTCGGTTTCGGTCAGCGTCAGGTGGTGGGCGCAGACCTCAAAGGTCACGTTCTGTCCAGCATTTTGAGCATCAACAATCAGTTGGGCGGCCTGCGGCAAGCTGACATGAACGATGTGCAGGCGGCAGCCCGTCGCGCGGGCCAGCAGCAGCACCCGCGCCACGGCCTCCACCTCGCTGATCGGCGGGTGGGCGTCCAGCCACGCCTGGCGGTCACTGCGCCCGGCGGCCTGAAAGTCGGCCATCAACGTGTGGATGATCTGGCTGTTCTCGGCGTGAACCAGCAGGGGCAGATCGCGGACGGCCAGTTGCGCCATTCCGCTGTAGAGAATCCCGTCGTGGGCAGCAGGAAAGGAGGGATCGCCGGTTTCGTACATGAAGGCTTTGAGGCCCAGCACACCGCCATCCAGCAATTCCGGCAGTTCGGCGCGGTTGTCGCACACCAGTCCGCCCCATAGCCCAAAATCCACGCACGAGGACGCCCCAGCCGCCGCCACCTTCAGGGCCAGAGCCTGGGCGTTGATGGTGGCGGGGACGGCATTCAGGGGCATTTCCACCACGGTGGTCACGCCGCCCGCCGCCGCTGCCGCCGAGCCGTGCGCCCAGCCTTCCCAGTCGGTGCGGCCCGGCTCATTGAAGTGAACGTGCAAATCCACCAGACCAGGCAGCAGGAGTTTGCCGCCCGCATCCACTTCCTGCCGGGCCGGTTGCTTCCCGCCAATATGGGAAATCTTGCCGTCCAGCACGCTCAGGCAGCCGCTGACGATGCCCTGCGGCGTGACGATGCGGGCGTGGGTTAAACACAGGTCATTCATGGTTAAAAGTATCTCTCCCGTATAGGGCGCAAGAACAGCGGCGCTGGGCTTGAAGGCCGTCAGCGCCGCTGGGGTGGGGTCAGGGATTTCTCAGCTCTGAACCCGGCCACCCGCGTCTATCAGCGAGTCGGGGGTCAGGTTCAGCGGGGCCTTGATGCGCCCGGCGGCGTACTCGGCCCGCTCCGGCGCGGAGGTGAACCAGTAGGCCACCGCGCCCAGGCCCGCGCCCGTGAACCACGCGAAGTTGGCCAGCGCGTGCAGACCGGGAATGAAGGCGATGAACAGGCCCACCACCACGGCGGGAACCAGCGCCACCATCGCCGGATAATTCCAGCCGTTGGTAAACCAGTAGCGGCTGCGCGAGTCGGCCACGTACAGGCTGTCCACGTCGATCTGCTGCTTCTTGACCAGGTAAAAGTCCACCAGCAGAATGCCGAAGAGTGGCCCAATAAAGGTGGCCAGCACGTCCAGCGTGTAGTGAATCACTTGCGGGTTGTTGAACAGGTTCCAGGGCGTGATGAAAATGGCGGCAATGGCGGCGATAAAGCCCCCGGTGCGCCAGCTAATGCGCTTGGGATTGATGTTGGAAAAATCAAAGGCCGGGGAGACGAAATTGGCGACGATGTTGATGCCGATGGTGGCCGTGATAAAGGTAAACGCGCCCAGTACGGCGGCGAAGCTGTTGTCAATCAGGGAGACTGTTTCAATCGGATCGGTAATCAGCTTGCCGAACACCGGCAGCGTGCCAGAGGTGGTAATCACCGTGACGACGCTGAAGGCCAGAATGTTGACTGGCAGGCCCCAGAAATTGCCCTTGCGAACCTCGCTGTACGACTTGCCGTAGCGCGAGAAGTCGCCAAAGTTGAGCATCGGGCCGCTGAAATAAGACACCACCAGCGCGATGGCCGTGAACATGGGGAACAGGGCGGCGGCCCCGGTGTACTTGACCTCGCTGAGGTTAAAGCTGATCTTGCCGCCCGCCCGCACGACGATGTAGATCATCAGCAGGAACATCACCACGTAGACGGCGGGGCCAGCGAAATCAATGAACTTCTTGATGGCTTCCATCCCAAACCAGAACACGAATGCCTGAAGCGTCCACATGATCAGAAAGCCGATCCAGCCCAGCGTGGACAGGCCCAGGAACGACGTTTCAGCCAGCGGCTGAGCGCCGGGAAAGAAGCGCAGGATCAGCAGCACCAGCGCCGACGATGCCAGATACGTTTGCACGCCGTACCACGCCACCGCGATCAGCCCGCGAATGATGGCCGGAACATTGGCCCCAAACACCCCGAAGACCATCCGGCAGGCCACCGGGTACGGCACCCCGGCCTGCTGGCTGGGCTTGGCGATCAGGTTGCACATGAAATACAGGATGAACACGCCCGCCAGCAGCGACACGAACACCTGCCAACTGTTGAGGCCTAGGGCAAACAAACTGCCCGCAAAAACGTAGCCGCCCACCGAATGCACGTCGCTCATCCAGAACGCGAAGATGTTGTACTAGGTCCAGGTCTGGGGCCGCAGCGGGGCGAGATCCTCGTTGTACAGGCGGTCACTGTAGTCGGTGGGCAGCGTGGGGGCGTGGGGCGGGGCCATCTGGGGAATGGTGGTCATGGGTGGTCTCCTGCGAGAGGCAACTCAGAGCGTGGGGCCGATGGGCCGATGTGGGGCAAATTTATTGGGACGGGCAGGATGGAGGCTGGCCCGATTGTCTTTGAACATGGTGTTTGTAGAACCTGGTGTTTTTTGGAATCTGCTTTCTCTGAATCGCCGCTAAACCCCCAGATACCGCTGAACCTCGCTCGTCGGCGTCTCCGCCGTCAGGCCCGTTTCCACCACGCGCCCCTTTTGCATCACGTAATAGCGGTCCGCGAAGGCCCAGGCAAAATCCAGATACTGCTCCACCAGCAGCACGGCCACCCGCAGCTCCTGCCGCACGCGGATCAGCGCCCGCTCAATGTCCTGCACGATGCTGGGCTGGATGCCCTCGGTGGGTTCGTCCAGCAGCAGGTAACGCGGCTGAGTGACCAGGGCGCGGCCAATCGCCACCTGCTGTTGCTGCCCGCCGGACAGGTTCCCGGCCTTGCGCCCAGCCATGTCGTGCAGGATGGGAAACAGGTCATAGATCAGCGCCGGAATCTCGCGCGTGGCGGTTTCGCGGCCCGACAGCGCGGGCAGGCCCATCAGCAGGTTTTCGTGAACGGTCAGGTGCGAGAACAGCCCGCGTCCCTGCGGCACATACGCCAGTCCGGCGCGGGCGCGGGTAAAGGCCGGTTCTTTCTCCACCTGCTCGCCGTTCAGGCGCACGCCGCCGCTGCTGACCGGATGCAGACCCGTGATGGTCCGCAGCAACGTGGTTTTGCCCACGCCGTTGCGCCCGATCAACGTCACGGCCTCGGCGTCTTTGATCTCCAGATTCACGTCCCACAACACCTGACTTTGGCCGTAAGCGGCGCTGACGTTTTCAAGCTTGAGCATGTGGCTTGCCTCCCTCCTCCCTGGGCCGTCCCAGATAAATTTCCATCACATCGGCGTCCGAGCGCAGCGTTTGCAAGTCGCCCTCGCGGAAGACCTGCCCCTGGTGCAGCACGGTAATCGGGGCGTCCAGCAGCTCCACGAAGGCCATGTCGTGGTCAATGACCAGCACGGTGTGGCGGCCCACCAGAGAGCGAATCAGCTCGGCGGTCTTGGCGGTTTCCTGCGCGGTCATTCCTGCGGTGGGTTCGTCCAGCAGCAGCAAATGTGGATCAGAGGCCACCACCATCCCGATTTCCAGCCACTGTTTCTCGCCGTGCGCCAGCAGCGAGGCCAGCATTTCCGCTTTCTCGTGCAGGCCCGTCAGGGAAAGCAGTTCTTCCACCCGCCCCGCCTCCGAGGCGGACGCGCCGCGTTTGAAGCTGGCAAAGACGCCCTTGCTGCGCTTGCACGCCACCAGCAGGTTCTCGCGCACACTCAGGCCGTCCAGCACGCCGGGAGCCTGAAACTTGCGGCAGATGCCCAGGTTCGCTACCCGGTACTCGGGCAGCCGGGTGATGGACTGCCCCAGATACCGCACGTCGCCGCTGGCGGGCCGCACCTTGCCGATAATGGTGTCCAGCAAGGTGGATTTGCCCGCGCCGTTGGGGCCGATCAATACCCGCAGGCTGCCCTTTTCCACCTTCAGGCTCAGGTTCTGGATGGCCTTGAAGCCGTCAAACGAGACGGTGATGTCCTGAACCTCTAACAGCAAATCAGTCGGCTGCATCTACGGCCACCTCCCCGGCAGTGCGGCGCACAGGCGTTGTCACGTTCTTCGTTTGGCGGCGACCGAGCAATCCGGCCACCCCCTGCGGCAGCACCAGGACCACCAGAACGAACAGTGCGCCCATGACGTACAGCCACGCGTCGGGCGCGGCGCTGGAAATCTTGTCCTTCGCCAGATTGCCCAGCACCAGACCGCCCACCGCGCCGACCAGGCTGGCCCGCCCGCCCAGCGCCACCCACACCACCAGTTCAATGCTGAAGGTCACGCCGATCATCGCCGGGGAGATGGTGCCGAGGTGCAGGGTATACAGCGCCCCGCTCACCCCCGACAGCAGCCCGCCCAGCGCAAAGGCGGCGATCTTGTACGCGGCGGGGTTGTACCCCAGAAAGCGCACGCGGTTCTCGTTGTCCTTGATGGCGGTGAGCAGCGAGCCGAAATGGGTGTTGAGAATCAGTGCCGTTCCTGCCATGCACAGCCCCAGAATCAGCAGCGTGACCCAGTACAGGCCGCGCCCAATGTTCTCGCCGCGCAGGTTGATGCCTAAAAAGGTCTGAAAATCGGTGATGCCGTTGGTGCCGGAGGTCAGGCCCTGCGAACCGTTGAGCCACGTCACAAACGCGAGAACCAGCGCCTGCGTGATGATGGACACATACACGCCGGTAATCCGCCGCCGGAACATCAGCCACGCGATCAGGCCCGCCGCCGCTGCCGGAAGAATCAGCACCATCGCCAGGGCAAAGGGGGCGCTGGCAAAGGGTTTCCAGAACCACGGCAGGCTCTCCACGCCGTTGTACATCATGAAATCGGGCAAGTCGCCTTTGGGGGTGGACATCAATTTGAGGTGCATGGCGAGCGCGTAACCGCCCAGCCCGAAGAACAGCCCCTGCCCCAGACTGAGAATCCCGGTGCGGCCCCACACCACGCAGATGCCGATGGCGGCAATGCTCAGCGCCAGCACGCGCCCCAGCAACGTCAGCGAGTACGCGCCCAGGTACATCGGGGCGAAGATCAGGGCCACGGCAGCGACGACGATGAGGGCCGTCCGGGTGGCGCGGTTCACGATTCCTCCAAAGCCCTGGACTGCGTTGGGAACAGCCCTTTCGGCTTCCACTGAAGGAAAACAACCACCAGAATCAGCATGATGGACTGCGCCAGGCTGGAACTGGTCAGGCCCTCGGCCAGTGCGGTGGTAAAGCCCAGCAGCAACGCGGCGGCCCCTGCCCCCAGCACGCTGCCCACGCCACCCACAACCACCACGAGGAAGGCATTGACGATGTACGCCGCGCCCACGGTGGGATTGACGGGAGAGAGCAGGGCCAGCCCCACACCCGCGATTCCGGCAATGCCCGCGCCCAGCGCAAAAACGAGCATGTCCAGCCGCCGCGTGTTGACGCCCAGCGACGAGGCCACCTCGCGGTTCTGGTTGACGGCGCGGACGTGCATCCCAAACGGAGAGCGGTTGAGGAGCCACCACATCCCGCCTAGCACCAGCGCGGCCAGGACGATCACGAACAGGCGCACATACGGAAAAGTCAGGCCGTCCAGCACGCCACCATGAATGACCACTGCGCCGTTGAGCCACGCGGGGGCCGTCACGGGAACCCCGGTGGACCCGAAAATCTGCCGCGCTCCCTGCTGCAAGATCAGGCTGATGCCCCAGGTGGCCAGCAGCGTATCCAGCGGGCGTCCGTACAGCCGCCGAATGACCGTGAATTCCAGCAGCGCCCCCAGCAACGCCGTGCCAATAAAGGCCAGCGGAAACGCCAGCCACAGAAATGTTGGCCCGGCAATCTTCGCCGCGATAAACGTCAGATACCCGCCGATCATCAAAAACTCGCCGTGCGCCATGTTAATCACGCGCATCAGCCCAAAGCTCAGCGCCAGCCCCAGCGCGGTGAGCAGCAGCAGGCTGGCGACAGATAAGCCGGTGAAGAGTTGGCCGGAAAAGAAAACGGGGTCCATAGGGGGCCTCCTTCGGAGGGGTCTAAAAGCGTGTTTATAAAGATGGCTCATGTTCGGTTGATGGCGTCTGGAAGGCGTTTGCGTTCCCCCCTCCCAGCCTCCCCCGCAGGGGGGAGGAGCAAAAAACCCATGTTTCTGGGCGACAAGAAAAGCCTAAAAACCTTTATAAACACGCTCTAATACGGACTCCGATTAGAGGGTGTTGAAAACACCTGTAATCCGAGCGGGAGGAGCAGCGTCCTCATGGGCGTCTGTTCGCGACGATAGCGAGCAGGAGAAAAACGGGTTCCGGGCGTGGAGTGGAGGGATCGGCGCTGTCCCGATTTCTACACGAAACAAACGGAATCCGTATAAGACGTTTAAGGGCAGCTCTTCCCCGGAAACGCCAGCTTGTCGTAGGGCTGCGGGGCCACCACGCCCTTGCTCTGGCTGACCACCTTGAACTGGCCGCCCGCGCCGGAAATACCGGTGTACACGGCCTGCGTCAGGCTGCCGTTGGGGTCCACCGTGATCTTGCCCAGCGGGCTGTCCATGCTGATGCCCACGATGGCCTTGCGAACGGCGGTGGGGTCAAAGCTCTTGGCTTTTTCCACGGCGGCTTTCCACAGGTACACGTCCATGTAAGCGTGTGCCATCGGGTCCGTGATGGCGGCGTTCTTGCCGTACTTCTTCTGGTACGCGGCCACGAATTTCCTGTTGGCGGCGTTGGGCAGGCTCTGGAAGTAGTTCCAGGTGGCGTACTGGCCGGTCAGCAGCGCCGGGCCGATGCTCTGGGCTTCCTGCTCGGCGATGGAAAAGCTGATGACGGGCAGCGTTTTGGCGCTGTAGCCCGCCGCCTGGTACTGTTTGAAGAACGACACGTTGCTGTCACCGTTCAGCGTGTTGATAATCACGTCCGGCCTGGCGGCCTTGATCTTGTTGATGATGCTGGAAAACTCGGTGCCGCCCAGCGGAACGTATTCCTCTCCGGCCAGCTTGCCCTTCATGTCGGTGATGTGCTTTTTCAGAATCAGGTTGGCTGTGCGCGGGTACACGTAATCGCTGCCCAGCAGGAAGATGTTCTTATAGCCCTGCTCCATGGCCCATTCCAGCGCCGGGAGCGCCTGCTGGTTAGGCTGCGCTCCGGTGTAGATGATGTTGGGGCTGCATTCGTTGCCCTCAAACTGCACCGGGTAGAACAGCAGACCCTTGTTCTTTTCAAAGACCGGCAGCATGGCCTTGCGGCTGGCGCTGGTCCAACCGCCAAACACGGTGGCCACCTTGTCCTGCGTCAGCAATTTCTCGGCCTTGGTGGCAAAGGTGGGCCAGTCGGACGCGCCGTCTTCCTTGACCACTTCAATCTTCTTGCCCATCACGCCGCCCGCCGCGTTGATCTCGTCCACGGCCAGTTGCGCGGCGTTTGCCACGGTGATCTCCGAGATGGACATGGTGCCGGTCAGCGAGTGCAACACACCCACCTTGACGGTGCCCTGCGCCAGCGCTGGAGTGCCGAAAGCGCCGAGCGCCAGCAGAACGGTGAGATGTGCCTTGCGTGCTTTGAGGTTGTTCGTCATGTGTTCCCCCTGGGGACCCGCGCGAGACAAAACGCAGGAAAGTCGGAATAGGTTTGAGCGGTGAACTGCTAAATCAGCATTTTGTATCAAATTTCTGTAACATCTCGCAGAGACAGGCGAAGACTAGGCGACAATGGACCGCTCGCCAAGTCACTTGTTTAGAAAGGTGCGTTCAAAACGCACTCCCCGCGCCAGCTCCGCACTAAGCTGGGGGCCAGGAAAAAGCAGCAGCGCCCCGTCCCTTTTCAGATCCGCAGTAGGAGGCCCCACCGTGCAACTGACCGAACGCGAACGCGACAAATTGCTGATCTTCACGGCTGCCGAGGTGGCGAGGCGGCGCAAAGCACGCGGCCTGAAACTCAACCATCCCGAAGCCGTCGCCCTCATCACCGCCGAGGTGCTGGAAGGCATCCGCGACGGGCGCAGCGTGCAGGAGTTGATGGGCTGGGGCGCAACCATCCTGGGCGCGGGTGACGTGATGGACGGCGTGCCAGAGCTGATCCACGACATTCAGGTGGAAGGCACCTTTCCCGACGGCACCAAGTTGGTCACCATTCATGACCCGATTCGCGGCGGAGCCTCTGCGCGGGTGGCGGGCGAATACATGCTGGAAGACGGCGACATTGAGTTGAACGCCGGAAAACCCGTGACCGCCCTGACCGTCGCCAACACTGCTGACCGGCCCATTCAGGTGGGCAGCCACTTCCACTTTTTTGAAGTCAACGCCGCCCTGTCATTTGACCGCTATAGCGCGTATGGTCAGCGCCTGAACATCCCCGCCGGAACCGCCGTGCGTTTTGAACCGGGAGAGGAGCGCGAGGTGGACGTGGTGCCACTTGGCGGAATGCGGACGGTGTATGGCATGAACGCATTGGTGAGTGGCGAATTGGAGAGTCAGAAGGATTCGGCGCTGGAACGGGCGAGGGCAGCAGGGTTTGGGGGGATGGAATGAAAGGAAACCCCTCAGTCGGCTTCGCCGCCAGCTCCCCTCAAGGGGAGCCGAGAGTTAACTTGTCTCCCCTTGAGGGGAGGTCCCCCCCCGCAGGGGGGGAGGGGTTGCGGCGCAGCCGCCTCTTTAAATTGGAGGCCCCATGCACATAACCCGCAAGCAATACGCCGATCTCTACGGCCCCACCACCGGCGACAGAATCCGCCTGGGCGACACCGAACTGCTCATAGAAATTGAGCGTGACCTGACCACCTACGGCGAGGAGGTCAAATTCGGCGGCGGCAAGGTCATCCGCGACGGCCTGGGCCAGAGCAGCACCGCCACCCGCGAGGATGCCAACGTTGCCGATCTGGTCATCACCAACGCCATCATTCTGGATCACTGGGGCGTCATCAAGGCCGATGTGGGCGTTAAAAACGGGCGTATCACGGCTATTGGTAAAGCGGGCAATCCGGGAACGCAAGACGGCGTCACGGCGGGCCTGACCATCGGGGCCAGCACCGAGATCGTCGCCGGAGAGGGCCACATCCTGACGGCTGGCGGCGTGGACAGCCACATTCACTTCATCGCCCCGCAGCAGTGCTGGACGGCGCTGGAATCCGGCGTCACCACCATGCTGGGCGGCGGCACGGGTCCCACCGCTGGAACGTCGGCCACCACCTGCACGCCCGGCGAGTGGCACATTCACCGAATGCTGGAATCTCTGGCCGGACTGCCGCTGAACTTTGGCTTGCTGGGCAAGGGCAACGCCAGTACCAAAGCGCCGCTCTCGGAGCAAATTCGCGCCGGAGCGCTGGGCCTCAAGCTGCACGAGGACTGGGGAACCACGCCCGCCGCCATTGACGCCGCCCTCAGCGTGGCCGACGATTTTGATGTGCAGGTGGCGATTCACACCGACACCCTCAACGAGTCCGGCTTTGTGGAAGACAGCATTCGCGCCTTCGCGGGCCGCACCATCCACACCTACCACACCGAGGGCGCGGGCGGCGGTCACGCGCCGGACATCATCCGCGTGGCGGGGCTGCCCAATGTGTTGCCCAGCAGCACCAATCCCACCATGCCGTTCACCGTCAACACCATCCACGAACACCTGGACATGCTGATGGTCTGTCATCACCTCTCGCCGCGCATCCCTGAGGACGTCAGTTTTGCCGAAAGCCGCATTCGGCCCGAAACGATTGCCGCCGAGGACGTGCTGCACGACATGGGCGTGTTTTCCATGATGAGCAGCGATTCACAGGCGATGGGGCGGGTGGGCGAGGTCATTACGCGCACCTGGCAAACCGCCCACAAGATGAAGGTTCAACGCGGCGCACTCGCGCCGGACACGCGGGCAGACAACTTCCGCGCCCGCCGTTATGTCGCCAAATACACCATCAATCCGGCGGTTGCCCACGGCATCAGCCACGAGGTGGGCAGCGTGGAAGTGGGCAAGCTGGCCGATCTGGTGCTGTGGAAACCGGCTTTTTTTGGCGCGAAAACCGCCATGATTCTCAAGGGCGGTCTGGTGGTGGCCGCGCAGATGGGCGACGCTAACGCCAGTATTCCCACGCCGCAGCCGGTCTATCCGCGCCCGATGTTCGCCGCATTCGGGGGCGGTATGGACGCAACTTGCTTGCATTTCGTGTCTGGAATTAGCTTGCAAGAAGGGAATTTGCCAGAGGTGGGCCGCCGTTACGCCGCCGTCAAAAACACCCGTGAGATCGGTAAAAAAGACATGATCCTGAATGACGCCGCGCCGCAGATAGACGTGAATCCCGAAACGTATGAAGTGCGGGTGGACGGTCAGGTGGTGACGTGTGAACCGTTGGATGAAGTGCCGTTGGGGCAGAAGTATTTCCTGTTTTGAGGTCAGGACGCCTCAATATGTTCCGGGTAGAGGTGAATCAGGCGATACGATCCGATCAATTTCAGCGCGTCCGAAAGGTGTTTTTCCAGAAAGAGCCGCATCGGTACCGCCCGTGAGTTGCCGCAGTGCAGGCGAATGACGGCCAGTGGCGCGGCAGCAGCATCCGATCCACGAAATCGGCGTCTTAGGTCAGGATGACCAGGTGGTGTTCGGCGGCGTATTGCTCAGGAGTTGCGAATCGCTCAGGCTCTCGCCCAGATCACGGGTATGCACCGCATCGTATGGAGTCAGGGCATGTTTGATATGCGTGGAACTTACGCGAAATGCGGAAAAGATTGGGGCTATGTTGGCCGAAAATTGGCCCTGGGACGCCGCTTCGTCTGACCCCCTCCCCAACCCTCCCCCATAAAGAGGGAGGGAGAAAAGATCGTGTTTATCGGTCTGCCGAGTGGTATCGCGTAAGTCCTGATGCGGTGACAGGTTCTCGTCTATCAGAAAGGCGGGCCATGTCACGCAATACGCTGGTAGAACGGCTCGTGCCGCAGGAGGCGCAGTGAATAGCCCAGGCAGGTCAGAATGTCTTCACGGGTCAAGTAGGGATACTCGGCCAGAATATCCTCGGGACTGTCGCCCGCCGCCAGAAATTCCAGCACCGTCTGCACCGTCACGCGGGTTCCGGCGATCACCGGACGGCCATTACAGATGTCGGGGTCCAGCACGATGCGCTCGCTCATGGCCCTAGCATCCCCAAGGAACCAGATGCACGAAGCCTCCATTGCCCTGTCCCTCATAGAAGTTGCCCGCGAAGTGGTGCGCGAAAACGGTGGTGGGCGCGTCACTGCCCTGACCGTCCGCATCGGCCAGTGGTCCAGCGTGGTGCCGGAAGCCCTGCAAGCCGCGTTTCCCGCCAGCGCCCAAGGCACGCCGCTGGAAGGCGCTCGCCTGAGCATCGTGCGCGTGGCAGGCGTGGGTCAGTGTCCGCAGCACGGGCCAGTCACCTTGGAGCTGACGCGGGGGCTGCGTTGCCCACTTTGTGACGCGCCCACGCCGACGCTGCTGGCGGGGGATGAGCTGGAATTGGATGAGCTGGAATTAGCGCCGTTTGTGCCTGCTTCCGAGCTGTTCAGACATATGCCCAAATTTACCGAGGAGGAATTTGCGGCACGGGAAGCGGTGATGGCAGAATCCAGAGAAATAGCCCAGGAAAGAGAGTTTCGTTTTGATAGCTCTGAAGACGATTTAGAAGAGGAGAACCCATGACCCTGAAAGAACCCGCTGCCCGCATCGTCACCGTCCGCCAGAACATCCTCAAGGCCAATGACCACACCGCCGCCGAGAACCGCCGGGCCTTTGAGGCGGCGGGCGTGCGGGCCATCAATCTGGTGTCCAGTCCCGGCGCGGGCAAAACGGCGCTGCTGGAGCGCACCCTGCGGGATTTGCAGGGGCAACTGGGCATGGCGGTGGCGGTAGGTGACCTGGCCACCGAGAACGACGCCGCCCGCCTGCGTCAGTGGGGTGTACAGGCCGAGCAGATTGTCACCGGCACCATCTGTCATCTGGACGCCAGCATGGTTCAGAACGTGCTGCCGCGCTTTGAGCTTTCGGCGCTGGACGTGCTGTTTCTGGAAAATGTGGGCAATCTGGTCTGCCCCAGCAGCTACGATCTGGGCGAGGCGGCCCGCGCCGTGCTGATTTCCACCACCGAGGGCGAGGACAAACCGCTGAAATACCCCACGATGTTCAACACTGCCGACGTGGTGGTCATCACCAAAATGGATATTGCTGCGGCGGTGGAATTTGACCTTGCCTTGTGCCGCGAGAACATTGACCGGGCGCGGCCCAATGTCAAGGTAATTGAATTGAGCAGCAAAAAGGGCAGTGGGATGGAAGCGTGGTACGACTTTGTACGCGGCAGGTAAACTAAAGCCATGACCGAGCAAGGCGAACAACCAAACGAGCGAATTGTGATGGTGCCTGATGTCTGTAATGGCCGCCCCACCATTCGCGGCACACGCATCACAGCGCAAACCGTTCTAGAGTTTTTGGCGGCAGGTGACAGCGTGGAAGATGTGCTGGACGGCTATCCAACGCTAAGCCGCGAAGATGTGCTGGCTTGCTTGCAGTACGCCTCCAAACTGGCTGCCCACCGCTTTACATTGGTAAAGTCAGCTTAATATGGAGCCAGAAGGCTACCTTTTGGACGAAAATCTGCCTGCGCCGCTCAGGTTTGTGCTTTCGGGGCGGGTTCTTCATGCCCGTGAATTGGGGCATGCTTGTACAGATACGCTGCTGTGGCAAATAGCCAAAGACCAAAAGTTAGTCATCTTGACCAAGGACACGGATTTCTATGACCGGATACTGCTCAGTTCGCCGCCGCCTTGGGTGGTGCAGTTGCTGTGCGGCAATTTGCGAAAACAAGCACTTTTAGCACTGCTTACTGGTGCTTGGCCGGACATACAAAGCTTGCTGCCCACCCATAAATTGATTCAGGTCAGATTGGGAAGTGTGGAAGGCGTGACATGACCCGCCTCACCCACCTGCGCCGCCCCATCCTGTCTACCAGCACAGCCACCACCGCTATAACTGGCCCCACCGTCCACGTTCCCATGACCGCCGTGGACCGCCGCCGGGTGCGCCGCCGCTTGACCGCCCCCGACGGCACGGAACTTAAACTGGCCCTCCCCACCGGCACGGTGCTGACGCCTGGAAGCGTGCTGACTGAGCTGGACGGCGTGACATATCTGGTAGACGCTGCCCCCGAAGACGTCGCCGCCATCTCGCCGCGCAGAATGGCGGAGGCCGCCGCCGTCGCGCACGCGGTGGGCAACTTGCACCGTGATTTTGTGGCAGATCAGGATGTTTTTTTAGTTCTCTGGGACGCTCCGATGGAATTGTTATTGACGCGTATAGGCGTGCCATTTGCCAGAGAAACGCGGCCCTTTTACGGGCGCAGCAGTTGGGAGCATGAGGGATGAACTTGCGCCTGCTGCAACTTGCCGATTCTGCCTTTCCCAGTGGCGCGTATGCCTTCAGCGACGGCCTGGAAACGCTGACGGTGCGCGGCGAGGTGAAAACGGCTGCCGATTTAAGTGCTTTTCTGTGTGGTCAACTGGCGCACGGCTGGGGCCAGCAGGACGCGCCCGCCTGTGCGCTGGCGTGGCGGGCAGCAGGAGATGAATTGAGCGAGCTGGACGCGCTGCTCAGCGATCTCAAATTAATTCAGGGGCCGCGTGAGGCGAGCCTGCGCGTCGGGGCCAACCTGCGCCGCGCCGCCCTGCATTTGTGGCCGGATGAATTAGCGACTTTGCCGCCCACCCGCCACCACGCCGTTTCGTTCGGCGCGATTGCCGCCGCGCTGGGCGCAACCCAGGCCGATGCGGTCAGCGCATACGTCAGCGCGTGGCTGCTGGGGCGCGTGGCCTCCGCCACCAAGCTGATGCGGCTGGGCGGACTGGACGCGCAACGGGCGGCGCGGCTGGCCGAGGACGCGGCGCAGCGGTGTATTCAGGATGCTTTGAGTGCGACTTCGGATGATCTGGGCGGCTTCTCGCCGCTGCTGGACATTGCGGCACAGGAGCAGGCGGGGCTGGAAAGTCGGCTGTTTCAGACGTGACTTCGGATCAGGCTGGCCAGATACGCCACACTGGGGCCATGTCTCTTGATACACCCGGCTCCGTTGCGCTCAAGATCGGTGTCGGCGGGCCGGTTGGCTCGGGCAAGACGGCCCTGCTGGAGGTGCTGTGCCGCGAGTTGCGGGGCCGCTATGAGCTGGCCGTGATTACCAACGACATTTACACCTTTGAAGACCAGCGCATTCTGACCGCCGCCGCCGCCCTCAGCCCCGACCGCATCCGTGGTGTGCAGACCGGCGGCTGCCCCCACACCGCCATCCGCGAGGACAGCTCCCTCAATCAGGAGGCGGTGGAGGCGCTGCAAACCGATTTTCCCAGTCTGGACATCATTTTTATTGAGTCAGGGGGCGACAATCTGGCGTCCTCCTTCTCGCCGGAACTGGTAGACGCGTGGCTGTTCGTGCTGGATGTATCGGGCGGCGAAAAGGTGCCGCGCAAGGGCGGGCCAGGGGTGAAACATTCGGACCTGCTGATTATTAACAAGACCGACCTCGCGCCGCATGTGGGGGCCGACCTGCGCGTGATGGACGCCGATGCCAGGGCGCAGCGCAGTGTCCAAGGTGAGGTCAGGCCATACATCTTCACCGACCTCAAGCGCGGTACTGGCGTGCAGGACGTAATCGCGTGGATTGAACATGATCTCCTGTTCAAGGCAGTCACGCCGCCGCGTATCGGTCTGGCATGACCGCCACGCAGGCAGGTCAGACACCCGTTTCCCCACTGGGCCAGCAGACCCGCACGGGAACGCTGCATCTGACCTTTGAACAGGTGGACGGACGCACGGTCCTCATGCGCGAGTTTCAGAAAGCGCCGCTGATGATCGTTCGACCCTTCGCGCTGCCGTGCGGCACCCTGAGCGTGTTCGTGGTCAACCCCACCGGCGGGCTGCTCGGCGGCGACCACAACGACATTCAGATTCGGGTGGGACCGGGAGCGCGGGCGCTGATCCTGACGCAGTCGGCGACGCGCGTTCACCCCTCGCCCACCGGCGCAGCCGCGACCCAGACAGTGCAGTTGTCGGTGGCGCAGGGGGGAAGGCTGGAGTATTACCCGGAACGCACCATTCCCTTCGCGGGCAGCCGACTGGTTCAAACCCTGCACGCCACGCTGGAACCCGGCGCAGAACTGGGCCTGACCGAAACGCTGGCCTCCGGGCGGGTTCATTCGGGAGAGCGGCTGGCCTTTGCCGAATACCGCAGCCGAACCGAGGTCTGGCAAGGTTCGCGGCACGTGTATCTGGATCATCTGCGCCTGACCCCCGGGCCGCACACCCGCACGCCGGGCATCTGGCATGACCTGGATTACGCCGCTTCGGGGGTCTTCGTGGGGCCAGGAACCGTGCAAGACTGGCCTGCCGAACCCGGCCAACTGGCCAGTGGCAGAAGCGCGGGTGGAGCGGTGTGGTTGCGGGCCGCCGCCGCTCAGGGCCTACGCCTGGATGCCTCGCTGCACACGGCCCGGCAATCGCTCCGGCAGCAGCTTTTTGGGGCAACGGCGCTTCAGATTCGGCGGTAGCAGACAACGCAGACGTGTGAACGCCTGTCGCGTCTCTGGCCCGGCAATGTGGAGCGCCGTCAGGAATCCACCAAACAGCGGGGGCGGGAGGGTTGGCCAATTGATACTGACTCCGATTAGAGAGTGTTGAAAACACCCGTACAGAAACCATGGCACCGCTGTATGAAAAATCTGAACATGTGCGTCCGTTGGAAGCTGTTCGGCGTCTGGCTGGCGCGGCTCTCACCGACTTCGGGTGTGTTCCGATCCGTCTGTTGCAGATGGCCCTGAAGATGCCGACTCCAGCACGCGAACCCAGACAGGCATGGGACTGCGACCTTGCCGGGGTCCGGAGCCAAAATGGACGGTCTCCAGCGTGCGGGGGCTGCCCCGCACGCGTACTGGGGCGATCAGCCAGAGTTGCCAGCGAGCCACGCAACGGGGAAACTGTTCGGCTGACAGGGCCGCAGCGCGAAGGGCGGACCGGACAGCAGGGGGGCAGGACGCCGAGACTGGCAGCCTGCAGGATGCGAATGATTTTCCAGTTCGCTGCGTGGGGTTGAAAGTAGTGGACCTTCCAGGACCTGGGATTCCGTGTTCTGCAGGTCTCTTTCGTCCACCCGGTGGAGACTCTTTTCTTGATGCCTGGGCAAATATATGGGCGCAGCTACAGACGAAGACAGATCAGAGGCAGGGAGCGAGCGTCCGCCTGCTCGAATCCATACACTTCGAAAACGACGAAGGCAAGCAGTACCTGGTGCCGGTGGTGGACGTCACGCTTCAGACGACGTTCGAATAGGTTGGAGACGGAATGTTGCGAGCGTGCCGAACAGGTGATTTCCGCAGTTCAGCAGCAGGTGGGTTTAATCTGTCCACCCTCACTTCAGAACGAGCGCGCCTTCCCGGAAGGCCGCCACTGCACGAAATCGGTTTTCCTCCGGCGCTGTCAAAGCCCCTTCGGTGTGTCCACCTCTTTGGAAGAGGCGCGTTCCAGATCCTTCATAGGGCGTCAGGACGGCCCAGTGAACACGCTCCGGAAGGCCCGGGCCAACCGCTCGAACCCCTCGGCATCGTCACTGGTGACGACGACGCCGTACATCAACGCGTCGACTCCCAGGCGCTGGAGCAGGCGCAGGTCACCTGCGGTCACGCGTTTCTGGGTCGGAAGGACCAACGGCGCGCTGGTGGCAGCCCGCAGGCGGCCCAGCAGCAGCAGATCGGCAGCCGTCAAAGGCTCCCCGTATGCGCGTCGCTAGCTTCCACCGCAACGGTAAATACCGGGAAATGCTGTCAAGCAGTCTGGACCGCTTGCATACCACATCGTATGAAATCGCCGGCGGCTGGCGCGACCATCCCAACCGGCGCTGGACCACCGCCAAATTCCACTTCATCAAACTTCTCGAATATACCCATCAGGGTGAATCGGGCAAGTTCGATGAACGGAGCATGTTGCGCCTGCGTCTGGCTGAGCCTTTGGTGGCCTCGTTGAGGAGCGGTTACACGAAGCCGCTCAACATCGAATTCATGCAGTCCCTGTCCAGACCACGCACCCGCATTATTTTTCGTCTGCTGGACGCCATGCGCTACCACCCGGAGACGCCCGACGAACTCATCGACGCCTACGATATCGGGCTGATTGAGCTGGCTGAACAATGCAAGTTGCCCAATATTCGGCCTGATGCTGTGCGCCGCGCCCTGGCAGGACCGCATGAGGAGCTGCTGCGCCGGGGCTATCTGCGTCAGGTGGTGGCCGAAGGCCGGGGCCGTGAACAACGCCTCCACTACGAGTTTTCCCCGGATTTCACGCCTGTCAATCCGGCGGTCTTGCACCGCCTGCGCATGCATGGTGTCACCGACGGCGTGTCGCGCCAACTCGCCCGTCAGTACACCACCTCGGTTCTGACGGGCCGTATCGAACTATTCGAGCGGTTGGTGAAATCTGGTCAGTTGACGGTTCGTAAAACGCCAGCCCACGCGCTGGTCCACCTGATCAAGAATGCCGATCAGTATCCCGATTCGGCGGCAGGAAAAGTCGTCACGCTTCGCCCGGGAACACCGCGTGTTCAAGCCGCGCAGAGTGAGGAACCTGCGCTGCCTGGCTGGGCGGAGGAACTCGGCCGCATGTCTCCTGATGAGGCGGCGGCGTTCACGGCCAAACGCGTCGCGCTGCTGTACGCCCGCAAATTCGCCCTGTCCGAACTCGACACCTTGCGCGAGCTGGTGTTGCGTGGGCAACTTGATCCCGCCCAGGTCATCGAAGATGCCCATCATCGGCTGACCGCACTGGACGCCCAGGGATTCATCGACGATCTCAAGGATCTGCTGCGCTGCGAAAAAGAGCCAAAGGCGATGTCGGCAGAAGCCAGCCTCACCAAGGGTGCGCCGCCTCTCCCCTGAGCGTGGACGTGCTGTGGGGAGAGTGTTTTTGATGAGCTTGCTGCTTCAGCGTCGGAGGGACCAGGTCCATCAGGGACCTCTCGCTTTCTTCAGCAGATCTTGTCTCCACTGTCCCGGCTTGAGATAGACCGCGAGCTGCCAATCCCTCAGGTGTGTCGTAGACAATTCGTTACGGTTCAGCGTTCTGGGCTGTGAGGGCCGACTGGCCATCGACACCATCCCCGTTCCAGTGCGCCGCATTCCATGCTGTCGGCGCAGCTCTCCTGAGAGCAGCAAGCCGTTCACATTCCGACTTCGTCACGACAGGATTCTCCTTTCTACTCGAATGGCGACAGGCACCCCGGCCTCTCACTTGCGCAGGGCCGCTGCCAGCACACCCTTGGACGTCAGCGTCCCCACCTGCTCGAAGCTCAGGCCATCCCGTCCAAAGAACCGCGCCTGGTTCTGCGCCAGCGTCAGGAAGTCCACCGTCACCAGCGTGTAGGTCCGCCCAACTTCCGGCTTGACCTCGTTGGTGTACACGAAATCGCCCGTCAGGTCCTCGAAACGCGTCGCGCGGTCCTGGTTGGCGAGTTTCATGACCCCGGTCAGGGTGGCGGCGTCCACCGTCGCCCGCATCAACTTGTTGTCGAAGCGCAGGAACTCGGCGAACTGCACCTGCGTCACGTCCCCCTGCTTGAAGCCGCGCCCGAACGAGGTGTGATTGATCGCCACGACGTCCGCCCCGGTAGCCTTTTTCACCTGCTCCACCGCCCAGCGTGCAGCCTCCTGAACTGTGGAAGTGTTGTCGATCTGCCCGATGACGGCCCGGTCCTCGGCGGTCAGGTGCAATTCCCGCTGGCGGTTCACCAGAACCGTCAGCAGACGGTCCCCCACCGCACTCTCGCTGATGGGCAGGTCCTCGCTGGTCAGGGTGGTCCCCTGCGCCCCGAACTGGACGTTCACGACGTTGAGCAGCTCGCCCTTGAAGCCGTTGTGCAGGTAGACGCTGCCACCGACGTCGTGGCGCAGGTGCAGATGATCGTGGCCGCCCACCACCAGGTTGGTGCCCTTCAGCCCTGTCAGCATGGCCTTGTCCGGCACGACGCCTGCGTGGGTCAGGACGACGTTGAAATCGGATCCCGTCACCAGCGGCGTGTACGCCGACTGGAAGAACTCCACCGGATCCGGTGGCAGGATGGTGTCGCGGACTGCCTGGGGATAGGTGCTCAGGGCATTGACGCCCAGACCCAGCACTGGGATCTGGCGCTCGCCCACCGTGATGGTGGTAAAGGTCCGGGCGTAGGGGAGACCCGTGCGGCGGTCATACAGGTTGGTGATGACGGTCAGGCCCAGGGCGCGCGCCTGCCGCACGAAGTCCTGCTGGTCCATCAGATCGGCCTCGTGGTTGCCGATATTGAAGATCACCGGCATCTCCCGCTGAACCGCGCGCATGAAGGCCCAGTCCAGGGTGCCCCCCGACCGAACCGCGACGACGTTGCCCAGCTCAAATAAGTCGCCGTTGAACAGCAGGACGTGTGGCACACCGGGGTGCCGCGCCTTGACCTCGCGGATGCGGGTCAGGAGCTGCGGCAGCCGGTCGTAGGCCGAGTGCAGGTCCGCGAGGTTGAGGAGGACCAGATCCGGGGTGCCAGGGGTCTGGGCCTGGGCCAGACGGAACACCGGGCCGGCGGTGAAGACAAGCGCCGCTGCGGAGCCGCGTTTGAGCAGTTGGCGTCTGGACAGTGGCCTGGTCACAGGAGTCATGTGCCAACTATAGTTGGTGTGACGGCGGCGCGCGAACCGGTGGAATTTGTTCGGGCCGCGCCTGGCGGAGGGCAAAAAGCCCATTCCTTTTTTCGCGCTGAACGGGACGACGCCCCCGGACACTTCCAGAAACCTCAGTCAGGCGAGGCGTCGTTCCTCTTTTCCACTTCTCCCAAGTGCTTTTCGTTTATTTCGTTTGAATGCGGTAGAGGGTGTCGAGGGGAACACCGATGACCGTTCACCCCCTGCTCCTGCCCACTGGACAGGACCGACTCCAGGTCCTTGAACTGCTTTGATCTGATGTTGCTCGCCCATTCCCTGGACCACAGTCCGCCTGATCTGGACGTGCTGGACCTGCTCAGGCACACATGAAGCCTGCCGCCACAGGTCACTTGAGGCTGGGCAGTGCTGATTGACCCTAATGGAACTGAATGTCCGTCTCCCTATGATTGAACAGGGGAGGCTCCGCTAGGCTTGCCCCATGAAAGGTCTTGCCCTGGCTGCCGCGCTATGTTCGGGCATGTCCCTCTCGGCTCCCATCCTGGAATTTAACGCCAACACCCCGTCCTGGTCCGTCCTGAACGACACCGTGATGGGCGGGGTTTCCAGCAGCCAGGTGCGGATCAACGACGGAGTCCTGGAGTTCACAGGTCAGGTGCGCCTGGAAAACAATGGTGGATTCGCAGGTGTCCGCTCCAGTCCGGGCCGTTATGACCTCAGTGGATTCTCGGACCTGAAACTGCGGGTCAAGGGTGACGGTAAGCGGTACATGTTCCAGCTCGGGACCAGCGCGCGCAACGGCGTGACCTACCGCGCCGAATTCGACACGGTGGCCGGGCAATGGACCACCGTGACCATTCCACTGGGTTCCCTGCGTCCTACCCGCTTCGGCCAACGGCTGACAGGACCCACGCTGGAAGCCAGCGATGTCATTTTTTTCGGATTCATGATCGGCAACAGCCGCGCCGAACGGTTCGCGCTCCAGGTGGACTGGATTGAAGGCCAGTGACAGCGGCTTAAATCGCCTGTGCTGACGTTTATGCGTCTAGGACAGGCTTCAGGTGCTGATAGACCGTCTCGCCCAATTTTGGCGCGCGCTACCGCACTTTTTTCATCCGGGCTGTCCTGACGCACCGTCAATACGACAGTTGGACTCCCTAAGGAGGCGTGACCATGACCCTCAACATCACCGAACTGACCCAGACCTGGCAGCGCCTGCACCGCCTGGCCCCTGACGCCATCAACCCCATTACTGATCAGGACAGTTACGACCGCGCCCTGGTCGTCCTGAGCGATCTTCTGGAGCAGGTTGGAGAAGACCCGGCACATCCGCTAAGCGATCTGGTGGAGGGGCTGGTGGGGCGCGTCACGGCCTATCAGGATGCGGCGGAGCATATTCCTCCAGCGGCCCCCGAGATGGAACTGCGGCTGTTGATGAAGGAAAGGGGCCTGACCCAGCAGGCCCTTGCGGCGGCCACTGGGATTGACCAGGCACAGATCAGCAAACTGGCATCGGGCAAGCGGGCGTTCAGTGCCGAACACGCCCGCCGTGTGGGGACATACTTTGAGGTGAATCCCGCCGCTTTTCTCTAGCTCTCCCACGGCTGAAACCGTGGAATCCACAAAACCTTTTCTTGCAGTGAGGGCTGGGATGGGTAGGTTCAGGAATGTCGCGACTGAACAGGCTGAAGTCGCAGGCACGGTCCTTCGAGTGGTTGGTGGAGGTGAGTCATGCCGCGTTCGCCCAGCTTCAGACCGAATCAGCGACATTGTGGGATCAGGCTCATCAGGGCTTCCCTCTGCGAGCCGGACGGGTGAGATGGATCGGTGCAGGCCAGACTGACCGTAGACGTGAAAGTGTTCCCTGCACGGATAGACGTCTCGATGGATGTGGGAGAGAGGCCCGAGTGCAGTTAAAAATGCATAGACGGCGCAGCGGCGGGTCGGCCTGGACCATCAGCCTGTCCAGCACCGGGCTCCAGCACTCCCGGGGCGGTCTGGCGCAGCAAGGCGAAATTCTGGGAGGCGGTCAGTCGGCTGGCCTGTCCATCAACGTGCGCCTGATTCGCGAGATTCCTGATCAGCAGCGTGGCCTCACCCGCCGCCGCCCACACAGCAGGCGCAGAGACGCCCGAGGCACCTTCGGCCTGTAGAGCCGCCAGTTCCCCGAGCGGCAGCCACAGGACCACTGACCCTGAGCAGATGTACGTGCTGGCCTGCGTCATCTGGGGCGCACTCGGTATCCGGGACTGCCAGCGGGCAACATGCTGCGGTCCACGCAGCAGGGTCTGCCCGGTCGGCTGGATGCCAGAGCCTAATGGCGGCGAGCTGTTCTTCGACGCGGCGGTGAAGGTCTCCCCTATCAACCAGACCTCCAAGTCCCCGAGCTTCAGCGCATGGCTCACGGCCCGGCTGGGATCGTCGCGTGCTGAGCTCTAGATTGACGTCTCGTTCGGCAACGCAATCACGCCCGCGCCGGTGGTCTGGACCTTCCCGCCCCTGCTGCGTAACCACGGCGTGCGAGTGTCGCTGTACTCGTTGAAGACCGTCCTGGTATGAATGAGGTCATTCCCGGAAGCTGTTCGGTCTACGTCAAAGACGCCTGTCTGATCGGACGCAAGTATGATTATTTAAAATTTTGCACAGATGAAATTTCGGACTTTCGGTCATACGTCCATGCGAATTGTTGTACAGTCGTCCCATGATCGTGACTGTGGCAGGCTACAAAGGCGGAATCGCGAAGACGACCACCGCTGTTCATCTGGCGGCTTACCTGCAAACGCTTGCTCCGACGCTGCTGGTCGACGGGGACGCCAACCGCAGCGCGTCCCTGTGGGCTTCACACGGGGGACTGCCTTTCACGGTGGTGCCCGAAGCACAGGCGATGAAACACGCGCGGAAGTTCGAGAACATCGTCATCGACACTGGGGCGCGGCCCAGCGCGGACGAACTGCGTGATCTCGTCGGCGGCTGCGACCTGCTGGTGTTGCCCACCAACCCCGAGGCGATGAGCCTTGACGCGCTTTTACAGACCACCGAGGCCCTGCGCCCCATCGGCGGAACCTACCGCATCCTGCTGACTCTCGTGCCCCCTTCCCCCTCACGGGAAGGGGAAGAGGCGCGGGCACTGCTGGAGGCTGAGACCCTGCCGGTGATGCGCTCGTCTATCCGTCAGACGGTGGCGTTCCGGCACGCGAGTGCACAGGGCGTGCCGGTCTACGCGCTCAAGGGGCAGCGCGCGGCGAAACTGGCATGGATGGACTACGAGAAGGCCGCCAAGGAGATTGTTGCCGCCGCAGGAGAGAGAACGTGACCGGCAGCAAGTTCGCGGGCCTCAAGGCCATGCGGGAACGCCGCGCGCAGGAAGTGGAGGAGACGGCGGATCAGGCAGGAACTCCAGCTGCGCCCGAAGAGCCGCGCCGCCCGGTGGGCCGCCCGCCCGGCAAACGTTCGAACCCTGATTACCAGCAGGTCACGGTCCTGCTCCATGGCCAGACCTACCTGGAAGCGCGTAAACGCCTGCTGGACGAGCGCAAAGAGGTCAGCGAACTGATCAATGAATTGCTGGACGCTTGGCTGAAAACTTAGGAGTACGGAATTTTGCACAGATGGAATGATGTACAGCCGTCTGACCAAATGTAGTTGTGGGGCATGGTCGGTGGGTTCAGATGTTTGCCTGGCTCAGGGCTGTCTTTCGTTCTCTGTCCCCACATCCGCCAGGAGTTCCAGCGGCAGCGCCTCGATGCGCCCCCCGTCATAGGTGGTCATCGGCACGGCCATGCACAGCGCGTTCAGGACGGCCTCTTCTGCCCCCTCGATCACGGCCTGAAACAGCGGCGAGACCAGTTCGTTCGGCAGCTCCAGCGGCGTCCAGGCTGCCGCTCTCCGCTCAGGAGTGCGCCGCGCCGAAGACGCCGTCGAGAAGGCCAGGGCGTAGTCTCCGCTGCCGTTGCTCATGGACGAGCCGGTGCGGCCCAGCCCCAGAAAGCACCGGTTTGCCAGACGGCGCAGGTTACGGTCCGAAAGCGGCGCGTCCGTCGCCACGATGAACACCACCGAACCGTCTGCGTCGCCCCGGTCCAGCTCGCCGTGCAGGTAGTGCTGGCCTGCCCGCTGTCCAATGGGTAGGCCAGCCACCTGCAACACGCCGCCGAAATTCACCTGTGCCAGTACGCCCACCGTGAATCCGCCCAGGGAAGCGGGCAGCGCGCGCGAACTTGTTCCAATGCCGCCTTTCCAGCCGAAAGCCACGGTTCCCGTCCCCGCGCCGACGCAGCCTTCCTGCACGGGGCCGCCACGCGCCGCATCCAGCGCGCGCAGTGCGTGCGCGGGGGTCACGGCCCGCGCCCGGATGTCGTTGACCACACCGTCGTTCGTCTCGCCCACCACAGCGTTTACGCTGCGGGCTTGTGGGTTGTGGGTCAGCGTCCACTCCACTGCCGCCTGCATCACGGGCGCGACGCTCAGGGTATTGGTCAGCAGAATCGGTGTTTCAAGTTCGCCGAGTTCCTGGACCTGGCTCAGACCGGCGAACTTGCCGAAACCGTTGCCGATGGCCACGCCGGCGGGAACGCGGTCCTCGAACAGGTTGCCGGCATGGGGCAGGATGGCCGTCACGCCAGTTCGGATGCCCGGCTCGGTGAGCAGGGTTTCGTGACCCACCAGCACGCCGGAGACGTCGGTAAGAGCGTTGAGTGGGCCAGGCGGCAGGATGCCGGGGACGAGGCCCAGATCACGCAGGCGACGGCGAGACAAAGGAGTGGTGCTGGACATGCCCCACGCTAACAGACGCTCCAGGCGTGCTGGGCAGCGGAAACGAACGATTTTCCGAAGCCGGTGACGCCCTGTTCCGAGAGCTTCAGGGTGGTCAGGGCGGGATCTGCCGCGATGGCTGCCGCCGAGAACGGCAGCGTCCCCCAGCGCTTCTGGGAGAATAGGACCGTCTGGTCTGCGTCATGCGGGGAGGCGAAACCCAGGAATCTGTGCCAGGAAGAGGGCAGAAAGTGCTTCGTTTTTCATACCACATTGGAGGCTTAGTTCCTGGGACAATCATCAAAGGTGACGGTGAGCCTGAGTTATGGGTTCACTCCAAGACACTGACCATGCCCTGCTTCTCCAGATGTACTTGCCCTATGCCCCACGCTGGGAAATACAGCATCTCAGGCGACAGCATTACAACAGCGTGGCAGACCCACCCGGCAAAACCCGTACCTCAACTCAGGCTTGCGCCGTAACCGCCGGACCGCGCCGCCGTGATGGTCGCGGCCACCTGCTCGGCGCTGGTCCTCAGTTGGCCACCGTTTTCATCATTGCCGAAGCGAATCCGGCTGGGCTGGGCCGCCGCACTGGCGTCCACCCGCCGCTGCGCCGAGAAATGAATTTCCGACAGTGGAACCTGCGCCAAAAGCTCCGCCACCGAGTCTGGACGGATGCGCCCACAACCGAGAACGACGATTCGGCCACGCGCCTGCCCCAGCAGAGACTGCAAGAGAGACACGCCGTCCAGCGCCGTGACCTGCTGCCCACTGGTCAGTACCCGGTCTATTCCACAACTGATCAGGTGTTCAAGCGCCTGCACAGGATCGGCGGCCACATCAAAGGCGCGGTGAAAGGTCACGCTCATCGGGCCAGCCTGAGCAACGAGCGCCTGGGTACGCGGCACGTCTACGGTAGCCTCCGGCGTCAGGCAGCCGAACACCACGCCCTGAACACCCGCTTCTTTCAGGACCTGAACATCGTCGAGCATGGAGGTGAATTCCGAGTCGCTGTAGACGAAGTCGCCCCCCCGGGGTCTGACGATGACATGAACGGGCACGCGGGCCACGGCGAGCGCGCCGCAGACAGTGCCCAGACTGGGCGTCAATCCCCCCTCAGCCAGCCCGGCGCAAAGTTCCACCCGGTCCGCCCCACCGTCCTGAGCGGCCTGCACCGCGTCAATACCCTCAACGCAGACTTCAGTCACCAATCCGGCTGCCAGGCTCATGCTTGCCGCTCCAGCCGCGCCGCCGCGTGAACCACCGGTGTCCAGCCGAACTCGGCGTCAAACGGAAACATCGGCCGCCGGGTCTGGGTTCTGACCAGGCGGGGAATGTCCTGATCCACCACACCGGGGGAAAGCGCCATCAGGCTGGGGTTTGCCAGCGGCGCAAGCTCAGGCGACAGGTAGCCCGACTTCACCACGATCACCCGGGCGTCCTGGGGGCGGAGCCGAAGCCGCTGAAAATCACTCAGGTGGTGGTAGGGGCGGCGGCGGGCCGCCAGGACCACTTGGGCACCCTCAGTGGTCACGACAACCTCCCGGTCGGCCTCGTTTTCCCCTACAGACAGGTGTGTGACCGTGCCTTGAATTTCCACCGGCAGGCTGCTGGCATCCAGTGATCCCCCCACCTCCAAGGTGACAGTTGCGCCCAGTCCCGCTGCAAAGCAGCGCCGCACCGCCGCCTCGTCCGTGATGGCCGCGAGAATGACCCCCTGGAGTTGCTGGGCCAGCACCTCGCGCAGAACATCAGCCCGGTCACCCACGCCGCCGCCGGTCGGGTTGTCACCAGAATCGGCGAGGACCACCGGTCCAGTCTGGCTCTGAGCAGCCCTGCGGACACACTCTGAAATGCTGCCGGTCTGGGATCCGAAGCCGAACGCCGTTCTCGCTTCCCAGTAGCGCTGCGCCAGGCTACTGGCCAGCCGCTCCATCTCGCGGCGGTCCACGCCGGTCACCACGACGCTGGCGGTCGCGCGCGGCTCGTCGGCCCAGACGTAGCCAACCAGCAGCGAGACGTCCAGCACGCCAGGCCGGTCACTCAGCTCGGCCAGATCGGCGTAGAGTCCGGCGGCGGGCTGATCCTCGGTGCTGGTACGCTCGCCGGGCAGCAGCACCGGCACCGGCACCCACATCAGGCCGGGGCGCGTTCCCTGTTCCAGGCTGCGCGCCAGCAGATCAAATGCACGGCGCTGCGTCTGCACGACGTCGATGTGCGGCGCGGTGCGGTAGGCCGTGAACAGGTCAAGGTGATCGACCACCCGTTGACTGACGTTGCCGTGCAGGTCGTAACTCGCCGAGATCAGGCACGCCTCGCCCACCACCGCCCGCGTGGCCGCGATCCAGTCTCCCTCGGCGTCATGCATTCCCTCCACGAACATGGCCCCGTGCATCGCAAGGTAAACGCCGTCAAGCGGCAAGGCGGCGCGGAGCCGACCGAGATATTCGGCCTTCAAGGCCTGATAGGTGGCTTGAGCCACCGGGCCTCCGGGAATGGCGCGGGCGTGCAAGGTGGGCAGCACCTCACCGGAATAAGTCTGGAGAAACTGGAAATTCGGCTGCTCGAGCAGCGCGCTTCCCCGGGAGACGATGAACTGATCTGCGCCGGCCAGCACAGGATTGTAGGTGCTGCACTCGGTGTGAATACCGCCAACGGCAATGCGCATGTCTATTCGCCCTCCCTGAGAGGTGACCCGCTTTCAGGCATGTAGGTGCTGAGAAACTGATGGGTGGCAATACTGGCCGCGCCCCTGGCCCAAAACTCGTCCTGTACCGCGTGAACCTCGATCCGGGTGGTCCGCAGGAAGCGCGGTAAAATGTTGTTCTCAATGGTCTGGCGCAGGCTGGTCAGAAAAAGACCCTGTCCAAAGCCGGACGGATCGGCGATCAACACCAGTTCCGGCTCGTTGCTCTGAACGATGTTGGCGATGACCAGGCCAAGGGCCTGACTGCCGCGCCGCAGGATGCCCTGAGCCTGCGCGTCACCAGTGCTGGCCGCCCGTTCCAGCGCTCCAACAGAGGTGGCCGTCAGTCCCGCCTGGCCTGCGGCGCCCAGCAGCGCGGCCCTGGACGCCACCGTGTCCAGGCAGCCGCGCTTGCCGCACAGGCAGGGCTGCCCGCCCAGTTCCACAGTGCTGTGCGCGATCTCGCCGGCCCCACCGTGGCTGCCCCGGTAGAGCTGGCCGCCAATGTAATGGGCGCAGCCGATGCTGGACCCCAGCGTGATCAGGGTGAAGTTCTGCGTCTCCCGGGCCAGCCCGAAGAGTTTCTCGCTGGTGGCCGCCGCATTGGCGTCGTTTTCCAGAACGGTGGGCAGGCCCGTGGCGCGGATGATCAGATCGGCAATGGGCACGTCGTGCCAGCCCAGGTTGGCCGAGTGCAGGCAGATTCCGCGCTCCCGGTCAACAAAACCGGAGATCGCCAGGCCGATGCCCAGCAGGCGTTTGCGAGAAATGTCTCCTCTGTCCAGCAGGAGGGTCAGGGTGCGCTGCACGAGTTCAACCAGTTCCTGCGGTTCTACCGAACTGGGCACGGTCTGCTCAGCCTGGACCACGCCGCTCAGATCGGTCAACATCAGGTGAATGCGGCTGTCCGTCACGCTGGCCCCCAGACACGAGCCGTAACTGGTGTCGATCGCCAGATGAACGAACGGGCGCCCTTTGCCCTGACGGCGCTGCGGCGCGTCCTGAATTTCGACCACAAGTCCCGCGTCAAGGAGTTCACGGCTGAGGTCAGTGATGCGCGCGCGGCTGACGTGCAGCGCTCCGGCCAAGGCCGAGCGGCTCAGCGGTCCCTGAGAGATCAGCAGCTTGAGCAGTTCCTGCGTGGTGGTGAGTGGTCTGACGGGCAGTCCAGTGAATGAAGCTTCAGGTGCCCACACCTCCGGGCCAGAAGGGGGAGCGTTCAGACGGGTTGACATTGTGACTCCTTATACCTAACATAATTCACTAAGTTAACTCAGCACGTCAAGTTCGTCCCGGTGTGCCTGTTCAGGTGTATCCAGGCTAGGTTTACATAGTTCACCTTTCTGCACAATTTGCTCAGCCCAAGGAGAGATTATGACCCAGCTTCGCCGTTCGCCTGCTGTCCTCACCGCCCTGCTCAGCCTGAGCCTGCTGACCGTTGCCCACGCCCAGGGCAAAGAGGGTCAGCTCAGCATCATGCAGTCGGAGCCGCCCCGCAGTATGGACCCCGCCGATCAGACGGCGACCTTTACCGGCAACGTCCTGGCCCCGGTCTACGAGGGCCTGACCCGCTTCAATAAAGCGCTGGAAATCGAACCGCTGCTGGCCACCAAGTGGAGCGTCAATAAGGCCGGCACCGAGTGGACGTTTACCCTCCGCTCCGGCGTTCAGTTTCAGGACGGCACGCCATTCAACGCGGCGGCAGTGGTGGCCTCGTTTGGACGCCAACTGGATGAGAAGCGCGGTCTGGCCGCCAGCGGACGCTTCCGCACCGTGATCGACAAGGTGACGGCCATCAACCCCACCACCGTGCGTTTCACGCTCAAGAAACCCTACCCGGCCTTTCCCAGCCTGATGTCGGGCAACGCCGCGTTTATCGTCAGCCCGGCGGCAGACAAGAAAGGCACGCTGGGCCGTCAGCCGGTGGGCACCGGGCCGTACAGTTTCGTGGAATGGAAATCAGGCGAGTACGTGCTGGAAAAGGCCAATCCCAAGTACTGGGGCAAGCAGCCGGGCATTCCATCCTTGAAATGGACCTGGACGAGCGAGCCATCCGTCATGAACCTGGCCATTCAGTCTGGGCAGGCCGATCTGGTCAACCCGCTGCCGCCGATCTTCACCCAGGTACTCAAGAACAATCCCAAGGTCACGCTGCTTCAGGGCAAGGGGGCCTCGGTGTTCTGGCTGTCGCTCAATGTCAAGCTCAAGCCGCTGAACGACGTGCGGGTGCGCCAGGCGCTCAACTACGCCACCGATCAGAAGGCGTTGGTTGCCACGTTGCTGCGCGGTTACGGTGAACCGGCCAACTCGCCGCTGGCTCCCGCCGATTTCGGTTACGATCCCGCCGCGCCCGGCTACCCCTATGACGTGGCCAAGGCCAAGAAGCTGCTGAGTGACGCGGGCTATCCCAACGGCGTGACCGTCTCGGTGGCCTCCCAGGAACCCGATTCCAGCATCGTGCAGGCTTTGCAGGGCATGTGGGCCAAGGCGGGCATCACCCTCAAGATCATGCAGATGGAAAGCGGCGTCTGGAGCGAGGCGGCCTTCGGCACGCCCGAACAGAAAGCAAAGGCGGGCATCAACAGCTCGTTCGCGTCCTGGTCTGCGGGCACGCTGGACGCCGACGGGCAACTCTCGCCGCTGTACGCCACCAGCAGCGCCTCGCCCGCAGGGGCCAACCTGGGCTTTTACAGCAATCCCAAACTGGACGCGCTCCTGACTCAGGGCAGCGCTGAAACCGACACCGCCAAGCGCAAGACCATTTACGCGCAGGCCCAGCGCATCATCTCGCAGGACGCGGCCCATGTGCTGCTGTACTACCCCAGTGACATCGCCGCCGTGCGGTCAACGGTCAAGGGCGTCTGGATCTTCCCCGGCGGCGGCATCCGGCTGGAAGACACCACCATGGGCAAGTAAAGAGCAACGAGAGTCACGGCTCAGCCCGGAAGGACGGGGCTGAGCCAACCCGCCTGAGCCAGTTCAGCCCAAGTCACGAGGTGCCGCGCCGATGTTCACCTATCTGTTCCGCAAGGTGGCGATGCTGCCCATCATGCTTCTGGCCGTCTCGCTGCTGATCTTCAGCGCGGTGCGGCTGCTTCCAGGCGATCCGGCCCGCGTCATGGCTGGGCCGCAGGCCACCCAGGAAGCCGTCGATGATATGCACGAACGCCTGGGACTGGGCCGCCCATTCCTGGTGCAATACCAGGTGTTTCTGAGCGGCGCGCTGCGCGGTGACCTGGGCGAATCGCTGCATTCAAAATTGCCCGTGACCCAGGACATCGCCGAGAGGTTGCCCTACACGGCGGCGCTGGCGCTGACCAGTTACCTCTTCGCCATCCTAGTAGGCCTGTCCACTGGCATCTTCGCGGCCATCTACCGGGGCACCTGGTTTGACCACCTCGCCATGATCATCGCCATTCTTGGTGCCTCGATCGCCAACTTCTGGCTGGCCCTGATGGCCCTGACCCTGTTTTCGGTCCAACTGGGCTGGCTCCCGCTGCTGGGGGCTGAAAGCTGGAAGAGCTATATCCTGCCCAGTGTCACGCTGGGCGTGCTGCCTGCGGCGCTGATTGCCCGCATGACCCGCGCCAGCATGCTGGAAAATATCCACCAGGATTACGTGCGGACGGCGCGCGCCAAGGGCCTGGGCAGCCGGGCGGTGTACCTGCGCCACACCCTGCGCAACGCGCTGATCCCCATCGTGACCATCGTGGGGCTAAACTTCGGCGGCTTGCTGGGCGGGGCCGTCATCACCGAAACCGTGTTCAACTGGCCTGGTCTGGGAAGACTGCTGGTGGACGCGGTGCGTTTCCGCGATTACGCCGTGATTCAGGGCGTGACGCTGCTGACGGTGATCATCGTGGTCAGCATCAACTTGCTGGTGGACGTGCTGCTGAGCGCGATTGATCCGAGGATCCGGTTTGAATAACGCATTTGTTCTGGACAGTGAACAGAGGGGAACACACCTATGACCCGCGCCGAGACCAAGCCAGCTTCGCCGCCCCGCCGCCTGAGACTGCTGCGCTACCCCAATCTGGTGATCGGGGCCGTGATGACCGTGGCCGTGGTGCTGCTGGGCCTGGCCGCGCCGCTGCTGACCAGTTATGATCCCTATTTGCAAGATCTGGGCAGTTCATTGCAACTGCCCTCCGCCGCCCACCTGTTCGGCACCGACGAGTTTGGCCGCGATCTGCTGACCCGGGTGCTGTATGGCGCGCGGATCTCGCTGCTGGAAGTCACCCTGAGCGTCAGTCTGGCGCTGGCCGTCGGGCTGCCGCTGGGGGTCATGGCGGGCTATTTCGGCGGAGTCGTGGACCAGATCATTACCTGGTGCGCCGATATCCTGTACGCCTTCCCAGGAATCGTGCTGGCCATTTTGATCGTCAGCATTCTCGGCACCAACCTGATCAACATGCTGATCGCCATCTCGGTGTTCGCCATCCCCGGCTATATCCGGCTGACCCGCAGCCTGACGCTGGCCCTCAAAGAGTTGCAGTACACCGAGGCTGCCCTGTCCCTGGGGGCCAGCGTGCCCCGGATCATGTTCGTGCATATTCTTCGCAATGCCCTGGCCCCGATCCTGGTCCAGGCCACGCTGACCGCAGGCGAGGTGATTCTGTCCGCCGCTGGCCTGAGCTTTCTGGGCCTGGGCGTCCAGCCGCCCGCCGCCGAGTGGGGGGCCATGATGAGCGAGGGCCGCAACTATCTGGGCGTCGCCACGCATCTGTCGCTGTTTCCGGGGCTGGCCATCACCTTCACGGTGCTGGGCCTCAACCTGCTGGGCGACGGCCTGCGGGACCGCCTGGATCCACGCTTCCGGGGCCGCCTGTGACCCTGAGACTTGCCGCGTGAGGTGGGGCTTTCTTGGGGCCTCACAGATTGGCCGGACCCTGGCCCCGGCGATGCGGGCCAGCGGGCAAACGCTGACTGCGGTGGCGGCCCGCTCTGGGCAGCGGGCTGCCGCCTACGCCGCAGTGGAGGGTTTTGAACGCACTGAGCCCGATTATCAGTCCCTGCTGGACGCCCCCGACATTGACGCCGTGTACATCGGTCTGACCACCGACGCCCACGTGCCCTGGAGCATCCGGGCACTGGGAGCAGGCAAACATGTCCTGTGCGAGAAACCATTGGCCATGAATGCCGGTGAGGTGGGCCAGCTAATGGCCGTCCAACAACGCACTGGACTCCAGGTCATGGAGGCGTTCATCCACCCGTTCCATCCTCAATTTGATTTTGTCCGTGAGGTTGTGGCGTCTGGCAGGCTGGGTGAGTTGAGAGCCGCCAATGCGGTCTTTCTCTCCCGATTTGAAGCCGCCGACAATTTCCGCTGGAACCGTGAACACGGCGGGGGGGCCCTCTTTGACCTGGGATGTTATTGCGTCAGCGCATTGCTGCTGCTGCTGGAGCAGCCTGTGGTCTGGGCCGACGCGCAGCAGGAGTTTCTGGGCGAGGTGGACGTCACGACGACCGGCCTGCTGGGCTTGCCGGGGGGCCGGGCCGCCACCCTCGCTTGCAGTTTGCAGGCCGCCACGGTTCAACAGCTCAGCATGACTGGAAGCGCGGCACATCTGGTCATGCCCCATCCGTTCTCCAGCATCGACAGCTCGGCAACTGTGACGGTAGGCGAACACCACGAACACTTTGCGCCGGTCAATCCGTACCAGCGGATGGTGGTTCATTTTGCCGCCGCTGCGCGGGGCGAGGTCCCGCTCAAACTCAGTCTGGCGCACTCGCTGGCTCAGGCCCAGGTACTGGACGCGCTGTTCCGTGCTGGGGCTGGCGGCCAGCGAACCTGGTTGGTCGCAGGCTCCGGGACGACACATGAAGGGTAGTGCGCTGAAGACAGGCCCTGACGACTGGTCACGCGTGCCAGTCACCACTGCGGCATGCGTCCCGTCATCTCTTCAGACTGAAGGGATCAAATGAATGTCGGCGTGGATCTGGGCGGGACGAAACTGGCGGTGGGCACGGCCGAGTCGGTTCAGATCATCTCGACCCCTGCCACCAGTGACGACATCATCGCGGCCATCGACACGCTCGCAGGAGAGGCCCGGGGGATCGGACTTTGCGTGGCTGGACGCGTGGACCTGCAGAGCGGCTCTACCTTCGCTGCCCAGTTGCCACAGTTGCACGGCGTGCCACTGGTCAAGCAGCTCAGCCGGCCAGGACGGCGAATCACCCTGCTCAACGATGCTGACGCGGCTGCCCTGGCCGAGCACCAGTTCGGAGCGGCGCGCGGCACCCACACCAGTCTGTACGTGACCGTCAGCACGGGGATCGGGGCGGGGCTGGTCAGCCAGCAACGCTTATACCAGGGATACCGGGGGCAGGCCGTCGAACTGGGTCACGCCGGAGGTCCAGGTCAGCAGCCCTGCCCCTGTGGCCGGACCGGCTGCATTGACGTCAGTGCGTCGGGCACGGCCATCACGAAAGCCGCCCGCGCTTTACTGGGAGACCCAACTGTCCCGGTCGATACGCTGTCTCAGATGGCGGCCCAGGGACATGCGGGCATCGGCCAGATCGTCCGGCAGGCGGCTGAAGACCTGGCTCCTTATCTGGGCAACGCCTGCGTCCTGTTTGATCCCCAGGTCATCGTGATGGGCGGCGGCGTGGTGCTGGGGTACGGGGAACTGTATCTGGAGACGCTCCGCCGCGCCCTGGCCAGCACCCTGGGACAGTGGCATCTGCCAGAAATTCGGGTGGCCCAGCTTGGACGTCAAGCGGGCATCCTGGGTGCCTTGCAATCGCTCGAATGAGGGAGTGGCAGAAGTACGCTCCCAGTCACAGGAAAATCAACGGTCCCCTCTCGGCTGATGCGGACAGCGCTCATGGTGCACAACGAGACGTGAGGGTGGAGCCGTTCCACTAGGATTTTGATTTGAACGCTTCCTGGTCGGCCTCGTTGCCCCCGACATGTCGGGGGCGTGAACGCTGGGGCGAGAACCCGGCCAGTCGCATGAACTCATAGGTGCGGCCCAGGTACACCGTTTTGCCAAAGTGCTCCTGAATCCAGTCCTGAACCATTTTGCCGCTCCAGACGATGCCCTGGTCAAAATCCTCGCGCAGACGGGCGGCGAACTGTTGCTGCTCCGCCTCGGTCAAGACCGAGGGTGCGCCTGGATTGTCGGCGCGGCCATCCCCCAGACCGTCCAACCCCAGGGTGTGATACCGATGCAGGACTTTGCGTGCACCCGAGACGGAATATTGAGTCAACGCCAGCAGTTCGTGTTCACTCTT
>NZ_MSTI01000026.1 GCF_001949125.1 Deinococcus marmoris
CCAGCCGGTGCCGTTTTGCGTCATGCTCGCCAGCAACATCCCCGCATACGCGAAGGGCAGAGCAAACACGGTGTGTTCGAATTTCACCAGATCCAGATAGGTTTTCAGACGTGGGGCCAAACTCATGCTGGGGGCAGCATACGCCTGCTGGCTTACCTCTGGACATTATGGGCCTGACATTTGCTATAGTGCCGCCTGCGCGTGGAAGTGTCGAGGCGTAGCGCAGCTCGGTAGCGCACTTGGTTTGGGACCAAGGGGTCGCTGGTTCGAATCCAGTCGCCTCGACCATCATTTTCCCGTTCCCAGCGGACACGCGCACAGGCGAGATTGGTGTAGTGGTAGCACAGCAGCCTTCCAAGCTTCTGGCCTCGGTTCGAATCCGTGATCTCGCTCCACACCCAATACAAGGCTCCCCCTGCGGGAGCTTTCGTCCTTTCGAGGACGCATAGGCACCCCTAGCTCAGTTGGATAGAGCAACCGCCTTCTAAGCGGTCGGTCAATGGTTCGAGTCCATTGGGGTGCACCACAAAAAGACCGTCCTGGACGGCAAGCGAGGAGTCGTGCAATTTGCGTCTCCTCGCCTTCTTACCTCTACTGTACCTCTACCCCCTGAAATGACCCCTCAAGTGGGGTGCAGTTGGGACGACTGGACAGGGAAGATCCGAACCGCTCCAGGCTGCTGAACTCCCTTGAAGGCTGTTCGGTTTTTGCCCTGCCGCTCACCACGGGTGTCGCGCCCGGCCCGCTCCTGAGCCGCCCACTCTCCGCCTGCTGACCCCCCTTTGAGGTGCTTTCATGTGGCTCCCGTGAGGCACTACACTCCGGGTCTCCGTGAAACGACATCTCTTTTCTTTCGTACTCACCGGGGCGCTCCTGAGCGCCTGTGGTGGCGGCTCTACTCCTCCTGGCGAGAAACCTTCGGTCATTCCGCCGCCCGTCGGCGCCCCGCCAGCGGACCGCCTGACCGGCAAGCTCGCCGCCTGGCCCTACACCTCGGCGGCTTTGGATGTGGAGTTGCTCTTCAACCCGGACGCACTCGGATTCTCGCCGGTCTCCGTCCCTGCTGGCGGCGCGGTGGACCTGAAACTGCCCGAGATCAAGGCCGTGACAAGCCTGCTCGACGGCTGCGCGCTGTCGCCCGGTTTCGAGGGGGCCACAGGCCGTTACGACGTCGCGGTGTTTCAGGTGTATTCGTCGCAGGTGGACTACCTGGGACAGGTCTTCGAAAATGGCCCAGGGAACACGTCGCAGATTCGGCTCTACGCGTCAGGGGCAGGCCAGCTTAAGGGACGCGCCGAGTGCGCCGACGGCGAGGTGTTCATCTTCGACACCCCGGTGCGGGCCGGATGGAACGTACTGAGCGGTCAGTTCGACGCAGCGCAGAACACCCTGCGGCTGGTCAAGTCGGATTCGCCCTCCACCCTGGTCTTCCGTAAGGGCAAGGAAGAGGTGGCGATTTACGCGGTCAACCCGGAGCCGATCACGCTCAGGCGCGGCGAGTCGGTCAAGGTTCCAGTCAGAATCTTCCAGAACGGTGGGATCAGCGGCGAGGTAACGCTCCGCACCTACAACGGGGTGACGGTCTCGCCGGGGACGGTAAGGCTGCCAGACAATGTCGGCAAGCTGTCCGTCGGGACTGGGATTTCTGGGGCAGCAGCCCGCCCCAGGCTGAATGCTGCGTTGGACGCTGCGCAGGGCGCGCCGCTGCGTGGTCAGGCCCTCGACACGGTGCTGACACTCACTGCCGAGGACTACGCGGCTGGCCTCGACGGTGATCTGGTGATCCAGGTCCTCAGGGCGAACGGCGTGGAGGTGGGCCAGCTCGTCCTCAAGAATGCGAAGGTGCCGGTGCCGCAGCTCAGTATCGAAGCGGACGCCGTGGTGGCCCCACGCGGTCTGAAGACGCCGTGGGGCCTGACCGTCTATCCGGGGGGATACCGGGGCAAGCTGCGCGTGAGCGTCGAAGGGCTGCCTGCCGGGCTGACGCTGCCCGCACAGACCCAGCAGGCCAGCGGTCCAGCCGGGATCACCGTCCAGTTTCCCCTGGACGTTTCCACAGGTGTCCCTGTGGGCAACTGGCCGGTGACGGTGGTGGCCGAGCAGGTGGACGACGGCGTCACGGTGAGACGCCGCGCGCTGATCACGGTGATGCCCGCGCCCGTGAAGATGCGCACGCAGCCGTATTCGATCGCGACCGACGACGCCGGACGGCTGTGGTACCGGGACCGCCAGAGCATGGTGCGCCAGGCGGCGGACGGCAGCGCTCAGGCATTTTCCATCCCCACGTCCGCAGCCTCAGATACGTCTGTGCGGACCGGACGCGACGGCGGCATCTGGCTGCTGAGCAGCCCCCAGGTGCGCTTTGATCCGGCGACAGGCAGCGCGGAGCTCAAGAACAACCCCACGGACGGCTTGGGCAGTTCGTACGGCGTTCTGTTCGACAGCCAGGGCCGTGGCTGGGACCGGTACAACCTGATCCGCCGGCTGGATTACGTGCCTGGGGGAGGTCCAGACAGCGGGACGATCTCGACTGTGCCGGGCAGCGAGAACGATTTCCTGATGGACGTGGACGGCGAGCGTGCCTGGGCATACACCTCTGCGGGGAGCGGGATGCAACTGGTGATCATCGACGCCCAGACGCTGAAGCGCCGCGCGCTGAGCGTGCCCGGCGTCAACAGTTATCTGCGCGGCTTTGCGCGCGGCAGCAAACTGTGGCTCGAAGGCAGCACCCCCGGGCAACTGGCCGCGTTCGACACGGCCACCGACCAGGTCAGCCGCTACGACGTGGTGGTGGACGGTCAACCGGTGCGGGACTTCAAGGTGCTGGGCGTGGACCGCCTGGGGCGCCACTGGCTGGAGACTGGTCAAGTCGACGGTGAGCTGTATCTGAAAGAGTGGGTCCTGTATGACCCGCTGGCCCTGCGGGTGGTGACGCGCACGCCGGCGATCTTTACGAGCGGGAGCGGGGAGTCGGCGGCGGTGTCGGCTGGCGGGACGCTGTGGGTCCGGACGCTGGACGCCAGCGGGCTGGTGCCCTACGCCTACGCGTTCAAGCCCTGAAGACCGCCTCTGAGTTGAACAGCGCGCCGCCCTCCATGCCTGAGAGCGGCGCGCTTGCGGTTGCTCCTTCCCGCCTGCTTCTGCTGTCTTCTCGCGTGGCGCCGACGCCGGTCCTCTCACGGAGCCCGCCGCCTGCCCATACCGTTCTGGCGTTTTCCCATCAGACGTGTCTCCGGGGTAGAGTTTTGTCACACACTCTTGGAAAAGATATGCCCCGAAAGCCTTGCCGGCCTTCTCCGTCCGGCCAGTGCGGGCGAGCGTGAGTCCCCGCAACAGGGCCGCGCCATCGTTGGTGGTCGGCTCGTCGGTGGTTCGTTCCTCTTCTCCGCCAGTGGCGAGGCGGTGATCAGGAAGACGCTCCCGAATCCCAGAGCTGTCTGGGTTCCGCTGCCGCGCACCAGTTCGCGAACTGCGCGCAGTTGCAGTAGAGCATCTGGCCACAGCCGCCGGGTCAAAGGTGTCTCTGGGGGAAGCGGCCCGCGCCGCACCCGCAGGTCATCCGGGCCGCTCGGCTGCCGTGGCGAGCAGTTGCTGCACGCGGCCGTCGTATTCGAATTCGCCGTGATCCTCGAAAGTCAGGCCAGCGAACTCGGGATGGGCGGGGTTGATCAGGTAGTTGGTGCTGAGCGGCACGACGACGCTGGGAACGGCCAGGGCCAGACTGCGCGCCTGCTGCACCCAGGCGTCCCCGAAGGGCCGGGTCTGCGCGTAGTCGTGGATGTCGAGGTCGTCCGGCACGCGTTCGAGACTCTGGCCTTCAAGCGTCATGCTGAACAGCCGGTAGCCACTGAGGGTGGGGTAGTTGTGCCAGTAGGTCAGGATTTCCATCGCCACCAGCGCGGGATGCTCCGACGTGTAGGCCATCCGCACACCTGCACTGTTCCAGCAGGCCTGGCTGGGCGTGGGCACGAACGGGTGCGGGTCTCTGAGCAGGGCGAGGCGGTGGGCAAGGCGGTAGATCTTCAAAGAAAGGCCCCGTTCAGCAGCGCCTCGACGACGCTCTGAACCTGTTTCTCGCCGGTCCGGGTGGGGAGCAGATCGAGGGGAGCGTGGCCGCCGAGGACAGCGCTGGGGGTACGAAACCAGATGCGGGCGCCGTCCGGCCCCAGCACCGCAGCGACGCTGGCGAACACCTCGCTCGCAGTGAGGGTCCGGTCGAGGACGTCCACGCTGGGCCTGCTCTGCCGGCTGACGGTGCTTTCGCTGACGCCCAGCAGGCGGGCCGCATCGGCCTTGCGGACGCCGAACACCTCGGCCAGACGCTGGGCCACGTCGCCCACGCCGACGCCCTCAAGCGTGCCCCCCGCGTCGCCACCGAGGACGATGGCGACTGCGCTGGATGCAGCGAAGCCCGTGACGTATTCGAAGACCTCGTCATGCCCTCCGGCCCCCACTTGCAGGCCGGCGAACGTATGTGCCATGGGGTTGGATGCGGTGGGCTTGGGCAGCGTGCTGGTCATGTCGATCCTCCTGACCCCATCATACGCAAAATGGAGGGCACACGCCCTCCATTTTGCACAGACTTGAGAAGAATGGCTTGTGGTCTGGAAGAGAAGGGGCCTTCCCCCTAGTTGCTGACGGAGATCAGGCGCTGCCCCAGGCGTTCGAGAAACCACGCCGGGATGCCAGGATCGCTGATCAGCGAGGTGGCCAGTTCCGGCGCAGTCTGGCTCAGGGTGGTCAGCAGGTAGGTGGCCTGGTCTGCCAGGGTTCTGGTCTCACCACGCGCGTCGGCCTCCAGACGGGGTAGCTCGCTGGACAGGCGGCTTCTGAGAAGCGCCAGGAGATGCGCCACCAGCGCGCGGTGCTCCAGCGGGTCCGGCAGCTTCTGCTCGCCGCGCAGAACCGCTTGCAGGGATACGCCCTGGGCGCGGCGGGTCAGCCACGCGCCGAACTCCTCGGCTTCCTTGCGGGCCACGGCGCCCTGCACGATTACTTGCATCTGCCGGGCGTGGGCGGGACTGCCGGCGTTTTCCATGCGGTCTACGTTCCAGCCGTAGAGCGCTCTGGACGCGATGGCCCAGCCGCGCGGCGTGGTCGAGAGCTGGTCGTCGTCGCCCGGCGGCCCGATCAGGCTGCGCAGCCCGGTCTCGCCGATGAAGTCGGTGATCAGCGGATGGACGCCGTTCGCGCCGGCCCAGGTAAGCCAGCCTCTGGTGCTGCTGACCTTGAGCTGCACGTGGTACATGCGGTTCATCAGCGGCGCGGGAACTGGGCGGGCCACCGAGTTGTGGGCGGTGGGGTTGCCGGCGCAGACCACCACACTGCCCTGGGGAAAGAAGTGCGAGCCGACGCGGCGCTCGTTGATCAGCGGGAAAAAGGCGCGCATCACGTCGGGTTCGGCCCCGTTGAGTTCGTCGATAAAGATGACAGACGCTTCCGGGCGCATCAAGGTATCCGGCGGACACATCCGGGTGGTGTAGGTCTGCGGGTCGATCAGCGGCACGGCGAGGTCCTCGGGACTCATCTGAGAGCCGAGCAGGACGGAAACCGGCATGCCGAGTTCGGAGCCGAACTGCGCGACGATCTCGCTCTTGCCGATGCCCGGTGGCCCCCAGACCATCAGGGTCTGTTCGGTGCCCATGCTGATCAGCAGGTCCTTGAGACCGTCGTGGTCGATGGTGGGGATGTGGTCGAGGTTCAGGGTTCTCCTTGAGGCTCCCGGTCCGCTGGACCGACCCGGAGCGGCGCCTGAGTTTACTGCGCGCGGGCGCGCTGAATCGGCGCGCCGCAAGTGGGCCTGACACCCTGCCCCTTCCTTATGGTCACCGTGCAGGCGAGGGCCTGCCGCGTCTCAAGCCCGGATCGCCTCCCGGTCACCGGAAAAGTATGGTTCTCCTGACGATTAATACGGACTCCGATTAGAGGGTGTTGAAAACACCCGTAATCCGAGCGAAGCGAGCAGGAGAAAAACGGATTCCGGGCGTGGAGTGGAGGGATCGGCGCTGTTCCGATTCCTGCACGAAACAAACGGAATCCGTATAACCGGTCTGGTGCACTGATCACCGAGCCAGGATGCCCAGCCCATCCAGCGACCGACAAAAGATGGGCGAGACGCTCGGGCTGTACCGCGCCTTCGACGCGACGGCCTTCGCCGAGTCCCTGTACGCCCGCGTGCAGGAGACCGTCGAGCGCGGTCTCCTGGAGGAGCTGTTGTGTATCACGGACGATGACGTATACGCCGCCGTGACCGGGGTGGTCGACCTGCCGGACCGCATGGCGCGCAACCTCACCCGGTCCTTCGTGCAGCAGGGGGGCCGCCTGCCTGACAAACAGCGCAAGCAGTTTCCCGAGCTGACCGACGCGGAAATCCCGGCGATGACGGCGGCCATGGCCCACCTGTTCAGCGCACAAAAGACGCCGGGTGACGCGGGCTGAATATCTGGCCCGGCGTCACCCGTCTGGACCTTTCCGTCCTTCAGGATCCCGCAAGCCGCCCCTTCCTCTGGCGGATATCCGGCCAGGCGATTTCACGCCAGCAAACGCGCCAGACCCAGGCGTTCGGGGCGGCCTTCCAGACTGCCCAGCAGCAGTTCCGTGCGCCTGTGGGCTTCCTGAACATCTTCTGCCTGTCCGCCGCGCGCCAGTTCGGCGGCCAGGAACGCGCCTTCCAGGGCAGCGGTCTCCAGGGCCGCCAGCCAGCACCTCGCCTCGGCCAGCGCGTCGGTGCCGCTTTCCAGCAACTGTTCCCGCAGCAGCCGCAGATTCAGGCGGCAGCGCCAGGCACCGGGCGGAGCCTGCGAGACCCAGCGGGCCGCTCCAGTGGGGTCACTGGCACGCAGGCAGGCCTCGGCCAGCAGCAGGGTACGGGCCTCCTGCTCGTCTGCGGGGCCAGAAATGGCCTCCAGGGCGCAGGCCTGTGCTTCCACCTCGGCCACAGTGCCGCACAGCAGCGCCCGGCGCAGGGCCACCACCTGCAGAAAATGATCCAGCTCGCCCAGGCCGAGCCGCGTGACCTCTGCGCGCAGGTTCGCAAGTTCGTCTGCCTGTACCGGATGGCCGCAGTGCAGCCGGAAGTCGGCCAGCATCGCCCGGCGACGCAGGACGGCGTTGAGCATCCCGCGCTTCTGGGCGCTTGCCAGCGCCTGCTCGCAGGAGGTCAGCGCCTCCCCAAGTTCGCCCGTCATCCGGCTGACTGACCCCAGGTTCCACGCCGCCGCCTCGCGTATTTCCGGCTGAAGATATTCGCTGTCGGCAGCAATTTTGAAGGCTTCACGGGCCTCTTGACGGTGGCCGGAATTCATCAGGGCTGTGCCCAGATTCAGCGTGATCATGTCGGCCACGTTATATGGGCCATGGAGCCGGGCAATCTGCTGGGCCTCTTGTAACAGAGGCACGGCCTCGGCGGGTTTGCTGTGGGCAATGGCTGCCACGCCCCGGATCAGTAGCCCCTGCGCGATGGTCTGGGGATCGCCCAGCACGCGCGCCACCTTCTCAGCCTTGCCTGCATGGTGTTCGGCCTCTGCGAAACGGCCCTGCGGAAAATAGAGCTGGGCCAGCGTGAAATGTACCCGGAAGCTCCATCGGGTACGCTGCACCGTGCCGGAACGCAGGACCTCTTGCAGATGCGTTTCGGCCTCCTCGAAACGTGCCACACGGATCAGGGCGTGTCCCCGGCTCAGGTGCATCTGGGCAGCCAGTGGCCCAGGCAACGGGTCACCCAGCAGCCGGTCCGTGATCTCGATCACCTGCTGGAACTCGCTTTCCTGAAGTCTCAGCGCGGCGAGCAGCACCTCGGCCTCGCGTTCCAGTGCCCCGTCCCGCAGTTGGTCGGCCAGCCGCCGCAGGGCGTCCAGGTGAGGCTGAGCCGGCACGGCGTTGCCCAGACCCAGGTGCATCTGGAAGGCCAGCGCATGAACCCGCGCCTGGGTGTGCGGGCTGATCTCCAGCGCCAGCGCCTCATCTAAAAAGCCCAGTCCTTCCCCGTGGGCGGCAATTGCCTCGGCTTCCCCTGCCGCGCGCAGCAGCCACTCGCCCGCCTGCTGGGGCTGCCCGGCCCCCAGCCAGTGTTCGGCCACCTGACGCGCCGGGGCCGCCGCAGCGGCCAGCGTCACGGCGGCCTGCCGGTGCAGGAGCTGACTGCGCTCGGGCGTCAGGCCCGCCAGTGTCCCCAGGCGGTACAGATCGTGGGCCAGGGTGTAGCCGCCCGCACGGGGCACCAGCAGCGAGGCGTCGCGGGCCGCGCCGATGGCCGCCGTCAAGGCCCAGGCGTCCAGCCCGGTCAGCGCCTCCAGGGTGTCCAGCGGGGCGGGGCCGGACAGCACCGCCAGCGCCTCCAGCACCCGCCGCGCACCGTCTCCTAGCGCCCGCACCCGCGCCTGCACGGCGCTCAGGACCGTCCCGGGCAGGCTCAGCTCGGCGTAGAACTCGGTCTGCTCGTCATGGCGGGTCTGCCACTGGCCCCCGGCGTCGTCGGTCAGGTCGCCGCGCTCACGCAGGTGCCGCAGGGTTTCGAGGAGAAACAGCGGATTGCCCGCCGTGGCCGCGTGCAGCCGCGCAGCAAAGCGCGTACCGCCCGCCGTGCGTCCCAGCGTCCGCACCAGCACCAGCACGTCGGTTTCTTGCAGGCGGCCTACAGTCAGCCGCCGCAGTTCGCCGCGCCCCTCCAGGCTGCTGACCAGCGCCGAGGCCGCCGGGTGCGCGGCCAGTTCTGGCGGGCGGGCGGTGAGCAGGACGTGGGGGCGCTGGTCGGGCGGCAGGCGCGAGACCTCGGCCAGCACGTACCCGGCGGCCTCCAGACTGAGGTCATCGAAATCGTGCAGGTCCTCAAGCACCAGCATGCCGCGCCGCAGCCCCGGCAGCAGCGCCCGCGACAGTGCGGCGAACAGCGCCTGCCGCTGCTCCGGGCTGGCCCCAGTGATTGATGAAGCGGGCAGGGAGGCACCGGGCGGGACAGGCTCTGTACTCAGCTCTGGAATCAGCCGCGACAGCAGCGCGGCGTCGCCAGGACCCAGTGGGGTCAGACGGTCCCGTTCCCACAGGCTCCGCAGCGCCGCCGATACCGCGCCCAGCAGCCACCAGCGGGCCTCGGCCAGCCCCCGCACGATCAGGCGCGGGCGGTGCTGGGCGCTGAACTCGCCTGCGAGCCGGGATTTGCCCACGCCCGGCTCACCCAGCAGCAGCGTGGGCAGGGCGCTGCTGCGCAGGTCCCGCCACAGCGCCTCGCGGCCAATCATGGGTGCCCGTAACGTCCGCGCAGCAGTCTGGGCCGGGGTCGGGCCTGCGCTTTCGCCCCAGCGCCGCACGTCCGGCCCCGGTTCGGCGTCCAGCTCGCGGCGCAGTCTGGAGGCGTAGGCGTGGTACGCGGCGTGCGCCGCCTCCGGCTCGTTGCCCTGCGCCAGCAGCCGGAGCCACTGGGCCTGGGCGGCCTCGTCCAGTGGATCAAGGGCCGCGATGGCCTGCGCCGCCGTGGCCGCGCCCCCCAGGTCGCCCCCGGCTTCCTGGCGGCGCAGCGTGCCCAGCAGACGGGAGCGCTGCGCTGCCCGGCGGGTCTCCCGCACCGCCTGGGTCCAGTCCCCCAGCGCGTCGTCGGCCACCTCGCCGGGCAGCAACTCTGCCAGGTTCAGGTCATGGGCGGGGTCCAGGGCGTCGGTGCGCCACTGCCCGGCCTGCTCCACCGCGCCCCCCTCCAGCAACAGATACGGCCCGGCAGCCGTACGGCCCAGCCGGTACAGCTCGACGCGCAGGTTCTGGCGGGCGGTGGGCAGCGGCGAGGCGGGCCACAGCAGCGCGGCCAGCTCGGCGCGCGTCGCCCGGCCCTCCAGCCCCACCCGCGCCAGCAGCAGCAGGCTCTTGTGGGTGGCGAGTTTGACGGCCTGTCCGTCCACGGCGACGCGCGGCGTGCCCAGCAGGGTCAGCTCCAGCATTCAAAAACCTCTTGGGTGATGGACAGTTGGGTGATGGACAGAAGGTGGCGGACCGACTCCCAGACGGGGCCTGTTCAATAGAATGGCTGGTTACAGTATGCACCCGGACTGTCTTGTGGGTCAGCTTGTCACGCTCTTGCCACGCCCGCGCCGTTACCCTCTGTTCCAGAGGTGGTACATGTCCAAGGCCGACGGTACTGGGGACACCCCGTCTGAGCAATTCCGTTCAAATACACACTATTCCCTGAGCGTTTCCAGTGGGACGGACCATCTGACGGTCTGGGTGAGCGCCGGCCCGGACGGTCCCGCCCACCAGTTTTCCAGTCTGCTGCTGGCCTTCGATTACATCGAGCGCGATCTGGCCGCGCCGCCTCCGGGGTCCGGGGGCGGACTGCGGTAAACCGTGTGGGCGATATGGCAGGGCAGCAAAAGGGGGAGGCGTCGGAGCAATCATGTCCGACGCCTCCCCCTTCTCTCTAAACTTATTTGAACGTCACACTCGCCTCCTGGCCCTGAATGCCGCTGCTTTCTATGGGGACGACGCGGTACACGTCGCCCGTTTTGGCCTGCGCGTCGGTGTAGCTGGGCGCAGTCACGATGCTCAGGCGCTCCTGTCTCCCTCCACGCGTGCGGTAGACCGTGTAGGACGCCGCGCCCTTGTCCGCCGTCCAGCGCAATACCGCGCCGCCGCCGCCCGCACTGACGCTCAGGCCCTGCACCAGTGGGGTGGCCGTGATGTTCAGCGGCGTGGCCCCGCCCACGTTGGAAGGATCGCTGCGCTTGCCCTGTGCGTCCAGTGCAGCCACCAGATAGGCGTAGGCGAAGGGAGCCTGCACATTGCGGTCTGTAAACGCCGTGGTTGCGCCGGGCAGCCGGGCCACCAGCACCAGATCGCCCTGCGGGTTCTGGCGGAAGACTTCGATCTGTGCCGGGGCCACGCCCGCGTAGGCCCAGGTCACCTTCAGGGCGCTGTTCTGCGCTTCCACGCCCGTCAAGGTGGGCGCGTCCCCGCCGACGCGGGGCGTGACCACCGCCACCGCCTCGCCGGGTTTGCCGCTGACGCCCGAGGCGCTGACCGTGATCACCCGGAAGCTCATGCCGGTACCCGGCGAGGCGTCCAGTCGCAGTTTCAGCGTGGTGGCGGCAATGGGCCGGGGCGTGACCGTCACCAGTTGATCGCTGGGGGTGTCGGCGCTCGCGCCGCGCACCACCAGATAACCGATGGGTTTGCCCGATGCAGGCTGCCAGCTCAGGGTCAGGGTGTTGGCATCCTCCAGCTTGGCACTCAGTCCTTTGGGCGGTGCGGGCAGGGCCGGATTCAGGGGTTGCGCGCCCCGGATGCTCAGCGGCCCGGTGGGACCGGCGGCCAGTTTGTAGCCCAGACCGTACACGTAGCTTCTGGCTTCCTCGGTACTGGTGTCGGTATACGTGCTGGCCCCCGCCGCCACCTCGGCCAGCGGTTTCAGGGTCTCGGGTGAACTGCCCCGGTAGACCATCAGACCCAGGATGCGCGCATCCTGGACCGCGTTCCAGTTCAACTTCACGTTGCCGCGCCCATCTGCGCCAAAGGTGATGGTGGGTTCAGTCAGGCTGGCGCGCGGGAAGGGTTCGGCGTCGCCGGTGTCGGCCACCAGCACCGCCGTTCGGGCGCTCTCGCGTCCGAACAGGTCCAGCGCCGCCACCTGATAGCTGTATTTGGTCTTGGGTTTCAGGGGCAGCGCGTCGTCCTTGAAGCTCACGCGGCCCGGCTGGGCGGGGTCCACCGTCGGAAAGTACGGCGAGGGTTGCAGCAGGAGCGGCGCGGCGCCCCCCTCGGCGCGGTAGACGCGGTAGGCCATGACCTGTCCGCCCGCCCGCTGCCACGCCACCGTGACGCGGGTGCGTTCCGGCACGGCGCTGAGCTTGCCAGGGGCGGGGACGGCGGGGGGCTGGCCGGGCGTGACGGTGGCCGTGCCCACGGGCGTTTCCTTGCCGCCGCGCAGCGCCACCACACGGTAGCTGTAGCGGGTGCCGTCCTTGAGGCCCGTTTCGGTGACCAGCAGGTTGAGGGTCCGGGCGATGCCCGGACTGGCGAGCGTTTGCAGTTGCAGGCCCAGCTTCTCGAAGGGATCGCTGACCGGTGTGGCGAACTTGGCCTTCAGGAAGTCGTATTGCTGCGCTGTGACCCAGCCGTTCTTAATCGCGTCGGCTTTCGGGACGATGCCGGGCAGATCGCGGCTGACGGTGGTGCCGCCACCCTCACGGGTGATGCGGTAGGTGTCGGGCAGCACGTCACCGGGCAGGGTCCAGCGCAGCAGCGCGCCGCCGGGCTGGGGCAGGGCCGCCACGCCGGTCTTGGCCGGATCGGGGGCAACGCCTTGCTGGACTGGTCCGGTCTGGGGCGTGTTCTGGGCGCTGACAGACAGAGGGTTGCTCAGGCCCAGCAGCAGCAGGGACACGGCCAGCAGATGCGGCGGTCTGATCGGCGCGTGGGCGCGGCGCGGTTGTGGGTGAATGTGGTTTTTCATAGCGCTCCTCGTGCGGGCCTCTGAACCAGATGAATCAGAGGCCCGGTTCTCCGGCCTACAGGTTCAGGTGAACGTGGGTCGAGAAATCTACGTCTGGGACAATGGGCAGCGAGATCTGGACATGCGCCGTGCCGTCCACGTAGCTGCCATTGCCGAGCTGGAAGTCGGCGTCCAGGCTGACCGAAGCGCTCAGGGTTCCGCCGATGCCGCAGCCATAGGCGCTGACGCTGGCCCCGGCGTACAGGCCCACATGCCCGTGAATGTAGGGATTGGGAGGCACGACGATTGCGCCGTCCACGGCGGCGAACAGCCGAGCGTCGAAGCTCCAGGAGTAGTCGCACAGCAGCAGACTACCGCTGTCACCGGCGTGGTAGATGCTCTCAATCGACGCCCCAGCGGCCAGCCCGAACGCGCCGGGCTGCACGAAGCTGGGCGCGCGGCCATCCAGGATGCCGGTCATCACGTAGCCGTCGATGCTGGACTTGAAGATCGCCAGATTCACCTGCACCGACACGCGCCCGGTGCGGTACAGCGCGGCGCACGCGGCGCTGGTGGTGGGGTTGCAGTACGACTGACCGATCTGGTCCTTGGGACGGAAGGTACCGATGTAGACGTGTGGGGTCCTGGACAGCTCGATGCTGGCCGCGCCCTGAACCGTGACCACACCGCCCGCCAGGGACAGCGGCTTGAGGTCCGAACACTTCAGATTGCCCACGTTGGCCGGTCCCACGCACAGGTCCACGAACAGGCCGTCGGCGTTCAGCAGTCCGGCAAAACGGGCCTGGGGTTTGCCGCCCCCGAAATAGCCCGCCGCCGTGTCGATGCCGCCGGTCAGCAGGTAGCCGTCCCCGCCGAAGCGCAGTTGCAGCGGGCTGCTGCTCAGTTCCGCGACGATGGCCGCGTGCAGGGTAGTGTCGTCCACCCCGGTAAACGAGACCACCACACCAGCCGCCAGATGCAGCCCCGCAGCGTCGTTGGGGCGCTTATTGAGGTCATTAAACATGATCTGGCCCTGGCCCCACTGCATGTTGTAGGCCAGCCCACCGGTGATCTGGTAGATGGTGATGATCGACAGCGGGATGCCGTCGGCGGCCTTGCCGGTCGCCAGCAGATACCAGTAGCTCTTGTTGCCCTTGTGGCCAAACAGCCCCTTGACCTGCATGGACAGTTTGTCGCTGACGCCCACGGTGCCGCTGTCGAAGGCCAGTTCATGGGCGACAGCGGATGCCTCGCCTGCGCCGATGGCCTGGAGGCCCGCGCCGGTCAGGTCATTTTCACTGCCCTTCAGGGTCATGTTGGTTTCATGGCCGGGCGTCGAGCTGACCTGCTGCCCCGTGGCGTCCACGCTCAGCTTCAGCGTGTATTTCAGCGCGTCGGCGCTCAGGACGAGGCGCGCCGGGGCGGTGATGTTCTTGCCGTTCTCGTCGGCGTTGCCCAGGGCCGAGAGTCCAGCCAGGATCAGCTTGCCTTCGCTGGAGAAGGACAGGCTGTTGAAGGTGATGGGATTGCCTGCCACCTTGCGGTTCTGGCCCTGAATCGAATTACAGGTGCTGTAGGGCAACTGGACCAGCCCGCCGTCGATGATCACCTTCGAGCAGCTCAGCTTGAGGCCGTCGCCAACCCGCGAGAGATCGAAGGTGCTGTCCAGCAGGGTGAAGGTTAGAACGCCTCCTTTCGTAACAATTTTTCCATTCTTATCTCTGATTTCCTGACTGACGCTGCCCGTTACGTCCCTGGCGGTGAAGTTGCCGTCGGGGCCGTAGGCGCGGGTCAATCCGGTCTTGTCGAGGGTGACTTTGTGGTTCCCGATATCCCAGGTGCCACTCAGTTTGCCGCCGCCCACGAAGGGGAGGGGTCCGAACTGCCCGGTGGTCAGGCTGCGGATCAGGTTGGTTTTGACCATGACCACCACGACCTCGCGCGCGTCGTAGGGGATGCCGCCCGTCAATCTGGTCTTGCCGGGAACCACCTTGCCGTCCGGGCCGTCGATGTTGAGATTCCAGCCGCGTGTACCGTAGCTGACTGGCACCTTTTTCGCCAGTTCCACCGACATGCTCTGGTCCGCCCCGACTTCACTGTCTCCCTTCGTGGCGTCGTACTGCGCCACGGTGTCGATGGTGACCTGATTGGACAGCCACAGCAGGCCCTGCCACTGCGGTCCCACGTCCGGCACCTGGACTGCGCTGGGCGCTCCACCGTAGGTCTTGCGTAGCAGCTCGGCCTGTGAAGGCGAGGTCGTCAGGCCAGGCAGGGGGGCGTTGCTGGACCCGTTCACGGAGACGCCAGGAACGGCATTGCTGCTGGCATTGATCTGTCCTGCGGGAAGCTGCGCCGGGATCGTCTGTCCTGCGGAAGACTGCTGCACTGGCGGCACCGACGCCGCCGGTTCGCTCCCGGACTGTTGCCCGATGACGTAGCCGTTGGGCTCCACGCTGCGCTTGCTGCTGAGGTCCAGGTACGCGGTCTGCGTGCCGTAGGCGTTCATAGACACGCCGGAATCGCCCAGCTTCAGCACGCCCCCGATGACGGTCACCAGTTGCGAACTCACTGCTGTCGATGGGAAGGAGGCCACGCTCTTGCCGTCCACCACCCGCGCCGAGACCACGTCGCCGGTGTTGCTGAGGTACAGCTCCGGGAAGGTCAGGAAATCGGTTTGCCCCGCCCCCAGGATTTCCTGAAGCTGCTCGACGGTCTTCGGCGTCGTCGCCAGGAGAGGAGGGATGTTGACGACCAGCGTACCGACGCCGGTGCCTGTATACACGCCTTTACTGGCGGCCTGTTGCAGCGCCGTCCGGCCTTTTTCGGTGGCGTAGCCGATGCCCGTGCCGGTGCTGGTGGCCAGTTGCCCCTTCTGGGTGTATTGCAGGAAGGCGCTGGGCGCGCTCACGTCGCTGACGCCCGCGCCTTTACCCTGGGCGTACACGGTGTTCAGCAGCCCCAGGCGTTGCTGGGCGGACGGCCTGGAAACGGGAATCCCCACCGAGTTCAGGGCCAGATCGAAGACCGGATCAAAGACCTGATTGATCAGTTCCTGCATCATCTCGTCGGGCCGTTTGGGGCCGGGTCTGCGCTCCTGGGTGTACGTCGGCAGCTTGTTCAGCACCGCCGACTGCGAGAAGTCCGGCGAGGTGACGACGGCCTTGTCCAGCACCGCTCCGCTGGGCGAGAAGATGACCCCTCTGACCTTGAGCCGCATGGGAGAGAAGGCGGGGAACTCGGTGTACACGAACGAAACCGGACCAGTGTCGAGCTTGACCGCTTGCGTGACGCCTTTGAAGCTGCCCGACACCAGATAAGCCGTGTCGCCGTCCACCTTGACCTTGAGGTTCTGGGCCTGGATCTGTTGCAGCGCCACCGGGGTCAGCCCGATCATCAGCGGCGAACCGTCGGCCACCTGCAAGACCGGCCAGAAATCGTTGGGGTTGAACAGCGGGCCGCTGATGGGCTTGGGCGCACTGAGAATCTTGAACCTGAACTGGTCCTCGCCCTCGCCCACCACCAGGAATTTGGGCAGACCGGGTTCGGTGAGGTTGACGGTCTGGAGGCTGATCTGGCCGGGGAAGACAGCCTTGCTGTCGCCAGTCACGCCCAGCACTTCCACGCGCAGCAGGAAGCGCCCGCTCTTGGCAGTGGGCAGGGTCAGCGGCACGCTGTTTGCGCCCGCGTTCAGCGGCACCTGCCGGGTGTCCAGGGTCAGCGGCTGGCCGTCGGGCTGATCCGCCACGTTCAGCGGCGTCCAGGTCCAGCGCAGATTCACCGTGCCGGTTCCGGTGACGTTCAGCAGCGCCACCGACTGGGTGGGCGTGCCGATCTGCACCTCGGCAGGCGTGGGGGCGGGGACGGCGGCCCCCGCCTGGGGCCGGACTTCGGTGCTGAAGCCAGTAATGCCCACGGCGGCGTCGATCACGGCGGCCACCACCACCGTCCGTTCGGAAGCCTGATCGGCCTTGAGGGTCAGCTTGACGGTATAGACCCCACTGACGGCGTAAATATGCGGGATGTCGGCGCTGGCCGTCACGCTCTGCGTCGGGGTGCCATCTCCGAAATTCAGCGTGTAGATGTACTGCGGATAGCCCTGAATGTTCCCGACGTTCACTGTGCTGGGCGTCCCGGCACGGGACGCCTCCACACCCAGTGTCGGCATCGGCACCGTGACGACGACTGGCAGCGTTCCCAGCAGCTCGCTGGTCTGGTTCAGACTGACCTTGATCAGGAAGGTGCCGTCCTTGACATAAACGTGCGTTCCCAGCGGGAAGGTGCCGTCACCCGCGCCGCTGGTGTTCAGGGTCTGGGTCTGACCGTCGCCCCAGTCCACCTTCAGTGCGGTTCCGGCAGGGACATCGCCCACGCTCAGGGTCACGGTCTGACTGACTGCCGGATTGGCCGGGTCCACGGCCAGCGGAATCTGGGCCGCAACGACGGTGATCGGCTGGATGCAGGGCGGGGCATTGCCCACCTTGACCTGCACCACGAAGCTGGCCGCCCTGCCGTAGGTACGCTGCTGGACGTTCTGCCTGGACCCGTCGCCTGCTGTGGTGAGGGCCTGCGACACGCCGGAAACCACCGTGCCGTCGTTCCAGTCCAGTGTGTAGGCTGTGCCTGCCGCCAGCCCGTTGACCTTGACCTCCACGGCCTTCCAGCGCACCGGGGAAACGGTCAGGACTTCCAGCGAACACGGGACGGGCTGCGCCGTGACGGTTACGGGGACAGGGGGAACACTGCCCAGTGGAGCGCCGCCGCGCAACAGACGCACGAGGTAGGTGCCTGCGCCGCTGTAGCTGTGATTCAGGCTGGCGGCGGCGGGAACCACCGCCGTGTCACCCCAGTCGAGCTGATCGCCGGGTTGAATATTTGCGAGTGTAGCCGTGACCGGCTGGCCGGTCTGCACGCTGGCCGGGCTGACGTTCAGCGTGGGGACGGGCAGACTGACCATCACGGGAACAGGCGCAACGCCTGCAATGGGCTGACCGCCCCGCAGCAGACGCACGGTGAAGGTCCCGGCCTTGCTGTAGGCATGAGCCAGATTTGAAGCTGCTGGGACCACCGAGCCGTCTCCCCAGTCGAGTTGATCGCCATTCTGGAAATTCGTCAGGGTGGCCGTGGTCTTCTCGTTCACCAGAACGGCAGCCGGAGTCACACTCAGGGCTGGTGTGGGCAGGCTGACCACCACGGGAACGGGTGCGACTCCAGCGACAGGCTGACCGCCCCGCAGCAGGCGGACGGTGAACGTCCCGGCTTTGCTGTAGAGATGGGTCAGGGTGGCCGCTGCGGAGACCACTTCACCGTCGCCCCAGTCGAGTTGATCGCTGGTCTGGAAATTCGTCAGGGTGGCCGTCACTTTTTCGCCGGTCTGGACAGCATTGGGAGAGACCGCCAGGGTCGCGACAGGAAGTGTAATGACGACAGGAACGGGCGCGACGCCCGGGGCAGGTTTACCGCCGCGCAGTAGGCGCACCGTGAAGGTTCCCGGCTGAGCGTAAACGTGCTGGAGACTGGCGGCGGCATTCACCACTGCGCCGTCACCCCAATCGAGTTGATCACCCGTCTGCACATCGGTCAGCGTGGCCGTGATCTTCTCGCCCACCAGTGCCGCACCGGGAGAAACGCTGAGCGTCGGATTGGGCAGGCTGACCACCACGGGCACGGGCGGGGTGGCCGGGTACGGTCTGGCATTGGCGTCCAGCAGCCGCACCAGGAAAGTTCCGGCCTTGCCAAAGCTGTGGCCCAGGCTGGCGGCGGCGGGCACCACCGAGCCGTCACCCCAGTCCAGTTGATCACCGGTCTGGAGATTCCCCGCCGTGGCCGTGACTTTCTCGCCCACCAGAACGGCAGAGGGCGAAACGCTCAGGGTCTGCGTGGGCAGCGGAGCGGTCACGGTGACGACGACGGGCGGAACAGCCGCGAGGGGCTGGCCGCCGCGCAGCAGCCGCACCGGGAAGGCACCAGCTTTGGCGTAGGAATGCGTGAGGCTTGCTGCTGCTGGCACCACCGTTCCATCTGCCCAGTCGAGTTGATCGCCGGGCTGGAAGTTGCTCAGGATGGCCGTGACTTTCTCGCCCGTTTGAACGGCGATGGGAGAGACTGTCAGCGTCGGGGTGGGCAGGCCGACCACGACGGGAGCTGGCGCGACACCAGCGATGGGTTGACCGCCGCGCAACACCTTCACGACAAATGTTCCAGCACTGCCGTAGCTGTGCGTCAGGCTGGCTGCCACCGGAACCACGGAACCGTCACCCCAGTCGAGTTGATCCGCAGATTGAACATTGGTCAGGCTGGCGGTCACGTTCTCGCCTACCAGTACGGCGTTGGGAGTGACGCTCAGGGTAGGCGTGGGCAGGCTGACCACCACCGGAACGGGCGCGACACCTGCAAGGGGCTGGCCGCCGCGCAGCAGACGAACGGTAAAGGTTCCGGCGCTGCTGTACGCATGCGTCAGGCTCGCTGCGGCGGCCACCACTGTGCCGTCACCCCAGTCCAGTTGATCACCGGGCTGGAAGTTGGTCAGGCTGGCGGTCACCTTCTCACCTGTCTGCACGGCGTTGGGGGTCACGCTCAGGCCCGGCAGCGGGACCGATACCGTGATGACGGCGGGAGGAACAGCCGGGATGGGCTGTCCATTTCGCAGCAACCGGACTGTAAAAACACCCACCTTGCCATACGCGTGCGTCAGACTCGTCGCCGCTGATACCACGGAACCGTCACCCCAGTCGAGTTGATCGCTGGTCTGGAAATTCGTCAGGCTGGCTGTGACCTTTTCATTCACCAGAACGGCAGTCGGGGCCACGCTCAGCGTCGGGGTGGGTAGCGGAGCCGTCACCGTCACGATCACGGGCGGCACACTCGGGACGGGAATGCGGTCACCCACCACCACGCGCACGGTAAACGTCCCAGCCCTGTCGTAGGCGTGCGTCTGGCTGGGCGCTGCCGGAACGAACGTGCCATCGCCCCAGTCGAGCTGAACGGGGGTAGGCGCTGAAGTCGGCAGATTCGTCAGGATCGCCGTGACGGTCTGGCCCGTCTGCGCGGCAGTCGGCACCACCTTCAGGATGATGTCCGGCACAGCGCGCACGGTCACGATGACGGGCGGCATAGCGGCGATGGGTCTTCCCCCCGCCAGCAGGCGAACGGTGAATGCTCCCGCTTTGCCATAAGCATGCGTCAGGCTCGCTGCGGCGGCCACCACCGTGCCATCTCCCCAGTCCAGACTCAGCGGGATCGCCCCCACAGACGTCGGATCGGGCGGTGGAACGGTGATGGTCGCGGTGACCTTCTCGCCTACCTCGGCGGCGGTGGGGGTCACGCTCAGCGTCGGGATAGGCTGGCTGACCACCACGGGCAGCGCGGCCCCAGGGTAGGGCCGCCTGTTGCCGTCCAGCACCCGAACCGTGAAGGTCCCCGACTGGCTGTAGGCGTGTGTCAGGCTGGCCGCCGCCGGAACCACCGCTCCGTCACCCCAGTCCAGGAAGTCGCTGGGCTGAACGTTGGTCAGGGTGGCCGTGACCTTCTCGCCCGTCTGCACAGCGCCAGGGGTGACGCTCAGGGTGGGCGGCGGGGGCGTCACGTCTAGCTTCGCTGCCCCGCACTGCACCTTTCCAGCCCCGATGATTTTTTCGCAGGACCAGATGACCCCGTAACCGCCCGCCGCCGCGTAAACGTGGGTGACGGCCAGGCTGGTCACCGGGCTGGCCGAGCCGTCGCCCCAGTCGATCGTTCCGTTGGACTGGCTCACCGTCGCGGTCAGGGTCTGTCCCACACTGACGGTGGGGGGAGAAAGTGTCAGAAAATAATAATTGGTGTTGCCCGCCGAGGCCAGCCCCGCCAGACACAGCAGCGCCGCCGCCAGGGCAAGCAGCCGAAAGACGAATTTCATGTGGACCCTCCCCACCACGGGCCTGCGTGCTGGCCCGCCCATCAGAAGTTGAACCGCAGGCCGATGCCCGCCTGATACGAGTTGACGGTGCCGGGCCGGAAGCGCACGTTGCCCGACACCTGAAGCGGCTCCGAGACCTTGTACAGCGCCTGCACGCCGATGTCCCCCGTCCAGCGCTCGCTGCCGGAGGGAACATAGTTCAGATTGCTGCTCAGGCTCAGCGTCAGCGGATCACGGGTGTAGGCGACGTTGCCGCTGAGACTGCCACCCAGGCGCGTCTGCTGAACCCCGGCGGCGTCTGGATACGGCGCGGCGCTGAGCGAGAGTTGCACCTGGGCATTCCAGGTCTGGTTGCTCAGGTTCAGACCTGCGCCCGTGCGGTAACTCACCCGCCAGTCCTGCGTCACCTGACCGCCGGGCGTCACGCCCGGCTGCCGCTGCCAGGTCACGCCTGCCCCGCCCTGCACACTGAAAGTTGAGGGCGCGGTGGGCGCTGTTGCGGCCGGGTCTGGGTCTGGAATCACGGGTGGCGGCGAATACGCCACGCTGACATCCAGCGCGTGCGAGGGAGTTTCCCCGCCACTCCCCGCATAGCCCAGCTTGCCGGACCACGGCTGGCCGGTGCGGCTGATGCTGGCCCGCCAGCCCAGGCTGGCGGGGGTGGCGGCCTTGACGCCGAAATCGGCGCGGCCCCCCACGTTGATCCCCACATCTCCGGTCCAGTTCTGAACGCGGGTGCTGCTCAGGCCGGTGTCCAGGGAGTAACTGCCCTCATTGTCCAGCCGCGCCGTGGCCGAGAGTTTCTCGCTGGCACTCAGGCTGGCCGTGCCGCCCGCGTTGAGACCGTAGCGGGTGCTGGGTGGGGCCGCCGTACCAGTGGACAGGCGCAGCGTCTCGGTGTGGTCCGCCGTGGCCCCCAGGGTCACGCTGCCGGGCCTCGGCCCCCCGAACTGCCCGGCCACCGACACCCTGGCCCGCAGCGCCAGATTGCGCGAGGTAAAGACGCTGCCCCCGCTGCCCGGATCAGCGCTCACGTCGGTCAGGCTGCCGCCCGTCCCTGCCGTCCAGGTCCAGGTGGGTGAAAAGGCCCCGCCCGCCCCCAGATCGCCGCTGAAGACGCGGTACGACGTGCCAGACGAGTCGCCGTCGGTGTAAACGAATGTCGAGGTGACGCTGCGTAATCCCCGTGTGGGCGCGGTGAACCCCTGTTGCGCCAGCAGGACCGCTGTCCGCGAGCCAGTGGTCAGGGTGCGTGAAGCGTCGTACTGGGTGTACAGGACGCGCTGGCCCAGGGTATAGGTCACGTTGAAACTCTGGCTCTCTGGCCCGTTCCAGGACGTGCGGGCGGAGAGCTGACCGCCCAGCGCCTCGCCGCGCCAGTCGGCGTCCGCACTCAGACCCTGCCACAGCGGCGTGCTGGGCAGAAAGTAGCGCACCTGAAAACTGCCCTCGGCGTGTGCCGCGCCGCCCAGCGCACAGGCCACCAACACGCTTAGACCGCGCCGTCGCCACGCCGTCATGGACCGTCCACTGCTGAATTTCCGCCGTTATTGCGCTGCGACGCCCCACCCTCTCGCCTGGACCCCTCGGCCCGATTCCACCCCTCTGATTTCACCTGCCACCTCCGCAGTGTGATCCTGAGCGCGGGGGCGTGATACAGGCGTTGCAAGGGTAACGCGGTGTTGCCGTAAAAGACCTGAAATGGCGTTGGAGACGCGGTATGGTGCGGCGCTATGGTGAGGGTCGATCACGGTTCAAGCAGCCCGTGGAGACGAGATTTCGGGAGCAGGTAGCGAGATTTGGGGCCAGTGGGTTCGGGCTTCCAGCGAAAAATCCAGCCCACTCCAGCGCTTCGGCCAGGCTCGGGACCTTGTTGATTGGGCGCATCTGGGGCGTAAGCTGCTCAGGGTGCAGTCGAGCCCATTTGGCAGCGAGGTCTGGCGTCAGAGTGAATGCTGGCCTGATCAGGAAGCGGACTGGACGTGCTCTTGGGTGACCTGTCAACCTCGAGTCCAAGTACCTCTACTTGCCCCGTAACGGGCCGAATTCTTTCCAGTAGCTAAAATCGGCCTGCGAGAAAAAACCCGTTCAGGACAGTGTTTAGAGTTTTCAGAAAATCAGCTTAGAACGGTTTAGGAAGGCTTTCTCCCCCTTCTAAGGCAGTTGTCACAAAAAAGACCATTTTCATGACCGAGCGAAGCGAGTGACTTTTATCGAGCAGGACGGAGAATGGAGTCACCGGAAGTCTTCTATTCCGGTGACGTAATTCGGAGAACTGCTCTAAGCGGTCGGTTAATGGTTCGAGTCCATTGGGGTACACCACAAAAAGACCGTCCTGGATGGCGAGAGCAGGAAGCGACCCCAGGACCAAACAGGCTACCTGGGGTCTCCGACTGTAGTGGATCAGTCACGGGTGGTTGGCGGCGCACTTTGCCTCGCTGGACAACACGTGGCAGTAAATATCGTTGATAGTTGACGCACTGGCATGACCCAACGTTCTTCTGATAACCGTCATCTGCATTCTGCGGCGCAGATGCTGATCGCAGGCAGAGAGCGAATCACTTTCGAGTTCCATCCGCAGCGCGCGGCATCTGGCGCACGCCGTATGGCTGCAAGAGTACCGGGCAGGAAGTCCGACAGGTGGGCTGGCACAGTTTGTCCAACCTGAATAATGGTCAGCCGAGTATGGACGGGGCCGTGAGAGCTGACCCGCTCTGTTCTCGCGCCTCGCTCAAGTTCACCACCTGTCCCGTCCCCCGCGCCCGCTCAGCCGCAAAGACCATCAGGTGACTTTCCAGTGTTTCTTGCGGACCACTCAGGATCAGGCCAGGATCGTTCTGGTCCACTGCGGCCAGGAACGCCGCCATCAGTCCGTCGTCCCCGCCGCCATGCCCCGACAGGATGCTGCCGTCCGAGGCAACATCGGTGTCGGTCACGGTGGTTTCGCCCGTCAGAAAGTCGTATACCTCCAGCTTCTGACTGTCGCCGTACAGTTCGCCGCGCGTGCCGAAGATACGGGTCTCGCGGCCACGCGCGCGGGTGAAGGCGGTCATGGTGAAGCTGGCCGTCACGCCGCCCGTGAACTCGAAGTTAACGACCTGATGGTCCACCACATCGTTGTCGCAGGCGTAGACGCAGCGACCATAGGGACCGTCGCGCAGCGCCGCCGTCACGCCCTCCAGGGTGAAATCGGAGGTGATGACATTCAGCGGCCAGCCGGTATTTCCAGCCTCCAGTTGGCCCAGGTAATAGCGTTTGGCCGAGTACGGGCAGGCGTTCTCGATTTCTGGTGGGCAGTCCAGGCAGCGGTCCGCCGCGCCAGGGGGCTGGGCCTCACGCCGGAAGTGCTTCAGGCTGCCGAAGGACGACACGCGCTGACAGGGCAGGCCAACGATGTACCGCAGCCAGTCCAGATCGTGGCAGGACTTGGCCAGCAGCATCGGGCTGCTCTCCTGCGAGTTGCGCCAGTGGCCGCGCACGAACGAGTGCGCCTGATGCCAGTATCCCACCGGCTCCAGATGCTCCACGCTGACGATCTCGCCGATGGTCCCCGCGTCCAGCACAGCTTTCAGGGCCTGGGTGTAGGCGGTGTAACGCAGCACATGGCAGACGCCCAGCATCACGCCATGTTGTTCGGCGGCGGCCACGATGCGGCGGCAGCCCTCCTCGTCGGGGGCCATCGGCTTTTCCAGCAGCAGGTGATAACCCAGGGCGGCAGCGGCTTCCACTGGGGCGACATGATCGGCGTCCTGGGTGGCGATCACGGCCACATCCGCCAGTTTTGGATGGTTCAGGGCGTCACGCCAATCGGTGAACACCCGCTCAGGCGGCAGTCCGTGGCGTTCGGCGAAGGCGGCGCGGCGCACGTCATCCAGCTCGGCCACCGCCACCACCACGCCCTCTGCCGGATGGGCAAGCGTGTAATCGGCGTAAGTCTGGCCCCGGCTACCTGCACCGAGAATCAGGAGTGAGACTGGCCCGCTCATGCGTTCACCGGCTCGCGCAGGTAGGCGGGCAGATCGGCGTGTTCGGCCTCCACCAGCTCGGCAAACATGGCCCGGATCTCATCCAGCGAGCAGACGGCGGCGGTCAGCGGATCGAGCATCAGCGCCTGCACCGCCAGTTCGCGGTCCTGCCGGATCACCGAATCGGCCAGCAGACTGTGGACCGCCATATGAGAACGGTCCAGTGCTGCCAACGCCTCGGGCAGCCGTCCGTAAGGCTGCGGGTGAATGCCGCCGCCGTCCACCGTACAGCCCACCTCCACCACGCCGTCCTGCGGCAGGTTGTCGATCAGCACAGTTCCGTCCAGCGCAGTATTGGGCAGATTGCAGGTGATGAACTGGGGCCGGTTCAGCCGCAGGCCCTCAATGATGTTGGAGGCGAACTCCGGGCTGCGGGTCATGTCGATGGCCGCCTCCCCGGCGTTCTCGCGGGCGATCAGATCGGCCACCCGCGCCGCATGTTCGGCGCGCCACTGCGGCCAGTTGTGGGCGTAAAAGCCGCTCTCACCCTTGTAGGCAGGCCGGGTGAACTGCGCCACCAGATCGGGGCGTTTGCGGAAATACGGCACGTACTCCGAGAAATGCCCGCTGGACTCGGTAGGAAAGGCCCCGAAGTGCCGGAGCATCTCGAAGCGGATGATATCCTGCTCATAGATTTCGGGTTGCGCCACCGCCTGCTTGAGACGGGGCATCAGGTCCTGTCCCTGCCAACCCAGTTCCGTGAACCACGACAGGTGGTTGACCCCGGCGCAACGGTAGGTCAGCTCGTCGGCGGGCAAGTCCAGATACCCGGCCAGCTCGGCCAGCGTGTTCTGGACCGAGTGGCACAGCCCGTATACCCTGAGGTTCGAGCCGCGCGCCGACAGCAGCACCAGGGCGCTCATCGGGTTGGTGTAGTTCATCACCACAGCAGCAGGGGCCAGCCGCTCGATGTCGCGCAGAATCTCCAGCCACGCAGGGGCCGTCCGCAGAAACTTCATCACGCCGCCGGGGCCGGTGGTGTCGCCGATGCACTGGTCCACGCCATATTTCATGGGAATGTCGTAGTCGTGCTGGACGTTGCCCAGGCCCGAGACCTCAATGGTGTTGATCACGAAATCGGTGCCGGGCAGCGCGGTCAGGCGGTCTGTGGAGGACGTGACCGTGAACGGCTTGCCGCTGCGGGCCACCGTCAATTCGGCCAGTTCATGGGCCTGGGAGAGCCGTACGGGGTCAATATCAATCAGGGCAAATTCGCCCGCGTCCAGGCCGTTGATAGCGAGAACGTCGGTGATCATCTGCTGGGCGAACACGGCGCTTCCGGCACCGATAATGGCGATCTTGGTCATGGGGAACAGCTCCAGAGGGAAAGCGTCAGCTCACCACAAGCTGAGGCGGGCGAGAGGTTCAGGGGAATCGACGTTCTGGGCCAACTGAGTGACATTCGGGTTCAGCCGGCGTCAACAGGCGGGTCTGCGCCATCAGCTCCCGCGCCACCTCTACACGGAACTTCAAGGGGCCACCCAGCATGGCGTTGGCGCTGCCCGCCGCGACGGCCAGCCGTAATGCGTCGGGAATGGACTGGCCGCCCTGACGCGCATACAGGAATGTGCCCAACAGGGTGTCGCCGCTGCCCACTGGATTCTTGACCTCAATCTGGGGGGCCTCGACTTCCCAGACTTCCTCGCCGATGAAAGCCGCGCCACGCTCCCCGCGCGTCAGTAGAATTTGAACGCCACTGCGTCCGTACAGTTCGCGGGCGGAGTCCAGCGTGCCGCTGCCGGTCAGCGCTTCCAGTTCGTGTTCGTTGGGCTTGATCAGACTGGCCCCGGCCTGCACGGCGGCTTCCAGTCCCGCGCCGCTGCTGTCCACCACTGGCCTGTCCAGGCCACGCAGCATCTCCAGAAATGCCGTTCCTGGCGTGTTCGGCGCGAGGCTGCCGCAGACCACCACCTGACCCTGGGGCAGGCGCGGCAGCAGGCGGGCCACCGCCTCCGGCTGATACGGGGGACCCGCCTCGTTGATCTCGGTGGGGTGGCCCTCGTCACTTAAAAAAGCCTGACATTCACGGGTCTCGCCCTCGCCGTCCTCCAGCACGTTATCCAGACCTTCGGCTTCCAACAGGGCGCGGAAGTGCTGGCCGTTAAAGCCGCTTACCACGCCCGCGACACAACCTTGTCCGCCAAAAGCCCGCACCGCCCGCGCCAGGTTGACGCCCTTGCCCCCCGCCGCCACCGTCAGCCCCGTGACGCGGTGAAGCTGGCCTGGAGCAAGGAAACGGTCCAGGGTCATGGTCCGGTCCAGGCTGAGGTTGGGCGTCAGCGCAACGATCATGTCTGGTTCCGGCATGGCTGGTTCCGGTTCATGCCCGGCCCGCTCCGCCCAGCGCGCGGATATACGTCTCGGCACGGGCCTGCATAGCGTCGCGCCCGGCCCCCAGGTAGTTGCGGGGGTCTCTGGCCCCGGCGTCCAGCGCTTCCCGCACGGCGGCGGTAAAGGCCAGCGTCAGATCGGTGGCGAGGTTGACCTTGGCGATACCCAGCCCCGTCGCCCGCGCCAATTCGGCTTCCGGCACGCTGCTGGCCCCGTGCAGCACCAGGGGCAGAGTGGTGAGTTCAGCCAGCCGTGTAAGCCGATCAAAATCCAGATGCGCGTTCTTGCTCTCCTGCTTGTGCGCGCTGCCGATGTCCACGGCCAGCAGATCACAGCCGCTGTCACGGATGAAGGCGGCCAGATGCGCGGGATCGTCATGGCGCTCACCGCTGCGCTCGCCCTTGACCACCACCTCGTACTCGGCCTCGAAGTAGCCGCCTGCCGCGTTGGCCGCGTCTGCCAGACGGCGCAGGGTGGCCGGATCGTCGCCCTCCAGCATCACGCCGTCGAAACCCAGGTTCAGGGCTTCGAGCGCCATCCCTTCATCCTCGGCGTGATCGAAGTGCAGCAAGATGGGCACCCCCGCCTCCGATTTCAGGCTCAGCCCCAGCGCGGCCAGTTGCGCCAGCCCGCCGTGCCGGGCGGCGTTCTGGGAGAACTGGAGGATCACGGGCGCACGCGTGGCCTCAGCCGCCCGCACGATGGCCTGCGCGGTTTCCAGGTTGACGGCGTTGAAGGCCGCCAGCGCGTAGCCCCCAGCGCGGGCGGCGCGGATGATGTCGGCAGAGGTTTGAGGAGCCGCCACGGTCACGCGAGGGTCACCACTTTGGTCAGCCAGCGGGGGGTCAGCGTGTCCAGCCCCTTGGCCTGCGCTACGCACTCGCCCAGCATCTGGAGGGCAGGCAGCACCCCCAGGGCGCGGGTGCTGGCATCGCCTGTCAGCTCAAAACTCACGTCGCCGGGTCCGCCAAAGCCGATGACCCTCGCGCCCTTGCCCATCAGGTCACGCGCCAGTCGGCCTTCCTCGGCTGCCGA
>NZ_MSTI01000013.1 GCF_001949125.1 Deinococcus marmoris
GCCGAACGCGAGGCCCGCGCGCTGGCAGGAGCGCAGGGGGCCGCCACGCAGGCCGCCCGCGCCGCCGAGGCCGCCCAGACCAATCTGGATTCCGCGCAGGAAGCCGAGGCAGGCATTCCCAACCTGGAAGCCCGCGCCGACAAACTGCGCGAGGCCGAGGCCGACGCTGCCCGCCTCAAGCGTTCCGGCGGCACGCCCCAGACCACCCACGCGCAGCCGCTGGAGTGGGACGAGGACGCCTTTCTGCTGGCCCGCACCGGGGCTGAAAAGGCCGAGAAGAACAGGCAGGAGCGCGTCAAGATCGAGGCCGAGCGATTGGGCCTGAATTCGGCGCTGGCCCGCTTCAAGGCCGAGGAAACGGCACAGACGCAGGAAACGGCAGAGCTGGAGCGCGTCAAACGCGACGGTCAGACCGCCAAGGCCGATCTGGAAGCCGCGCAGAAGGCGCTGGAGGAGGCCCGCCTCACCTCCGGGCTGGCCTCGTACCGCACGCACCTGCATGTGGGCGAGGACTGCCCGCTGTGTTTGCAGGAAGTCCGCGAACTGCCCGATGCACCGCACGCCGATCTGGGTGCAGCGCAGGACCGCGTGAAGGTGCTGAGCGCCACGCTGGACGAGCGCCGCACCCGCTTCAGCGATCTGCGCGCTGCCCTGAAGGCCCGCGAGACGTGGCTGGCCGACAAGGAGGCCGAGAACCGCAACTGGCAGGAAGCCACCGGGCAGCGCGAAGTCGATTTACGCGCCGCCGAAGCTCTGGTGACGGGCGATCCGCAGACAGAAGCCCTGCGCCTGCTGGCCGGGCTGGCGGGGCGCGTGCGGGCAGCCGGAACGGACCCCGCAGGAAAACGCCGCCAACTCCTGAATGACGTGACCGCCGTCCGCAAGCGCGTGCAGGAGGCGGGTACGGCCCTTTCGCGTGCGGCGGGCGAGCTGGCAGGAGCCAACGCCACGCTGGCGGCGGCGCAGAACGCCTCGGCGGGCCGGGAGGCGGACGCCACGGAGGCCCAGGCCGCGCTGGACTCTGCCCTTTCCAGCCTGGGCATGGACGCTGCGCAGGCCAGAGCCGCCGCATTGCCCGAAAACGATATCGCCGCGCTGGAGGAAGCCGCCCGCACCCAGGCTGCCCAGCGGGCGCAACTGGCCGAGGCCCTGGCCGAACTGGAACGCCAACTGGGGGCCGCGCCCTTTGATCCGGCAGAACTGTCGCAGGTGGGGCGTGACCTGACCGCCACCGACGCCGCCCTGGCTGCCGCCCGCGAACGCGCCGGGAGTCTGGCCGAGCAGGAACGCGCCGGACGCGAACGCCTGAAGCGTAAGGCCGAGATCGAGGCCCAGGCCGCCGATGCTGCCCGCAGCCTGGACACCTGGCAGACGCTGACCAACTCGCTGAAGGCCAACGAATTCCAGCAATTCCTGCTGGCCGAGGTGGAGGCCCAACTGCTCACCCGCGCGGGCCTGCTGCTGCACGAGATCAGCGACGGGCGCTACCGCTTGGCCCTGGAAAAAGGCGAGTACATGGTGCAGGACCTGTGGAACGCGGGCGAGGTGCGCGGCGTCAAGACCCTCTCCGGCGGCGAGACGTTCCTGGCCTCCCTGTCGCTGGCGATTGCCCTGAGCGACTATCTGGCCGGGAACAAGATTCTGGGGGCGCTGTTTCTGGACGAGGGCTTCGGCACGCTGGACCCGCAGGCGCTGGAAGCTGTGGCGAACGCCCTGGAAAGCCTCCGCACCCAGGGCCGCATGGTGGGCATCGTCACCCATGTCGAAAGCCTCTCCGAACGCCTGCCCAGCCGCCTGCTGGTGACCAAAAGCGTGGCCGGAAGTAGCGTGCAGCGGATGGATCTGTAGGGCGCTGCGCGCCGTCTGAGGGTCAAGAGTCGAAGGGTCTAAGGAAGAGATAGACATGCGCTTCCCTTAGACCCTTCGACTTTCAGACCCTTAGACCGGCGCGCAGCGCCTACGCCACTTCCTCCCGCTCCAGCTTGGCGAAGATCATTCGCCCCACGTTGGTCTGCACGTTGTTGACCACCTGCACGCGGGCCTGCTTGCCCCGGAATTTCAGGCCGTCCTCCACCACCACCATCGTGCCGTCTTCCAGGTAGCCGACGCCCTGACCGGACTGCTGGCCGCCCTTGGTGATGGTCACGGCCAGCAGATCGCCCGCCTGCACCTGTGGTTTGAGGGCCACCGCCGCCTCGTTGACGCTCAGGACCGTGACGCCGTGCAGCTTGGCAATCTTACCCAGGTTGCCGTCGTTGGTCACGATCTGGCCGCCGGTTTCGCGGGCCAGCCGGATCAGCTTGTCGTCCACGCTCTTCAGGGCCGCGTCGTCCCAGTCCTCGATGCGGATGGGCTTCAGTTCGCGCAGTTCTTCCACCAGCCCCAGGCCGCGCTTGCCGCGCGTGCGCTTCTGCGCGTCGCCGCTGTCGGACAGCAGTTGAAGCTCGCGCAGGATAAACCCCGGCACCACCAGTTCGCCGTCCAGAAACCCGGCGCGCACCAGTTCCAGAATGCGTCCGTCGATGATCACGTTGCTGTCCAGCAGCTTGCTGCCGCTGCGGCGGCGCACCTGTGGAAAGGCCAGCATCCCGAACGCCTCCGCGTGACCCACCGCAAAATTGACGAAGAACACCGCCAGGATCACCGTGACCAGCAGGTTCCAGAACCAGTTGAAGAAGGGCAGGCTCTGAAACAGGCTGCTTAAAAGGACACTGAGCAGTAGGGCCACGATCAGGCCGAAGGTGGCTGCCGCTACCGTGCGCGGCGACAGGCCCGCGTACCAGCGCGAGAAGCGGCCCACGCTGCCGGTCAGCAGTTTCTCGGCGCGCGGGGCGAACAGCAGCGCGATCAGGCTGCCCGCCAGCATCAGGCTGAGGGTATTGACCCGGTTGAGGTCCGTGGGCTGCGCCGAGGCCAGCGCCTGCCCAGCCAGCCACCCCAGCAACAATCCCAGCCCCATGACAAACAGACGAACAGCCAGCACGCTCAGTAGTGTAGCGGCTGAGATGGTGTGAAACGGTTCAGACAGCAGAATTTGAGGCAGGCGACCCGCCCGGCTGCCCTCAACCGCCAGATCCGCCCTCCTGCGCCGCCGCCGTCCCCACTTTCGGGCCATCCTCCACCCGCCGGATCACCGGATTGAACAGTTGCGCCGCCGTCACCCCGGCCAGCAGCAGGCCCGCGACGATGGCGACGCTGCCCCCGGCATAGCGCGCCGCCAGCAGTCCGGCCAGCGCGGTGCTGAGGGGCGAGGTGAACTGCGCGATCAGGCGGCGCACACTGAACACCCGTCCCTGCATGGCGGGCGGCACCTGCGACTGCCAGATGCTCTGCGAGTGCGCGTTCATGGCCGGATAGGTCAGGCCCAGCACGAACAGCGCCGCACTGGCCCACAGCACTGTGGAGCTGAAGCCGAAGGCCGCCAGCGCCAGCCCGGACACGATCATCGGCAGCAGCACGCCCAGCACGCGCTGCGTTTTCAGGCCGCCCCAGACGCTGATCAGGATGCCGCCCAGCACGCCGCCCACACTCTGCGTGATGGTCAGGGTGGCCAGCGCGGCGGTCAGGGTGCTGCCCCGACTCTGCCAGTCGGCGGCCAGGCCGAACTTGACGATCAACGGCTCCAGCACGCCCAGCCCGCTGCCGCACAGGTTGGCGACGGCAAAGGTGAGCAGCAGCGCCAGCAGCGGCTTTCGGCTCCCGATGAACTTCCAGCCGAAGGCCATGTCCTCCTTGAACGAGCGCGGCTGGCTGCGGTCCGTGACCTCCTGCGGGGACGGGACGTGCAGGCGCGAGAGGACCACTGCGGCCAGCACGAAGCTCAGGCCGTCCACGGCGTAGGCGAAGGGCACGCCGTTTTGCAGGCCCGAGAGCCAACCGGGCAAGGCATCAGACTTTCGCAGCAGCGCGGGAACGCCGATCAGCAGGGCGGCCACCGCCGGACCCACCAGCCCGGCCAGACTCCAGATGGTCTGCATCATGCCGTTGGCGCGGGGCAGGCGGTCCCTGGGCACCAGCGTGGTGTAGCTGGCGTCGAAGGCCGAACCGTGGAAGGTCCCCACCAGCCCCATCAGGCCGGAGACGAGAACCAGAGTCCACAGCGGCGCGGCAGGCAGCAGCAGCAGCCCCAGAATGCCGAAGGTGAGCAGCGCGCCCAGCAGGTCTGCGGCCAGCATGATCGTGCGGCGGTCATGGCGGTCTGTCCACGTTCCGGCCAGCGGCGCAGTCAGGGTGGCGGCCAGACCCCAGGCCAGCGCCGTGGCCGACAGCGCCAGCGCCAGTTGCGGCTTCTGCTCGGCCAGCGGAAAGCGTGTGACCGTCAGGTAGATGTTGAAGGCGAAGCCTGCCACCGCCGATCCCAGCACGCTCAGGGCCTGAGAACTCCACAGCCACACGAAGGTGCGCCAGCCGTCGGGGGCGGGTTGGGGTGTAGAGGTCATCTGAGTTCAATTTACGGCGCTGCGGAGGGCTGAGAACATAGGCCATCTGGCGGGGTGGCCCTCCGCTCAGCGCGGCTTCAGCGTCGCCTCAAGGCGCTCAGGATGCCCGCCGCGATTTCCTCCACGCTGGTACTGGTGGTGTCGCGCACCGGCAGGCCCACGCGCTGGAACAGGCGTTCGGCGCGGCGGACCTCGAATTCGCACTGTTCGGGGCTGGCGTAGCGGCTGCCCGCCTTGCGCTGCGTGCGGATGGCGTGCAGGCGGCGCGGATCGATGGTCAGGCCGTACAGCTTGTCGCGGTGTTTTTCCAGCGGAACGGGCAAGGTCTCGCGCTCGAAGTCGTCCTCGGCCAGCGGGTAATTGCTGGCGCGGATACCGTGTTGCAATGCCAGAAACAGGCTGGTGGGGGTCTTGCCCACCCGGCTCACGCCCACCAGAATCACGTCGGCCAGCCCGTACTGCTTGTCGCCTATGCCGTCGTCGGTGGCCAGGGCAAAATCCAGCGCCTCCATGCGGCCCAGGTACGCGCCCGCGTCGTGCATGTCGTGGTAACCGCCCACCGTGCGCGTGGCGGGTTGCTCCAGCTCTACCTCCAGATCGTTGATGCCGGGGGTCAACAGATCGAACAGGCGGGCGGGGGCGGCCTGCAACTCGGCCAGCACGTCCGGCTGGGTCACGGTGGTAAAGAGGATGGGCTTCTCCCCCGCCGCACTCAGGGCCGCGACTTCCTGCGCCACCGCCCGCGCCGCCGCCACGTCCGCCGTGAAGGGCCGCGAGATGTAGCGCAGCGGCTGCCCCGGAAAATGGGCCAGCAGCGCGCGGGCGATGTTGTCGGCAGTCAGGCCGGTGTGGTCGCTGACGATCAGCACCGGGCGGGCAGGCGGAGGGCTGGGGGTCATGCCTCCAGGGTGACAGGTCCGGCCATTGGCTGTGGGTTGGCCGTGGGGCAATGGGGGTGTCCCTGCCCCCGCCACACCCCACGCCCGCCTAAACCCGTTAAGCTGTGGGGGTATCCAACACTAACCCAGATGCTTTTCGCTCTTTCTATCCCACAGCAACGGAGAAACCCATGCAGATAACACGCGCGTTCCAGACACTAAGGATGACCGATGTGGAGGTGGTGGGCGGCAAGAACGCCTCCATCGGCGAGATGATTCACGGCCTGGGCGCGGCGGGCGTGCGCGTGCCAGGGGGCTTTGCCACCACCGCCGACGCCTTCCGCCTGTTCCTGAGCGAAAACCAGATTGAAGAGAAGATCAACGCCCGGCTCTCGGCGCTGGACGTGAACGACGTGGTGGCGCTGGCTGCCGCTGGCAAGGAGATTCGCGGCTGGGTGGAGGGCGCAGCCCTGCCACAGCAATTAGAAGACGCGATTCGCACCGATTACGAAGGCATGACCCGCGAATCCGGCGTGACCGATCCCGACGTGGCCGTACGTTCCAGCGCCACCGCCGAAGATCTGCCCGAAGCCAGCTTTGCCGGGCAGCAGGAAACCTTCCTGAACGTGCGCGGGATAGACAGCGTGCTGCACCACGTCCGCCTCGTGTTCGCCTCTCTCTACAATGACCGGGCCATCAGTTACCGCGTCCACCACGACTTCGCACACGCGGAAGTGGCGCTGTCCGCCGGGATTCAGCGGATGGTCCGCACCGATCTGGGCGTGTCCGGGGTGGCGTTCACGCTGGACACCGAGAGTGGCTACCGCGACGCCGTGCTGGTCACCGCCGCGTATGGCCTGGGCGAATTGATCGTGCAGGGCGCGATCAACCCAGACGAGTTCTTCGTCTACAAGCCTGCGCTGAAGGCGGGCAAGATGGCCGTGCTGCGCCGTACTTTAGGCAGCAAGGCCCGCAAGATGATCTATGCCGATGGTGGCGGCGTGGACAGCGTGGACGTGTCAGCGGAAGAGGCCCAGAGCTTCTGTCTGAACGACGCCGATTTGACCGAACTGGCGCGGCAGTGCGTCGCCATCGAGGACCACTATGGGCGTCCGATGGACATCGAGTGGGGCAAGGACGGGCGCGACGGCCTGATTTACATTCTTCAGGCCCGCCCGGAAACGGTGCAGAGCCGCAGTGGGCGCACGCTGGAGCGCTTCGAGATGAGTGGTGGCGGCACCGTGCTGGTGGAGGGCCGCGCCGTGGGTAATCGTATCGGCAGTGGCGTGGTGCGGGTGGTCCGCGACATCTCGCAGATGAACAGCGTGCAGGACGGCGACGTGCTGGTGGCCGACATGACCGATCCAGACTGGGAACCGGTGATGAAACGCGCTTCGGCCATCGTGACCAACCGGGGCGGGCGCACCTGCCACGCGGCGATCATCGCCCGCGAACTGGGCATTCCCGCCGTGGTGGGCAGCGGCAATGCCACCCGCGAGCTGAAGAGTGGGGAGACCGTGACGGTCTCCTGCGCCGAGGGCGACACGGGCTATGTGTACGAGGGCAAACGCGACTTCAAGATTCACCGCATCGAGCTGGACGCCATGCCCGACGTGCCGATGAAGATCATGATGAACGTGGCCTCGCCGGACCGCGCGTTCTCGTTCGCCGCGCTGCCCAACGAGGGCGTGGGGTTGGCCCGCGTGGAATTTATCTGCTCCAACGTGATTGGCGTCCACCCGCGCGCCCTGCTGGATTACCCGGACGTGCCGGAGGACGTGAAGGCCCAGATCGACGAGCGCATCCGGGGCTACGCCTCGCCGCGTGACTTCTTCCGCGACAAGCTGATGGAGGGGGTGGCCAACATCGCCGCCGCGTTTGCGCCCAAACCCGTGATCGTGCGCCTGAGCGACTTCAAGAGCAACGAGTACGCCCACCTGATCGGCGGCGCGGCCTACGAGCCGCACGAGGAGAACCCGATGATCGGGTTCCGGGGGGCCAGCCGCTACCGCAGCGCCGATTTTGCCGAGTCGTTTGCGCTGGAATGCGCGGCCATGAAGGCTGTGCGCGACGACATGGGCCTGACCAACGTGCAGATCATGATTCCCTTTGTCCGCACCGTGGGCGAGGCGAAAACGGTGCTGGAGATTCTGGAGAAGAACGGCCTGAAACGCGGCGACGGTGCTGTTGATGGAGATGGGGGCCTGAAGATCATCATGATGTGCGAGATTCCCAGCAACGCCATCCTGGCCGAGCAGTTTCTGGAACACTTCGACGGCTTCTCGATTGGCAGCAATGACCTGACCCAACTGACGCTGGCACTGGACCGCGACTCGGGATTGGTGGCGGACCTGTTTGACGAGCAGGACCCAGCGGTGCTGGCACTGATGGCCCAGGCGATTGCCGCCGCCAAGAAAGCAGGCAAATACATCGGCATCTGCGGGCAGGGGCCGAGCGATCACCCGGCGCTGGCCCAGTGGCTGATGGACCAGGGCATTGACTCGGTGAGCCTGAACCCAGACTCGGTGCTGACCACCTGGCTGCATCTGGCCGGGGAACGGGAGACGACAGTGACTGCCTGAGCTGACGACGGCGGGAAGGTGCGGTCAGGCGTTGGGAGAAGTTCCTTCAGCCCTGCCGCACCCGTCCCACATACGTCACGATCTGCCCGCCCACCCCTGCAATCAACGCCGCCGCCTCCGCGAATCGGTACCCCACTTCCCCCGGCTGATGCGCGTCGCTGCCCAGCACAAACCCAATACCGCGCTTCACCGCCTCCGCAACCAAGTCCGGCGAGGGATACGCCTCGGCCACGGGCTTGCGCCAGCCTGCCGTGTTGAAATCCAGACTCAGGCCAGCTTCCGCAACCGCGTCCAGCGCCCGCAACGCCGCCGCGCCGCCGGGGTCACGGTGGCCGAATTTCTTAGGCAGATCCAGATGCCCGATGGAGTCGAACAGGCCGGAGCGGGCCGCGCCTTCTATCAGCGCGTAGTAATCGCCGTACAGACCCGCCAGATCACGCGCCTCGTATTCAGCCACGAATTCCGGGTTGTCGAAGCCCCACGCGCCGATGTAATGCACGCTGCCGATCACGTAGTCCCAGTCGTGCGCGTTCAGTAGCCCTTCCACGAAACGCTCGGTGCCAGGGTGAAAGTCGGCCTCCAGACCCAGGCGCACGTCCAGGCGTCCGGCAAATTCGGCCTGCACGGCGCGGACCTCATCCACGTATTCCCGCAACTGGTCCAGGCGCATCCGCCACGGCGCGTCGTACCACGCGGGCATGGGGCAGTGATCGGTGAAGCACAGGCCCACTAAACCCGTGTCCAGGGCGGCCTGCGCGTACTCGCGGGGGGTGCCGGTGGCATGGCCGCACAGGGGGGTGTGCAGGTGGGAGTCGAACAGGCGAGAGAGCATGGGGGACAGCGTACGCGAGGGCAGAGGGTTCAGGAGCAGGGGGGCGTCAGTCCGCGCCGGGCACAGGGGCAGTCCGCCGCGCCGGGGGCCACACCCGCCGCCCAAACACATGCAGCAGCAGCCCCACGGCGATCAGCACCGCGCCCACCACCTTGCCGGGTGGAAAGACCTCGTGATACACGATGGCGCTGGAGATCAGGCCGAAGACTGGCACCAGCAGGGACAGCGGCGCGACGCGCCCGGCCCCGTGCCGCTGGATCAGCAGGGACCACACGCCGAAGCCCAGCACCGTGTTGGCCAGTCCCATGTACAGCACGGCGGCCCACAGTTCCCAGCCGCCGTGCAAAAGGGTGTGGGCCACCGCGTCCCAGCCGCTGACCACGCCGGACAGCAGGGTCAGCGGAATAGGGGCGATCAGGCTGCTCCAGATCACCAGCGAGAAGACGTTTGCCCCGCCCGAGGCCCGCACCAGCAGGTTGCTGACCGCCCAGCCCAGCGCGGCCACCAGCGTCAGACCCAGCCCCAGAACGCTGACCTGCCCACCCGACAGCAGCCCGATGACCGCCATGCCTGCGAAGGCCAGCGTGATGCCCGCCGCCTGCCACGGCTGAATGCGTTCGCCCAGAAAGGCGGCAGCCAGCAGCGCCGTGAAGAACGCCTGAATCTGCATCAGCAGCGAGGCCAGCCCGGCGTTGAGGCCCAGCGCAATCGCCAAGTACAGCAGCCCGAACTGCACCACGCCCACCGCCACGCCGTAGCCCCACAAAATTCGGGCGGGAACGGCGGGAGGCCTGACAAAAAACACCGCCGGAACTGCCGCCACCGCAAAACGCAGGGCGGCCACCAGCAACGGCGGTGCATCGGCCACGGACCACTTGATCACCACGAAATTCAGACCCCAGATCAGTGTGATCAGCAGCGCCAGCAGCAGTCCGCGTGTCCCCAGGGGCTGGGTTCCGGGCGCGGGGGCAGAAACAGTCATGTGTGAGGAAGTGTAGCGCCGGGCCGGAAAAGGCCGTCTCTCCTGGCTGGATGCATGATTAAACATTCTTTGCGTATAATCCTTGCCTATGACGAAGGCCACCAAGTCCGCAAAAAAGGCTGCTAAGCCTGAAAAGACAAAAGCACCGCCTGTATCACAGGTGAATAAAAACACGCTGTTGACCCCGGAAACCCTCCCCACTCCGGTGATGGCGGGCCGCGACTTTCTGAGCAATCTGGACATGTCGGCTGCCGAATTGCGCGCCGTGATGGACACCGCCCACAGCATGAAGCGCGGCGAGTGGCGCGGCGTCAAACCGCTGTCGGGCCTGAGTCTGGCGCTGGTGTTCGAGAAATCCAGCCTGCGGACCCGCACCACCTTCGACGTGGGCATGTACCAACTGGGCGGCCACGCCATTACCCTCAGCAACACCGAAATCGGCCTGGGCACGCGCGAACGCGTGTCCGATGTGGCCCGCAACCTGGAACGCTGGGTAGACGGTGTGATGGGCCGGGTCTACCTGCAACAGACCCTGCACGAACTGGCCGATCACGCCGCCATTCCCGTCATCAACGGCCTGAGCGACATGCTGCACCCCGCGCAACTGCTGGCCGACTACCAGACCATCGAGGAAGAATTCGGCACCGATCTGCGCGGACGGCGGGTGGTCTACATCGGGGACGGCAACAACCTCGCCAACAGCCACATCCACATGGGCATCCTGACCGGGAGCGACGTCACCATCGTGACCCCGGTGGGCTACGAACCCAACGCGGGCGTGCTGATGGACGCCGTGCAGCAGAGCACGCAAATTACCCTGACGCACGATCTGGCCGCCATCGAGGGCGCGGACGTGCTGTACACCGACGTGTGGATCAGCATGGGCATGGAGGCCGAGGCCGACATCCGCCGCCGCGCCTTCCAGGGGTATCAGGTCACGCCGGGGATGCTGGATACCCTGGCCCCGGACGGCATTTTTCTGCACTGTCTGCCCGCCCATTACGGCGAGGAAACCGTGCCGGAAGCCACCGAACACCCCAAGAGCCGGGTCTTCGATCAGGCCGAGAACCGCCTGCACGCGCAGAAGGCGCTGCTGTACCACCTGATGGGCGACATGAAACCGAGGTGGTGAGCGTTCGACGCTAGGGTGTGAGCATGCAAGCGGGAGTCGTCACAGTGGACGCTGAAGGGGCCATCACGCTTCCGGCGGAGGCGGTGCAAGCGCTGGGAATCGCGGAGGGCGACGTGTGCTGTTTCGTTACGGACGAGCAGGGCCGCCTAACCCTCCAACTCCTGCGCAAGACCCTGATGAGTGAACAGGATGAATGGCTCAATCTGGTCAACCGTCACGATCAGGTCATCGGCCAGATCACGCGGGAAGATGCCTGGGCCAAGCGTCAGCCCGTGCGCGTTATCAACGCCTTTCTGGTCAACTCGCGCGGCGAATTGTGGATTCCGCGCCGCACAGCCTCCAAACGGATGTTTCCGAGCTGTCTGGATATGAGCGTGGGCGGGCATGTGGAACGCGGCGAGGATTACATGAGCGCCTTCAAGCGCGAAACGCGCGAGGAATTGAATCTGGACGTGGACGAGCTGGACTGGCGGGAAATCGCCGCCCTCTCTCCTTTTAAGACGAATCTGAGCGCCTTCATGCGGGTCTACGAGATCAGGACCGATTCCACGCCCGACTTCAATCCCGCCGACTTCAGCGAGGCGTGGTGGCTGACGCCTGCCGAACTGCTGGCCCGCATCGCTGCGGGGGAGGCAGCCAAGGGCGATCTGGCCGAACTGGTGCGGCGGTGCTATCCATGACCCCCCACCGCGTCGTTCTCCGCCATCTGCGCCCCGAGGACGCCCCCGCCTTCCTGGCCTACCGCAACGATCCAGAAATCGCGCGTTTTCAGGGCTGGGCTTTGCCCTACACGCTGGCCCAGACTGAGGCATTGATCGAGGAAATGCACACGCGCACGCCAGAACAACCGGGCTGGACGCAACTGGCCCTGGTGGACGCCAGTACCGGGAAACTGCTTGGAGATTTTGCGGTCAATCGGGCTGTCCCTGATAACGGCGCACAGGCAGAGATCGGCTTCACGCTGGCCCGGCACGCCCAGGGGCGCGGGCTGGCGTCCGAGGGGCTGGGGCTATTGCTGGCGCAACTGTTCGGCCCACACGCCCTGCACCGTGTTTACGCCCATATCGATCCGCGCAACGCCCCCGCCGCCGCACTGCTGACCCGCGCGGGCTTCCAGCATGAGGGCACGGCGCTGGAAAGCTACTGGGACGCTTCTTCAGGGGGCGGCGGAGAATGAATGGACGGACGACGCGCTGTACGGCCTGCTGGCGCGGGAATGGCAGGCGGGGCGAAAGGAGACGACTCAAGATGACTAAACCCAGAATCTTCATTGACGGCGAGGCTGGAACCACTGGCCTGCAAATCCGCACCCGCCTCCAGGGCAGAACCGATATCGAGTTGCTGAGCATCGATCCGGCGCGGCGCAAGGACGCGGGGGCGAGGGCCGAGTTGCTGAACGCGGCGGACCTGAGCATCCTGTGCCTGCACGACGACGCGGCGCGCGAGGCGTTGAGCCTGACGACAAATCCACATGCCCGCCTGCTGGACGCCAGCACCGCCCACCGAACGGATAAAAACTGGGTCTTCGGCTTTCCCGAGTTGAACGCCGATCAACCAGAGCGCATCCGCACGGCGCGGCTGGTGTCCAATCCGGGCTGCTACAGCACCGGGGCGATTGCGCTGCTGGCCCCATTGACGGCGGCGGGCCTGCTTCCCGGCGATTTTCCCCTGACCATCCAGGGTTACAGCGGCTACAGCGGCGGTGGACGCGCGCTGGTGGACGCCCACGAGAAGGGCGAAACCCACCCCATGCGCGGCGATTTCATCAGTTATGGGCTGACACTGGACCACAAGCATCTGCCCGAGATCGTGCGTTACGGCGGGCTGTCGCGCACGCCCATCTTCACGCCGCATGTGGGCGGCTGGGCGCAGGGCATGACCGTGAATATTCCGGTACATCTGGGGGAACTGGGGGTCACGGCAGAAAAGCTCCGGGAGGCGCTCACCGCCCACTACACCGGGCAAAAATATGTGCGCGTCTTTTCTGAAGCTGGGAATCCCGCCGTCATTGATCCGCAGACCCTCAACGGCAGCAACGATCTGGACCTGTTCGTCTATGCCTCCGCAGACGGTGGGCGGGCGGTGCTGGCAGCGCGGCTGGACAATCTGGGCAAGGGGGCCAGCGGCGCGGCGGTGCAGAATCTGGAGCTGATGCTGGGGCTGAATCTTTAACACTTTGAGTGCTAGGGGATAGTCGGCCAGAAAAAGCGGAAGCTGAGGTATGCCTACCACCGAGCTTCCGCTCTCCCAGTCTACTGTCGAAGACCTCTTTTTATTCGTGTACGTCTACGTTGACGACTATGTGAAAGCCGCTGAGTTCAGCTGCCTCTTCACGCTTCCCAAGGAAGCCCATCAAAAAGGCACTTACGGCGAGATCATGACCATCGCGCTGGTGGGTGAACTGCTGGGTCAACCCTCGCAGCAAAAATGGCTCGCACAAGTCCGTTTCACCTCTCGCCACCTCTTCCCCTGTCTGCCAGACCGTACCCGTTATCTGCGAATCCAACTCAATCTGGAGCGCATTTATGCTGATCTGGCACTGCGTTTCCCGCATTTTGACGATGACACTGTGTATGTCATCGACAGTAAACCGTTGGTTTACTGTGCTGGGTGTCGCTACAAGCGGGGACGCGCCATGAGTGAGGCGGCCAGTGGGCGCGGTGGGCATGGCGGCTACAGCGTCAAGGGACGCTTCTACTCATGAGTTGCAATGTGTGTATATCGATAAAAAGCACGTCTGGAACGTGCTTCTCTTGTTGG
>NZ_MSTI01000031.1 GCF_001949125.1 Deinococcus marmoris
AATGGGGCTGCTGTGCGACTGGCACGAAACGGTGGCCCACTGGCTGTTCAGATCCAGTCGCTTGAAGCACAGCTTCAAGCTGCCGCGTACGTCCACCACGACGATACGGGCTGGCGGATGAATGGCGTGGCCGCGTGGATGAGTGCCTTCCGCTCCGCCGATATCGTGCTGTACCGGGCCAACCCACGACACACCAATGCTGAGGTGCGGGCCGTTCTGGGCGACGATTTTGCGGGAACACTGGTCACGGATCGCTTCAAGGTTTATGACAGCTTGGTCTTCGCCGAGACCAAGCAGCAAAAGTGTCTGGCCCACCTGATTCGCAACGCCGATGGGGCGGCTGAGGAACAACACGCGCAGCCAGGACGCGGGGAACGCTATCCACAGCGACTGGCCCAGCTCTTCCGGGATGGGATTCGCTTGCATTCGGCTTACCACGCGGGGCTGGTCAATCGGCAGGAGTATGCCCGGCAGGGTGAGTCTCTCACCCTGCGCATGGATTATCTGCTTGATCGTTCCCCGCTAAAAACCAAGATCAATGAGCGATTGCGACTGGGCCTGCTGGAGCAGCACCGTCGAGGCCGTCTGCTGTATTTCCTGATTGACCCTGACATTCCACCCACCAACAACGCCGCAGAGCGTGCCCTGCGGAGCGTAGTGATGGCGAGGAAAGTCTCTCAGTGCAGCAAAAATCTGCTGGGGGCTACCACCTACACCCGTATCAAGAGCGTGGTGGAAACGGCCCGCCTGCGGGGCGAGGATCCCGTGGCTGTGCTGATGGCCCTTCGGCGCTAATCAGATACTGATTTTCATTTTTCCTGTGATCGCCGCCCGCAACGACGATAAGGTCTACCGGCTGATGGGGCGGCGCTTCGGCTGACTGATCCAGTTACTTCTTCAATTCACTCTTCAATGTGTCGAAGGCGGCGGGGCGGCTCAGCAAGCGCCAGTTCAACTTATTTGCGCCGCTCAGTTCGCCCACGCGTTCGCTGGCGCAGTCATAGGTGGCGTTGGTTTTCCGCATGATTGGCCAGATCACGGCGGCGGCGCGTCCGGCCACGTCACGCCTTTGCACCGTGCCGAACAGACGCGAGTCCTCCGAGCCGTTGGCGGTGCGGTTGTCGCCCATCACGAAGTATTGGGCGGGCGGCACAGTGATCTCGGCCTGATCGGGCATCACGCCCGCGCGGCTGGAAGTGGTGTTGTTCGCCAGTTCGCTCTGGTTGTCCCAGCAGCCCTGCTGCCGCCAGTAATCGGTGGTCCACCCGGAATCCAGCTTGACGCCGTTCACGGTGACCTCGCCGCCCTGCACCTTGATGGTGTCGCCGGGCAGGCCGATCACGCGCTTGATCAGGAAGGGGCGGTAGTCCCACAACCCCAGAAAGTTCTTGTTCAGGTTGCCGATCTGCGCGGACGCCGCTGCCGGGGGCTTGAAGATGACGATATCGCCCCGGCTGAAATCGCCGACGCCCGCCTTGTGCAGCCACGTCTCGTATTTGGGCACGAAGACCCGCTCGCGGTCCCGCAGGTTGGGCATCATGCTCACGCCATCCACGCCCACCAGGGTGGCCACGAACTGGGTGATCACCACGGCAAAAACAATGGGTTCTAGAAAATCCTTCCAAACTTTCTGCAACGTGGAGGGCGCGGTGGACTGGAGTCTGGTCATGCACCGCGCAGGATAGCGGATTAAGGGTTGATGGAAGGTTAAAGGCGGGCGGCGGCTGCCGGGTTGTTGCGCGGTTCGGCGCTCAGCTCTCGCCCAGCAGCGCTTTCAGGCGCGGCAGGTCCTCCAGCGCCGCGTCCCGGCCCGCCGCGATGGCCTGATCGGTGCGGTTGAAATTCATCAGATCGATGTTGCCCAGGCGGGGGCGCAGCAGCACGTCGGGGCGGTACAGGCTCAGGCGCGCGTCGGTCAGTTGCGCCTGCATGATCTCCACCGCGCGCCTCAGCGCCCGCACCGGACCCAGGTGGGCCTCGCGCTTCCACAGCAGCACGCGGCGTTCGTGCAACTCCAGCGGGTCCGGGGCTGTCACGTCCACCGCCAGCACCTTGCGGACCCCCAGAAACAGCGCGGCGTCCACCGGAACCTGATTCAGAATGCCGCCGTCCGAGAGCAGCATGTCGCGCATAGGCACGCTGTCCAGTGCGCCCGGATAGGCACTGGTGGCGCGCAGGGCGCCGAACAGGCTGCCGCGCGTGAGGTACACGCCCCGGCCCGTCAGCATGTCGGTGGCCGTGATCGCCAGGGGGATGGGTAGTTCCTCGAAGGTCTGGGGCAGGTTCTGGGCCAGCCAGCCTTCCATCGCCGAGATCTTGAGCAGGCCGGTGCCGGGCCGCCAGTCCAGCAGACGCCGCCACGACACCGTGCCCGAGATGCGTTCCAGTTCAGCCCCGCTGTAGCCCGCCGCGATAAAGGCCCCCACTAGACCGCCCATGCTGGTCCCGGTGACCACGCTGGGTCTCAGGCCCGCGTCCTCCAGCACCTGCCACACGCCAATATGCGCCAGCCCACGCGCGCCGCCGCCGCCCAGCACCAGACCGTAACCGTTCATTTCCCGCGCCTGCCGCTGCACATGCAGGGATTGTAGTCCTGCTGCGCTGGTGCCGGGAACCGAATCCAGCGGCCAGCAACTCGGGCAGGTCCAGCAGGGCAAAGTGCCTCCCAAACTGTCGGCTTACTGACGTCTATGTCAATTGCTTCAGTCAGCCCGGTCCAATTGGATTAAGATGCGATGAATGGCTCTGGCAGGACAGGTGGTTGGAGAGGGTGTGCGGTTGGTCAGACCAATCGGGCGCGGCTCTCACAGTCTGGTTTATTTTGCGGTGGATGCGTTCGGTCAGCCCTGCGCCGTCAAGGTCTTCCGCCCCGATATGAACGCCTTTGCCGAACGTGAATTTCAGCATGCCAGCGGGCTGGACCATCCCCGGCTGGCTTCCATGCTGGGCCGGGGCACCCTGGAGGACCGTCCGGTGCTGATCAGCACCCTGGCACGCGGCGAGGTGCTGTTCTCGCGCTACGTGCGGCGGCCCGCCCTACACACCGAGCGCCGCGCCTTTCTGCTGACCCTGGCGCATCTGCTGGACGCGCTGGCGTACCTGCATTCCTGCGGGCTGGTCCACCGCGATATCAAGCCGGAAAACATCGTGGTCGAGCCGGACGGCAGCGCCAAACTGGTGGACCTGGATCTGGCTGGCCCGCTGCTGGAAGCCTTCCCGGTGCCCACCCGTTTCGGCACGGCGGCCTTTCAGAGTCCCGAGGCGGCGCGCGGTGAACCGCTGGGGCCAGAGGCGGACCTGTACGGGGTGGGCATGTTGCTGGGCTGGGGGATCTTCGGCTCGCTGCCGGACCCCACCCGCCCCGCGCCGTATCACCCGGACCCGCTGTGTTCGCTGTACCTGACCCTGACCCGCCGGGACCCCAGGCAGCGCCCCAGTGACGCTGCCTGGGTCCGCGCCCGGATTCTGAAGTTGTCCAGCGTCAAATCCTGAATCTGAGAAAGTGGTAATAGAACAGAGAAAGAAGCCGCCAGCAAGGTTCTCCCGCTGGCGGCCTCAAATATCCCTTTGCTAGCTCAGCAGAATGCGCGCCTCGTTGGGGCGCAGCTTCGCGCCGCTTTCGGGCAAATCGTCGAGTGAGCTGAGCAGCGCCTGACCCAACGCCACATCGCCCAGATCGCGTTCGCCCGCGCCGAAGTTCAGCAACACAGTCACGCTCTGGCTGTCCAGCGTGCGGCGGAAGGCGAACACGTCCTCATGGCCGCTGTCCAGGCTGGTGTAGTCGCCACCCACGAGAGCGGGGTGCTGTTGCCGGAGCCGTGTCAAGGCGCGGAAAAAGTTCAGATCGCTGTGCGGGTCCGCTTCCTGCGCCTGCACGTTCACGGTTGCGAAGTCGTCCGCCAGCGGCAGCCACGGCGTCGTGTCCGCTGCGCTGAAGCCCGCGTTGGGCGAGGCGTCCCACTGCATCGGCGTGCGCTCCGGGTCGCGGCTGGCGGCGGGGGAGTCGGGCTGTTGCAGGCCCGCCGGGTCCACCATGCGGTCTCGGGGAATATCCACGTCCTGCATGCCGATCTCGTCGCCGTAATACACCGTGGGCGTGCCGCGCAGGGTCAGCAGCAGCGTCTGCGCCACACGGTACTGCGCCGCACCCAGGCGCGATTTGAAGCGGCGCTGATCGTGGTTGCCCAGCACCCAGTTGGGCCAGGTGCCGATCTTGCGGCAGGCGGCGTCGTAGCTGTCGGCAAATTCACGCACCGCCGTTGCCTGCCAGGGCCGCAGGATCAGGTGGAAGTTGAAGGGCAGATGCACCATCGGCGTGTCGGGCGTGCCTGCGTAGGGCAGCAACTGGTCCACCGGCAGATAGATCTCGCCCACCATCATGCGGTCATCGAACTCGTCCAGCACAGTCCGCATCTCGCGGATGTACTGGTGGGTCTCCGGCTGGTCCTGGGTGTAGGTGTGAGAAACGCTGTTGTGTTCGATGTCGCCGGGGGTCCACTCCGGGTTGGCGGGTTCGTCCAGATAGCGGTCGTCCTCGGCCAGCAGCCAGATCACGTCCACCCGGAAGCCGTCCACGCCCCGGCGCATCCAGAAGCGCAGCACCTCGAACATGGCGGCTCGCACGTCCGGGTTGCGCCAGTTCAGGTCCGGCTGGGTGGGCAGAAACTGGTGCAGGTAGTACTGCCCGCTGGCCTCGTCCAATGTCCAGGCCGGGCCGCCAAAGAAGGATTTCCAGTTGTTGGGCAGCCCACCGTCCGGGCCGGGATCGCGCCAGACATACCAGTCGCGCTTCTCGCTGTCTTTACCGGTCAGCGCCTCCTGAAACCACGCGTGGTCCGAGGACGTGTGGTTGGGCACGTAGTCCAGCATTACCTTCAGCCCCAGCCCGTGCGCCTCATGCACCAGCGCGTCGAAGTCGGCCAGATCGCCGAACAGCGGGTCGATATCGCAGTAGTCGGCCACATCGTAGCCGAAGTCGCGCATGGGCGAGGTGAAGATAGGGGAGAGCCACGCGGCCTGCACCCCTAGACTTTTCAGATACGGCAGCCGCGCCGTGATGCCGCGCAGATCGCCCACGCCGTCGCCTGTGCCGTCCTGATCTGCGCTGTCCTGAAAGGAACGGGGGTAGATCTGGTAGATGATGCCACTCTGCCACCACTTGAGCTGCTGGACCGTGTCTGTCATAGGCAGAGGGTAGCAGGAATTTGGCACTGACTTAATCGATTCAGAACACTTTCAGAGCAGGGCTGGAATAGCCCGCCCGATGTCTTCAGTTGGCCGGGGTATCGCTGCCCAGCCGCACTGTCACATCTGCGCCCGGCACACCCTGGGCCTGCACCACCTGTCCGTGGCCCACGTCCTGCAAGATGCGGCCTGCCTGGGGACCGGTGATGGTGGTGGTGGCGTTGTCCTGCGGCCCGTTGGCGACGCTGACCCGCAGGTAGCCCAGGCCCTCCAGCTTTTCTTGCAGGCGGCGGGCGCTGCCGTCGGGGGCGGCGGTGTTGATCACGGCGATACTCAGGCGGCGCGGGTCGTTGGGATCGGTGAAGTTGTTGTCTACCACGGTGGCCAGCGCGGCACGGTCCGCTATCCAGGTGCCGCCGCCGCCGAAATTGCCGGGGACGGTGTGCATGGCGACCTTCGGGCCACTCAGGGCCGCGCCCAGGATCCCGGCCACCTGCGCCCGCGTCAGGTTGCTCTTCATGTTGCGGTCCACCGCGCCCACCATGCCGGGCATGCGCCACCAGTTCAGCGGGCTTTTCACCTTGTTCAGCAGCGCGCTCAGAAAGTTCTGCTGCCGCGCCACCCGCCCGATATCGCCCAGATTGTCCTTGCGAAAACGCAGGTAGCCTTCGGCCTGTTCGCCACTGAGGTGCTGGCGGCCCGCCTTGAGATCGATGTGCAGTTTGCCCGCGTTGTCGTCATATTTCATGTCCTGCGCCACATCCAGCGTCACTCCGCCCGCCGCCTGGGTCATGGCGCGCATGGCATTTAGCGACAGCAGGGCGTAGGCGTCTACCTTGATCCCGGTCAGGTTCTGGACCGCGCCCACCAACGTATCGGGGCCGCCGTGTGGGTTGGAGCCGTTGATCTTGCCCCAGCCGTTGCCCGGCACATTCACCCAGGTATCGCGCGGAATGCTGAGCATGTTGGTGGTCCCATCAGGGCGCAGTTGCGCCAGCAAAATAGTGTCGGTCAGGCCGCTGTAGTCCTCCGGGCGGGCAGGCCAGGGCCACACCGGGGCACTCTCGTCGTACTTGGGGGTCACGCCCGCAAGCAAAACGGTCACTGGGCCAGTCGCTTTTTGCGGCAATGCTCCATACCGCGCCAGAAAGGGAAAGGCTGGAGCCGCCACCGCCACCACACCTGCTACAACCACCAGAAGAATCACATGCCGACGCACGCCCAGAGCATAACGGCTGCGGGGTGAGGAAGGCGTGCGGCTTTTGGATGACGGGCGGCGAGGAACTGACGCGCAGGAGGCAAAAGCAGAGGCCGAGCCTTTTCAGGTCCGGCCTCCCACTTCTGATCAGATCAGTTCAGGGTGATCTTGTTTGCCTTCAGCGTGCTGCTGGCGCTATCGATCTCACCTTCGACGGCCACGTTGGCGGCGGCGCGGTCAGTTCCGAAGAAATCCTCGGCGGTGGTGGCGGTCCCCTCAAAAACCGTGTCGGGGCTGATCGTCACCGCGTAATTGGCATCGTTCTCGTTCAGGGTGAAGGTCTGGGCCGTACCGTCAAAGTCAGCCACGGTTCCTTCCAGGCCGTCGCCCACGGCCATATCGACTTCCTCTCCCACACTTGCATCGTCAGCGTTGGTCAGGGTGCTATCGACGCCGGGGTCCGCAGCATTGTCCATGGCTCCCTCACCCTCGGCAATCGGGTTGTCGATGCCTGGTTCGTCGGTGGTCGTCGTGTCGGTGGTGGAGTCGGTGGTCGTGGTCGCGTCCGGCACAGTGGCGTCCGTGGTGGTGGTGGTGGTATCGGTGGTGGTGGTCGTCTCGGACTTGGGCGTGCAGGCGGCGAGCATGGAACCGGTCAGCAGGATCAGCAGGATATTTTTCATGCCTCGATTGTCCTTTCTGTTCCATTGCCCAACATGAAAAAAAACCCGATGAACCTTTACACCCGCCGGTTAAAGGCAACATGAAATCAAAAAAATCCAGGCTGATCTTTGTTGCACCGAACGGCCATCGGGTCTGGTAAAGCCGGTGCCAGCGGCGAAACATGGCCTCGCGGTCAGGCTGGTTGTGGTGGGGGCTTCGCCAGATAGAACGGGGATTATGGAGAGAATGTAAAAGTCCCGTCCTCCACGGAAACCTTGACCCTGCCTCCGCCCTTGAGTCTGCCGAAGAGCAGTTCATCGGCCAGCGGACGTTTGATCTGTTCCTCGATCACGCGGGCCAGCGGACGCGCGCCCATCTGCGGGTCATAGCCCAGTTCAGCCAGCCGGGCGCGGGCCTCAGCCGAAACCTCAAGGGTCACCTTGCGTTCGGCCAGTTGCGCCTCCAGCTCGCGCAGGAACTTGTCCACGATCCCGGCCATGACCTCACGGGACAACGGGCGGAAGTAGATAACGGCGTCCAGCCGGTTGCGGAATTCAGGCGTGAAGGTGCGCTTGACCGCTTCCGCCTCCTCGCCCGCACGGCCCTCACGCCCAAAGCCTAGGGCCGGGCGGCTGGCGTCGGCGGCCCCGGCGTTGGTGGTAAAGACCAGAATCAACCCGCGCCCGTCCACCTTCTTGCCCGCATGATCGGTCAGCGTGCCGTGGTCCATCATTTGCAGGAAGACGTTGTACACGTCCGGGTGCGCCTTCTCGATCTCGTCCAGCAGCAGTACGCCGTGCGGGTTTTTTGCCACCGCATCGGTCAGCAGGCCGCCCTGATCGAAGCCCACGTAGCCAGGGGGTGCGCCGATCAGCCGGGCGACGGTGTGCGCTTCCTGATACTCCGACATGTCGAAGCGGGCGAGGTGAATGCCCAGGCGGTCTGCCAGGGCGCGGGCCAGCTCGGTCTTGCCCACGCCCGTCGGCCCGGCGAACAGGAACGCGCCCTGCGGTTTTTGTGGATCGCGCAGGCCCGCGCGGGCCAGTTTGACGGCGCTGGCAACGGCCTGAACTGCCGCGTCCTGCCCGAACACACGCCCCTGCAAGTCCGTTTCCAGCGTGGCAAGCGACTGTATTTCCTCGGCCTTGACCGCGCCTACCGGCACACGGGCCATCCGGGCGACGGTGGCCTCCATATCGGCCACATCAATCTGACCGCTCACCCCGGCGCTGCTGCGGGCGGCTCCGGCTTCATCGATCACGTCGATGGCCTTGTCGGGCAGAAAGCGGTCCCGCAGGTGGCGCACGCTCAGGCGCACGGCGGCGTCCAGCGCCTCGGGCGTGTACGTGACGCCGTGGTGTTGGGCGTATTTGGGGGCCAGCCCGCGCAGAATCTCCAGCGCGTCTTCCTCGGAAGGTTCGGCCACGTCCACGGTCTGAAACCGTCGCCACAGCGCCCGGTCCTTTTCCAGGTGGCGCAGCTCGGCAGGGGTGGTGGCCCCCATCACCCGCAGTTTGCCGCGTGCCAGCGCAGGTTTCAGCAGGTTGGCCGCGTCCACGTTGCCGCCCTCGGTCGCCCCTGCGCCCACCAGCGTGTGCAGCTCATCGATAAAGAGGACGCTGTTCTTGCCGTCCAGTGCTGCCAGCACTGCCTTCAAACGCTGTTCAAAGTCGCCCCGGTAGCGCGTTCCGGCCAGGAGTGCCCCCAGGTCAAGTGCATACACGGACGCGCCTTTCAGGAATCCGGGCGCTTTGCCGTCCGCCACGCGCTGCGCCAATCCCTCCGCCAGCGCCGTCTTGCCCACGCCCGGCTCGCCCACCAGCACGGGGTTGTTCTTGCCGCGCCGCGCCAGGATATGCACCGTTCGCATCAGTTCGGCGTCGCGCCCGATCACCGGGTCAAATTCCCCGGCCTTGGCGGCGGCAGTCAAATCCTGCGTGTACGCCTCCAGCGGGTCCTGCTCAGCCTCGGCTTCCGGCACACCTTCCTCGGTGCCTGCCACGCGGCGCTCCCGGCCCCGGCCTTCCACTTTGGCAGTGCCGTGCGACACATAAGCCAGAACGTCCAGCCGGGTCACGTCCTGGGCTTCCAGCGCGGCGCGGGCGGGGGAGTCGGCCTCCTCCAGCAGTTCCACCAGCACACGCGCTCCGTCGGCGTCCTCGCCCCCCTTGCCGCTGGCGTGCAGTTGCAGCACTGCGCCCTGCACGACGCGGTGGAAGCCCAGCGTGAAATCCGGTTCGGAATCCTCCACCGATTCCAGCGCGTCGAGTTGCATTTCCAGCTCGTCGCGTAGGCGTTCCACATCCGCGCCCACGGCCAGCAGGGCGTCGCGGCCTTCCGGGTCATGCGTCAGCGCCAGCAGCAGGTGTTCCAGGGTCACGTATTCATGCCCGGCCTCCCGCGCGTAGTCGGCGGCGCGGGCGATGGTGACTTGCAGGTGATCGCCGATCATTTGCGCCTCTGGCGGGGCGGTCTAAGGGTCAAAGGGTCTGAGGGTCTAAGGGAAGTGCGGTCTTGTCTGTTAACGTTCATTCTTCCGCCTCCGGCTCTGCCACCACGCGCAATGGATGGCCCTCCTGGCGGGCGTGGGCGGTCACCTGGGCCACCTTCGTCTCGGCCACGTCGCGGGTGTAGACCCCGGCGACGCCCTGACCCTTGTGATGCACCGCCAGCATGATCATTTCTGCGTCCTGCTCGGTCTTGCGGAAATACTGGGAGAGGACCATCACCACAAAATCCATCGGAGTGTAATCGTCGTTGAGGAGCAGCACGCGGTACAGCCGGGGCCGTTGCGTTGTGGTGCGTTCCAGGGTCTGGGTGCGGCCTTGTTCGTCACGGCCACCGTCACGGCGCGTCATGGGGGGAGTGTAGCGGGCGCGGCGGGTGTGGGGCGGGGCAGAGGTTACGGTGGTGTTGATCTTCTCGGTGGCTCCCACGGTTTAACCCCTCCGTCTCTTCGGGACACCTCCCCTTAGAAGGGAGGCAAGGAGATGGCGTGTGGCACGATCAATTGCAACTCCTGGCTCCTCTTGAGGGAAGCTGGCAGCGAAGCCCACTGATGGGTTAAGCCGTGGCTGCCACCCCATCCTCACCACGCCTCACCCGCGTTACGCCATTTCGCCTACTGCCACGCAAAAATCCGTTTCCGGCGTATTCTGCACAGACTTATGACGACATCATCCCCGGACGCCTCCGTTCACGTCCGAGACCTGAAAAAACAGTACGCCGTCCACGAGAAGGAGCCGGGTTTCATGGGCAGCCTCCGCAGCTTCGTGAGCCGCAAAACCAAATATGTGGAGGCGGTCAAGGGCGTGTCCTTTGACCTCGCCCCCGGTGAAGTCGTGGGCTTTCTGGGTCCGAACGGGGCGGGAAAGACCACCACGCTCAAGATGCTGTCGGGCCTGCTACATCCCTCGGACGGCGTGGCGAGGATCGCTGGATTCGAGCCGCGCAAGCGTGAAACCGCCTTTCTCAAGCAGATCACCCTCGTGATGGGCCAGAAACAGCAACTGATCTGGGACTTGCCCGCGCTGGACAGCTTTCTGGTCAATCAGGCCATCTACGAGATTCCTGATGATCAGTACCGCGCCACCATGCGCGAGTTCACGGAGGTGCTGTCGCTGGACGGCATCCTGAAAAAACAGGTCCGCAAGCTGAGCCTGGGCGAACGCATGAAGTGCGAGCTGGCCGCCGCGCTGCTGCACCGCCCGCGCGTGCTGTTTCTGGACGAGCCGACGATTGGCCTGGACGTGAACATGCAGGAAGCCGTGCGCGCCTTTATCCGCGATTACAACGAGCGGTACGGGGCCACCATCATTCTGACCAGCCACTACATGGCGGACGTGACGGCCCTGGCACAGCGAATCCTGGTGATCGACAGCGGCCAACTGGTCTTTGACGGCGATCTGGCACGGCTGGCCGAGCAGGGCAAGGGGGGCGGCAAAACGGTGAAGCTCAAGCTGCGCGAGGCCGTCAGCGCCGCGCAGTTGGCCGCCTACGGACAGGACGTGAAGGTGGACGGCCTGAGTGTGGAACTGACCGTCCCCCGCTCGGAGGTCAGCGCCCGCGCCGCCCGACTGCTGGCTGACTTGGACGTGGCGGACCTGACCGTGGAAGACCCGCCGATTGAAGCGGTGATGGCGGAGTTGTTTGGGGCAACGGCGAAAGTGGAGAAGGAGGTGGTGCGGGGGTGAGGCACTTTGAATTCGCGGCCTGCCCGGTGGCCCCCCCTCCCCAGCCCTCCCCCACGAGGAGGGAGGGAGTTAAAAGCCTCAGACTTTTAGACCTTCAGACCCTTAGGCCGCTCCGCCAGAGGCACCCATGATCCGTAAGACCCGTGTTCTCTTCGCCACCCGTTTCGCGGAGATGGCCGAATACCGTGCCGAGGTCATCATCTGGATGCTGTCGGGCACGATCTCGCTGGTGATGATGCTGGTGTGGATGGCGCAGGCGGCGAATGCTCCGGGTGGGCAGATCAACGGCTACGACGCCTCCCAGTTCGCCACCTATTTCCTCAGCGTGTGGCTGATGGGGCAACTGCTGGTGGTCTGGGTGGGCTGGGAACTGGATTTCATGATCCGGCAGGGCACGCTGTCGCCCAAGCTGCTGCGCCCGATGGACCCGATGTGGCAGGAATACGCCGCCCACGTCGCCGAGCGTTTTGTCCGTATCGGGCCGATGCTGGTGCTGCTGGTGATCTTCGCGGCGCTGTCCGGTGCGTCGTTTACCCGCGAGTGGTGGGCCTACCCCGTCACGTTGGGGCTGTGCATCCTGGGGTTCACCTGCCGTTTTCTGTACGAATACGCCCTGGGCCTGCTGGCCTTCTGGACGGAAAGCAGCACCAGCTTTTCGGAAGTGGCGTGGCTGATGTACGCCGCACTGGGCGGTCTGTTTGCCCCGCTGACCTTCTATCCGCAGTGGGTTCAGGACATCGCCATCTGGACACCCTTCCCGTACATGCTGGGGCTGCCTGCGCAGGTGCTGGCGGGCAAGGCCACGCTGAGTCAGGCGGGGTTTGGTGCGCTCATTCTGTTCGGCTGGGTGGTCTTCTTCTGGTTTGCGCGCCTGCTGGTGTGGCGGCTGGGTCTGAAGAAATACGGGGCGGTGGGGGCGTGAGCTGGAGTGTCAAGGAAGATCGGGGGGACTTATTTTCGACCGGGGCCTGCCCGGTGGCCCCCCCTCCCCAACCCTCCCCCACAAGGAGGGAGGGAGCTGGCAACCTCAGACCCTTAGACCTTTTGACCCTTAGACCGCCCCGCCAGGGGCCTGCATGACCCGTTACCTCCGCCTCGTCCGCATCTTCACCGGGGCTACAGTTTCGGCTCAGCTAGAGTACCGGGCAAACTTTATCGGGGCAGTCCTGAGCAGTCTGGGGCAGGTGGGCGTGGCGCTGCTGGCGATTGGCGTGTTGTTCGGGCAGGGCAGCGATACGGTGGGCGGCTGGAGCTTCCGCGAGGCGCTGCTGGTCACGGGCTTTTTTATCCTCACCGAGGGTTTTATCGCTGTATTCATCCAGCCCAGCATGAGCCGCATCGCGGAGGCCATCCGCACGGGCAGCATGGATTTCACGCTCCTGAAGCCGGTAGACGCGCAGTTCAGTGTCAGCACGCGCTACCTGAACGTGCTGCGCGTGCCCGACATCCTGATCGGCGTGGGGTTGATCGTGTACGCAGCGTCGGCGCTGACCATCACGCTGGGGGGCGTGCTGATCGCCGCCGTGCTGTATCTGTCGGCGCTGACCATCGTGTACTGCATCTGGCTGGCGCTTTCCACGACGGCGTTCTGGTTCGTGAAAACGCAGAATGTGGCCGAATTGTTCAACGGCGTGTTTGGCGCTGCGCGTTTTCCCGTCACGGCCTTTCCAGTGCCTGTGCGTTTTGCGCTGACGTTCGTGGTGCCCATTGCCCTGATCACCACCGTTCCCGCGCAGGCCATGACCGGGCGGCTGTCGCCCGCGCTGGCGGTGGCCTCGCCGCTGGTGGCGCTGGTGCTGTTCACCGTCACCCGCTGGTTCTGGCTCAGGGCTGTCGCCAGTTACACGAGTGCCAGCAGTTGAGCGTGGAAGACAGGCTGAAATGCCTGACCGCCGCACTATCACCGCAGGGTTTTAACCTTCGGGCGGAGGTGGATTTCTCCAGCCTCGCCACTCTGGACGCCTCGTTGCAGGCTCAAAATATCATTCTGGAGGCCGAAATCCTGCGTCAGTTGGCCTGGGCTGCACTCGGCCAACCTCGTCCCCGCACAGTCAAACTCACGCCCGAAGCCCGCGCTCGTCTGTCGCACCTGACCGACTTGCGCGACGTATTCTCGCCCGCCGACGCCGAAAGGGTGGGCCGTGAATTCGCGGGCGAGAAGTGGCTGGCTCCCGATCTGCTGGCCGCGCGTCCGTGGCTGATGTCCACCACGCCTCCAAAGCAGGTGATTTCCGATGTGATGCACTCGCAGTGGTCTGGACTGGTGGCACTGTTGGGCGAACACGGCCCGTGGGTCTATGCGGCGAACGTGGCGGATTTGCAGATTCTGGGGCGGCTGTACGGCGAACTGGTCAGGGCAGCGGCCCTGTCCTCCGAAGATGAGGTGCTGGACGCGGCTTTCAAGCAGACTGAACATCCCTCGCTGCTGGCCCGGCTGGAGGCCACCGATTACCGCCAGTCATCTGCCCTGGACGCTGATCTGACGGCGCTGGAATCCGCTTTCTGGGCGGCGGCGCGGGCACAGGCACGGCGCGACTGGGAAGCGTGGCAGGCGCGGCGTGGCTAGTCCGGCATGTTCATCTTGCGTTGACCTGTGCAGACTGAGCCTTTTCGCCGATTCTTTCTGGCCCTCTCTGCGCTAGCCTCCTCCCCGTGTCCACGCTGATCACTGCCGAAAACCTGACCGTGTTCTACGCGGAGCGGGCGGTGCTGCGTGACGTGTCCCTGAGCGTTTCGAGCGGTGAGCGTGTGGCGCTGCTGGGCCGCAACGGGGCGGGCAAGACCACCCTGTTGCGCGTGCTGACGGCGGAGTTGCTGCCCGAGGAAGGCACGGTCTGGCGCGCGGATGGCCTGCGCCTGGGCGTGCTGGAGCAGCACCACGCGCACCCGGTGGGCAAAACGGTGCGCGCCCTGGTGGACGCCGCGCACCCCTACCGTGAGCTGGAAGCCGAGTTGCTGGCGCTGGAGGCCGATCTGGGCGATCCAGTGGTCCTGGCTGCCTGGACCGAGCTGAACGCCCGCCTGGAAGACGCCGAAGCCTACGCGTGGCCCTCGCGCGTGGCCCGCGTGCTGGGGATGCTGGACCTGACCCGTTTTCTGGGCCGTGAGGCCACCACGCTGTCCGGCGGCGAGCGCACCCGTTTGGCCCTGGCTCTGGCGCTGGCCCGCGAACCTGATCTGCTGTTGCTGGACGAACCCACCAACCACCTCGACATCCGCATGCGCGAGTGGCTGGAAGGCTGGCTGCGGACGTTCCGGGGCGGCGTGGTTCTGACCAGCCATGACCGCGACTTTCTGGACGCGGTGGCCGATTCATCCGGTGGGCGCAGCGTCTGGCTGGAAGCGGGCGAGGCAACCGCGTATCCCGGCGGGTACACGCGGGCGAAGGCGCAGCGCGATCTGGAGCGGCGCACCCAGGAACGTGCCGCGAAGCTCTCGGCGCAGGAGGCACGGCGGTTGGTGGGCAGCGCGGAGAATCTGGACCGCTGGGGCCGCCGCTCACGCGGCCTCAAATCCCGCGCCGAGCGGCTGCCGAATGCCGAGGCCCCGCTGCCCGAACGCCAGCTCCGCATGCGCCTGCTCGCCGGAAGCGCCCGCGCCCCGCTGGTGGCCTGGGGCGATCACCTGTCCAAGTCCTATGACGGGCGCAACGTCATTTCGGGTGTGGCCTTCAAGCTGCGCCAGGGGGACCGCGTGGCCTTAATGGGCGCGAACGGCACTGGCAAGACCACCCTGATGAAACTGCTGTCGGGCGAGGAACACCCGGATTCAGTCGCTGGTCTGGGCGAACCCGCGCCCATGCTGCGCGTCGCAGGCGGCGTGACCGTCGCCAGCCTGGACCAGACCTGGCATGGCCTGCTGCCCGGCGATGGATTGCACGCCCAGTTCACGGGCCGTTTCGGCAAGCAGGCCAACACCCTGCTGGGCCGCGCGGGCTTCACCGAGGCCGACTGGCCCAAAACCCCGCGTCAGCTCTCCGGCGGCGAGCGGGCGCGGGCGGGGCTGGCCCTGGTGAGTGCCCTGCGCGCCGATCTGCTGCTGCTGGACGAACCCACCAACCATCTGGACATCGAGGCGTTGGACGCGCTGGAGGCTGCCGTCCACGCTTACGGCGGCGCGGTGGTGATCGTGACCCATGACCGCCGCTTTGCCCGCGAGGTCTCAAACCGCCTGTGGCTGATCGAGGACGGCCAGCTCCGTGAGGTTACCGGCTGGGGCAGCCGCGAGTACACGGACCCGGCGCGCCACCTTCAGGGCGATCCGCCGCCGCCCCCGCCCCGGCCCAGCGCCCGGCAACGGCTGATCCACATCGAGAACCAGTTGGCCGATGTCCGCACGGCGCTGGATTCCACCCCCGGCGGCCTCAGCGGGCGCGAGGAAGGCCGGCTGCGTTCCCAGGCCCATCAATTGCAGCAGCATCTCTATGACCTGTACGCCGAGGCGTTTGCATGTCCGCAATACGACATCCAGGTTCGTGAGCCGCCGCTGACGGTGCGTGCCCAGCGGCTGGGAGAGGCGGGCGGCATGTTCTGGGCCGCGCGGGACGAGACCTGCCCGCATCTGGCCTGGGACGGGACGGTGCTGCGCTGGAGCGCCCCGCCCCCCGACTGGTACGGCGCGGCGCTGCTGGGCGGCACGCTACGAATCCTGTTCGAGCGCTGGAACGCGGGCCGCGTCCAACTGGGTGAGGGCGGCCCCACGCTGACCCGTCGCCAGTATTTCGAGCGGCTGGGATTGATCCGCACGCCAGCGTCCTCATCTGCACCGTCCTCACCGGCATCACCACAGGCGTAACCCCACGGTCATGCGCCGCCCGCTATACTTCCGCGCATGGACGACCTCATCAAAGGACGCCTCGGGGGCACGGACGGATATGACATCCGCTGCACCATCGAGGGCGACAGTATTTCGGGCCGCGCAGGCGGCAAGTTACACGGCAAGGACATCGATCTGGAAATCACCGAGCGCGGCGTGCAGGGCACCGTGGGCAACGATCCGGTCAAGATCGAGCTGGACGGCGGCGAACTCCGGGGCAACGTGGGCAGCCAGAAGCTGGTGCTGCGCGGTGTGGACCGCGTGACCGGCTTCATGGGCGAACCCATCGTCGGCTGGAACGTGGTGGCGCAGCAGACCGGCGAGCATCTGAGCGGGCAACTGGGCAGCACCGTGCTGGGCCGCCCCTTCGAGATGGAACTGGGCAGCGCCCCCGGCTGGGTCGGCACCCTGGTGGCCCTGGTGGCCTTCTACGCTCTGGAACCCCGCGCCAGCGTGACCGTCAGCCGCTAAACCGGGTCTTTTCAGAAGAGGGCCGCCGATGCTGGGCGGCCCTTCTTCTTTGTGTGTGGTAGGAAAGCCCTATCTCCCCCCGATCCGGTACGTCACCCCGAATCTGACCCTGGTGCTGACGTCCGCGTTCGTCACCCCGATGCTCAGGTTGGTGCGCGGATTGATGTTGTACCCGGCGCTGAAGCTGGGGCGCAGGCTGCCCAGGTCCAGCCCGGTCAGGGGCGTGCTGACCCGGAAGGTAAAGCGGTCGTCCGGTGTGCTGTAGGTGGCGTCCAGCAGGCCCTTGCCCGCCAGATCCACCTGATATTGCAGGTACAGGTCGCGGGTCAGGTACGAACCCAGCGTCAGGGTCGCGTTCACGCTGCCGTCCACGCCGTTCAGGTTGGGGGTCAGGCGGAACACGTCCAGGCCGAACGCCCGGGCCAGTGTGCGCTCCAGCTCGCCCAGCACGAACACGTTCAGGGCGGTCTGCACGGCACTGGCCCCCAGCGCGCCGATGTTGCCGGGCAGCGCGGTCAGGTTGGGTACGCCCGTAGCAACCAGGGCGTACAGTTCCGGCTCGGTGTACCCCTGCCCGGTGTCGGGATCGTTGCAGGCCACGCTCTGGGCGGTGCAGCTCAGGGTGGTGGTCAGGTTCAGGGCCGGCTGACCGTCAGCGCGGGCCGCGAATTCGCCGCTCAGATTCAGGGTCACGGGCACGCGCTGGCGGGTGGTCACGGCCAGCACCTGTCCGGTGGCCGTGATGTTGAAGGCGGGCAGCAGGCTGTCTCCGGCGAAGGTCACGCGGCTGTCGCCCAGTGTGAATTCGTTCTCGCGCAGGTAGATGAAGCCGCGTTCGGAGCGCACGCTGCCGCTGATGCGGGGCCGCGCGCCGCTGCCGGACAGGGTCAGGCCCGCCGTGCTGAACTCGGCGCGCGCCAGGCTCTCGTCCACCCGGATGCCGCCAGGGGCGCGGATGGGAATGTCTTCAAAGACCACCCGTTCCAGAAAGGGCCGCGCGGGTCTGGGGGCCGCCTCGCCCGTGTTCGTCGCCGGGGCGGGGAAGGTGGAGTAGACCTCGGGCAGTGGGCTGACATAGTTGTCGGTGGTGCGCCCTGTGCTGGAGTTCGGGCCACTTTCCGCACTGTTGACAGCCTGTCCGTTGGATTTGCCCGGCGTGGGAATGGCCGCCCTGGCATCGGCGCGGCCCAGGGTCAGGCGCAGGAAGTCCGCCGCGCCGCTGACACGGATCAATGTGCCGTCGTCTACGGCGCGCAGATCGGCGTTCAGGGCGCTGTCGCGGGCGAAGATCACCGACAGCGGCAGGTTGTAGTTGCGTGCGGCCAGGGTCAGATCGATTGTGGGCGAGACCTGCCCACTCAGCCGCAGGTTGCCCGCCCCGGTGGCCGCATTGGTGCTGCGGCTCTGGGCGTCCAGCGTGAACGTCTCGCCGTCCTGTGCCAGCACCACCGTGCTGTTCGGCAGCGCCCCCAGACCCTGCGGCGCCAGCAGGCCGCTAAAGCCCACCCGCGTGCTGCTCAGCTTGCCCAGCGTGAGCTGTCCCGTGACGTCGAGTTTTCCGTTGGCTCCCAGCGCGCCGCCCGTCAGGACTGTGCCGCTCGCCGTGAACGCGCCGCTGTCGGGCAGGTCGCCTGTGAAGTTGGGAATCTCCAGGCTCAGGCCCGCCACGCTGCCGCTGACGTTCTGCACCCGCAGCAGCCCGCGTGGGCGGTCATAGGTGCCCGCCGCGCTGAGGGTCAGGCTGCCGCGCAGGCTGGGGTCCAGCTCGCTCAGGCCGGGAATCAGGCGCAGCACCGGGGTAAAGGTGGTGTTGGTGAAGCGGGCATTCACGTCCACCTTCTCTCTGGTGTATTGCCCGCGCACGTCCCAGGTGCCCGCCCCGGTGAGCTGCACGTTCAGGCCGCGCAGTTCCCCCGCCGCGTATTCCAGTGTGCCGGTGCCGGTCAGGGTCTCGGTGGAGGCGGCCTCACCCGTGTTGCTGGGACTTGGGCTGCTGGGACTGGGGCCGCTGGTGGCGCTGACCCGGATGCGCTCGGCCACCACGCTGAGGCTGCCGGAGGGCGGATCGGCCAGCGGGAAGCGGAAGCGGGCCACCCCGGTCACGACGCCCTCGCCGGGGGCTGCCCCGGTAAAGGCCGCCACCAGCGCGCCCACCGGTAGCGCCCGCAGGCTGCCCTGCCCGAAGACCTCGCCGCCGTTCAGGCCCGCCGTGAAATCCGACTGGCCCAGGAAGCCCCGGATGCGCCAGCTTCCCCCGGCCAGCGTGCCTTCCAACCGGGCGGGCAGCGTTTTGGACCCCACCATCAGGCCCTCCGAGCGTAGGACGAAGGTGCCGCCGCCGTCCTGCAAGTTGGCGTTGCCGCTCAGACGTCCCGACAGATCGGGGGCGATCTTCAGGTTGCTGACCTCCAGATCGTCCAGCACGGCCTTAACGCTGTAGCCCTCGCCGGTGGGTTGCAGCGCCAGTGCGCCCAGTGGAGTCTGTGGCAGCAGATCGGCGATGCCGCCGGAGGCGTCCACGCTGACCCCGCCCACCTCGTTGCGGGCGGTCAGGGTGGCCCCGAAACTCTGGCCCAACAGATTGACCTCGCCGTCCACCGTGAGCTTCTGATTCGCCACGTCCACCGGATAGGTTTTGACGCCCAGCAGCCCAGTCAGGCCGCCGCTGTCCAGTCCCACATTCACGTTCAGCGTGCCGCCCGCCTGCTTCAGGCTGCCGCTGAGGCGTCCGGTCCAGTTCTTCTCGCCCTGCAAGGCATTGAGTTGCAGCGTGCCGGAGGGCAGCGTCACCTGCGCCGCCACGCCTGTACGCCCGCCGCGCAGGGTCACGTTTGCGCTGGCCTCGCCGGACAGTTGCAGCCCCAGGTACGGAATCTCGGCGGGCGAGGTGAAGTTCGTGACCTTCAGCGCCACCTGCCCGTTCTGCGTGTCGGTGTTCAGCGTGCCGCTGGCGGTCAGTACGCCGTTGAGGTTGGGAATGCCCAGCCTTGCCAGTTGCAGCCCCGGCAGATTGGTGGCGAGTTGCCCACCCCTGAAGCTCAGGGAGCCGTCGCGCTCGCCGTCGCTGACGCGCAGATCGGCCCCTTCCAGCGTGGCCGTGCCACTGGCCCGCCACTCGCCCCGCCGCACGCTCAGGAGGACATTGGGATCAGCCAACTGGCCGCTGGGGGTGACGCTCAGGCTCAGTTCGGGACGGGTCAGACTGGCTGCGCCGTTCCAGCGCCATTCGCCTTTTGCGTCAGGGCGCACGCCCACCGCGCCATTGGCCGTCGCGCCGGGGCCGTCCACCAGCCGCACCTGCACGCCGCTCTGTGACGCCACGATGCGCGCCCCCGCCCCCAGCAGGCCCGCCGTGCCCTGTACTAGCGGGTGCGCCAGTGGCCCGGACAGGCCCAGCACTGCCGGAGCGGTCAGCACGTCGCCGCTGCCGCCTAGGGAGGGACCGCCCGTCACGCGCACGCCCCCGTGCCAGCCCGTGAACGGATCGGCACGCAGGTCCACTGCTGCCGCCAGTTTCTGCGGCCCGCTCAGGTTGCCCGCCAGCGACAGTGACCGGGCACGGTAGAGGGCTTTCAGGTTGCCGCTCAGGGTTCCGCTGGCGCTCAGGTTCAGGTTTGCCGCCCCGTCCAGGCCCGCCGTGCCGCTGGCGCGGAGGATGCTGCCCGCCGCGTTCAGACGCAGGCCATTCAGGGTCACCTTGCCGCTGTCCAGCGTTGCCACCGTCCCGCTCGCCTGATTCAGCGTTCCCGTCAGCGCATTCAGGGTGCCGCCCAGCCGCCCTGTCGTACCTGCCAGCGTCACCCCGTAGGCGGAAGCATTGCGCGAGGTCACGGTGGCCGCGAGCATCGGAGCACTTAGCGTCCCGGCCAGTGTGGCGGCGACACTCAGTTGCCCGCTGCCGCCCACCAAGGGCAGAGGCGTCAGGTTCAGGCTGCCGCTGAGGCTGGGAATGAAGCCCTGACCCTTCTGAAGCCTGACTGAACCGCCGCCCAGCTCGCCGCCGTCCAGCACATAGGAGCCGCGTCCATCAGCGTTCAGCGCGAGTGGTTCTTTCAACCCAGCCAGCGTCGCTTCCACGGTTCCGGCCAGTTGGGGCCAGACGCCATTCAGATTCACCTTCGCGGTGTTGCCGCCGCTCTGGACCGTGCCATACAGCTTCGCCCGCACGGTGCCCGCACCCAGATTCAGGTCCTGCGCGTCGGCGTAGAGGGTGCCGCCCGCCGCGCCGAGAAGATTGACGCGGGCCAGTGCGCGGGGATCGCGCACCCGCCCGGAGAGGGTGGCCAGCGCGTCGAAAGCGTCGGTTCTGGCCGTGACCGAACCTTCCAGCGCCGGATTGTCCACCGCGCCGCGTAGGGTCACATCTGCGCCCACGCTGCCGCCGTTCAAAACCGGGGTGTTCAGGAACGAGGTACCCAGACCGCGCACAGTCACGCGCACGCCGTCTGGCAACTGCCCGTCTGCCTTCAGGACGCCGCCGCGCAGGCTGCCGCTCAGGGCGGTGCGGAGTTCATCGGTCCCGCCCGCCCGCCAGCGGTAACTCGCACTGCCGTACAGGCTGAACGGCCCGGCCTGTTGCTGCTGGCCTTTCAGTGCCAGATTCTGCACGCTTACCACTTGAGGCCCGTCCGCCAGCGTGCCCGTCGCCTCAAGGCGGCCCGCGAAGGTCAGGGCGTCCACATCCAGCCCACGCGGCAGCAGGCGGGCCAGCCGCAGGGTGTCGGCTTTCAGGCTGGCCGTGTAACGCCCGTCTACCAGCGTGCCGCCCCCCGCCACTTTCGCTCCATTCAGGCGCACGCTGAGATCCCCGGCGCGGTAGGAGGCTCCCAGATCGCCCGTCAGCTCATTGCCGCTGTCTGCCAGTTTCCCGGCGAAGGCGGCCTCGGGAGCGGTCCACGACGCGCCGCCCACCTTCACGGTTCCGCTGACACGCAGTTGCTCCGGGCGGCTCCACAGCACCCCCACGTCGAAGGCCAGCAGGTCCAGCGTGCCCCCTGGCTTGAAGGCCAGATCGGCGGGCAGGCTACCCGTCAGACGGGCCTGGGTGTTGCCCGTTCCCACGAGTGCGGCCACTTTCAAAGCCCCGTTGCCGTCCAGCACGGCGTCCAGTGGTCCACCTGGAATATCGCCCGCCACGCGCAGGGTGCCGCTCCAGCCGCTGCGGGCGTTCCAGCCGGGGGTGCCGTTCAGGCGCACATTGATGGGCGCGTCGGGGCCGCCTCCCACATAAGCGGCGTTGACGGTCAGAGCGGCGTCGGCCAGGCCGCCCAGCGCGTTCGTCCCCAGTTGGCCGCGCAGGGTTCCGGCCAGCTTCTTGCCGCTCAGGCCCACCTTCCAGTCCTGGCCCAGCAGCCGGGCAGTCAGGCGCGTTCCCTGGGCCTGGAGGCCGGCAATGCCCCCCGCCAGTACGCCCTGCACATTCACGTCGGGCTTGCTGTACGCGCCCGTGACCCGTGCCGTGTAGTTGCCCGGCAGCAGATCGGTCACATTGGCTTTCGCGCTCAGCTTCAGCTCTGGAAAGACGGGTCCGCTGGCCCGCACGGTTCCCTGCGGCAGCGTGGCCGTGGCCCCTTGCAGGCGCAGCACACCGTCACGGTAGGAGACAGGAGCCTTGAACTTCACGCCCGCCCCAGTTCCAATAACCCCAGTTCCAATAAACAGTGTGCCTACTGTGTCCAGTCGCAGATCGGCCAGCGTGCCGCCCACCGTCGCCGTGACATTGCCCGCCGTTTCGGAGAGCAGCACGGTCCCCAGATCGGGAACGCTGATGCTGCCTGCCGCCTTCCACGCCGCGAGTCCATTTCCTGCACCCTGATCGACTGTCAGATTCAGCGCCGCCCCTGCCACCGTGCCGCCGAGCTGGACGCTGGCCGCGTCCTTCGTCAACCCAGTCGCCGTCGCGGTCAGGTCCACCGCACGCTCGGCGTACTGGCCCGCCGCCTGCAAGGTCAGCGTATTTTCCGCGTTGCCGCGCAGGGTGGCGTTCAGGCCGTCCAGCGTCAGCCGCGCGTCGGCCTGCGGGTACAGCAGCCCGCGCACGCCCACGTTCAGGCCCGCCAGATTGCTGTTCAGGTTCGCGCCCAGTTGCCCCTTCGCCAGCGAAACGCTGCCCGCCGCGCGCTGGCCCGCTGCCCGCAGATTCACGCGCGCCTGCCCGCTGGCCTGCGCGAAGTCCAGCCCAGGCACGCTCAGATCGAGGCTGGCCCGGCCTGTCAGGTCTGCCAGTTGACCGCTCAGCACCGGCCCCAGTGCGCGGGCGTCCAGCGTGGCCCCCTGGATGCTCAGGTCCCGCCCGTTGTAGGCGAAAGGCAGCCGCGCCCACGGATGCCGCAGCGTGCCGGACGCGCTCAGGGTGTCCTTCCAGTTCACGCGGGCACTCAGATCCAGAGGCCGATCCAGATACCGCGTGCCCGTGCTGGTCAGCGTGGCTCCTGTGGCTGTCAGTTGTGCAGTCAGACGGCCCGGCACCACCGCCGCCCGCAGGTTTTCAGGCAGCAGGGGCAGGGCGGGAGAGAGACTGGCCGTGACTGCGCCGCCCACCTTCGGCAGCACCTCCACCCGGCCCGTCAACGGCCCGAACGGCAGTGCCGCCAGGGTCTGGCCCGCGCCCAGCAGCTTGACCGTACCGGGGGTGCCGGACAGCGCATATTTCGCCTGCAAACTGCCGCTCCACTGGCCGCCCGCATACGTCAGCCCGCCCACCGTCGCCCGCGCCCCGGTCAGTGAAGCCGTTAGCGGAAAGCTTTGCGCCGGAACGCTCAGGGTCAGCGGTGACGTGCCGAAGCGCTGCGCCTTCACCTTGACCGTGCCCCGCAGATCGGCCACGCCGCCCCCCGCCGTGGCGGTGAAATACGGCCCGCTGACATTCAGCTTCAGATCATCCACCGTCGCCGGAAGGGTCAGACGTCCGGTTGCGCTGACTGCCTGTCCGGCGATCTCGCCCCTCGCGCTGATGCGTCCGTTCTGTGCGTTGACAGTGAAGGGTCCGGCCTGCAAGGTGCCGCTCAGGACGCCGCCGCGTGCGTTCAGATCGCCCACCAGCTTCTGCCCTGCCAGCGTCAGCCCGCGCGCCTGCACATCGAAGTCCGAGAAGCCGCGCAGGTCCACGGTGGCCGCGCCGCCCCCGGCGTCCCGCACGTTGATTCGTCCGCGTGGCTCGGTGCCGCGCCCGGTGACGTTGCCCTCCACGAACAGCCCGCCCGCGATGGGGCCGCGCACCTGCACGTCGTATCTCCCTTCTGGCAGTGAGGCGGTGCCGCGTGCGCTGAGGCCCTCGCGGTCCGTCAGCAGCACGTTCAGATCGCTCCAGGGGCCGCTGAGGGCCACCGTGTACTGGTCCAGTTGCCCGCGTGCGTCCACCGCGCCCCGGAAGGTGTTGTTCGGTCCTGGCCCCCAGGTGGCGCGGCCCTGCACGCTCCCCTCCTGCCCGAAGGCGGTCAGCGGCTGCGCTCCGGTCACGCGGGCCAGCCCGGTTGCGCCGTCGTAGGTGACGTTGAGATCGCCCCAGGTGCCGCTCACAGCCAGCTTTGGCGTCAGCGTTCCGGTCAGGTCCACCGCCTGCGCGGGCAGGGTCACGCCGCTGAACGACAGTTCGCCGCTGCGGCCCGTGACCCGCGCCTGCAACGCGTTATAGGGGCCATTCACCGCCGCGTTCAGGGTCTGTCCCTGGGCTGACACGGTGCCGCTGACCCCTACCTGCGGGTAGATCTGACCGCTGACGCGGGCGGTGGCCTCCGCGTATTTGGCCTGGAGGTCTGCCAGCACGTTCCCATCACGGCGGGG
>NZ_MSTI01000130.1 GCF_001949125.1 Deinococcus marmoris
CCCTGCCCAGACACTGCTGATCTTGCATCTGCAAGATCAAACTGGTGTTCAACTCCACCCACGGCATTGGTTTCTGGAACCAGGCGCGATGGGTTCGCTCAGATGGCCCGCCATAGCGGGCCAGATTGGTGAAATTCAGTCGTCCAGGAACGACCAGCCACAGCACCAACAGCACCTGAAGATAGGCGGCCTGGGTGGAACGCAGGCTGGTTCCAGGGAGCAGGGCCGCTAGAATCTGGCTGGGGGTCGTCCGTTTTGTTGCCACACATCAACATGGACGATCCCCACCCCATTCGTCAAAAACCTTCCGGAGTACTGAGCATGAAAAGACTGTTAATTGCGGCGGTGGGGCTGACGGGCGTGCTGGCGAGTTGTGGCGTGAACGTCATTGTCGATCCTGGCATCGTGCCCGTGAGCAACCTGCAACTCCTGAGCTACACCAGTCAGTACACGCTGGCAAATGACGCGGTGGACGTTGTAAGTGGCAAGGCTTATTCCAAGGGAACGTCCATCATCTGCAACAACCTGAACACCCGCCTGAGCGTCGATGTCACGTTCAACGGCACCATCAACCAGTTCGGGGCGCGTCTGGAAGGCCGAGATAACGGAATGACCAAGACGATCTATTCCGACGCCCTCGGCAACATCTCCTCGGGCAATCCTTCCACCTTCGAGTTCGTCGTGGGGCCGAATACCGCGCCCCTGAGTGTGCAGCCCAGAGGTCTGGGTGCCCAGGCCATCGTCGTCACGCCCGTCAATACCATCTCGGTTCAGGGGGCGTCCTTTGTGACCGTGCAGGCCCAGAGCGGCGACGGAACGGTCAGCAATTCCGTGTCCAGTGTGCAGGCCCTGCCCATCGCCAACTGCAACTGATCTCCACCTGAATGACGAAAGCCGCCTCCAGACCGGGGCGGCCTTTTTCATCCCAACCTTCAGGCGATGAGCGGATGCAACTCGCCTGCGCTGACCAGTCCCAGCCAGTGCAGGGCGCGGCTTGCGCTGACATACAGCAAGCGGCGCTCGTATTCGGTGCTTTCGTCGTAGGTCTGCACATTGGCGCTGCTCACGATGGCCGCGCTGAACTCCAGTCCTTTGGCGAGACTGACGGGCAATACCACCAGACCACCCCGGAAACGGTGTTCCTGCGTGGTGATCGGCTGCGCGTCGGTGTCGAAGTCGCGCAATGCTTCGGCCAGACGGTCCGCATCCACGGCGCGGCGGGTCACGATGGCGATGTTGACGTGTCCGGCGGCCTGCGCGTCCTTGACGGCCTGGGCGATCAACGGCAGTTCGCCGTTCGGGGCATCGGCAGGTCCGGTGTAGCGCTGGACCTCGGCCCCATCGCGGTCCACGCCCTGCACCTGGGCGGCGCGGTTGTAGGTGGCGGCAATCCGTGCGCCCAGTTCGGTGATCTGGCGGGTGCTGCGGTAGGTGCGGCCCAGCGTCAGCACCTCCGCGCCGGGCAGGACGGCCTGCACCGCCTCCCAGTTGCTTGGCCCCTTGTAGCCGTGCATGCCCTGGTTCAGATCGCCCAGCGCGGTCAGGTGTCCGGCCCGCGTGGCGCGGCCCAGCAGCGCGTACAGCAGCGGCGAGTAGTCCTGCGCCTCGTCCAGCACCACATGGTCAAAGGGTTCCAGAACGCGCCCCACCTGCCGCCCGATCCCCCCCGTGAACGCCTGCACCGCCAGCATGAGGGGCAGCTCAGTGGCGTCGGCGTGGGCGCGGCGTGGGGTGGGAATGCCGCTCAGAGGATCGGTGGCGAGCAGGGCAATCTCGCGCTCGGTCAGCAGGCCACTGGCGGCCAGCGCTTCAGGGCTGCCCAGCAGGCGGCGGGCCTCGGTGACTGGAGTGGTGCTGGCGAAAATGCGGCCCAGCAGCGCGGTGATGGGCGCGGAGAGCTGGCGCAGCACACTGGCTTCCTCGTCGTCAGGGACGTTCAGGTGCGAGATGGCCAGATCTTCCACGGCCCGGCGAAAGCCCGCGCGGTAGCCGCTCAGGGGATCGGCGGCGAACACGTCACGCAGGATGGCGTGCAAGTCGGTATCGCTCAGGGCGAAGATTTGCGGATCACGTCTGTTCAGGGCCACCTCTTCCCGCAACGACTGGCCGCGCAACGAGGCGTTAAAGCGGTTCCACAGGTGGGTGCGAATCACGTCCAGCATGCGGGCGTCTCCCAGCAACTTGGCCCGCCTCCAGGCCAGGGCGCGGCGGGTGTTGTCGTGATCGGTCAGCAGGAGCGTCAGGGTCCGGTCCGTGACCTCCAGCTTTTCCAGGCCCAGCAGCCCTATCGCCCAGCTCTCGGGCGTGGTCACGTTGACGGCCCCGATGCCCAGTTCGGGCAGGATGCGGGCGGCGTAGGTGGCCAGCACGCGGTTGGGCATCAGCACCATGCACGCCTCGGCCCGCGCCTGATGCGGCCCGCGTTCGGCATTGGTCATCCAGGCCAGACGGTGAAAGCCGATGGTGGTCTTGCCCGAACCCGCCGCGCCCTGAATAATCACCGGGGTTCCGGCGGGGTAGCGCATGGCGGTGTTCTGCTCGGGCTGGAGGGTTTCCACCACGTCGCGCATTCCGGCGGTGCTGCCTTCTTCCAGCCTTCGCAGCAGCACTTCCTCGCGGCCCCCGGTGTCGCCTCCGGCCTCGTCGTCGTACAGATCGGTGACGCGGTGCAGCGTCTTGGCCGCGATGTCCAGTTGCCGCCGCCGCTTGATCACACCCTGCCCGCCCCGGCGCGGCGTCCAGCCCAGCGCGTCGGAGTAGAACAGGCTGCCCACCTCGCTGTCCCAGCCCACCACGCTGTGCGGCCCCTTCACGTCGCGGAAGCCGTGCTTGCCGATATACAGCGTCTGCTCGCGCCCGCCCACGCGCACTTTCAGGCTGCCGAAGTACGGGTGATGCACATGCGGCGAGAGCATCGCGGCGTGTTCGCCCGCCTCGTCCGCCAGGATGATGCTGGTTTCCAGGTCCGCGCCCATCTGGCGGTCCCGGTCCTCCCAGAAATCGATCTGGCGCAGCATGGCGTCCACCGTGCCCTTCAGGTGCGCGGTTTCGGGTTGGAAGTCTGGGTGGGTGTCGTGGATAGGTGGGCGGGCAGAAGCAGGGGCAGACATCGCCGCCCAGAATACGGGGTCTGGGCGGCGGGAAAAGGAATATTGGGTGTTGCGGGGCTGGGTGTTTGGGATTCAGAAATTTGTTTCGCGGTGTGCAGGGATGGCTCCCACGTTCCACCCCTCCGCCCCTCCGGGGCACCTCCCCTCAAAAGGGAGGCAAGGGAACCCTAGTCTTCACTCTGCGCTGTCGTGAACTAGGGCTTTTGGCTCCTCCCTCCTTGCGGGGGAGGCTGGGAGGGGGGTGGACGCCGAAGGTGGCCCTTCTCTTTGCGCCTCCGCCAGCTCCCCGATCTGCTCCCCCGACTCGTCCAGCACAAACTTGTCGATATACGGCGAGTTCATCAGGTGCAGCGCGCCCATGTACTTGAGGCGGAATTTGACATAGCTGCCCACCTTCAGCCCAGCCTCATTTTCGCCCACGTTCAGCACCAGCATGTCACTGCTGCCGCCGATCACTTCCAGACGCTCATCCACGGGTTCCAGATACTGCGGCGAGATGTCCAGATAGCCCACGTCCAGAATGGCGCGGTGGCTGGTGCTGCCGCTGCTCTCGGCCTCGGCGGTGACGCCAAAGGGGTTCTTGCCCAGCGTGCCGGAGGGCATCGTGGGCTTCTCGGCCAGCTCAATAATCTGTGCGTGCAATTCCAGCACGTCGTCGTGCATGTCCTTGAAGGTGCCTTCCGCCACCAGATCCTGCCCGAAGAACAGCGCCTCGCCAATGCGGAAGTGGTTGATGGCCTGGGGCAAACCGCCCGCGATCAGCAGCGGGATGGTCACGGTGGTCCCGGCACTGACCCACTGGATTTCCACGTTGTTCTTCAGCTCGATGATCTTCTTGTACAGACCCAACTGGATCAGCTTGTCCTCGCTGGGCATCACGCCGTTCAGACAATTCAGGTTGGTGCCGATGCCGATGATTTTGATGTTCGGAAGCTGAAAGACTTGGGCGTAAAACGCCTCGATGTCCTCGCGCAGCACGCCCTCGCGCAGATCGCCCATCTCGATCATGATGATGATCAGGTGCTGACGGTCCTGACGCACGGCCTCGGCGGAAATGGCGCGGATGGTTTCCAGTTCGGTGTTGAAGCTCACGTCCGCCCAGGTCACGAGGTCCTCGATTAGAGCGGAGGCGGGCGGCTTGATGTACACCGTCTGCGCCTCTGGACTCAGCTCCTTGATGGCCCGCAGGTTGCTGATGCGCGAATCCAGCAGTTCCAGACGGCCCAGGCGAATGACCTCATTCAAAAAGAGTTTGTTGCCGCACAGCAGCTTGGTGGTGATGCCCCAGTCGATACCACGTTCCGAGAACAGGTGTTCCAGATGATCAAAATTGGCCTGCAACTTGGGACGGCTCAGCGTCAGATATGCCATAAGTTCGCCTCCCTAGCGTTGCAGACGCATTTCGAGATACTTGTTGGTGAAGCCCAGCCGCTCGTACAGCTTCCGGGCCGGGTTGTGAGGCTCGACGTGCAGGGCCACGCTGCCCTCCACATTCGCCAGCACGGTTTCCATCAGTTGTTTGCCCAGGCCGCGCCCACGCGTCTTGCCGTGGACGGCGATGTAGACCAGGATATTTTCGGGGATGAAGCCGCCCATACCGGTGCGGTTGGTGATCACAGCGCCCAGCAGTTCACCATTTTCTTCAGCGTAGGTGACGCTGCCGCCGCGTGCCTGTGCATAGGCGAGGCAAGCCTGGATGTCTTCCAGGGCGTCGCCGTACTCGTCCAGATGGGTGTAAAGGAACGCGGCCACGCGCTGGCTGTCTTCGGCACTGAGACGCCCGGCAACATCCGGCCCCAGCAGATAATTTTTGATGTTCAGGGTTTGAATGGTCATTCTTCCCCTCCTCTTTGCCCAAAGGTAAGGGCAGATATGTCATGGCCGCTTCAAATCGAGCCTGGAGGCGGCAGCTCAGGGAACGGCAGAACGAAAAGCCGCCCCATAGCAACAGGGCAGCTTAACGCATGGCGGCGCGACGGTTTGGAAGGTGGGGCACGGCGAAGGCCAGAGAGCTAATCGCGCCGATCTGGTTCGAGTCGGACAATCCACTTGCCCACCAGAAAGACTACCCATAGGCAAATTGCGAGGCCAGAGTCGAAACCGCCACCGAAAAATCGGTTGATCAGCCAGGAAAAGGCGAGAACCAGAGCCAGTGCAGGCAACGCACGAATCATACGGATTCCGTTTGTTTCGTGCAGGAATCGGAACAGCGCCGATCCCTCCACTCCACGCCCGAAACCCGTTTTTCTCCTGCTCGCTCCGCTCGGATTACGGGTGTTTTCAACACCCTCTAATCGGAGTCCGTATCAGATAACGGCGGAAACGTGGACTCATGACCGAACTATCCGCCTGCCCATTCAGGCGCAATGTGAAGCCATCCACCACATTCAGACTTCCAAAAGCTGCGCCCAGAAGCGTTCCACGCGCATCCTGTCCGACTCCAGCCAGATCAGGGCCACCCGCTGCCCAGCGCCGAAGAGGACGGCAGCCTGAGCGAAACGCCGCCCTAGTTCTGCCGCCCGTCTCAAGGTCAGACCGGGCAGAATCACGGACGGCTCGGCCCACTCGCCCTCGCCGTTGACGCCGGGGAAATGTGGGCGCGAGACGATCAGGGCCAGCAATTCGCGTTCGGCCCGCAGGTTGTCGGCTTTCGGCTGCTGCTGTCCGTCTGGATTCCAGACCGTGACGATTGTCCACGTTCCAGCAGCCCACGACGGCGCGGCGGGTCCGGGGCCTGCGCGTTCAGGAGCGAGGCGAAAACGTTGGCCCGGCGTGCCGTAGCTGGCCGACAGGAAGGCGGCGCGCTGTTCCAGCACTTCCGGCTACCGATTCACGATGGCCGACGTGTTCAGGATCACGCCTTGGCGAAAGCGCATGACGATGCTGACCTTCTGGCCCGGCTTGAAACTGCCGCCCAGCACCACGCGGTAGCCCGAGCTGCCGCTGAGGATCAGGCTGCCGGTGATCGGCACGGACTTGACCACCTCGCAGCGGGGCGAGCATTTCATCAGTCGGGCGCGGCCCAGGCTGCTCCAGACGCCCAGCACCTCATCTGATCCTGACACGCCGATGCGCCCCGTCAGGACCGCGCCGCCGTAACTGGGCATCAATTTCAGATCGGCGCTCAGGCCCGGAGGATTCTGGGCCACCGCGCCGGACGCGAGGAAAAGGGCCGCCAACGCCAGCGCTTTCAGTCTCATTCCTGACCGCCTGCTGCACCGTCATCGGATTCAGAGCCATCAGTTTCCGCGTCGTCCGGTGCGGCACTGTCCACCTCGGTCTTCATCACCTCGCGCAGCACACTGGTGGCGAAACTGCCCTTGGGCAGGGTGAAGGACAGCGTGTAGCCGTCGTCCTGCGGGGTGACGCTGGCCTCCTCGGGAAACACACGGGTCAGGCGGCGGTCCCCACGCCGGGAGGCGAACACGCCCGGCGTCAGATCAAAGAGAGCCAGCGCCTCGGCTTCCAGAGCGCCCGCGTCCAGGGTCAGCGGCTTGGTCTTCTTGCCGAACAGCGTGCCAGTGGCGCTGACCTCGCCGCGTTCGGCGCGGGGCGACTCGGCAGCGGCGTCCTCGACCAGAAAGACCCCGCCCGTATCGTGCTTCTTTGCCATATCGCCTGCCAGCAGCGAGGCGAACAGACCGCGTTCCAGACGCAGGCTGAGAGAAGCGTTGAACACCGCACTCTGCACGCTGGAGATCAGGAAGCGGCGCACGCGCGGGTCCCGCAGACGCGATTCGCCGCGCAGCACGCGGAGACCCTCCTCGGCATTCAGGCCGCCCAGACCGAAGCGTTGGGGGCCAAAGTAATTGGGCACGCCCCCCGCACCGAGCAGATTGAGGACAGCTTCAGCCTCGGCTGCGCCGCCCGCCGCGTCCCGCACGCGCACCACGAAGCGGTTGCCGCGCAGGTGGCCCATGCCCAGCTTGTTGCCGTGGCGGGTGGTGTCCAGAATCCGCACGCCGTCCAGCGCAAATTCGCCCAGACGGCGCTCGTACTTGGCAGGCACGCTGAGCCATTGGGTGGTCACCGCATGCCGGTCTTTCAGGCCTGCCACGCCAATGTCGCGGTCACGCACGCCCACCTGGGCGCTCAGTTCGCGCAGGACATGGGCGGTGGTGTGCCCGGTCTTCTCGACATGCAGAAACAGGTGATCGCCTTCGCCCGAAAGCGGATACGCACCCACTTCCTCTACCCGGAAATCCTGGGCTTCAGCGCGCAGCGTTCCGCCCGTTCCTGCCGATTCCGTCAGCGCCCGCAGGGCTGCCCATTCAAACACCAGACTCACGATTGCAGCAGCCTATCCCGGCTTCCTGCGGCGGGCGTGAGAGGGCGAGGCGAGGCGGGCCTCTGGCTCAGTTCAGGATGCGCCCATCGGCCCGGCCCAGCGGAGTCCAGTCGGCGCGGAACAGGTGGGCCTCCTGCGCCTTATCCGGGCCGTACCACACGCGCACGCCGCTGTCGCGCTCGCCCACGGGCAGCAGCGCCTCCTGCCCGGCACGCAGTTCGGACAGCACCTCGCCGTCAGGGCCGCGCACCCGGTACCACGCGTTGATTCCGGCGGGGGACCAGCCCGCCAGCCGCACCGGACGTTTTGAGATGTTCTTCAGGTGCGCGCCCTGCTCGCTGAGGGTCACGCTCAGGTCCGGCCATTCCGGGGTGACGGTGCGGTGCCAGCGGGTCTGGAAATTCAGCGAGGGGCGGGTCTTGGCGGCTGCGCCTTTCGCCGGGTACAGGGCCACACCCAGCAGTCCCGCCATGCCCGCCAGCAAAGCACACAGGGCCGCCACGAAGGCCACCGGCTCGGGGCGCTGATTCTGCAAGATGCTGAAGGCCAGCACCGCGCCGATCAGGACCGACACCAGCGGCCACGCGGGCGACGGACGGGCGGAAACGCGGCGGTACGGCAGCGGCCAGTACTCGGCCAGCAGCAGCGCCGCCGCACCCAGCCCAAACAATGCGGGCACGTCCAGTGTGGGCGTCAGCAGCAGCAGCGCCAGCCCCGGCACGGCCCACCACGCCACGCGCGGCAGATAGCCCAGCCGGGCCTCACGCGCCGTTCGCAGCAGCCATTGCAGCGCGATCAGACCGATCACCAGGGCGTACAGACCGCTCACCTCGGTCAGTGGGGTCAGCTCCAGCAACGAGCTGAAGCTGCCCACACTCAAGTCGCCCAGCCCGGCCCCTAAAACCTCCAACTCTCGCACGTCCACTCTCCTCGTGGGCGGCCCGGCAGTGAACACTCCAGCGCGGCCCCAGCCCGGTCCAAAGTAAACCCCAGCAGCCGGGCCGAATGGAAGATGAAGACAGAAGGGCTGCCACGCCTGCCCGGTCCCCTGTTACCTGACGTTACGCAGCAGCACGCTACACAGCCCTCCGCTACAGGCGCGGATCGTTTTTCTTGTGTCGTCCCAGCCGGGCCGCGAACCCGCCCGTTCCCCTGGCCTGCGGCTGGGCCAGCGCGGCGGCGTCCGTGACCACTGCCGTGTGCGGCGGCGTCTGCTCCGGCAACACGGACGGGCTTGCGGCGGGTATTTGTGCGGGGGCGGGGTGGGATGCGCCGGACTGAACGGGTGTGGACTTTGCAGATGTGGACTGACCAGATATGGCCTGACCAGATGTGGACTGGGCGGCCAACGATTGCGCGGCCAACGACTGGGCCAGTGGAGACAGCACCGGGGCCACCACACCCGGCTGCCCGTGCCGCTCGATCTCGAAGGCCAGGTGGCCGATCTCGTTCTTCAGGATGCCTTCCCAGGCAGTCTTGACGGCGTTCAGGCTGCCGGGCATAGCGAAGATGGCCGAACCCCGGCACAGCCCGCCCAGCGCCCGCGACAGCATGGCCGCGCCGCCCACCTCGCGGTAGCTGAGCATGCGGAACAACTCGCCAAAGCCGGGGATGGGCTTGGTGATCATCGATTCCACCACGGGCACCGTCACGTCGCGCCCGGTCAGGCCCGTACCGCCCGTGGTCAGCACCACCGTCGCCTCCCGCACGAACAGGACCAGCGCGGTGCGGATGTCCAGCGCGTCGTCCCGGACCACCCGGTAATGCACCACGCTGTGTCCCGCCACCTTCAGCTCGGCCAGCAGGTACTGACCGCTGGTATCGGTTTCGGGCGTGCGCGTGTCGCTGATGGTCAGCACCGCCACCCTGACATTGCGCGGCGCGGCGGCGCGGTGCTGTTTGGAAGCAGGTTGCTGGGAAGGGTCCGTCATGGGATCACGATACCGCCCGGGCAACGGGCAATGTCAGTCCCACGCCGGGGGTGAAACCACGGCTTTTTCCACACTTCCAACCCTCGCTGCACTCTCCGCCGCTGCCTCTGCTCAGCGGCCCGCGTTCAGCACATTGCGCGCCCTTTCCGGCAGCAGGGCGCGGTCCGAGCGCTTCAGGTCCGCGCGGGGGCGGCGCAGGTACAGCGAGAGGTACATGCCCGCCTGCTGGTTCAAAAATTCGCGGTAGCCGTCTTCCTGACCGCTGCGGACGCATTCCAGGGCCAGCAGCTCCAGTTGTTCTTCCAGCCGTGCCAGCGCCAGATAGCGGGCCGCGTTCGCGCCGCTGTCACCCAGGGTTTCCAGCAGGGTCTCCAGATATTCGGGCTGCTGCATCAGCGTTCTGGCCGCGCGGCGCACGTTGGGATCATCCAGCGTCAGGAGGCAGGCCCGGCAGGGTTGCTCCTGGCTGGCCTCGCCGCAGACCGGGCAGGGCCGCCAGCCCTGTTCCTCGCGCCATTTGCGCGAACGGGTCACGGCCTCGGCGGCGCGCAGGGCGGCGGGGCGCAGGTCCTCGCCCACGTCCTGCACCAGTTCGCGGGCGCGGGCGCGGTCTGGGGCAGGCAGCGGCGGCGGCGCGGGAGCCATCACCGGCTCGCGCCC
>NZ_MSTI01000012.1 GCF_001949125.1 Deinococcus marmoris
CCGGAAGAACCGTGATTTCATTGGCCTTGACGGGAACAGTGACCGTTTCAAGGACCAGTTGGAACTGCACACTGTAGACGCTGACCGTATGCAGTGCAGCGAAAGCGTCAGACGCTGTGCCACGCGAAGTTTTCCCGTCAATTGCGAAGACTTCCCGCTCCCCTTCAGGGAGCGTTTGACTGGGAATCTGCTGTATCCATCCACAAAAAACGGCTCGGAACGTGTCAGGAGCAACGATCCCAAAAATACGCTCAAACGTATCCTGGCTGGGAATACCGCCTTGCAGCCTCAGAAAACGGCGCAACCACACTTGTCGGTGAACGGCAAAGGTGTGAATCAAGGCGTAGTTCGTTGCCCCACAAATCACTGCCAGAACGCTGATCACCAGAATGTCGCACAGCAAATGGCGAATCCCCCGTGCCTGACGGGGATCATCAAGGGTGGCAAAGGTGGCGGTCAGCGTGATCAGGTCTGCTTGACGAATAATTTTGGATGACACCCACCACCCTACCCTGACTTTGCGGTAGCCCTGGGGGGAATGTGCAGGCCACCGCACGAGAGCACTGGGTGGGCGTTTAAAGCTCGCCCACCGTTCTAAAGTCCGCACTGGTCGCCGGCGAGCAGCCGGCGCGTCTCGTCCAGCGCTGGAATGCCGCCGCGGCGCATGGAGTCCAGCGGCGTCTGACCGCCAAAGGGGGCCGCCCCGCTGCAGGTTGCGGCGGGCTTAAGCCCAGCTGCTGGGCCTGGCTCGTCTCAAATGAACTCATCGTATGTGAACTCCCACTGATCGCGCAGATCGTCCATGATTTTCTCATCCTCCAACTTGGAGCGGTGCTGTTCGATCAACTCCGGAAAATGGATGAACGGTTTCGTTGCAGCGAACACGTCAAGCTCGTTCAGGTCATTGATTTCATTTTCCAGACACTCATGGACCATCAGCGCGTACGCTGCACGGTAGCAGCGCATAAGCAGCGCATAAGCAGGCTTTTATCTCAAGCGAGTACAAAAAAAGATCGGGGCCGATCAGCATTGAGGTGTGAAACCAAAACCGATCAGCCCACTGCCCTTTCTAACTCAAATTCCAGACTGGCGCGATCCCAGGTAGAAGGCTGGAATCATGACCGACATGCCTGACATGAGGGGCGTCCGGGGCGTATCCCCGGACGTATGCAATCACCCTCACTCGACAGTTTCCGCTGCCTTA
>NZ_MSTI01000139.1 GCF_001949125.1 Deinococcus marmoris
CAACACCTCGGCAGTGGAACGGCACAACGGGACGGCCCGGCGTATGAATCCGCACCAAGTCCGCAGAAGCCTCGCGTTTGCGAGGCTTCCCCACGTCCGTCAGACGGTCAGTGATCTGGTCAATGGGATCTATAACTTCTGTCGGGTGAACCGGAGCCTGCGAGTCAAGTTGAATGAACCGGTGGGGCGTCGTCAATATGCGCAACGGACGCCAGCAATGGCCATCGGGATCACGGACACGGTGTGGAGCGTGCTGCGCCTGCTCAGCACCGTGGTCATGAAGAACCCATGTCGGTCATGATTCCAGCCTTCTACCCGAGCCTGCCAGCGTTTATTTTTTCTCCAATTCGCCTCGCCAACCTGCACGGCGTGATGGGTTGGAATACGGGTGACTTCTCGGTGGAGGCCCTGGCCCGCCTGTCGGTCACGCCCGCTTTTGGCATCAAGCTAAGTGTGCCTGTGGGCGGGCCGGGGCGCTAAGCGCAGCAGGGTGGGAGCGCGCATGGGCGAACAGATGTGCAATCTCCCAGGATCCTCCGACGAACCTGAACAACTGGACGTCATAAGGATTCTGTCTGTTTCGTACAGAAATCGGGACAGCGCCGATTCCTGCACTCCACGCCCGGAACCCGTTCTTCTCCTGCTCACTGTCTTGTCCAGAGCAGCGCCCATGACTGGTACAGCTCGCAGAGAGGACGCTTGGACGCCCGTTCGGATTTCCAGGTGTTTTCAGCATCTTCCAATCGGAGTCTGTATGGGCTGACAGAAAGGAGCGGCCTTCGGGCTGTTTTTCGGTTAATTGGGCGAGGGCCAGTGAGCTTCACGCGCAAGAAGATGAGCAGTGGCTCACCTTCCAGAGGCAGATTCCTGTTCCTGCGGCAGCCATGCTGCTGGGATTCCAGTGGTGGACGCGCGTTCACGCGGCTTCACCCGCCGGGCGTTCGGCGTACACCCGGAACCCGGCGCTCAGGATCAGGCACAGCACGGTCAGGATCAGCGGCAGCGTGAACGCCGCCTGCAAGCCCAGCAGGTGGACGCCGAGACCCACCAGCGGCGGCCCCGCCAGAAAGCCGCCGTAGAACACGGCCGTCATCAGGGCCACGCCCCGCGCCTGCCCGAGCTGCCACGCGGCACTGAAGCCCAGTGGGGCCAGCACCGACAGCCCCAGGCCCACCAGCAGGAATCCGGGCAGGACACTCTGGACACTCCCGGACAGAGAGACGATCAGAAAGCCCACGCTGCCCACCAGTGCGGCGGCGCTGGCCAGCGGCCCGCGTCCGAACCGTGCCGCCAGCCGGTCACCCGCGAGCCGGCCCACCACCATGCTCAGGGCGAAGATGACGAAGCCCCGGCTGGCGATGTCCGGCGTGACGTCCATGACCCCCCGGACGTAGACGGCGGCCCAGTCGCCCACCGCCCCCTCGCACAGCGCCGCGCCGAATCCGGCGGCCAGCAGCAGCAGGAGCAGCGTGCCGGGCCGTGACCGGGCGGTGGACGGCTCCTGCCGAGTCAGGTAACTGGGTAGCCTGAGGGTCAGCCACGCGCCGCAGACCAGGGTCAATGCACTCGCGGCGATCAGGTGGACCGGAAGCGTCACACCCCGGCCCAGCAGGAGCGCGCCCACCAGCGCCCCCAGGAGCGCCCCGATCGAGAACGCCGCATGGAAGCCGGACATGACTGGCCGTTCCAGCCGCTCCTCGAGCCAGGTGCCCAGAGCGTTCATGCTCAGGTCCACGCCGCTGAACCCCGCGCCGTAGACCAGAGCGGCCAGAACCGCCACGGGAAGACTGGGGGCCAGAGGCAGACTGGCCAGGCCGACGGCCATCACGGTCAGGCTGAGGAGCGCCGTGGCCCGGACGCCGAAGCGCCTCATCAGCGCGGTGGCGGGGGGCAGGGCCAGCACGTTGCCCACCACCAGGGCGAACAGCAGCCCGGACAGTTGGGCGGGGTTCAGGGCGTAGCGCTCCTGGACGGCGGGGATCTGGACCGCCCAGGAGGCGAACAGCAGTCCGTTCAGGAAGAACAGGCCCCAGATGGGTCTGATCGCCGCAGCAAGAGGGAGATTCATGAACGGCGCACGAGACGAGAAACCCTACATCCGTTTCCCTGTCTCACCCTCTGCCAGTTCGGGCGAAGGTCATTACTTTGGTGCCCGTGTGGTTCACGCCCACCTGCGGATCACCAATGGCATTTGGGATGATCTTGCCATTCTGGTAGACGGCGGCCACCGAATGTTCGCCGAAATGCGAAGGCCAGTAGGAATTTCCGATGGCCGTCTGCATCGTGAAGTGGATGACGTACCCGTTGCTGCTCGCGTTCCAGCCGACGCTGTCGATGCGGAGCCGATCAACGCGGTTGCGCGGCCATTCGTTCATGCAGCCCGACAGCTTGACGGACTGGCCCTGGGCATTTGAGAAACGGTAAGGGCCGAACAAATTGGCCTTCAGCAGCGTCAGGTATGTCATGGGTTCTCCTTTCCGGGAATAACGTGATGAATGACGGGAGAGGGTTGTGGACAGGGCGCGCATCTCGGAGGACAGCGCGGTGTCCAGCAGGACATGTCGGCCTGCCCGGTCCTGACCAGATAAAGCTATACCGCGTCTGGGACATTGATTTCGAAGACGGTCTAGGTCTGGCCCAGACTGAAAGCACAGCGGTCAAGTGAGCAACAAGATTTTATGAATCACCACGGTTCTGGCTGACTGCCCCGTCTGTCTCGCGTCTGCTTCAGTGCTCTTGAGCGCCCGGCTGTTTCAAGGCATCGAACAGCGGTACGCCGCATGCTGGTCATGAGCCAGCAGACCGCGCACGAGGCCATTTCCGCCGCGCCGTTGCCTGCGCAAATCGAGTGGGCGGAAGGTGAGTTTCAGAAGTCCTCCCGATACGCTCATACGGACTCCGATGAGAAGGTGTTGAAAATACCTGAAAATCCGAGTGGGACTCGCAGAGCTGCGCCGCAGAGGAGCAGCGTCCTCATGGGCGTCTGTTCGCGACGATGGCGAGAGGGAGAAAAACGGGTTCCGGGCATGGAGTGCAGGAATCGGCGCTGTTCCGATTCCTGCCGCGTTACAAACGGAATCCGTATCAGGCGTCCCCGAGGCCCACCGGGTCCGGGCGTGGAGGCTTGTGGCGCAGTGTGGCGCAGCGCGGGGCTGGCCTACGGCGCTCTGCGCCTTCCATCACCTATCACCTGGGTCAGGCCGAGAACGCCCGGATGAGGCCCTGACAGCGGGCCGAGCGCTGCCGCCAACCCTGCGAAGCCGCCCCCTGCTGCTCACGGTCCGGCAGACCGCCGGAAGTCCGCACGCGTCAGGTCAGCGGCGCGGCGTCGATGTCGCCGTGCAGGTCGGCACCCCGGCTACGCCAGCCTTGCAGTTGGTGAGAACCGCGTTATAGGCACTGGGATTGACGGGCGCAGCAGTTGAGGGATACAAACGAAACGGGGATATTGCCGCCACTTTCGTGCTGTCCTTCACAAGTCGGTGCTGAGTCTGGCCCTCTGGAGGCCAAGCCCAGACCCAGCACCGCTTGACGGCGATCCGGTGACGGCACATGGGGCCAGTCCCCCCGTGCCGTCCTGTGCGCCGCTACAGTAACGGGCATGGCCGAACCGCCCCTGCCCCCGTCCACCGTGTTGATCGTGGAGGATGACCCGGCCATCGGCGAGCTGCTCGAACTGGGCTTCGGGTACGAGGGCTTTACCGCCGTGCGCGCCCGCTCAGGCGGCGAGGCGCTGGAGCAGTTCGCCCGCTCCCGCCCCGACATGATCATTCTGGATCTGGGGTTGCCGGGTCTGGACGGCAGCGCTGTACTGCGGGCCGTGCGCGAACGCGGCGACACGCCCGTGCTGGTCCTCACCGCCCGCGACGGCGTGGATGAGCGGATCGCCCACCTTCAGGCCGGGGCCGACGATTACCTGGTCAAGCCCTTCGTCTTCGGCGAGCTGATGGCCCGTGTGCGCGCAGTGCTGCGCCGCTCGCAGCCGCAGGCGGGCGCCGTTCTCGGCTACACCGATCTCCAGCTCGATGTCCATCTGCGCGAGGCGCGGCGGGCCGGACGGGTCATGGACCTCAGCCCGCGCGCCCTGGACGTGTTGGAAACCTTTCTGCGCTACCCGGAGCGGGTGCTGTCCAAGGCGGCGCTGCTGGACAGCGTGTGGGGAGCGGGCTTTATGGGCGACGACAACATCGTGGAGGTCTACGTGCGCCAGCTCCGCCGCGCGCTGGGCCAGCCGCAACTGCTGTACACCGTGCGCGGCTCCGGGTATGTGCTGCGGCTGCGAGCACCGGAGCCGACTTGATGTCTGGCCTGAGCCTGCGTGGACGACTGCTGGGCGTGCTGCTGGGGTTGCTGCTGGCCGCCCTGCTCCCGCTGGGGCTGTACCTGAACGCCCGCATCGGCAACTTTGCCCAGGAGCAGGCGGCCCGCGCGCTCTCCGGTCAACTGGCGGTGGTGGCGCGTGACCAAGAACGCAGCGCGCTGGACGGCGACGGGCTGCTGCTGTTGCAGTACGAGGTCTTCAGCCTGGCCCTGTCCAGCGGCACCTGGGGCGTAATCGTCACGCCTCGGCAGACCCTTTTTTCCGACAGCGGCACGCATCCCCGCCCGCCTGCTGAGGCGGTTCAGAACGTGCTGGATACAGGCGCGGGCCAGTGGAATGGCCTGCAACTGGCCCGCGCGGGCAAGGCGGTGATCGGCCTGGCCGTGCGTCAGGAGGAGGTGAGCGCCCTGCGCGTCGACGTGCTACGCACGTATGCGCTGGGCGCGGCCCTGGCCTTCATACTGGCGGCGGGGATCGGCGCGGCATTGTTGCGGCTGGGCCTGTCGCCGCTGCGGGCCATGGCGCGGCGCAGCGCAGGGCTGACGGCAGCCTCGCTCTCCGAGCGGCTGCCCGTGCCGCAGGCCCGCGACGAGGTGCAGACGCTGGCGCTGACCCTGAACGCCATGCTGGCCCGCCTGGAGGACGCCTTCATGCGGCTGGAGGCCGCCGAGGAGCGCACCCGCCAGTTCGCGGCAGACGCCAGTCATGAGCTGCGGACACCGATCACGTCCCTGAGCGCGGGCCTGGAGCTGCTGGAAAAGGTGGGCGACGATCCGGCGGCGCGCACGAGGTTGCTGCTCAGCCTGCGCCGCGAGGCCCGCCGCGCCGGGCGGCTGGTGGGTGATCTGCTTGACCTCAACCGCCTGGAGGCAGGTGAGCCGCTCCGGCCCGAACTTATTGATCTGAGCGCTCTGCTGAACAATCTGGCCCGTACGGCGGCAGACCTGGCCCCGCAGATGACGGTGCGCGCCGAGGGTGAGGCTGGGGTGGAGTCAGCGCCGGTCTGGGCAGACCGCGCCCGGCTGGAAGACGCCCTGTGGAACCTGATCCGCAACGCGGTGGCTGCCTCGCCCCCTGGCAGCGAGATCGTGCTGTGGAACAGGCGCGAGGGCGACGGTAGCGCGCTGGGTGTCCGCAATCCGGGCGAACTGGGTGCCGAGCTGCTGCCACGCGTGTTTGACCGTTTCGTGCGCGGCCAGTCCTCTGGCGAACAGGCGAGCGAGGGCAGCGGCCTGGGCCTCGCCATCGTGCGGGCCACGGCACTGGCGCACGGCGGCGACGTGCTGGCCCGCAACCTGCCCGGCGGCGGGGTGGAGGTGGGCCTGACCCTACCCGCATTCAGCCCGCGTTCAGCTTCGCTCCCTGAAGCGTTCAGCGCGCGCGACTAGCTTTGCGCCTTGAAGGGCGGACAGCTCCACCTCCCCGCCCGTCGAGGAGTTCCTATGAATGCACCCACGAACAAGACCAGGTCCATACTGATCGCCACCCTGCTGCTGGGCCTGGGAGCCAGCGCCCTGGCGGACGGCGGCGCCCCCATCCCACCCACGTCCATCCAGCCGACAGCTCCGCAGACCGCCGTACCCGGCGTCACCCTTCAGGCCCAGCCTGCGCCCACCGCCCGGCCCACGCCCCCCTCCCCCGGTCAGGCGGGCGCTCCTGATCAGCACGGACCACGCGGTGGACATGGCCCTCGCAGCGCTGGCCCCGGTCAGATGGCCCCCTGTGCGCCCGGCGCAGGCATGGCGATGAGGCCCACACCTGTTGACCCCACCACCCCTGGACGCGCCCGGCCCACCCCGCCCGCGTCTGGCACGGCCCTGTCCACCACCCCTGGCACAACCTCCGCCCAGCCTGCTGCGCCAAAAGCCCCGAAGGGCGACAAGATGGACCAGGGCCTGGGCAAGGGCAACAAGGGCGAGGTTTGCCCGCCTGCCCCCAGGGGAATGGAACAGGGTCAGCCTCAGCCCGGCGCGGCAGCTCCCGGCCAGTCCAGCCTCAATCCTGCGCCCGCTGCCCGTGATCTGAGCCGCCTGGACCGCCTGACCGCGCAGACCAGCGACGCCCGTATTCGCGGCTACCTGAACGACGCCCGCACCTACCTCCAGAGCGCCAGCAAGGCGCAGCAAAAGGCGGGCCGCGATCTGCTCCACGCCGCCGAGGCGCTGGTGAACGGCATTCAAACGCCGCAGCGCTGACCTGTCAGCCGGGCGTCACCGCCCTCCCCTAGAATCTGAAGTGCGCCGGACACCGTGAATCACGGCCCGTCTGGACGCACTTCTCTCTTTTTGTTCCCTGGAGCGTGCCCTGTGATACGGATTCCGTTTGTTTCGTGTAGAAATCGGGACAGCGCCGATTCCTACACTCCACGTCCGGCACCCGTTTTCTTCCTGCTCACTCCGTTCGGATTTCCAGGTGTCTCCAACACCTTTCAATCGGAGTTCATATGAGAACCCTGCTGCTTGCCCTCTTGCTGATTCTGCCGCTGTCGTTCGCGTCGGCGCAGGGTGGGCGTCCACCCAGGCCGCCCCCACCCCCGCAGACCGAGCTGGCAGGCTTTGCCGAGGCGGCGGGCTACCTGGTGCGGGCGCGGGCCATCGCGGCGGCACTCAGCCCTGGCGTGCCACAGGCGCAGAACACGCCAGGCGGGCCACGGCTGAGCGTCCCACTGCTCTACGGGGGCCGGGCGGTGGCGCAGGTCTTCGTGACCCCGGACGGTCAACCCGTGCCGCGCGGGCAGGAGGGATTCCTGGCGATGGGCAGGGGGCTGAAAGGCGGCGCGCAGGCCACATTAAAGGCGCAGGTAGCGGCCCTCACGGTGTCCAGTCTGGCGCGGGTGATGGGGCCGCAGATTCACTGTTACCTGCTGCTGGACGCCCAGGTGGTCACGGAACTGCGCTTTGACCGCCAGACCGGGGAGCTGCTGGAAGACCGGGGGCCGCCCGGCAAAGACGACAAGAACAAGAAAGGGCCGGGGCCGGGCAAGCCCTGAATGACGCGGTGACAGAGCTTTTGTCAAAAGAGTTGTTCACTTTTGACCGAACGGAGTGAGTGAATTCCGCTGAGCATTTGGGACTGGTACAGCTCCGAAGGAGAGAATGGAAGCGTCAGGAGTCACTTTTCCTGATGCTGTAATTCGGACAAATGCTCTAGTGGCGGGCGGCAGGCACGGAGTGTCTCCCAGTTTCTGGGCTGGGCCTGTCTCTGGGCGATGCAATGGCGAGGTCTACCCTTTCATACGGGTTCCGTTTGCAACGCGGCAGGAATCGGGACAGCGCCGATCCCTCCACTCCACGCCCGGAACCCGTCCTTCTCGCTCTCGTCATGAACAGACTGTCGTCGTGGGATAGCACCCGTATGGGGCTACTCCTCCCCATGACTGGGACAGCTCGAAGAGAGGACGCTCTTCCTCTGCGGCGCAGCTCTGCGAGTCTGTCGTCATGAACAGACGCCCATGAGGACGCTATTCCTCCCACTCGGATTTTCAACACCTTCTCATCGGAGTCCGTATCAGCGCGTCAGCGCATACGGAATGATGTAGGGCCGCCCGGTGTCCGGGTCACTCAGAATGTGGGCCTTGAGGTTGAACACGTCGGCCAGCAGTTCCGGCGTCAGCACGTCCTCGGGACGGCCCTGGGCGTAGACCTCGCCCCCCTGCATGGCGATGATCTCGTCGCTGTAGCGCACGGCCTGGTTCAGCTCATGCAGCACCATCACCACCGTCTTGCCCTGTTCGCGGTTCAGGCGCTGGGCCAGTTGCAGCACCTCCAACTGGTGCGACAGATCCAGGTACGTGGTGGGTTCGTCCAGCAGCAGGATCTCGGTCTGCTGGGCCAGGCTCATGGCGATCCAGGCGCGTTGCCGCTGCCCGCCCGACAGGGCTTCCAGCGGGCGGCCCGCGAAGATGGTCATGCCCGTCTGGGACAGCGCCCAGGCCACGGCCTCGCGGTCTTCAGGGCGGCGCACGGGGAAGCGGCCCTGATGCGGGTGGCGGCCAAACCAGACCAGTTCCTCCACCGACAGGCCCTCGGGCGCGGTGGGTCCCTGCGGCAGGATCGCCAGCCGCCGCGCCACCTCCTTGCTGGGCAGGCTGTGCAGCGCCTGACCGTACAGCTCCACGTTGCCCCCCGTCACGGGCCGCAGCCGTGCCAGCGCCCGCAGCAGCGTGCTTTTGCCGCAGCCGTTGGGGCCGATGATGCTGGTGACCAGTCCCCCCTTCAGGCTCAGGTTCAGGTGCGGCACGATGACGGACGTGCCGTAAGCCAGTTTCAGATCATGCGTGGAGAGTGGAAAGGCGGGGGTTTCAGGACGGGTCATGCGCTCCTTCTGAGCAGATACAGGAAATACGGTGCGCCCACCAGCGTGGTAAAGATGCCTGCCGGAACCTCCAGCGGCGGCAGCAACGCGCGGCCCAGCGTGTCGGCGGCCAGCACCAGCAGCGCCCCCAGCAGCATACTCACCGGCAGCATCCGCCCGTGCTTTGCGCCCACCAGCAGCCGCGCCAGATGCGGGGCCAGCAGCCCCACGAAACCCAGGATGCCCGCCCCGGTCACGGCGGCCCCAGCCAGCGCCACCCCCACGCCCAGCGAAAGCAGCCGGGCTGGATTGACCCGCGTTCCCAAGCCTGTTGCCAGGTCTTCCCCCAGATTCAGCACGTCCAGCGTGCGGGCCAGCAGCAATGCGGCGGGCAGCAGCACCAGCGCCCACGGCAGGACGCGCCACAGCCGCACTGAATCTGCGCCGTAGACCGTGCCCGCCAGAAAGGTCAGCGCCGCGCCCAGGCCATCGGGCGCACGCACCAGCACCAGTTGCTGCGCGGCCCCCAGCGCCGCAGCCACCGCCACGCCCACCAGCGCCAGCCGCACCGGATGCAGACCTTCTGCCCCGCGCCACTCGCGCGACAGCAGCAGCACCAGGCCAAAGCCGCCCCACGCTCCAGCCAGTGCGGCCCACGGCAGACCCCCCGGAGGTGCAGCGGGCCAGGCCAGCAAAAAGACGGTGGCGGCCAGCCCCGCCCCGGCCCCCACGCCGATGATGTCCGGCGAGGCCAGCGGGTTGCGGATCACGCCCTGCATCATGGCCCCCGACGCGGCGAACATCGCGCCGCACAGCAGCGAGACGCCCACGCGCGGCAGGCGCAGGTCCAGCACCAGTTGGCGGGTCAGCTCGTCGCCGCCGCCCCACAGCGTGGCCCAGACCTGGGCCGCCGGGGTGGCCACCGCGCCCAGGCCCAGCGCCAGCACTGCCAGCACGGTGGTCAGGGCGGCCAGCACCCCGGCCACCATCAGGGCGCGGGCGTTGGTGTAGCGGGGAGAGAGAGGCAAGGTCACGGCGCGGTCATCACTTGCCGCTGTAAGCGGTGGGCGGGACGGCGTCAGACAGCAGGCGGCTTTCAATCGCCTGGGCCACCATCAGTTTCAGGGCAAGCGGGCCGCGTCCGCGCGTCCAGTTGTCCCGGTCAAAGACGTACACGCGCCCGCGCTGCACGGCGCTCAGCTTCTGCCACAGCGGGCTTTTCTTCCATTCCTCGGTGATGGGCGTCTCGTCCGGCGCGGTGAACAGCACCAGCGTCTGCGGGTTCAGCGCCACCAGCCCTTCCAGCGAGATTTCATACTGCGTCTGATCGCCCTTGGGACTCAGCGCGTTCCTGCGGCCCAGCGCCTCCAGAAAGCTGCCCACGAAGCTGTCGTTGCTGTGCACCGTGAAAGAGCGCGGCGTGGCGACGGCGGCCACGAAGTCGGGAGCATTCTTCTTCGCAAACGCTCTAGCCTTGCGAATCAGGCCCTGCTGATCGGCCAGCAGTTGTTTCGCGGCGGCCTCGCGGCCCACCAGTTGCCCGATTGCCAGGGTCTGCGCGTTCAGGTCATCCAGGCTGCCACGCCGACTCTGGAAGGCGGCGGTGGGGGCCAGTTTCGCGAGTTGCGGGTAAATCTCACCCTGCACGAAGGCGTCGGCGAGGATCAGTTGCGGGCGCAGGGCGGCGATGGCCTCCAAGCTGGGCTGGGCGCGGCTGCCGACAGCCGGAATTTTCGCCGTGCGGGCGCGGAGGTAGGGCGGTGCGCCCCGGTCTCCGCCCTGCGTGCCCAGGCTTGCGCCCGCCGGAGTGACGCCCAGCGCCAGCAGCGTGTCGATGAACGAGTATTCCAGCGCCACCACACGCTTGACCGGTGCAGGCAGTTCCAGCGTGCCGCGCTCATGCTTGACGGTCAGTGCCAGCGTGGAGGACAGGAGGGCCAGGGCGGATAGAGACAGGAGTTTTGATTTCATGGAGAACCTCGGAGAGTTTGACAGGAGAGGGCTAAGCTCTGCGCCCGATGCGCCGTGCCAGCAGCACGAAAAACGGCGCTCCGGCGGCAGCCACCAGAATGCCCACGGGGGTTTCGGCGGGACGGTCGATCAGGCGGGCGGCGATGTCGGCCAGGATCAGGAACGCGGCGCCCAGCAGGGCGGCCAGCGGCAGGCTCAGGCGGTGATCGGACCCCATCAGGGCGCGGGCGGCGTGCGGGATGATCAGGCCCACGAAGCCGATCGGCCCCACCACGCTGACCGAACCGGCGGCGAGCAACACGCCCAGCCCGGTGATCATGGCGCTGTCACGGGCAGCGCTGGCCCCCAGGCCCCTCGCCACATCCTCGCCCAGCGCCAGCACGTTGACGCGTGAAGCCAGCAGCAACGCCAGCATCAGCCCCAGCCCCAGCCACGGCGCAACCTGCCACAGTTGCTCCCAGGTGCGCCCTGCCACCGAGCCGGACAGCGCGAACAGCGCCCCCTGGGCGCGGGTTTCAAACAGAATCTGCACCGCGCGGGTGGCCGCGCCCAGCAAGTAGGCCACCGCCACCCCGGCCAGCGCCAGCCGCAAGGGAGTAAGGCCCACACTTCTGGCCGCGCTGTACGCCGCCGCTGCCGCCGCCGCCCCGCCCACGAAGGCGGCAGGCACGAACAGCACGCTGGGCGCAGCCGGGAAGAAGACCACCATGATCAGAATGGCGAACGCCCCGCCCGCTTCCACGCCCAGGATGCCCGGATCGGCCAGCGGATTGCGCGTGACCCCCTGAAGCAGCAGGCCCGAGACCGCCAGCGCTGCCCCCGCCAGGCCCGCCACCAGCGTGCGCGGCAGCCGCAACGCGTGAACCACCAGGCTGTCGGTGCTGTCGTCGGGGGCCAGCAGCAGCCCGGCCACCCGCGCCAGAGAGATCTCGCTGGCCCCCAGCGCCAGGGAGGCCAGCAGCGCCAGCACCAGCACCGCCGCTGCGCCAGTGAACAGCAGCACCCGCCCGGACAGGCGCGGCGCGGCTTTCTGAGCGGTGTTCGTGGTCAAGCCGTGGCCTGCGTCTCCAGGCTGACCTGGCCCAGTTGCCACTGCTTCACGTCGCCCAGACCCGGCTTGTGGCTGGAGCCGGGAATTTTCAAGGATGGTGCGGGCGAGATTTCTGCGCGGGCAAGACCACTTGTGCCGTCCAACTCAAAATGGAGCGTGACCGTCTCCCCGCTGACCTCGGCCCGGCGCTGCGCCCGCAGCCAGTTCCAGCCGTGGCGAACCAGCAGTTCGCGGTCAAGCACCTGCGCCAGCGCGGGCACTCCAGCAAAGCCACGCAAATGCTGGGCGACTTCAGCCGGCTGGACTTCGCGGCGGGCCACCTGCACGGCCAGTTCCGGGGTCAGGTGTGCCCACAGGTAGCCGCTCGGCAACTCCACGGCCGTCGCGGCCAGCCGGTGACCGCCAAAATGCCCGGTGCGCCAGCTTCGCAGTCCGGCGGCTTGCAAGGCGGCGTAGACGGGAACGCCGTAGCGCCCGCAGGCCGCGTCCACCGTGCCGTGCGTGCAGACGTGAAGGTCTGGACCGGAGGGAGGACGGTCCACCGCCTGCCAGCCGCCCAGATTCTCCGGCTCCAGCAGCGTGTCGGTCAATCCCCGTGCCCACTCGGACTGGGGCCATTCCGACTGGTAATCGCGCCGCCCATACCCGCCCGGCCCGCGCGTATAGTGCCGCACCCGCAGCGGCTGACCTGCCCGCGCCGGGGCGCTCATCAGCAGGCCGAAGCCCGCGCCGGACGCCTCCACCTTGCCGCGCAGGCGTTCAAAGACGCCGCCCTGCTCCGCCGTCCAGTTTGCCACGTCGCGCAGCCGCGCCCACACCGGCACGTCCAGTTCCAGCACGGTGACCTCCTGCCAGTGCGGGGCCGTGCCAATCGGGTCTTCCCCGGCGGCGCGGGAGGCGTCGGAGCAGAGTTGAAGTTTGGGGGTGCGGGTCTGGGTTGCCATGCTCAGCGGCCCAGCAGATTGTCGCGGATGCCGTTCGCCAGCGTGAGCGCGCTCAGGGGACCACCGAAGGTCCAGGTGCGTTCGTCCAGCGCGTAGGCGCGGTTGGCCTTGACGAAGGGCAGGCCCTGCCACAGCGGCTTGAGACTGGGCGCGGCGAACACCGCGTCCTCGCGCTGGGTGATGTACAGGAAGTTCCTGGTCTTCAGTCCGGCCAGGGCTTCCAGGCTGACCTCGGAAAAGCCGTAGGGCTGGGCCTGGGCCGTCCAGGCGTTGACCAGACCCAGCCGCTCCATCACCTGACTGACCATGCTGTTTTTGGTGAACAGCCGCATGGTGGGGCTTCCCCCGCCCCCGGTGTACGCCTGCGCGAACACCACGCTCTCGCCCGCGCGCCCCGCCGCCTTCAGGTCACGTTTTACGCGGTCCAGGCGGGCGTCCAGGTTGCTCAGCACCTGCCGGGCGGTGCCGCCTCGTCCCAGCACCGCGCCGATCTGGCTGAAGGTGGAGCGCATCTCGCCGTACTGAGATTCGCCGCCGTAGGCGTCAAACGCCAGGGTGGGCGCAATGGCCGAGAGCTGCGCGTAGTTCTGGGCCGCGCGCAACCGGGCGGTGATGATCAGGTCCGGCTTCAGGGCGCGGATTTTTTCCAGGCTGGGTTGTTGCCGGGTCCCGACATCCTGCACATTGGCCGACAGGCTGACCGGAATCCTGACCCATTCGCCGTAACCTTTGATCAAGAGTTTCCAGTCAAAGCCTGAGTGCCGTCGGCAACGCAGAGCGCAGCGACAGAACTTGAAAAAGTACGGTCACTGCGCTCTTTTGGCGAGATGTCTACGTTTCGTCCGTCTAGCATAGCCTTTGCCTTCATCACGGGTCTGTTGAGCCGCACCTGTGCGGCTCAGGAAGTCGCTGCCCTGACGCCGCTCTGTCCCAGTCAGGTGAGTGCCGCGCTGAGTCAACGCACCTTCTGGAGTGACACCGATCTGGCCGAATGGGCGAAATCGGCACCAGAAGGTGCGTATCTGGCCTTTGACTTCACTGTC
>NZ_MSTI01000073.1 GCF_001949125.1 Deinococcus marmoris
CGTACAGGCTGAGAAAACCCTGTGTTTGTTGGCGTGAGCTGAATCCCCGCTGTTGCCGAACACGGCGCTGTGTGGGGCGGTGAGACTGCTCGTCCAGATTGTTACAACGGGCGGTAGGCACGACCTGAACGTACTCCATATTGTGGAGTACGGAAAGTTCCCGAAGCGCTACACCGTAACTCCACAGTTTGTCCGTACGGACGGCCTCTGGCACGTCAAATTTACCTGGCGGGTCACTTGTTACAGGCGTAAGCTTTTAGGATGGTGCGATTCCAGAAGAACCCCTTGCGAGCGTTTACGATGGATGAGCAGATGCGTCTGGAACAGCTTGTGTGATCTTTCCAAACAGCAATGGTTGTGGTTGCCTGGGCGAAAACGTTGCTGGCGGTAAACTACAACTGGCGTTAAACAACAAAGATTTTATAATCCACCACTTCACTTCCCCAGCCTTCGCATAGGCCAAAGCATGGAGAAAATGCAGAAAATAGTGCCCCAGACAAAGAAGAAGAGAAGATATCCATCATCTTCACTTGTTCTCTAACGCCAGTTACTCTATCCTCAACCATGACCAGTCCCGCCGACGAACGCGCCCGCAAAATCGTTCAGGCCTTACAGCACCCAGACCTTGACGCCCTGATGCCCCTCATGGCTGGGGTCTGGCCCACCTCCAACACCCAGGTCCACTCGCTCCTGCGACACATCTTTACCCAAGCTGGGGAAGAGCAGATCAACCTCCTACATCCTCCAGAAGACTTTCATGCCTGGCTGCTCGCTGCGGCCCAGCGCAATGTCGGCCCAGCGCCCGCCAGTTCAAACACCGTCCGCCTGCGCCTGGCCCTGCTCTCTAAGCTGTACACCGCGCTGCAGGACCAAGGGTTGCTGCTCATCCATCCGCTCCGTGGTCTCCAGAGACCGCCCAACGAACGTCTGAGCACACCGCTCCTGCCAAAAGCCGATCTGAAAAGGCTGCACCTTCAGGCCCAGTCCGACGCCGTCCTGTACGCTGCCCTGATCCTGATTGACCAACACGCCTACCGGGTTAAGGACCTGCTGAATCTGCACTGGCAGGACTTTGATCTCGCCACCGGCAGCACCCTGCGCCCCCACGCTGTGACCCGCCTCAGCGACGTGGCCCTGACCGCCCTGAAGCCCCTGCTCTTGGCGGCTGGAGGTGAACTCTACGCCGCCGGGCGGGTCCTGCCCTACGCCGGTGACCGGGAGCTACGTGGGGCACTGTTCCAGGCGTGCAAGGCCGCGAACGTGCCGTATACGCCGCCCGGAGAGTTGCGCAAGATTTCCCTGCGCGATTACCGCCACACGCCGCAGAGCGCGGGGTTCAGTGCAGACGACGCCCGCAAGTTTGCCCAGGCCACGGCACTGGCGCGGGGCGTGGCGGAAGCGCTAAAAGAGGGGTAAAACGGCCCAGGCAGCACCCTGTCACTCAATGTCAGCCGATTAAGAAGCGTTCCTCGCCCAGCTTGACGGTCACCTCAAAGTCGCCGCCCAGCGCCTGGCACAAAGGTCTTCGCTGCTCACCACCCGGCGTTCAAGTCCAGGGCCGCTCATGGACGCCCAAGCATGCAGGGCCTGCCCGACACCTAATCACAGCGTTACAGGGGTCCGCGCCCGTCCTTCCCAGCTGACACTGCTGCCGAACGGTGCGGACCTGACGGACATTCAGACCCGACTGCGCAGCCACCTGCCTGTCGGTGGCCCCGGCCTCGATCAGCCGCGCAGCGTGGATGCACCGTCACTGGCTGTCATATGGGGAGTGCATGCACGGCCTGGCGCGGACGGGTCCGGTTGTCGCGCCCACTGGAAGTGGGCGTCGCCCGGCGCTGAGGGCAAGGAGGCGCTCCAGTACCTCCCCGCACAAGCACCAGCCGCCGCCCACCGGACCACCGTGTCCAGGCCCAGCGCTACGGCCAGCTCCGTGCAGATCTCATGGTCCACTGTGTCCACGCCCATCTGCCCGGCGAAGACTGGCAACCCATTCCAGACGGCATTTGGCTCGCGGCCACTATCATGGTCCACCACGATCACGCTCAACCCGTGCTCGCTGCTGGTCACGTCGGTCACGATGCAGCTCCTGATTTCAACGACGATGACGGGGAATTCAGAAGTGTTCATGGGGGTCACGCTCCTATGGGGAGAAATGGTGGACTGAGAGCCCAGCGCCTGCTTTGAACTGCCGCCTCTCCGGGGGCCTGCACCGGTGAAGATGGTTTGCCCCCGGCAGGTTTCGGCCGACACACCGTCAGGGGGCAAGAAGAACGGGGGCCAAACAGCCCCCGTTCTTCGCTCAGGCCCGGCAGCGCTTGAGTACCGGGCGTCCATGAAAAAAGGAAACTCCTTACAGGGTTTCCTCAGTCTCCGCACCGGTGTTCAGGGCGGCCCAGAGCGCATCATCCCGCTCAGTCCACCCGTTTACCCTGCCGGTAGTTGACGACGATGTTCGCGGCGCTGCGGGCCAGGTCTTCAGGGGTGCCGTTTGCCATGAAGGAGCGTTTGGCCTGCTCAAAGGCCGCGTCGTCTGTGGCGTCCGGTTGCCCTGGCCGCCCGTCAAACTGTGGCCGGGTGAGCGGTTCGCCCGGCGTGACCTCGTAGCGGTCCGGGTCCAGGTGCCGGACCGTGCCGAGGCCGAGCAGCTTCAGGCTGCCGCTGCGCTCCAGGTCATACAGGTAACCGTCGGCGGTGACCCGCGCTGAGTTGGTGGACATGCCCGACTCTATGAGCAGGTGGTGGATGGCGCGGTGCACCTGGTCACGGGTCTGGATGGAGGTCTGGGTGGACGGGGCAGTCATGGGGAACTCCTTTTCAGGCCAAGCAGGGCCCGCAGGTGTGGCACCAGTGTAACGAATTCGGCTTCAGGCCATTGCTGCGTCAACACACCATTGATGTGCTGATCACGGTCATTGAGGGCGGCGCGCTCACCCAGAGTGCCCCCCACATGAATCACCCACTGGGCAAAGGCGCGGGCAAAGAGTTCCGGGAGTTCCAGCAGGTACGCGGCGAAGGTGGCGGTGTCGGTGGTGCCGTCGCGCTGTGAGCGCAGCGCCATCACCGTCGCCGTGGCACCCACCGCCGCGTTCCAGGCCGCCCAGGGCCGCTCCAGTCCGCCGCGAACGCTGGCGTACTCCACACCCTCCCCCAGCACCAGGAAGTCCAGGGCGTGGCCGATCTCGTGCAGCGCTGTCAGCGCGGGACGCCGCGCACGGTCCATGACCCGCGCCCCGGCCCACAGGGCGTCCGGGTCAAACAACCCCTGGAGCCCCCGGTCGCTGGGTTCCGTGCGGACCCCCATGGGCAGGATGTATGCGGGAACAGGAACCTGCGCGGCCCGCAACAACTCCAGGGCGCGCGTGAGTTCAGGCAGGTGGGGATGCCGGGGCGGCACACACAGCGGGAACAGGTGATCGGCCCCTTTCATGCCGGGGGGGTCACCCGTTCCACTTCCAGACTCAGCGTATGCGCGCCCGTGTGTTTGCCCCCGGCCCGCAGGATAAAGTTCAGCTTGCCCTCGCGGCTCACTTCAAACTTGAACTCGGTGGTGGCGACAGCCTCAAAGTCCAGGTCCAGTCCGTCCATGGCTTCCAGGCTCTCCTGGATCACCTTCAGGGCCTCCTGAAGGCGCTCGGCCAGCGGTCCGGCGTCGGCAGCGGCCCGGCGGCGGGTGAAGCTGAAGGTCAGACGCTGAGTTTGCACGTCCGTCAGGTCCGCGCCCGCCAGGTCCTTAGGGATGAAGAAGGCGGGGATGGCCGGAAGGCCGATTCCGACGCTGCGGCTGCGGACCACGGTGAGGTCCAGCATGGCTTTGCGGACGCGCAGGTCCGTACCGCTCTCCGCGCGCCGCATCAGGTCACGCAGGTCCGCGAGCAGGCTGTTCACAGAGATGAAATCGTCAGGGTGAGTCATGATGCCTCCAGGATGACAGGGTTCAGAAAGTGAAGTTCTGGGGCGGCGGGCATGGTCTGCTTCTGCGACTGGGCCATGCCTGCCACCTCTCCCGGAGTGAAACGGCGGGTGAGCGCGTCTCGCCCTCCCCACCAGAACAGCAGGTCGTCCGCAGCGCTGGACCCGCCCGGTTGGGGCGCAGGCGGTTGAGGTGCGTCTGGACCAGGTTGTGGCGTTTGAAGGCGTTGACGGTGAGTTCCCCCCGGAAGGCGGTGAGGATCTGACGGCCAAAGGCGTGAAAGCTGTGGGTGGGGATGTCGCAGGGCAGCTGCGTCTTGAGCACGCGGGCGATCTTCAGTGCTGAAGGCGGATGCGCCCATGCTGCTCCTTTCCCTGGCACTAGCACATGCAAAAGCATGGAGAAGGAAACAAGGCAAAAAGTCGATGGGAAAGGCTGGGAAGAAGGCAGAAAAAACACAAGCATGAAGTCAATTCATGTCTATTAACACCAGTTCACTCTAGGCAGCTCGCAACGCCTGATCCCGTAGCAGCCGTTCTAAAGTCACGCTCAGGCTCTGCCTTGCCGCCGTATCGGGCAGGCCATCCTCGCCAATCTCGCAGCAGAAGGGAACCACCGTCACGTCTAGCGCCGCACGGAGCGCCCCGGTGACATTCATCCCGGCGGCTATCAGCGCCGCAACTTCCGCGAGGTAATTCAACGTGACCCCGGTGTTGATCGGCTCAGCCAGACTCTGACCCTGTTCGGCGGTCATGCCCCGGCTGGTGACTTCCAACGCGTAGGCCACCCACGCAGCCTGCGGCCCGGCTACCCGCTCGTAGGCGGGCATGATCTGGGCCCCCGTTAAGGGCGAGACAAACAGTGTGAGTTCAAAACGCCGCAGCAGCGCCGGATCGAGGTGTCCAGCCTGCACGTAGCGCCCGCCCATGTTGGTGGTACAGACCACGCTCAGCAGTGAGACCGGGGCACACAGCACCTCGTTGCCCCCGCCCGTTCCCGCATTTGCACCGGGGAGGTCCAGGGTGTAGTAGCGCCCGTCTGGCACATCGCGGCCCAGCACAGCCCTCACTTCGGCGGCGCTCAGCTCGTCGAGGGCCCCCACCAGCAGGTTGCGGTGGTACGGATCGAGGCGCATCAGCTCGTCGATCAACAGGACCGTGCGCTCTCCGTTCTGCGCGCTTCTCAGGGCGCGGGCCAGCGGGCCATCAAGCCAGCGCGGCCCACTGGGCGTGGGGGCCACCCCCCCGATCATGTCACGGTCTTCCAGACCGGGCCGCCCGGAGACCTTACACAGCCGCGCGCCCAGCGCCAACGCCACCCGCTTGCCCAACTCGGTCTTGCCGCAGCCGGTGGGGCCGATCAGCAACGCCCGCACCCCATATGCCGCGCGGCGCATCAGCCGGGCCTCGTCCCCCAGATCGGCGGCTCCCACAGTCTGCGCGGCCTGTCCATAGAGCAGCGGCGTGTGCGGGTACTCGGCACTGTCTGTGGGCAATCTGCCGCTGTCGGCGCGGGGCAAGCCCTGCGTCTTGAGCAAAAAATACAGCGTGTCCACCACGGCGTACATGGCATTCTTGATGACGTCGCGGTTGCTCAGCCGAGCCAGGGCGGCCTCGGGCACCGGCCAGCTTGCGCCGCCATCCTCCAGAGCTGTAAGCAGCGCCGCCCAGCGCGTTCGCAGTTCATGGTGTGTGCCCAGCAGCGCGGCCTCGGCGATCAGCAGTACATACGGGCGCACCGCAGTGCCAGAGCCGTTCCAGACGGACCCCGCTTCGGCGCAGGTGCTTGATGCCAGTGACCCGCCACTGAGCCTGACGGTCACCGTGGGGCCGTCACGCCGCGCCTTCGCCTCACCGCTCAAGCATAGACAGGCGGCCTGGAGAGCGCTCCACGACACCGCCCGCACGCTGGGGCGGGGATCGAGGGCACTAAAGGCCTCTCTCGGAACCGTGGCCCGGCCCCGCATGCCGATGCCAGGGAAACGATCACACCCGGTTTTAAAGCCTGCACTCAGATCAATCATGAACTTCATGTGGCCCGCGAAAAGCGGGCCAGAGTTGAGGAGATCAAAGCACCCGGCATTCGAAGTACAGGGGTTTAGGAAGCGACTGCGATTCGGCAAAAACGCCACACCATTTCACTTTCAGGCGCGTTAAGGTGGGGCAGTTTCCCAGCCTCCAGCAACCCAAAAGCGGGGTGCCCCTCTCCCCCGCCAATCTTCAAGATAATTGGTATTATCTTGAAGATATGAACACCCTTCTCGAAGCCGCGAACCCCTCTCCAGGAGCCGCAAGAACAACCCTCGTCCGGTCCAGCGGCCCACAGTCCTGGCGCGACAAACCCGACGACGCCCTGCGCCGCGACGCCCTGCGCCTGCTCGGACAACTGCGCGAGAACGCCGCAGCCGCCCGCCCGGTCTGGGAAAACTTTTTCGACGCAGCCCTGGGCGATTCGGTGGGCAGCCCCCACACCCGGCGCAGTTACCAGCAGGGCGCGTGGACCTTTCTTCAGTGGGCGCTGTCCGGTGAAGGCGGCGTGGACCTGCTGCGCCCGGCCCGCCGCGACGGTCAGCGCTATCTGGGCTGGCTGCGAAGCCACCGCCCCGGCCAGCCGTACCGCCCGGCCACGTTGCAGGTGCGGATCGTCGCGGCCCGCGCCGTGATGTCGGCCCTGCGCTGGGCCGGACTGGGTGAGGCCCGTGACCCCTTCGGGGGCGTGCGCGTGCGGGCCGACGCCACGCCCAGCATCGTGAGCCGCCCGCCGTACGGTGACCCGGAACTGGCCGCCCTGCGGACCCTCGCCGAATCGCTGGACCCCGAGGACCGACGGCTGTGGGTGCTGACCCTGCTGTGCCTGCACGCCGGACTGCGGGTGGCCGAGGCACTGGCACTGACCCCGGACCAGATCGAGGGCGGCGGACGCTTCCTGCGGCTGACCGGCAAGGGCAGCAAGATGCGCCAGGTGCCGCTCAGTCAGCAGCTCATCACCGAACTCTCCATGCTCAGCGCGCCGGACGGGCGGTACTTCGGGTGGTCCTACAACGACGTGACGTACCGCATGAAGGGGGTCATGGCGAACAGCGGGCTGATCTGGCGCGGCTTTCACGGACTGCGGAAAGCCTGCGCCACCCGGCTGTATGAGGCCACGGGCGATTTCACGCGGGTCGGCCTGTTCCTGGGACACGCCAGCGCGGACACCACCCGGCGCTACGTCGCGGTGCGGGCCGATGACCTGAGCCGATATGTGGACGGCTGGACCGAGAACACGTACTGAGTGTGGTGCACAGTGACCTACCAACGGATGAATCCGTTGGCTTCTCAGACAACGCTTGCGTTGACTACCGCTACGCCTAAGCCTGATGGGACGGCCCGCCCCAGGATGTTCCGCGCTGCATTCAGGTCTGCATTCTCCTGATGACCGCAGGCGACACACCAAAACCGCGATTGACTGACCCGATTTGCCTTGCACGTATGCCCACATTGGTTGCAGGCTTGCGAGGTATAGCGGGGGTCTACGGCGACAACCTTTCGAGCGGCCCATACTGCCTTCTGCGACAGGAAAGAAAAGAACTGACCCCAGCCGACATCGTGGATAGACCGGGCCAGATTGCCCCGCCCCATGCCCTGATATTGCAAGGGGTTAGTGGAGGATCAGTTCGGTCTGGCCCGGTGTTCTTCAAATCGAGTGGGTGAGCGATACCCCCGGTTGGAATGGCGCCGCTCGCGGTTGTAGAACACCCGGGTCCACTCGAAGACCAAATTGCGCGTGTCAGTGCGGTTCCCCTGTGCCTTGTGGAGATCCAGTTCCACCTTGAGGGTGGCGAAGAAGCTCTCCATCGCGGCGTTGTCCCAGCATTCTCCCGTTCTGCTCAGGCTCTGGAGCGCCTCCAGGCGCTCCAGAGCCTGTCGATACTCGCTGCTGGCGTATTGAACCCCCTGGTCGGAGTGGTGGAGGATCCCCTGTCCTGGGCGTCGGAGTCGCTGGGCCATCGTAAGTGCGGCCACGACCAGCTCGGTGTGGAGCGTCTTGCGCATCGCCCAACCGACAATCTTCCTGGAGAAAAGGTCCATGACCACCGCCAGGTACATCCAGCCCTCCTGGGTCGGCAAATAGGTAATGTCTGTCACCCACTTCTGGTTGGGCCGGTCCGCAGTGAACTCACGGTTGAGGAGATTTTCGGCCACTGGATGGCGGTGCTTGGAATTTGTCGTCGAGCGGAATTTCCGTTTGCAGCGCACCCTGAGACCTGCCGCCTTCATCAGCCGGGTGATCCGCGCCCGACTGACCTGCAACCCCTCGTCTGCCAGGACTGCCTGGACGCGGGGGGCACCATAGGTGCCCCG
>NZ_MSTI01000004.1 GCF_001949125.1 Deinococcus marmoris
CCTCCTGGGGAAGCGGCGTTCCCGTCTCCATGCCGATGGAGGGTTCGAGAGTACCGAGTTCATCCAGGGTGTGCTGAGCCGGGGGTTGGACATCGTGGTGGGCGTACGTTGCAACCGCAAGCTGGAGGATGGCCGCCAGATGCGTGACCTGATGGTCCGGGGGAGCCTGGTCAAGCCCACAGGGCTTGATCAGGCCATGTGCGTTTCCTGGGTCTGGCTCTACCGCAACAAGGAGCCAGAGCAACGCTTTGTCATGTCGAATCTTGACCTGGGCGGCAAGTATCTCGCACGAGTAGGGAAACGCCGCTGGCGAATCGAAGCCTTTTTCAAAACGGTCAAGGGCCGCTTCGGACTTGAACGCTTTGCGCAGCACAGCAAGCAGGGTGTCCTGCGCTGGTGGTGCCTCTCCGGCTTGGCTTTCTTGCTCTGTCATCTCCAGGACCTTGACCTCCCTCTTCGCCTGCCGGGCATATGGCCGGACTGGGGCGATCTGGCGAGAACCGTGAGGTTCTCGTTCGTCCCCGACGTGCATCGTCGTGCGCTTCAATTGGAGCTAGACGCGCTTGATGCCTTCCAGCACGCATCCCCTGCCCTCATTCTCTAAACTGCAAGATGTCAGTTGAGGTTGCGTTCGGGCAGCAAAAGGGCAGGGAGGCAGCGCTGCGCCAGGCACGAGTTCTCAGATGTGGGTGGCGGAAGAGGGCGGCAGCGTCCGGGTCTGATGCCCTGCTTCATCACGCCGAATGCGGCCCGTCCGCTTCGCGCCGGACGGCCTTCGGTTGCTGCTTGGTTGACGAGAATAGGCACTGAACGAGGCAAGAAGGCTTGGCTTTTCGCTCCTTGCGGGGGAGGCTGGGAGGGGGGAAACGCAAACGACGTCCCAGCGCTATCCGAAGAAAATGATTTCTCCCAGAAACTGACATGAAAGATAAGATGAGAGCCTTACATACATCACCCAGCCTTGCGGGGTGGCGGGCGCAGCTCACCCTTTTCCCGGACGATAGAGACGCTCCATTCAGCCTTCTCTTCACTTCGGCAAAGGCGACACACCGACAAACCCGCCCCAACCCCGCCTCCCCTAACCTCCCACTCCCACCGAGTTAGTGTCCGGCGTACACTGTTTGCCATGAGTGACCTGTTGCAGACGATCCGTGGGCTGTCCAAGAAGACCGAGAGCAAGATCGTGATGGTGGTGCTGGACGGTGTGGGGGGCCTGCCGCTGGAACTGAACGGCGAGACCGAGCTGGCCACGGCCAAGACGCCCAATCTGGACGCGCTGGCCGCCCAGTCGCAACTGGGACAGGTGGAACTGGTGGGCGCAGGCATCACCCCCGGCAGCGGCCCCGGCCACCTGAGCCTGTTCGGCTACGATCCGCTGGACTACGTGGTGGGGCGCGGGGCGCTGAGTGCCGTGGGCATCGGCGTCAAGCTGAACAAGGGCGATGTGGCAGTGCGCGGCAACTTCGCCACGCTGGGCGCAGGCCGCATCGTGGAAGACCGCCGCGCGGGCCGCCCCAGCAACGAGAAGAATGCGGAAGTGGTGGCGCAGCTCAAGGCCGCTATCCCCGAGATCGATGGCGTGCCCGTCGAGATCTACACCGAATCCGAACACCGTTTCGTGGTGGTCTTCCGCGCGCAGAACGGTGAGGTGCTGGGCGCGAACATCAGCGACGTGGACCCCCAGGACACCGGGGTGCAGCCGCTGAGGGCCGAGGCGCACGACGACGCCAGCGGGAAAACCGCCGGGCTGGTCAACGCCTTCGTGGAGCGGGCCGAGGCGGCGCTGAAGGACGACGCACAGGTCAACGGCGTGCTGTTCCGGGGCTACAGCGACGTGCCGCACTTCCCCAGCTTCGCGGACGTGTATCAACTGGACGCCGCCTGCATCGCCTCCTACCCCATGTACAAGGGGCTGGCCAGTCTGGTGGGCATGCAGGTGCTGGACGTGCCCGGCGAGGAAGACGCGCTGGACGGCAAGGTGCAGGTGCTGCGCGACAACTGGGACAAACACGATTTCTTCTTCTTCCACGTCAAGAAGACCGACAGCACGGGCGAGGACGGCGATTTTAAGGCCAAGGTCAAGAAGATCGAACTGTTCGACGCCCTGCTGCCCGACATTCTGGCGCTGAAGCCGGACGTGCTGTGCATCGTCGGCGATCACAGCACGCCCAGCAAGCTCTCCAGCCACTCGTGGCACCCGGTCCCGGTGCTGGTCCGCAGCGATCACGGGCGCAAGGACCTGACGGCCCGCTACACCGAGGAAGAGGCCCAGAAGGGCAGCCTGGGGCTGCGGCGCGGCCCGGACCTGATGCCGATCCTGATGGCCAACGCGCTGAAGCTGAACAAGTACGGCGCGTGAGGCGGGAACTCATTTGAATTTGATCTCTGGAGGGCAACTTAAGCCCGTGTGAGAGCGGGTAAAAGCAGCGAGGGCGGTGGACGAGGGTGTCCTGCCGCCCTTTCTCCGTGTTGTCGGGCCACAAAACCACTTAGACGCCTCTGAAGCGGGTGTTACGGCCATGCGAAACCTCTCAGGATTGGGTAAAGGGTTGTCCAGGGCGGCCTTTAGCTGGCTACCATTCTTCTTCCGGGTCACTGCGGCAGCATGGGCACCACGAACGGAAGACAGGTCACAGAGCAGCACCGTCAGCAATGACAGCCAGAAATGGCAGCGCTGTGCCCCGTCGCCTGACCGTTCACTGAAAGTCCAGCCGCCATCAGGCGGCACCCCCCACAAAGGAGATTCACATGGCCCGTTTAATGCCCCTGTCCGATATCACTGCCCAGCACTCCGACGTTCTCGGCAACGACTACTACGATCCCACCGGGCAGACCGCCTACGGGATGAACGGCGACAAGATCGGCACCATCCGTGGCGCACTCGCCGAACCCGAAACCGGCAAGATCCGTTTCCTGCTGGTCGATGTGGGCGGCTGGTTCTCCAGCAAGGAAGTCGTGGTGCCCGTGGGCATGTCCACCTTCGAGGGCGATGAAGTCCACTTCACCAACCTGACCAAAGAGCAGGTCGGCGACATGCGCGAGTACCGCACGGGTGAGGAGTACAGCGACGACGCCCAGATGTCCGACGAGCGTGTGCTGCGCGCCGCCAATACCGACATGCAGGTCGATGAGAGCCAGTACGCCGCCAAGGCCGGCTACCGCGAAGACGACGCCATGTACCAGACCCCCGACAAGCTGCGCCTCCTGGAAGAGCGTCTGGTCGTCAACAAGGACCGCTTCGTGGCGGGCAGCGTGGAAGTCGGCAAGCGCGTCGAAACCCACCAGGAAAACGTGAACGTGGATCTGGCGCGTGAAGAAGTGGTCATCGAGCGTCACGCCGTCACCGACGCGCAGGCCGTGGAAGGCGCAGTGCTGGGTGCCGATTCCAAGACCATGCGCATCGATCTGGAAGCCGAGCGCGCCAACGTGAGCAAGCAGGCGTTCGTGACCGAGGAAGTCACGGTGGGCAAGCGCGAAGTCACCGACTCGCAGACCGTGACCGAGACCGTGGGCCGCGAGGTGCTGGAAGTGACCAAGAGCGGCGACGTGCGCCTGGACAGCGACGGCAAGCCGATGATGGACGACACGAACCGCAAGGTCTGATCTCAGGGCTGCGGGGCAGGGCGACTTCTCAAGGGAGGTCGCCCTGCCTTCTTCTCTCAGGTAGGTTCTCCCAATAGATTTTCCCAGACAGGCAGGAGCTGAAATGACAGACCAACGCAAGGACAGATTCGATGGGCCGCTGACTGGGACTGAGCTGGAAACCCAGACCACGCAGCTTCAAGGCGTCCAGCTTCAGGGCATGATCGAACTGCGCGAGGAACGCCTGATCGTCGAGAAGGAACGGGAAGTGGCGGGCAGCGTCGCCTTCACCCGCGAGGTCCGGCGCGAGACCGTGCAGATGCCCGTGGAACTGGTCACCGAGGTGCTGATCATCGAACACCTGGGCACCGGCGCGGCGGACGGCGGCCACATCATCACCCTGGACGGCACGCCACTGGCCCCCGGCGAACGACGCGAACTGCTGGTCTACCGCGAAGAGGCGCGGATCGAGAAGCGCGTGGTGGTCCGCGAGCAGATCAGCATCGGCAAGCGGCAGGTCATCGAGACCCGGACCTTCGACGCCACGCTGGCCCACGAGGAACTGGTGGTCACCCCAGAGGGCGACGTGCAGGTCTTCGAGCAACCCGCCGGAGAGCAGAAGCTCTAGCCGTTCAGGCCAGCCGCTCCCGTCCCTGGCGTGATTGAAATTCGTCCCAGGCGGCTTTCAGGCGCAGCACGGCTTCGGGCAACCGGGCCGGGTCCAGCGTGAAGGGCAGGCGCAGAAAACTATCGGGCAGGGTATCGACTCCCATTGACGCGCCGGGGAACAGCCGCACGCCGTACCGCGCCGCGCAGAGGGTGAAGGCGCTGGTCTGGCGGGTGGGCAACTTCACCCACAGGAACTGCCCGCCGCCCGGCACGGTAAAACGCCATTCGGGCAGATGCAGGCGCAGCAGTTCGGCCAGCAGATCGCGGGCGGGCGTCACGGCCTCGCGCCGCTGTTGCCGCAGCCGGGGCAGGTCCTGAAGCAGGTTCAGGGCGATGTGCTGCCCTGGCAGACTGCTGCCGAAATCGGAGAGGGTCCGGGCCTGCCCCACCGGCCCCGCGTGCGCCGCTGGCACGCGCACCCAGCCCACCCGCAGCCCCGCCCAGTACAGCTTGCTCAGCGAGCCGACATTGAAGATCGGCGCGTCGGGGGCGAAGGTGGAGATACGCGGCGGCGCTGCCGTCTCGAAACCAAGATCGATCAGGGTGTCGTCCTCGATGGTGGGCAGATTCGCGTCGGCCACGGCGGCGGCGATCTTTTCCCTGGCGCGGATGGGCATGACCGTCCCTGTGGGGTTCTGGAACGTGGGGGTCAGGAAGGCCAGACGTGGCGAATGCTGCTTTACGGCCCCCGCGAAAGCCACAGCCTCCACGCCCTGCGCCGTAACAGGCACGCCCACCGTTTCGGCCCCCGCCGCGCGGAAGGCGTCGATGGCTCCGAAATAGGTGGGGGTTTCCAGCAGCATCCGGTCACGGGGGCGCAGAAAGACATTTGCCAGCAGCGAGATGGCCCCCTGCGCGCCGCTGGTGATCAGGACCATTTCCGGCGTGGTGGGCAGGCCCCCCTGCGTGTAGATCTCGGCCAGCAGGGCACGGAGATCGGGCAGGCCCAGTGGGTAATACAGCGACTCTTCAAAGGCGTCCAGGGCGGCCTCGCGCATCTCCTGCCGCTGGGTGTCATGCAGCAGTGGAACAGCGATGGTGAAATCGAATTCCTCTCCGCCCTGGGCCAAGACGGACGGTGTCCGCAGGGCCAGCAGGTTCGCTCCACGCGGCGCGCCAGCCGCCACCCGCGTGCCACTGCCGCGTTTGCGGGTGATCCAGCCGCCGCCCTCCAACGCGTCATAGGCGGCCACCACCGTGCTGCGGCTGATGCCCAGCAACCCCGCCAGTGCCCGCTCTGCTGGCAAGGGTTCGGCGGGCAGAAGCTGACCGCTGCGAATAACTGCGCGCACGGCCTCGGCCAGCAGGTCATACAGCGGCCCGTCGCCCGCCCTCCAGCCGGAGAGCAGCGCAGACCAGCGGAGAGCGTCCATCCACCCAGCATAGCAGTCCACTTACAGCATTAGTCCAGACAAGCAGTCCAATGGGCAGGCCATTGCCACTAGGCAACAGTCCAATCGCGGAGCAAAATTGACAGCGTGATCGCGCCTGCCCTGACCCCCGCTCCCCGCAACTTCTGGCGGGATACACAGTCCAGCGCCGTGCTGGCCGGACTGATCGCCGTGATCATCGGCTGGGCGGGGCCAAACGTGCTGGTCTACAGCGTGGCGCAGGCCGCGCACCTCAGCGACGCCACCGCCATGTCGTGGCTGTGGGCGCACGCCATTTTCACCGGACTGGCGGGCATCTTCCTGAGCCTACGGACGCGCATGCCAATTCTGAGTACCTGGTCCACCCCTGGCATCGCGTTTCTGGTCACGGCACTGCCGGGCATTCCCTTCGCGGAGGCAGTGGGGGCGTTCGTGACTTCTGCCGTGCTGGTCTTTATTCTGGGCACCTTCAAGCCGCTGACGCGGGCGCTGGGGGCCATCCCGCCGCATCTGGCCGCCGCGCTGAACGCCGCGATTCTGCTGCCCTTCGGCTTCAAGGCGGCGCAGGCATTCGGCGTGCAGCCCGCGCTGGTGGGGGCCATGATCGTGGCGTACTTCGTGATCCGGCAGGTTTCGCCGCGCTGGGCCGTGGCCGCCGTGCTGGTGGTGGGCGTGGGGGCCAGCGCGGGCCTGGGGCTGTGGCACCCCGCGCCGATCAGCTTCGCGCTGACTCAGCCGCAGTTCGTGCTGCCGGTGTTCAGCCTGCACGCCACGGTCAATCTGGCGCTGCCGCTGACGCTGCTGGCCTTTACCGGGCAATTCGTGCCGGGTTTCGGCGTGCTGAAGACCAACGGCTACGAACCCGCGCCGGGGCCGGTGCTGCGGACCTGCGGCGTCGCCAGCCTGGGCGCAGCCTTCGCGGGCTGCCACAACCTGACGCTGGGCGCACTGCTGGCCAACATCGTCAGCGGGCCGGAGGCGCACCCGGACGCGCAGAAGCGCTACACCGCCGCCATCTGGGCCGGGGGCATCAACATCTGCTTTGGCTTATTCGCCGGAACCTTCGTGCATCTGATGGGTATCCTGCCCGCCGAGGCGCTGGCGGCCCTGGCCGGAATCGCCCTGCTGGGTGCGATGGGCAGCAGTTTGCAGGGCGCGTTCCAGGGGCAATCCGGCAGTCTGGCCGCCCCGATCATCATTCTGGTCACGCTGAGCGGGATTACCCCACTGGGCATCGGGGCGGCGTTCTGGGGCATCCTGGCCGGGCTGGCGGTGTACGCGGCAGAGCGGCGAGGTGTGGGGAAGATGGTGCAGGCGGCGAAATAAGGTTCTGTGTGGTGAGGTTGGCCTGAACCGCTAAACGACGGTCTGCCCGCTCAGAGGCGCATGGTCACTCAGTTTCGCCTCGCGGTCCACCTGCACATTGCCCAGATTTACGCCCGCCGACAGCAGGTAATCAATGCGCCAGCCGACGTTGTTGGCGTAGGCCCCGGCGCGGTTGCTCCACCACGTATATTCGGCCTCATCGCCCAGCGTGGCGCGGTGGGTGTCGGTCAGGCCCGAGGCCAGATGGGCGGTCATCCACTCGCGCTCGTGAGGCAAAAAGCCGCTGTTTTTCTGGTTGCTGCGCCAGTTTTTAATGTCGATCTCGCGGTGGGCAACGTTGTAGTCGCCGCCGATGATCACGGGTTCGCCCTCTGCCATCAGCCCGCTTGCGAAGTCCTGAAAGTCGCCCAGCACGCGGTCCTTGAAGCCCTGCCGGGCCTCGCCGCTGCTGCCGCTGGGCAGGTACACGCTGACGTAACGCACGCCGCCAATGTGGGCACTCAGGACACGGCCCTCGCTGTCCATCTCGTCGTGGTTCATACCCACACGCACATCTTCCAGGGGTTGCTTTGCCAGGATCGCCACGCCGCTGTACCCCGCCTTCTGCGCTGGAAACCACGCACTTTCGTAGCCCAGATGGGCCAGGGCATCGGGCATGGGTGGGGCACGGACTTCCTGAAGCAGCAGCACATCGGGGGCCTCGTGCGCCGCCCAGTCGGCCAGTCCTTTTCGCAGGGCGCTGCGAATGCCGTTGGCGTTCAGGGTGGTGACTTTCAGCAGATCAGAAGGAGCAGACATCAGGGCTGAGCATAGCGCCCGACTTTTCCCCAGCGACAAGTCCAACTTTCAAGACATGTTGATCCAACTCAGCCCTGCCGCTCCTCCGTTTCAGGTACGCTGGTTCCACTATGGCCGACATTAAATTTCTCAACGAAGCCGACGGTCAGGAATTCCAGATGACCCACCCCAAGGCGGCCCGCGTGCTGGGCGATATCAGGAAGTGGGCGCAGGGCAACGGCTTTGAACATGTCGCCTTCTGGCGCGACACCGACGACGAACACAAGCTGTGGGTGCAACTGGGCGAGGACCGGTTGAACTACTGGATTCACGACTCCACCTTCACAGAGGGCAAGCACGAAACGGTGGAAATGCAGATGGATTACGCGCGCGGGGCACAACGCCGCAGCGCCGCCGGATACGCCAAGTTCGACAAGTAAGCTCTGGAAGGTTGAGGGCTGGTCTTCGGGCTGGCCCTCAACCCGTTTTGTATGCGACGTAGACGGCCAGATGGGCGATGTCCCGCACAGGAAAGCGCTGTTCGCTGACGCCAATGCTCAGGCCATAAGTTCCCACCAGTTCCCGCGCATCCGCCGCCGTGACCTTAATGGGGAAACGCACGTCCAGCCGCAGGGCAGGATGTCCAACTTCCGCGAGGGCGGCCCGCAAAGTTTGCTCTGCCCCACCGTCATCGGCTGGGCGGCCCAGCGCCTGCCGTGTTGCCCACAGATGATCCACACCGTGGGTCGCCAGCACCAGTTGCCCGCCCAGCCGTAGCACCCGCCACGCCTCGCGCAACGCTGCCTCGGCATCGGGTAAATGCGCCAGCGTCCGCAATAGCAATACGGCGTCAAATGCTCCGGCCATGTACCAGGCTTTTATCTCAACCAGATCCAATTCCCAAGACGTTCAGCGCGGCCAGAGGATCATGCCGTAGGCGTCTGACCAGATCGGTGAGGTGTCGTGTTCGCGCGTGCAAAAGGGTCAATAGTATGCCGTGCAGGACAGCCAATCCTTGTGCGCCTTGCCGCAGTCGGTGATGATCTTCATGGAAGATCGTGTCACGCCGATGGTGGCTCCGATTCTCGATACTCCAGTGTTGTCGCCAGATGTCCTCGGCTTCCCTTGCTGTGAGCAGCGTGCTGCTCACGGCAAACCGCACCTCATGGGTCACGCGCCCATCTCGGTGCGTG
>NZ_MSTI01000133.1 GCF_001949125.1 Deinococcus marmoris
TGTGCGGTCCAGGCTGAATTCGCGGGGCTTGGCATCCGGCAACAACGCCAGAACCAGGCGGGCGACGTCCAGCGGACAGAGCGGATGCTTGTCAAAGAATCGCTCGATCTTGCGGATGACTGAGGCCGTTTGAGCGTTGCCAGAGCAACGCTCGGCCAGTGCAGCGTGGCGAACGTCTTTGGCTTGAACCAGCGCCAGGACGAGCATGGCGAGCAGCTCCACCTGATTTTTGCGGTATTCAGGAAAATGAGAGAAGAGGCACAGACTCAGCGATTTCAGAGATGGACAAGACGCGCTCTGTTCTCGCGTACTGGACGATGAATTTCAAGTCCCTCTAAAAAGTGTCGGGTACTGAGGTGTCCCCGTCTCCGTTCGGAGACGGATTTCATTCAGCCCGAAGTCGTACTTTGCTGATTTGAAGAATGACTCGATCAACCAGCGCCGTTTGTGCCGCCGGGTCAAGGTGCGTCCACCACCGGGCAGCGTGTCCAGCACGTAAAAGCGTTTGAACTGACCTGCCCGTGGCAACGTCACCCAGGAGGCGTAGAGCTTGACCCCTGGAAGGGTGTCAAGTTCGACACATTCACCGCGCTGCACGTCTTTGAGCCGCCGTCCGTCGCGAAGCCGCAGATTGCTCTTGCCACCCAAACTCACATGCTCAAAGCCCCAGTGGCGCAAGAGATCAAACGTATCAGCGCTGTAAAATCCCGAATCCATCACCACGAATTGCTTGATCCCACCCACCCCACTGGTAGGGATGAAGCCGCTTGATCAGGCGCAAGGCGAGCGTGATGGGGGTGACTTCAGGGTGGGCGGGATCGTAAATCTCGCATCCCATCGGAAAGCTCAGCTTTCCGATGCTCACGTGCATCACCACCAGATGCAGGCCATGCACTTTGTTGTCAGTGCGGACATACGGCAATTTCTGGCCTGTTTTCTCCACGCTGGTCAGATCAACGCGAATCACCATCCAGGGGTGCGAACGCCTGATCTGGTGGGCGTATTTGCGTAGTTGCTCGACTTGCCAGCGCCATCTGTGGCGCTGGCATGGTTGCAGTGGCCCCCCAGCATTGAGGTGACGGCTTGCGGTGCTTTTGGAAATGCCCGTCATGTTCTTCAGGAGCGTGGCCCGTTCTGGATCAAGGAACGATCCTAGAGCAGCATCCCAGGTTCGCCAGGCGGTGGGGGTAAATTCCCGCTCGATATCACGGTACAGTTGCAGGGCGTCTGGGACAGCTTCGATTGCTTTGTTCACACCAACAAGAGAAGCACGTTCCAGACGTGCTTTTTATCGATATACACACATTGCAACTCATGAGTATTATATGTATTTCTGGAGGTCTGGACTCTGGTTGGGGAAACCCGCAACAGGCGAGGGGGTCCGCCCTCCAGAGGCGCATTCGCGTTCCAACGCGGTAACGTTCGGATTCTGCCGGCGAATCCAGACGGCACGCAGTTGGGAAAAGTGCGAGAACCTTGTTCTTTTGGGGAAATCACTTTGTTAATTCAGCCCAGGTCACCAGCTCGCGAACAATAACGGCCCACTGGGCCTCGTCCGGTTCGTGGGCCATGTCGGCGTACTCCAGCGGCTGGACTCCAGCGGCTTCGGCGTACAGCCGGCTGATCTCCGGCGCACAAATGCGGTCGTGCGCGCCTATCACCACCAGGGTCGGCACGTTCAGCCCGGCGGCGTGGGTCACCGGCGAGCCTTCGCGCCACTGTTCCGGAGCCAGAATCGCGTTGTAGCAGCGCCTCAGGAAGCGGAGACTGGACGTGTCATAGACCGCACGCAGGTCGGTGGGGGCACTCACCGCCACCACGTGCGTGGCGCGGGAGACCTGTCCCCCGGGGACGGAGACGCTCAGCAGCGCGCTCAGCCCACCCATGCTGAAGCCCAGCAGCACCAGCGGTCCGCTGACCCCAGGCTGTCCGGTCAGCCACGCCAGCGCCGCGCCCAGATCGGCCGGCCCGCTGAGGCCGTAGTCGTCGCAGCCCGCCGAGCCTCGCCAACCGCGTTGGGACAGGCTCAGGGCGTGCCAGCCGGCGGCGTGCAACTGCCGGGCCGGATGAACCATCGCGCCCGCATCCTGTCCCCAGCCGTGCAGCAGCAGCGCCGCAGGAGCTTCACCCGGGTGCCGCCAGAAGTATCCGCCCAGCTCGCCGGCCGGGCCGGGGAGATCCACTGGCGTCGCGTCTGGAAGCGGGGGCAGGGTCAGGCCGGGAATGGTCATGCCTTCCATTCTCCACCCCTGCTGAGGAGCCAGGCCGCCTTGATCGTTGCTCCATTCCTGACCCGACCCCTTGACCCTGATTGCGTGGAGAGCGGATCGGACAACTCGCCAGCGCAACCGGCGTCAGTGCCCGTGCCATTCGCCACGACGACGGCCTCGGCCTGCTGACCCCCACCCGGGGGGACAACCCGTGCCGGGCGTTTCAGGTGGAGGACGTCGGACGGGTCAAGCTCATTCAGATGTTCCTCGGCACCGGGTTCAGGCTCGACGAGATTCGCGAACGGGTGCCCTGCTTTCGCTACGGGCAGACCACGCTGGGGGCCTCCGTGGAGGAAGTGCGCGTCCTGTACGCCTGCAAAATTGCGGATGTGGACGCGCAGATTGCCGGCCAGGCGGTCAGCGGACAGGTCAGCCCCACCGACTGAAGCTTCAGCGCTCCTTACCGCACCCGGCTGGTCCGGTCGTGCGCCCCCCTCCTCGCACCCAGACGCCCACGTCATAAGGAGTCCCGTCACGCAGATTCAGCAGATTCGCGACGCCACCCTGAAGCTCGCCTACGCGGGCAAAACCTTCCTGGTCGACCCCATGCTCGCCCAGCAGGATGCCCATCCTGGCCTGCAGGGCACCGTGAACAGCGAGCGACGCAACCCCACGGTGGGCGCCACGGCCTTCAGCGAGGCTGCGGCTCCCCGTCCAGCGGGCCTGACGAGGTGGCTCTCGGTCCTGTTCAAGCGGGGGTGACGAGGCACGCGAACTTCCGCCTGACAGGGCTTTATAGTGCCCAGCGATGTCCGACTCTGGCCACTCCGCGACGGGCGGGCCCCCTGATGAACTGACCGAGATGCGTGAAGCTCTGGCCGCCGCCCAGCGTCAGAACGAGGTGCTGTCCACCTTCGTGGCCCTGAGTGAGGCGGCGGCCACCACCGATGACCTGATCACACTGGCCCGCCACGTCGGGGACGTGCTGCGCCGCAACATCCCCCACCTGTTGGCGGTCTACTTCACGCGCCAGGGAGAGCGCTGGGTGGCCGACCTGGCCAGCGACGCGGTCCCCCCGGAGTTCATGGCGCTGGTCCGGGCTGGGCTGCCCCTGGACACGCCGTTCCTGGCCCAGACCGTGGCCGCCCGCACGCCGCAGTTCTTTGACCACTGGAACCCGGCAGAGCAGGGCACGCCGTATGCCGAGCAGTTTCAGGCGGCGGGTGCCGCTCCCTTTTTTGAGGGGGGACGGGCCGTCGCGCTGCTGACGGTGGGGCTGGTGGGCCAGGCGGTCTGGACCGCACAGCAGCGCCAACTGTTCTTGGCGGTGTATCAGGCCCTGTACAGCGCCCAGCAGCGCAGCGTCCTGGCCCAGGAACGGCAGCGCTCCCTGGAAGCGTTCATGAACCTGACCGAACTCATCGGCACCGAGACCGAGCCTCTGCAACTGGCGCAGCGGGCCAGGGACTTCCTCCAGGCGTCCATGCCCGAGTGGTCTGTGGGGTACTACGAGTGGGCGGACGGGTGGTGGCGGGCGCTGCTGGCCGACGTGCCGGACCCCGAACTGCGCGCGTCGCTGTTCGCCGGCCTGCCCGACACCACCCCTGGCTACCGTGCAGCAGTGGATGCAGGCCGCCCCGTGTTTTTTGATCACTGGAACGCGGCAGAGCAGGAGTTCACCCACACTGAGTCGTATGGCAAGGCCGCCTTCGCCCCGTACTTCCGGGACGGCGCACCAGTGGCCATGTTCGTGGTAGGCAGCCAGCATCGCCGGGAATGGCTACCGGAAGACCGCGCGGTGTTCGAGACCGTTGGGCGTAGCCTGGGGCTGGCCCTGGAACGGGCGTGGCAAGCCCAGGCCCTGGAAGACCGCAGCCGCAGGTTGCAGGCCAGTGAAGCGCAGCTTCAGCGCAGCAACCGCGAGTTGAAGGCCGCCAACGAGGACCTCGAAGCCTTCGCGTACAGCGCCTCGCACGACCTGCGGACCCCGGTGCGCCACGTCAAGGGGTTTGTGGCGATGGGCCGCCGCGCCCTGCTGGACGGTCAACTCGAGAAAGCGGAGCGCGCCCTGAACGTGATGGAGGGGGCCGCCGATCAGATGAACGCCATGATCGACGCGATGCTGGCCCTGTCGCACAGCAGCCAGCGCCCGCTGGACCACCGGGCGGTCCACCTGGACGCGCTGGTGGACCACGCCCGCGCGAACGTGGCCGATGAGGGGACAGGCCGCGACATCGCCTGGCAGGTGGAAGGCTTGCCGCAGGTGATGGGCGACGCAGCCACCTTGCAGCAGGTGCTGACCAACCTGCTGAGCAACGCGGTGAAGTTTACGCGCACGCGCGAGCAGGCCGTGATCGAGATCGGGACGCAGGCGGGAGAGGAGGCGTGGACGGTGTGGGTGCGCGACAACGGCGTGGGCTTCGATCCGGCCTATGCGGGCAAGTTGTTCGGCCCGTTCCAGCGGCTGCACCGGCACAGCGAGTTCGAGGGCACCGGGATCGGGCTGGCAACCGTGCGCCGCATCATCCTGCGCCATGGGGGGCGCATCTGGGCGAACAGCGTGCCTGGAGAGGGCACCACCTTCTCGTTCACGCTGCCGCACATTCGCCCGCTGGAGCTGGACGGCGGCTAAGCCAGGGTCTCCTCAGCGGTGCGGTCTTCCTCCACCTGGCGGTGTCCTTCCAGGATCTCGATATCGTACGCGTGCAGCTTGACCCGGCTGGTTTTGCCGCGTCTGGGTCCAGGTGACATAGGCTAATAACATGGCCAAGACCAAGCGCTTTGAAACCGTCCACGAAGAGAAGAGTCTGACCGAAGTCACGCGCATTCTGCGTGACCGGGAAACGGGCGTGTGTTACCTGTATCAATGGCTCGGGACGGGCGGCGGCCTGACCGTGCTGGTGGACAGGGACGGCAAGCCCCTGGTCATGGACGATCAGCCCCAGACCTGACCCCGCTCAGCCTCATGGGCGCCGCTGGATTGAGGGCGTCCGTCTGAGGTTCAGGGCGTGGGTAACGACGCCAGACATAAAAAAAGCGGCCTTCAGGCCGCTTTGATTTCTTTAATATAGGGCGGTATTCAGCCGCTGTCAAATACATGCATCGGATGCCGGGCGAACAGCCAGGAAGAGAGGCAGGATCAGCGGCCAGGGCCAGGCGGGGAGGGGCCAGGCAAGCTGCCACAGATTGGGCGCTGGCTTCCTGGACGTTCGTCAGATGTGTTCCTGGACTTGGCCTCCTGGATTGGGCCATTTCCCGCTCAGCGCTGGGCTTGCCGCGCAGGACTTGGGGTGACCTGATACGGATTCCGTCTGTTTCGTGAACAAACCGGGAAAGCTCTGGTTCGTTCACTCCACGCCCGGAACCCGTCCTTCTCGCTCTCGTCATGAACAGACTGTCGTCGTGAGACAGCACCCGTATGGGGCTACTTCTCCCCAGGAGGACGCTCTTCCTCTGCTGGCGCAGCTCTGGGAGTCCCGCTCGGATTTCACCGTTTTTGCAAACGATTCAATCGGAGTCCGTATGAGACTCGAATATCAGCGTCCTGTTCGGGAAGTTCTGCCAGACTGCGCGTCTTCGTCCTCTTCCGGAGACGCGCGGTCCCCCTGGTTTCGCGTGTCCTTGAACATTCCGGCGCACAGGTCAGCACCGATCACCGGCTTCCTGGCCTCACCGAGGTCAAGGGCCTTTTGGATTTCGTGGGATGGAGACCTGTGCTCACCCTCTTTCAAGGCTGCGCCGCCGATGGGGACACCTGCCAGACGCTCAATGCGCCCACCAGACACACCGCTGCGGCGATCACCAGGGCCAGGCCCGGATGGGCCGTGCCCCCCGCCGCCAGGACCGAACCCAGCGTTGCGACGCCCACGACGCTGCCCACCTGGCGGGCCGCATTCAAGGCGGCCGCGCCGACGCCCGCGAGGTGAACCGGCACTTCGCTCAGGGCCAGGGCCGTCATGGGCGACACTGCCATCCCGCTGCCCAGGCCGAAGGTCACCATGCCCAGCCAGAACGGGGGACTCAGGGCCTGGGCCGACACGCTCATGGTCAGGATGCCCAGGCCCATCAGTACCAGTCCGAGCCGCAGTGGCCAGTGTGAACCGAACCGGGCTGCGAGCAGGCCGCCCGGCAGGGTCATGCCTGCGGACACCACCGTCATCGGCAGAAATGCCAGCCCGGCCTGCAGGGCCGTCCAGCCATGCGCCTCCTGAAAGGCCAGGGCCAGCACAAACAGCAGGCCGTACTCCCCGAAGTTAAAGGCGAAACCGGCCAGGGACCCGCGCGTGAAGCTCGGCACCCTGAACAGGCTGGGCGGCAGCATCGGGTGGGCCGTGGTGCGCTCCCGCCACATGAAGGCGGCCAGCAGCACCGCCGCCGCCACCAGCGCGGCCACGACGCGCGGATGGCCCATGCCCAGGGCGCTCATCTCGATCAGGCCGTACGTCAGGCTGGACAGTGCCAGCATGATCAGGAGTTGTCCCGGCACGTCAAACGACGCCCGCCCCACGCGGGGCGTTTCCTGGACGTGCTGCCAGGTGGCCCACAGCGCCAGCATGCCAGCAGGGATGTTCAGCAAGAAGATGCTGCGCCACCCCAGGCCACTGGTCAGCAGTCCGCCCACCAGCGGGCCTCCAGCAAACGCCACGCCCGCCACGGCTGCCCACACCCCAAGGGCACGGCTGCGCGCGGCAGGATCCGGGTAACTGGACGTGATCAGCGCGATGGAGGCCGGCAGCATCAGGGCCGCGCCCAATCCCTGAAGGGCGCGGGCGGCCATCAACACGCCCGGGCCGCCCGCGACGCTACACAGCACCGACGCGGCGGTAAACACGCCGAGGCCCGCCAGGTAGGTGCGGCGGTTGCCGAAGCGGTCCCCGAAGGCTCCGCCGGAAAGGATCAGGCCGGCGAGCACCACGGTGTAGGCGTTGACAACCCACTGAAGGGTCGCCGTGCTGCCGCCCAGTTGCCGTCCGATGTCCGGCAGGGCAACGTTGAGGACGGTGGTGTCGAGGACCACCAGGAAAAAGCCCAGGCAGACCGCCAGCAGGGGGAGCAAGCGCAGTCCGGTAGGGGGTGAGGCCAGGGCAGCCTGGCTCATGACGCGATCCGCTGGAGGGGTGCGGGAAAGAGAAGAGGCAGGGTGCGGTTCATGGACTCATGATGGCCAGTCCAGCAGGCTCTGTCTTGATGTTATTGTCGGCGGCTGGCACGGAAACTTGCATAGTGGTGGTGTGGCCCACCCCCTGAGCGCACTTTCCCCCCAGATCCTCCAGGCGCTGTTTGACCGCCTGCCAGACACGATGTTCTTTATCAAGGACCGGGAGGCGCGTTATGTGCTGGTCAACCGGACGATGGTGAAGCGCAGCGGCAAACAGCGCAGCGAGGAGGTGCTGGGCCAGACGGTGGAGGCATTGTTCCCAGGCAGCTTCGGGAGAAATACGACCCTGATGGACTTGCAGGTGATCGCGCGTGGCGAGGGGGTGCAGGACAAGCTGGAGCTGTACCACATTCCGCAGACGCTCGCCCTGGGTTCTGGAATGGCCCGCCCACACTGGTGCCTGACCCACAAGTTGCCCCTGCGAGACGCGGGTGGTCAGACGGTGGGGCTGGTGGGTGTCTCACAGGACCTTGCGCAACCGGACGAGCGCAACGTGCTGTACCGGCAGGTGGCGCGGGTGGCCGCCTACGTTGAGGAACATTACGGGGAAAGCCTGAGAATCCCGCATCTGGCACGGATTGCGGATCTGTCCGAGGACGGTCTGGAACGAGGAACGCGTCAGGTGTTCGGGCTGACGCCCAAGCAACTGGTGATGAAGGTCCGGCTGGAGGCGGCCTCCAGATTGTTGCGGCAGACCTCCATGACGGTCACGGAGGTGGCCCATCGGTGTGGGTACGCGGACCACAGCGCCTTCACGCGGGTGTTCCGCAGTGCGGTGGGCCTGACGCCCACGCAGTACCGCAGGGTTCAAGGCGGGTGGGCCGATGGGGACACCTGAACCGGGATGGTGGGCAATCGACGGAAGTTACGGCATGAACCTCCTGTCCGCAAGCTCGCGGACAGGAGGTTCAAGTTCTGGTGGTCCACCTTATGGCGGCCACCTGATCAGCACACCAGCGCGCAGGCTGAACCCGGACGCTGGCGAGCGTGGACGCCATGCTTTCCAGCAGCGGCCACCTGTGGATCGGCGCGCGCCTGGATGACCTGCGAAGTTCAGCATCGGCAACTGGAAATGAGTTGCGTTCGGCGTGGCCGATCTGGCCACAGCGGGTGCTGCGGCGGTGACCTTGACGGCCTGCTGTTGCCAGGTGCAGACCGGCGAGGCATGGCGACACGGCTGGGCCACTGGCGCACGTATAAACTCCACTACCCCTGCACGGACTACGAAGGCTGCTGACCCCTCTGCCCAAAACCTCTCTGGCAGGGTGGCCTGATCTGGAAGGCAAAATCTCGCGATATCTGGCCTGTGGTGGAAGGGCACGCCCGCTCGTTCCAGATGTTCCGTTCCTCATTCAGCCAGGTCCGGTTCATTCCTCCACTTGCGTTATGCTCCACCAACATGCTTCCTCCTCAACCGGACGCCGGTTCCGACTCCCGGCAAGGCACAGCCCCCAAAGGCGGTGCCAGCGCCGTATGAGCCTCGCACTGACCCTGGCCGTCATCCTGATCATGGTGGGCTTTAATGCCCTGTACGTGGCCGCAGAGTTCGCCACAGTGGGTTCGCGGCGCTCACGTGTGCAGGCCGCCGCCGAGGGGGGTAACCGGAATGCCGCCGCCCTGCTGGCGATCCTGAGCGACCCGAAACGGCTGGACACCTACGTGGCCGCCTGCCAGATCGGCATTACCCTCAGCAGTCTGGTGGCCGGATCGTTCGGGCAGGCCCGGCTGACCCCGCTGCTGACCCCCGTGCTGGGCAGTGTGGGCGGCAACGTGGCGGCCACGGTGATCGTGCTGGTCTTCATCACCATCTTGCAGGTGGTGCTGGGCGAACTGCTGCCCAAGACGGTGGCGCTGCGCTACCCCGAACGGCTGGCGGTGGCTGTGCTGCGCCCGCTGCAAGTCAGCCTGCTGCTGTTCCGGCCCCTGATCGCCGTCTTTAATGGCGCGGCCTTCGCGGCCATGCGGGCCTGGGGTCTGAACACGGACCACAGCCACGCCCACGTCCACTCGCCGGAAGAACTGGAAGACCTGTACCGCCAGAGCGCCCGCGGCGGCCTGATCGACGCCAGTGAGCGCGAGATGGTTTCCGGCGTGCTGGGTGTGGAGGAGCGGGTGGCCCGCGAGATCATGACCCCGCGTGTGCGACTGGTCAGCGTGCCCGCTTCCCTGAGTGTCCGCGAGGCCCTGGCCCGGCTGGCGCAGACGCCCTACACGCGCTTTCCAGTCACGGGTGAGCGCCCAGAAGGCGGCCCGGACGGAAGCAACCCAGACGACGTGATCGGCATGATCCACCTGCGCGAACTCTTTCTGACCGCCGAAACCCGCCCCGACGCTCCGGTCTCCGAGATCATGGTGCCCCCGCTGATCGTGGCCGAGGGTCTGAGTGTGCCGCGCCTGTGGCTTCGTCTGCGCGAGAAAGGACGGCACAGCGCCGTGGTGGTGGACGAATACGGCAGCGTGGCAGGGTTCGTGACGCTGGAAGACACGCTGGAAGAAATCTTTGGCGAGATGCAGGACGAGTTTGATCAGGAAGACGATCCTGTGACCGTCCAGAGTCAGATGGGCCAGGGTCAGGCGGGCCGAACCCAGCAGGTCAGCGTGCGCGGCGACGTGCTGGTGGATACCCTGAATGACCGTTTTGACCTGCGCCTGCCCACCGACGAGGTGGACACCATCGGTGGACTGATGTGGCAGGGCCTGGGCCGCTGGCCTGAGGTGGGCGACGAACTGACGCTGGGAGACATCGTCCTGCGCGTCGAGGCGATGGAGCGCCGCACGGTGCAGCGGGTGGGCTTCACGCTGACGGGTGGCGAGGACGACGGCAGCATCGGGGGCGGTCAATAGTGCTGACTTACATTCTGCCTGTCGTCATCATCGTCGTGCTGGTGCTGCTCAACGGCCTATTCGTGGCCGCCGAATTTGCGCTGGTGGCCTCGCGCCGCAGCCGCCTGCTGGTGCTGGCCGAGGGCGGGAGCTGCGCGGCCCGCTGGTTGTATGACCTGACCGCGCAGCTCACCGGCAAGGACCGTTATATCGCCGTGGCGCAACTGGGCATCACGCTGGCCTCGGTGGGGCTGGGGATGTACGGCGAACCGGCCATCGCGGCGTGGCTGTACGGCCCCTTCGAGGGCTGGGGGCTGTCCTATGCGGCGGCGCACACGGTGGGTTTTATCGTCGCCCTGAGCCTGATCACCTTCATGCACGTCGTCTTTGGCGAGATGATCCCCAAAGCGCTGGCGCTGCAAACCCCGGAGGCGGTCAGTGTGCGGGTGCATCCGCTGATGCAGGTCTTCGGTTTCATCTTCCGGCCCATGATCTCGCTGCTCACGGCGCTGGCCCTGGGCCTCATGCGCCTGCTGAAAATCCGCGAACCCGGCGAGGGCGCGCTGCTGTACACCAGCAAAGAACTGAGCATCGTCACCGAGGAAAGCGCCGAGGGCGGCCAACTGGGCGAGCAGCAGCGCGACCTGATCCAGAATATCTTTGCCCTGGAAGACCGCACCGCCGAGGAACTGATGACCCCCCGCCGCAGTCTGAAGGCGCTGCCGCTGGAGGCCACCGCCGACGAGATGCTGGGCTGGCTGCACCGGTCACCGCGCAGCCGCTACCCGGTCTTCGACGGCGATCTGGACAACGTGGTGGGCGTGCTGCACATCAAGGACTTCATCCGGGCGCGCACGCAGGGCCGTTCGCTGACGCTGGCCGGGCTGATCCGTCCGCTGCCCAGCGTGGCGGCCAGTTCCCCCGCCGAAGACCTGATGATCCTGTTCAAGCACGGGCGCAGCCACGCCGCTCTGGTGGTGGACGAATTCGGCGGCACCCTGGGCTTTGTCACGATGGACGACTTGATCGAAGATGTTATGGATTCCGGCCCCGAAACGGGAGACCAGTGGATTGTGGTCAATCCCGACGGCTCCTTTTCTCTCAACGGCGGGGTGACCCTGAGTGATCTGCGGGGGGACCATGGCCTGACCCTGCACAGCGGGGAGGCCACCACCGTGGCGGGCCTGCTGCTGAACGCCCACGGCACGGTTCCGCCGCCCGGCACCGTGATCCAGATCCAGGGTTACGAGCTGACTGCCGAGGCCGTTGAGGGTCTCAAGGTCACCCGCGTCCACCTGCGCCGTCTGGAAGCATGATACGGATTCCGTCTGTAACGCGGCAGGAATCGGAACAGCGCCGATTCCTCCACTCCACGCCCGGAACCCGTTTTTTTCCTGCTCGCTATCGTCGCGAACAGACGCCCATGAGGACGCTGCTCATCTGCGTCGCAGCTCTGCGAGTCCCGCTCGGATTACGGGTGTTTTCAACATCCTCTAATCAGAGTCCGTAGCATCTGCCGCAGTTCACCTTTCCGTTTGTGGAACACGGCCCAACCCACGCCGTGCCACGGCTCACCCCGGTTGATCTGCCGCAGGATGCGCTGCCAGAACGCCTCGTCACCCACGGAGTTCAGCAGAAACAGGGTCTTCTCAACGCGGCCAAACTGCGCAAGGGCACGGTCCAGACCCGACATCCTACCCTTGCGGTGCAAGGTCCGCATCACGGCGGTAGCCTTAACCTTGTCCAGCTTGAGTGATCCACGCCATGTCCGGCGGCGATCAGCCGCCCATGGACGACGTGGCGGCCCAGTTCATCGAGTGCGCCGTAATCGGCTTCCCGGCCCATGCGCAGGAAGCGTTGACGGGGCAGATCGGCGAGGCGGTGGCTGAAGCGGTAGCCCAGCAGGCCTGACAAACACTGGAATCCGGCTGGACGCTCTCTTTTCCTCTACGCTCATAGTTTCTGTCAGGCCGTCAGTCGAGATCGCTCCATCAGGCTCAGAAACGCACGGACGATATTCGGATCGAATTGCCGCCCAGACTGCCCCGCGATTTCTGAAAGGGCGTCCTCATGACTCCAGGCAGGCTTGTACGGACGTTCACTGATCAGTGCGTCGTACACGTCGCAGACCGCAAAAATGCGCGCATTCAGGGGAATGTCAGTCCCGACCAGGCCATCTGGGTATCCGCCGCCGTCCCAGCGTTCATGGTGGGAACGGATGACCTGGAGCGTTTCCTCAGAGAGTCCAGCGATCCGCGTGGCCAGGTCATGCCCCTGGACGACATGGCTCTGCATGACGGTCCATTCTTCACTGGTGAGCCGGCCCGGTTTCCTGAGAATCTCATCTGGGACGCAGAGTTTCCCGAGGTCATGCAGGTAGGCTCCTTGCCGCAGGTGGTGCAGGTCAGTGGTGTTCAGGCCGAGGTGCTCGCCAAGTTGCTCGGCCATGGTGGCGGCGCGGTGGGTGTGACCACTGGTTTCAAAATCCCTGGCTTCGAGGACGATGCCGAGGGTCAGCATGCCCGCTTCCAGGGTAGAGCGGACTTCGCTGACCGTACGGCGGAGTTCAAGGGCGTGTTCCAGGCGCAGCGCAGTGAGTTCCATGATCTTGCGCATCTGTGGAGTGATCGTCTGCCAGCGGTTCACAGCGCGCAGGACAATGGCAGCGGTCACGTGGCCCTGACTGAGAACGGGCGTGACGATGGCACTCTTGACGCCCTGTTCAACCATGACCGACATGTTGTCTGGAGTACTCGGGTAGTCGGTACTCCACGCCGTGGTCCGCGTGCGGTGAGCTGTGTCGATCATGCCAGTCCCAGCGAGGGCCATGCGGACGTGCAAGGCCGGTTGGGCAACCGGGACGCCCTCTCCCTGGGCCTGATGGGAGAAGAAGGCTTCGTTTCCATCTATGACGACGTAGGCAGCCTGATCGAAGTTGAGCACGCTCAGCAGTCGGTTCAGGGCGTGCTGGATCAGATCACCTGGGTCTCGGAGGGCCTCGAGTTCCTGAGAAAAGGTCACGAAGGAGTCGATTTCGTGTTCTCCAGGGGTGGCCTCCCTGAACTGTTCTTTCTTGAGTTGCAGGTGTTCGTCAGCGATGGCGAAGGCGCGCTCATAAGCCGTTTCGACTTCCCAGACGGCCATGCCGGCGGTGAACGCTTCTACGCCTTGCATCGGACCAGGGAGCGCTCTGTTCGTCTGACCCAGCAGCTCCTGAAGCGCCCGCTGATCATGGCCGGGCGTGAGGATCACGAACTCGTCTCCGCCCCAACGGCAGATCAGCGCCTCGGCAGGCACAGCTTCCCGGAGGGCGTGCGCGACGGTCCGAATGTGCGCGTCTCCCCCGCTGTGTCCACGCAGGGTGTTGACGCTCTTCAACAGATTCAGGTCGATGACAGCCAGAACGTGTGGGAAGCTCAGGGTGCGCTGCGCCTGTATGAAAGCGGTGCGGGTCAGGCAACCGGTCAACGCATCGAAGTCGGTGGACATGGCATTCCCGGCGCTTCTGGGCAGCCGCCGGACGTGAACGGTCAGACCGCCGTGGTCCGGGTAGATGATGATGCCGATCCACCCCTGGTGGCGGTCACCGAACACTTCCAGTTCTGTCCGCTGCTGGACGTTCAGGACGCGCCTGAAGGCGGTCATGACCTCCGGCATGGCCTTTGTTGGAAGGGCGTCCTCGTAGGTCCGGCCGAGCAGTTCGTGAAGCTCCTTTCCCCACGCCTTGAGGGCAAATGCATTCACGAAGGTCAGGCGCTCATTCGCGTCAAGGCTGAACATGATGTCCTCTACCCGGTCAAATGGGTGCACGGTGACGTGCGAGACGCTGGAAGGCATAGGGCAGGCTAGCTTTCAGGTAATGACAGAAGGTTCACGGCGTCCGAACATTTGGGGAATGCCTGGTCTGCCTCTAGTGCCCACCTCAGGAAATTTCACGGTTTGATCACGGGGGTAGAGGCGTATAAGTTTGCTCAATACCCGACAGTTTCTGCTCTCATCGTCTGGTGCGGCATCCAGAGTCGAATGAGATGGAGCAGTTCATCTGCCGAATCCCCAACCTGACGGGAAGACGCTCGGACGAGCGCCCGGAGGCCCAGGGTCACGAAACTCCACGCCAGCCGTCCGTGTGTTTTAAGGGCAGTCTCCTGGTCGATGTCGACCAGGACGGTCCAGACATACGCCAGGGTCCGCAAACAGAGCAGCCGCGTCACACGGGCTGGAAGGGTCATGTGCGTGTTTTCCAATCGAAAGCCCTTGGTCTTGAGCGCTCTGAATAGACATTCGATTTTCCAGCGTTTGCGGTAGCCCTTCAGAATGTGCTGACCCTTTGCCTATGCTGGCTAATCCAGCACCCGCCGGGTCACCCGCAACTTCTGTGCAGAAGCGATCAGGCCAGCAGAACTCGGCACTTCAGCAGATCGAGGCTCGCCCGGTCACTCACGGCTCACCAGCCTACCGGCATTAAGTTGCCAGAACCGTATGTGCTGGTTGCTGGCCACCATCTGCCCGGCTGGGTGTACGGATTCATGGCCACCATGCTCGTCCTGGGCGGCCTGTCCACGTGGCGTCAAAGTTGTACCCGGGCGTCCACGTCCGCACGCGTGGTAAATGATGATGGAGGCAGGAAACTATGATGACCCATGAACCTATCCCTCCGGCATACGCCTGGGCACGCCCAACCGATCACGGCACCTCTCCACTCAAGGCCGACGCGCTGGTGATCGGTGCCGGCTCAGCGGGCCTTGCAGCAGCTTACTGGCTGGCACAACGGAGTGTGAAGTTCACCGTTCTGGAAGCTGGACCCAGTCCGTCTGGGGCGTGGCCCGCGTACTACAGCAGCCTGAAGCTGTTCACGCCTGCCCGGCACTCCAGCCTGCCGGGCCTGCCGTTTCCCGGCCCACCCGGCCACTACCCGTCCCGGGACGCCATGGCCGCCTACCTGCGCGCCTACGCCGCACATTTTGCCCTGCCGATCGAGCGGGGTGCAGATGTCATCCGGGTGCAGCCGCAGATGGGCAGCTTTGAGGTCATCGCACAGGACGGCCGGACGTGGTCAGCCCGGACGGTGGTGGCCGCCACTGGCACCTTCCGGCGGCCCCTGCAACCATCCCTGCCAGGGGCCAAAAGCAGCGCTGTCAAGGTGATGCACTCCTCGGCGTACCGGCACCCGGAGCCTTTCGCGGGGGAGCGGATCGTGGTCGTCGGGGCAGGCAATTCCGGCGCGCAGATCGCCGCAGAACTGGGCCGGGTGGCGCGGGTGACACTCGCGGCCCGCCACCCGCTGAGGCTGTTCCCGCAGCGGCCACTGGGCCAGGACCTCACAGACTGGCTGACGTGGTCCGGCGTGGAGCGCCTGCCCCTGGGTGTTTTCGGACGCGTGCCAGACGCGCAGCCGGTCATCGCGGTACCGGGTCTGCGCGCCGCCCTGGGCCACGGGAATCCAGACGTCCGGCCCATGTTCACGGCCCTGACCCGTGACGGCGTGCGCTGGGCGGACGATACGGTGGAGTCCGTCGATACCGTGATCCTTGCGACCGGCTACGGCTGGAACGGCTCATATCTGCCGGCAGCGGCCATCAGCACGGACGGGGAACCCTGTCAGCGGCTCGGGATCAGCACGGCGCTTCCTGGCCTGTACTTCGTGGGCCTGCCCGGTCAGCGCACGGTGGCGTCTGGAACGGTGCGCGCCGCTGGCCCGGACGCGAAAGCGGTCGTGCGGCACTTGATCCGTCACCTGGAAGGCACCCATGCGCCTCACTGACCTCAGACCGCTGCTGCTGGTCCCCATCCTGTGCTGTGTGTGGTCCAGCTCTGGCCACATATGAACGTCTTTCACAACGTCGCCTCTGGCCTCAAGTTGCGGCGTGTCTCCAAAACCGATATCGCGCGGAAAGTGGGACAGGCGCTGGAATTCGTCGGTTTGCCGGGAATGGAGAAACGTAGTCCAGCGCAGCTCTCCGCCGGGCAGCAGCAGCGGGTGACGCTGGCCCGCGCTCTGGTGGACGGAATTCACGCCTCCCGAAAAGTGTCGGGTACTGAGGCAGCTTGATTCCCAAAATGGACAAAATCGAACTTACAGACTGCGGACGACGTGCGCCAGACGCTCGTCGTCCGCTGGGCTGCCCTGGTCTTTCACCGCGAACTGAAGCAGATCACAGGGATTGAAGGCTGTCAGTGCCGTCTAGGACGATCTCAGCGCAATCATGTTGGCATAGCGATGCTGGTCTGGATTCGATTGGCCCAAGCTGCGCGAGAAGCAAAGAAGACGATATACGCGCTGAAATTTGGCCTCCTCGACGAGTACATGCGTTAGCAACTTGCTAACCCATTTGTAGGTTTCGCGTAAGCCCTAATTCGATGTGAGCGTGATACCGCTGGCTGGGCATCACCAGCAGGTTGCTTGGATCGTTGTTGGTGCTGTCGCCGTTACGGTGGTGGACGATCATCTCACCGGGGGCCAGCGGGCGGGCCAGCATCTGCTCGGCCAGGACACGGTGCAGCGAGCGGACTTTACCCGCTGTCTTGTCACGCACCTTGCGGTAGACCTTGCGCCGCTTCACTCTCTCCACCTCCCCGCTGACACAGCCGTTTTCAGTGTCCAGATCAGTTTACGCCGTCATACAGGGCAGGCTCCATTCAGTCCATCAGGCTGGCCCCACTTCATGTAGCTTGTTGGCCGCCAGGGCCATGCGGCGTTTGTGCTGGTACATGGCCTGATCAGCCCGCGACAGCCAGACGTCTGCCGACTCCCCCATCTGCCAACGCGCCGCCCCCACACTGGCCCCAGCCTCCGGGTAGGTGTCCTGCACCTCCAGCGCCGCCGCCGCCACCAGCGCCTGTGCCGTGATCGGTCCCTCCTGAAACAACACTGCGAACTCGTCGCCACCGATGCGGAACACCTGACCATTGGCAGGACTGGCCCGAGTGAACCCCACCGCAAATCGGCTGAGCAGGTCGTCGCCCGCCGCGTGCCCCAGCGCGTCGTTGATCCCTTTGAGGCCGTCCACGTCGATCACCGCCAGCCACCAGCCGGGCTGTGCCCCTGCTGCGACGCGGGCCAGCTCACGGTCCAGGGCGCGGCGGTTGAGCAGCCCCGTCAGCGGATCGCGGTGGGCCAGCTCATGCAGGGTCTGCGCATGCCCCTCCGCATGCGCGAGCTGGTCACGAACCGTCCCGAACGCGCGCAGCACCGCGATCAGGGCACCGTGAGACAGCAGGGCCGTGAGCAGCACCATCACACCATCAAACGCCCCGGTCTGGCCCAGGGTGCGCGCGGCGTGCGGCAGGGCCGTGATGACGAGGGCAGCCAGGACAACGGACGCTTGCCAGGTGGCCGTGCGGGGCGGCCCCTGGATGAACATGAAGACGTACACGGTGGTCAGGTAAAGCAGCACAGCCAGCCGCACCATGTCGGTGGCCGGGTGATCCGGCAAGACGTACAGCGCCACGGCCCAGGTCACGAGCAGGACGGCGGCATACGTCAGTGGGGCAAGGGTGAGCAGCGCCCGTTGCCAGTGGGCCGGGCCAAAGAGCGCCAGCAGGGTGTAGGCGATGATGACGCCCTGAGTGGCAAGGTACAGCGGCGTTAGAAGACGCAGGACCCCCAGGATCAACAGCCCGACTCCGGCGGCCAGGAGCGGCGTCCACAGCAGCAGGCGGGCGGACTCCCCTACCGTGGGGGCCAGCCACCAGGGGGCGAATGGGTCTCCAGCTCTTCGAGCGCAAAGCCGTTGGAAACAGCGCAGCATGGGAGAAGGTCACCTCCCCTGATGACGTCGGTGCGGGCCAGAGACGCCGCGCGACAACCCTGAACCGGGTTCAGAACCATCAGAAGGGTAAATGTTGAACTGTCACCCGGTCCGCACCCGTCCCGCGCCGCGCCTTCATCAACTGGAGGGTGGGGGGAGTGCGCGGCGACGCGGCGAAGAGCAGTGGAGGAGCCTGAATAAGGCGATCAATGGGTGGGTCACGGATCTGCCCTGCACGATCAACGCCCGCGCGTCGTGCAACCGCGCACGGTGGGCGTCAGCGGATGCCGCCCGGACTCCGAAATCCCCTTGGCCTCCAGATCCAGGATCAGCAGTTCGGCAGGCAAAAGGGCGGACAACTCAGGCGGTTCGGTCTGGGGCCTTGAACTGGTAGGGAAAGCTGCCCTGGCTTGCTTCACATCCCCTGGAGGCCGATACTCGGGCCATGACGAAGACCGCGCCCCGTGACCTCAGCGCGCCTGCCGTGCGGCGTCCGGCAGGTGAACCCAGCCGTGAGCTGCGCGCCGAGATGGTGGACCACGCCGTGTCCAGCCTGCGCCTGGAGGGTTTCGAGATCACGCCCGAGCAGCTTGCAGACCTGCGGGAGAGCCGTGGGTCACACCGGGACTGACGGCCAGCCCTTCAGCTCCGACGAGATCGAGCGCCTTCAACGGGCGCTCGTCGCTTTGGAGGTCTCCTGCCTGCGTGTGGCACCGGAGCGCCTGAGCTTCGCGCTGCTGCTCGGGTGGCACAGCGAACTCTCGGCGGGCATCACGCGCATGCAGCCGGGCGAGTGGCGAAGCGTTGAGATCACCTTCGGCAGCAACTTCGGCACGCCGCCGGAACGCATCACCACGGACCTGGGGCGTGTCCTCGATGTCCACCACCAGACCCTCACCACCTGGGAGGAGGACGCGCCCACCGGGCTGACGGTGCTGGAGTACGCCACGCAGCTTCATGCCGATCTGATCGACATCCACCCGTTCTGGGACGGCAACGGGCGGCTCTCCAGGCTGGTGCAGGCGTGGCTGTGCTGGTCCTACGGCCTGCCTGCGCCGCGCTACGTGGACCGCCCGCAGTACCTCGCTGGCCTCAACCGCTACCTACACACGGGCAGTCTGGGCCTGCTGATGCAGGCGACGATGGCCGCGCTGCCCGACGCGCAGGAGTGAACGCTGCGCAGCTCCCAGTCCAGCTCTTACAATGCAGCCATCCATGAACCGATTTCTGATCCGTGGCCTGCTGCCCGTGGCGCTCGTCCTCTCCGCCTGTGACCGCGCGTCAACGCCTCAGGCATCTGGAACCGTGCCCGTCGACCGGATGACGGGCACAGTGTCCATGAGCGCCGCTGGCCCAGCAGACGCGGCCAGCGACCTGCTCACAGGGCGCACCCTCACCCTGGACGTCGGCGCTCGTGGCTGGGACGATGGGCAGGGGGGTCTTGGCTACACCGCCCACTACGGCTTTGACGTGTTCCCCGTGGCCAGCACAGTTATTGACGCGGCGTACAGGTACTCGATCAGCCTCCCCAGGCAGGTGCCCGCGTCGTCGTTGACCCCGGCCACGGGCATCTGGACCACCGATCCGTTCACGGCTGGAACATGCGCCCCTGCAGTCAAGCAGTTCAGCGATCCCGCCATGAACCTGGGCATGGCGACGCTACGCGTGCTGCCGGGCGGCCCATTGACCCGGCAGATCGACGTCGGCTTCCCGCTGGAGTGGCGTTCAAGAGCGCCCGTGGCTGACCTGGTCATGCAGGGCCTGGTGTACGCGGACCGGGCGGGGAGCGTGAACGTTCAGTACGACTGCGTGAGCCAGTTCAACTTCAGGAAGAAGTCCGACACGCAGTTGTCCCTGCAGGCCGGATGGAACGTGCTGATCCTGCACAGCGTGGAGCGCGGCGGCACAGAGGCGACGGGAGCGTTCTACGCCTACGAGATGCGCTCGCGTCCGCTGTCGGCCATAGGGGAGGCGCTGACCTACCTGAGAGACACCGTGTTCTTCGACGCACCCGCGCCGCCTCCCTGACCCCAGCGTTTGGTACAGGTCTCAGGGCCACAGACGCGGGGCCAGCGCCCCTGTCTCCAGAGAAGCGACTGGCTCCTCACGAGAGGAGCTGCTCCTTCTGAACTCCCAGCACGAACAGGCGTCTGTAACCCAATCGCAGCAAGGCAAGGAAGGCCACTGCGTCTGCAGAACACATCCCGCTCATTCCCGTTACCCACCTGAACGGCTGATCAACCAGAGGCCGCCCACGCCTATCAAATACAGGCCCACCACCGTCCAGGAATCCACGCCCATACGGCCCCACTGCCGTGTTCTGCGCAGCACCAGGCCGAACACATACACGGCGGTGAGCAAGGCCCCCAACGCGGTGAGGTACAGGTCCGTCGGCTGAAGTTGCACCAGCACCGCCTGGCCGGAGATCAGCGAAGCGGCCAGGAACAGCACGGGCAGGAAGGCGTTGCCCCCAAAAATGTCACCCAGCGCCAGTTCGATCTTTCCCTGACGAACCGCAGCCAGACCCGTGGACAGTTCGGGCAGAGAGGTGACCACCGCCAGGACCGTGGCCCCGAACAACACGCCGCTGAGCTGAAAGTGCTGGGCGAGCGCGCCGCCGCTGAGGGCTAGCACCCAGCCCGCCCCCAGAGTGACCAGCGCAGCGAAAGCAAACCCCAGGGCCGCTCGGCGGGTGGACATCGGCGCGCCGCCCTGTTTCCCCTGCTTCGCGGGTTGAGGAGGAGTTTCAGATGGAGGCCCATCCAGGTGCCAGGGCAACTTGCTGGCCTGTCCGATCCCCCAGAGGCCCACTCCCCAGAGCAAGGCCACCAGCAGACTGCCCGGCTCCAGGCGGCCCAGCACCGCCGTCCCGGGCAACTGCGCGCCCATGACGACGCCCATCAGGACAGCGATGACCAGCGTGCCCTCAAGCACGGGGGTCAGGGACCCACTCGTAGCGGTCAGGGCGGCGCGGCGGCCCAGACCAAAGGCATCGAGGGCCGCCAGGACCAGGGTCTGGACGGCGATGCCGCCCAGGATGTTCCCGATGGCCAGATCAAGGTTGTGCTGGAGGGCGGCGCTCAGGGTGATGGCGATCTCAGGCAGGTTGGTGGCCACCGCGAGCAGGATCAGGCCGCCCAGAGCCGCGCTCAACTTGAACTGCTTGTCGAGGACAGTGGTGGTATTGGACAGCGTAATCCCTGCGGCCCAGACCGCAGCGGCGGCCAGCGCAAAACTCAGCCCAAGGAGCCAGAGGGGCAGTGAGGACCAGAAGCCGTTCAAGGGGAGATGTGGGCATTGACCTGCGGATGCTCCTCACGGGCAGCGGCATTGTCCTGCGAGGGGTGGCGCTTCTCGTACACAGCGGCGGCGGCCCAGTACGCGATCACGCCGATGCCCACCTTGTTGATCACGTCGCCCACCGAGAAGGCGCTGTGCAGCCAGTTGTCATGCGTCCCCGAGAAGGTCACGCTGGGGCCTGCGTCAGTGACTGGAAGCGCCGCACGCTGAGTTGGTCCATCAATTGCGAGACGTAGCCCTGGGCCTCGTCGCGGGGGCGGCCACCCTGGAAGCAGGTCAACAATTGCTTGTCACCAGTGACAAGCGTGGCCTGGACCTCGTGCCGGAGCTGATCCTCGCGCCCGGTCTGCTGAATGTCCAGGGAAACGATGTGCTGGTCCGAGACCAACTGACCATTGGGCGTTTCCACAAATAAATTCTCCATACCGCGAGCATGGAACTGCGGTTCAGCCCCATTCCGGGGGATTTCACACAGAGTGAAGTGCAGCCTCTGCTGCGGTGAAGACTTGCCCTAGGCGGCGCGGTGTCCCCGTTAAATTCTCCTGTCTCGGGAACGGAGAGACATCGTACTGAAACGGTACATCCACCTCTTCGGTCCAGGGAAAGGTTGATCTGTCAAGGGTTTGGTGGAGGCTGATCTGTCAAGGGTTTGGTGGAGGCTCAGTTCGGGATGGGGGCTTGCTCCTCAAAGGCCGCCGGGGACCGGTAGCCCAACGCGGAGTGACGACGCTGGCGGTTATAGAACACCTCAATCCACTCAAAAACTTCTGTTCGTGTCTGGACACGACCCCACTGCGCCTTTCCAAGCTCCAATTCCGTCTTCAACGTCGCGAAGAAGCTCTCCTGAACGGCGTTATCCCAGCATTCTCCTTTCTCGCTCATGCTCTGAATCGCGCGCAGTCTGTCCAGCGCCTGCTTGTACACCTCACTCGTGTATTGGCTCCCCCTGTCTGAATGG
>NZ_MSTI01000152.1 GCF_001949125.1 Deinococcus marmoris
GGGACGGGGACTGAGGGAGTGGCGATGGGGGGAGTGGGGACGGGGGGAGTCGGGAGAGGGGCTGGGGGAGGCGTGAGGGGCAGAAGCGGAATCTGGCCCAGCAACACCGGGTCCAGCTCACCCGTGGCCTGGAGCAGTTGCAACGCGGCCAGTTCCACTGCCGCCGCCTGAGCGTCGATGGCGTTCTGCGCCTGCGTTACGCCCAGTGCGGCCTGCTCGATGTCCAGCGGCGTGGCCAGTCCGGCGTCCACGCGGGCGCGGGCGCTGGCAAACGCGGTCTGGGCGCGGGTCAGCGCGGTCTGAAGGCTGGTCAGCCCTCCCACCTCGTCCTGATAGTCCGACAGGCGGGTACGGACGTCGAGGTCCACGCCCTGCCGCGCGCTGCTCAGGCCCAGTTGCGCCTGCTGCACGCCCTGGCTGGCCTGCGCCAGTTCCCCGGCCCCCGCGCCGCCCAGCAGGGTGTAGGTGCCGCTCAGCGACAGCGCCACCCCGCTGGGAATCTCGCCCGTGTCCTTCAGCGGAAGGCTGACCTGCACGCCCAGCACGCCGGTTCTGGAATTCAGACTGCCGCTGACGGTGCGGCCCGCGTTGCCCTTGGCGTCGCTGAGCTGCCCGGCGCGCACGCCAGCGGTCAGGTCCGGCAGGCGGGCGTCGCGCTGTGCGGCTGCCAGGGCGGCCTGAGCGTCGGCCAGCGCGGCCTCGGCCTTCGCGATTTCCGGGCGGGCGCTCAGGGCGCGTGACAGCAGGGTATTCAGATCACTGGAGGGGGCCAGATTGGGCAGGCTGCCGAAGCTGCTCAGATCGCCCGGCAGCGCCAGCGGACGCCCCAGCACGCGGGTCAGTTGCGCCGCCGCCAGATTCACGCCGCGCACCGCCTTATCCCGCGCTGCCTGGGCCGATTCCAGCGCCGATTGCCGCTCCAGCACCGCCTCTGCGGTGATCAGGTTCTGGGTGCGTTGCTCATCGGCCACCGCCCGCAGGCGGACACTCAGGGCCAGTTGCGCGTCGGCCTGGGCTACCCCGGTCACGGCGCTGCGCGCCCCGGCAAACGCCTGCGCGGCCTGGATGGTCAGCGTGGCGCGGCTGTTGCGCAGGTCCACCGCCGCCGCCGCCAGCGCGCGTTCGGCGCTGCGGACCGCTTCGCGGGCGGGGGACCACGGCAGCACGTTCAAGGCGGCGCTCACGTTCAGCGTGGTGCTGCCCTGCCATTCGCCCGTGTCCCAGGGCACCCTGGTCAGGTTGCCGTCGGCCCCCACGCTCAGGCTCAACCCTGCGCGGGTGCGGGCGCTGTCCAGCGCGAGTTGCGCGGCGCGGTACGTCAGGTCCGCCGACTGCCAGCCCGGAGACCCACGCAGCAGTGCCAGCACATCGTTCAGCGTGAACGGCGCGGTCTGGACCTGGGCCGGGTCAGCCGAGGTCTGTTGCAGCGGGGGCGGCGTGGGTGCGGTTGGAGCTGGCGGAGTTGGAGTGGGCGCAGTCGGTGCCGGTGCAGGGGGCGGCGCGGTCTGCGCGTGGCCTGCGCCCAGCAGTCCCAGGCTCAGGAGCGCCGAGAGAAAAAGGGTGGGGAAACGTCGTGTCATGGGGTGAACCTCGGAACAGGGGCGGAGAACATCAGATTCGGCGTGTGGGGTTTCTTGTGCAGAGTTTCTAGAGTGGCCACTTACTTTCGGGCAAGATGCTACACCCTCGCCCCAGGTCCGGGCCACCGTCCAAAGGTGGAGGCAGGCCAGAAAAAGACACGGTCACGGCGAAAGCCCCGGCCACAGCAGGTCCAGCAGCCCGCGCACGAAGCGCCCGGCGTCCATCGGCTCGCGCCCGGTCTGGTTCATCATGTGTTCCTGATGCACGTAGGTGGTCAGCGCGCCTAGAATGGTCAGGGCCGTGACCTCGGCGTCCAGCGGGCGCACCCGGCCCAACCCCAGCTCGGCGCGCAGGTAACGGGCCAGCACCTCCGCGTCCTGGCGCACCGGATTGCCCAGCCGCTCCAGAATGCGGTTGTGTTCGGGATCGTGCCCGCGTGACAGCACCGTCATCAGGTTGGGAATGATCGCGGCAGCCTCCCCCAGAAATTCCATGAACGCCTGTTCCAGATTGACCCGGACCTCGCCCTGCCCCAGCCGCTCCAGCAGATTCGCGCGCCAGTGGGCGTAATCGTGCAGGCCCACTGCCGCCTCGAACAGGTCCTCCTTGCTGGCGTACCTCTTGAACAGCGTGCCCTCCGAGATCCCGGCGCGGCGGGCGATCTCGGCGGTGGTGGCGGCAAATCCCTGCTCCAGAAAGACCTCACGGGCCGCCTCCACGATCTGCTCGTCGGTAATGGTGCGGGGACGGGCCATAAGTGAGGTTCTACTGCATTAACTCTGGAACCTACCGTGAAGGTGGTTACGCAATGCCGGAGAACTTGACAGCCCAACCCAGTTGGCGCAATGTATAGGAACACGATAGAGCAACCCAATACAGGGCAATTCAATACAGGGATACTCAATACGGAGCAGCCCAATACACAGGAGGCCCAGCCATGTCCACCGCACCGCCCACCCCGCCCGACGCCAATCTTCTGCGCGGTCACCTCGATCTGATCCTGCTGAGCATCATCCAGGGACCGCCCAAATACGGCCTGGAGATCAGCAAACTGGCCCAGACCGCCACCGACGGCTACTTTGACCTGAAGGTGGGCAGCCTGTACCCGGCGCTGCACCGACTGGAAAAGGCGGGCTTTGTTCGCAGCGAATTTACCAGCGGCCCACGCAGCGGCAATCAGGTCAAGGCGTACACCCTGACCGAGAGTGGTGGACGTGAGCTGAACACCCGCCGCGCCGAATTCCAGACCTTCACGCAGCAACTGGGCAAGCTGTGGACCCTGACCGGAGGCATGACATGAACCAGACGGAACAGTACGTCAGGCAGGCCACGCGCGGGCTGTGGGGCCGGGCGCAGCGTGAATTGCGGACCGAACTGGAAGGCCACATTGCCGAGCGCTGCCAGGAATTCCGGCTCTCGGGCCTGAGCGCCGCCGAAGCTGAACGCCAGACCCTGCGCGAGTTGGGCGCACCTGTGCAGGTCAGCAGGGGCATGCTGGACGTGTATACCGCTCCGGCGTTGGGCAAGGCAGGAGTGCTGAGTGCGCTGCTGGCCACCGCTGTCTTTTCCGCGTTGCCGCAGGGGCTGGCGCAGGTCACCAGCATTTACGGCAGCTTTCCGATGACCGGACCGACCAGTTATCTGGACTTTGAGCAGTTGAAAGCCGCCATCGAGAAGGCAGGCGGTCAGGTTGACGGGTCAGCCAGCAACGCCATCATTGCCCTCCCCGGCGCGGTGGTGGGCATGAACGGCCTGAGCGAGTCGGACTGGCCGGGTATCTCGGTGGCCCGGAACGGCAAGACCTACTATCAGACCGACGCGCTCCTCTATAGCCTGCTGAGCAGCAAACTGGACGTGCGGATCAGCGGCTGGACCAACCCGGTCGTGAATGCTGACGGCGCGAAAATTGCCATTGAAACCAGCGACTGGCAGACCATCAACTGGCTCTATGCCAGTACCCTCAGAATGTCTTTTTCAATGCCCAGGGACGATCTCAACACCCCCTATGCCCTGATCGAACCAGAAAGTTTAACAGGACGGCTCAATTTCAAGGGTGCATTTCAGAAGGCTGCGGTTTACGCGCTGGTCATCCCCAAACTGGTGAGCTGGACGGGAATGGACGCGAAGGGCCAGCCTGTAGGTGGCTTTCTCAATCTCCTGAATACCACCGCCCAGGCCCAGGCGGGAAGTGTTCAATTTCATGTGCCCCCGGACTTCAAGGATTACAAACTGTATTCCAACCCCAGCGAGTTTCAGAAGGCCCTTGAGCCGTACCAGCAATTGGTGACCGCGCCTGTTGCCCAGTGGAACGCCCAGCACCCTGCCCCCGTCCTGCTCCTGAAGCTTAGCGGACACTTCGGGCCGGATGCTTACACCATCGTTTCGCCCGGATCGGTGAAGAAGCAGCCCTGAGCGGTCCTGAGATTTACAGGGGAAGAGGCGAGTGGGCTTCCCTCGTGGCAGTCACCCCTGCTGGCCGCTGTACCGCAAGAAACGCACAATCTCCTGGCCGGTTCCGCAGGACTACAGTGGCGGCATGAAGATAGGCATTCTGGGAGCTGGACACATCGGTCAGGCGCTGGCGCGGTTGCTGGCGGAGGCCGGGCACGACGTCGGGATCAGCAACTCACGCGGCCCGGACACGTTGCGGGACCTCGCCGGGCGTCTGGGTCACGGTGTCACGGCCTACAGCAGCGAGGACGCCGCACGCTTCGGCGAACTGATTATCGAGACCGTCCCCTTCGGCCATTACAACGACCTGCCCACCGCCCAGATGAACGGCAAGATCGTGATCGACACCGCCAACTATTACCCCGAGCGGGACGGCAAGATCGACCTGGGCGGCCTGTCCGAGAGCGCCTTCATGGCCCGGCATCTGGGGAGCGCGCGCGTGGTCAAGGCGTTCAACGCCATCGCGTCGGCGGACCTGGAAAGCCAGGGAGACGCCAGCAAGGCCCTGGATCAGCGCCGCGCCATTCTCATCGCCAGTGACGACGCGGAGGCCAAAGCCGTGGTCAGCGGATTGATCGAGGCCATCGGCTTTGTGGCGGTGGACAACGGTGATCTGGAGCAGAGCAAAAACCAGCAGCCCGGAACGCCGATTTACGGCCAGGACGCGACAGCCCAGCAGGCGCGCGAGGTGCTGGGGCTGTAGAGCAGTTGCTGAAAAAATTGCTCCACGGCGCGAAGTCGGGGCGTCTTCAATGACAGTTCGCGATCCATTCCCGGAGCAACCTCATGCCAATGTCGACACATTGATCGTCGCTCCGTCTTCGTCGAAGATGGCTCACCACCGACGAAAACGGGCAAGTCTCACACCTGCAAATCCAGCCGCCTGACTTCTGATCCAGCGAAACGCTCAATGCCCAGCGGCGAGACATCTATAAACGGTGTCTCGCCCGTTGCGATCTGTGCAATTACGCGGCCCGTGGCGGCGGCCTGCATCACGCCATGCCCGGAAAAACCGCAGGCATTGAGCCAGCCGTCCACGTCCGGCATCCGGCCCACCACAGGAAAGCCGTCCGGCGTGAGTTCGTAGTAGCCCCACCAACTGGCTTTGCGGTCCAGCGAGGCCTCGCTCAGCCACGGCCAGCGCTCCAGCGCCAGGGTCAGCGTCGGTTCCAGCCAGTCCCAGTTCAGGCCCTCTCGCCAGCCGGTGTCGCCGGGGTCCGCCCGTCCGAAGATCAGGCGTTCGCCCTCCGAGCGCAGGTAGACGCCGCTGGTCAGGTCAAAGGTCATGGGAACGGGGCGGGGCAGTGTCAGCGGGCCAGTGCTGAAGACCATGCGGCGGGCGGGGTGAACAGGAATTTCAAGGCCCGCCAGCTTGCCTATCTCGCCAGACCAGGCCCCGGCAGCATTGAGGAGTTGAGGCGCTTCAAATGTGCCGCCCGGCGTTTGCACCTGCCAGACCTCGCCCAACCGCTCAATCACCGTGACGGGCGTGTCCAGCACCACCCGCGCCCCGGCCTCGCGCGCCAGCCGCACGTATTCGTGGTTGAGGCTGTGGGCGTCCACCTTGCCGTCGGTGGGGCAGAAGCTGCACCCGCCCAGGCCAGCCGTGTCGAAGGCGGCGTATTGCTGTGCCTCGTCAGGGGTCAGGGCTTCGGACGGAATGCCCAGACTCTGTTGCAGGGCCACCGCCTCCCGGTGTTCTGCCCAGCCTGCCTCCGGGATCAGCATCAGGTAGCCCTCGGCACGGTAGCCCGACTGCGGCATGGTGGCGTATTCGGCGATGCTCTCGCGCGACAGCAGGATGTTGGTGGCGTTGTTGAACTGCGCCCGCACGCCCGCCACGCTGCGCCCTGTGGAGCCGCTGGCGGGGCGATCTTTGTCCAGCACCACCACCCTCAGGCCACGCTGGGCTAGTCGGTACGCACTCGCCGCACCGATAATTCCAGCGCCAATCACGATGATGTCCGCCGTGTGATTCATTGCAGATCAGCCTCAATCTCGGGGAATCCCTCCACTGGATAGGTGTCTACATTGGCCGAGCGCTGCTGCACCAGCACGCCGCCGTCCACGCTGATGAACTGCCCCGTGATGTACGAGGCGTCGTCGGAGGCCAGGAACAGCGCCGCCCCGGTCATGTCCTCGGCCACGCCGTAGCGGCCCAATGGCACGGTCTTCTCGCGTTCGCGCAACTCGGATTCGGTCAGGCCGTAGGTGTTGATGAAGCCCGGCACCACACCGCAGACGCGAATGCCGTATGGCGCGAGGTCCAGGGCCATAGAGCGGGTCATGGCCTCGATGCCGCCTTTCGTGGCGTCGTAGGCCACATTGCCCCGGTGGGCGCGGGTTCCGCCGCCGGAGGAGGTGGTCAGGATCACGCCTTTCCGCCGCCGCGCCATGATGCCCGCCGCACGGTGAGAGCAGAGAAACACGCTCTTGAGGTTAACTTTCTGAATCCGGTCCCACCACGCCTCGTCCGCTTCCAGAAAGTGACGGGTGGTGTCAATTAAAGCGGCGTTGTTGTACAGCACATCCACGTATCCCAATTCGGCTTCCACCCTGCCGAACATGGCGTCCACCTGCGCGGCGTCGGACACGTCGGCGGCGGCGGCCAGAGCAGAGCCGCCCGCCGCCGTGATCTCGTCCACCACCGATTGCACCATGTCAGGCCTGATGTCGTTGACGGCGACATTCGCGCCCTCGGAGGCGAAGCGCAGGGCCACCGCCCGCCCGATGCCGCCGCCCGCACCCGTGATGAGAACGGTTTTGCCAGTAAAACGTTGGGGATGGGTCATATTTTTTCTCCTATGGGTGAAGCCTGGGCGTCCAGAAACCAGCGCCGCGCCCAGTCCTCCGGCGTGCCAGTCGTATCGGGGCGCAGAGAAACGAGCTGACCGGGCCGCAACTGCGCCGCCAGCGGCAAATCCTGGGGGTGGACGACAGCGGGCTTGTGATAGCCGCCGATGCGCCCCCGGTCTGAGAGCAGGATGATCGGCTCCCCGGCAGGCGTGACCTGCACGGCCCCGGGCGGGGTGGCCTCGCTGGTGACCTGCCCGCCCGGCACCTGTGGCCCGCCCAGGCGCAGGCCCATGCGGTCTGATCCCGCCACGCGGAAGGGGGCGCGGCCCAGGGCGTTCAATGCTTCCAGCGAGGCCTGTGGGCCGGGCAGCAGGCGCAGGGTAATGTGTTCGGGCAAAGTGAGTGGCAGGTTGGCAAAACCTGGCATGGCCTCCTGCACCCCCGCCAGTCCCAGCAGGTCGCCCGCCCGCAGTGGCCGCCCCACCCGGCCAATCAGGTCCGTGCTGCAACTGCCCAGGAACGGCGCACCTTCAAAGCCGCCTGCCACGGCCAGATACGCCCGTGCGCCCGTCTGGGTAGAGGAAAAGCGCAACGTCTCACCCCTCCGAAGCCGGAATCCTCGCTGCATCGGCCCACTTTCGGGGCGCATTCCGAAGCCGGCCACGCCCACCATCAGGTCACGCAGGGCGGTCAGCACCGGGCCTTTCAGGGTCAGCTCCAGCAGCGGCGCGTCAGGCGCATTGCCCACCAGTCCGTTGGCGAAGTGGGCCGAACGCGTGTCCATTGGTCCACTGCGGGCCAGCCCGACTTGCGCCTGATACGGGCGTCCCGCGTCCATCAGCAGGTCCAGCAAACCGGGTTTCTCTACCCTGAACGCGGGCAACCGGGGTGTGGCGGGCCACGTCTCGCGCACCGTGGGAAGGGGCGGCGTCTGGCCTTCCGAGGGCCGAAACCGCACCCGGTCTCCCGGCGCAATCAGGAAGGGTTCGGCACGGTTCGGGTCATAAATGGTGTCCAGCGCCGTGCCCAGCAGATTCCAGCCCCCAGGCGAGGACAGCGGGTACACGCAGGTCTGGGCATTGGCGATGGCAACGGCATTCGGCGGCACGGTGGCGCGTGGGGTAGAGCGGCGCGGCAGCCTCAGAACTTCACTGACCTCGCCCAGAAAGGGGAAGCCGGGGGTAAAGCCCACCGCGTAGACGTGGTATTCGGAACCCGAATGCAGTCGGATTACCTCCGCTTCGCTCAGGCCGGTGCGTTCCGCGACATCGGGCAGGTCGGGGCCGTCATAGCGGACGGGGAGTTCAATCAACCGGCCCTCGGCTCCCACCGGGTCTTCAAAACTGGCCAGATGCCGCGCCACCCAGTCACGCACCACTGCGCCGGAGACCAGCGCCTCGTCATATTCCACGAACAGGTTGACGTAACCGGGACCGAGATCGGTCACGCCCGGCAGCCAGTCCGCCCTCAGCGCCCGGTGAAAATTGTGCAGGCGGGCGTTCTGACGCAGGTCCAATTCCTGTGAGAACTGGACGTAAAAGCCGGTGGGATGGGCGGGCCGCTGCATTCAGGGCAGCCCGGCGAAGGAGCGCACTTCCACGCCCGCATTCTCCAGCGCCTCACGCACGGCCAGGGCGATCTGCACGGCGTTGGGGTTGTCGCCGTGAATGCACAGCGAATCCACTTCAAACTCAAAGAATCCCCCGTCTATCGCCTCAATTCGCCCCTGCGTCGCCATCATCACGGCGCGGCGGGCGGCCTCGGCGGGGTCATGAATGCTGGAACCGGGCATGGAACGCGGGGCCAGCCGTCCATCCTGCAAATAGGCGCGTTCGGGAAAGGTTTCCAGCACCACCGGAACACCCAGGTTACGGGCTTCTGTTTCCAGCAGGGTGGCGGGCAGGACCATCAGTGGCAGGGCCGGGTCAAAATCACGGGTGGCCTGGGCAATCGCCGCCGCCGTGGGCGCGTGTGTCCAGGCGCGGGTAGAGAGTGCGCCGTGGGCCTTGACGTGTTGCAAGGGAACCCCAGCAGCCCTGGCCATCCCCGCCAGCGCCGAGATCTGATACAGCGTGTCGGCATAGACCTGATCGGGGGCAGCCTCCATGATGCGTCGCCCGAAACCTGGAAGGTCTGGATAGCTGGGATGTGCGCCAATGCCCAGGCTATGCCTTCTGGCCAGTGCCACTGTTCCCTGCATGGTCAGCGGATCGCCCGCGTGGAAGCCACAGGCGATATTCACGCTGCTCAGCAGGGGAAACAGATTCGCGTCGTCGCCCAGCGTCCACGCTCCGTAGGACTCGCCCGCGTCGGCGTTGAGGTCAATGGATGTGCGCGTCATGCGGTCAGGCTAGCGGAAAAGAACAGCAGGTGGCGCGTTTATGCCAGTTCCTTGACCCGTACCTTCTCCAGAGCCGCCAGCACGTCCTGCACCAGATCGTCCGGGTCTTCAATGCCCACGCTCATGCGGACCAGACCTGGCGTAACGCCCTGGCGCAGCAGGGTTTCCTCGCCCAGCAGGGCATGGGTGGTGCTGGCGGGGTGGCAGGTCAGGCTCTCCACGTCGCCCAGGCTAACGGCCTGCGTGAACAGTTTCAGGCTATTCAGGAAGGTCATGGCCGCCCCCATATCGCCCAGATCAATGCTGACCAGTCCGCCGAAAGCACGCATCTGCCGCGCGGCAATCTCGTGGCCGGGATGGTCTTTGAGACCGGGGTAATACAGGGCCTTGATTGCCGGGTGGCCCTGCAAGGCGTCTGCCAGTGCCGCAGCCCCGGCGCAGTGGGCCTCCATCCGCAGGGGCAGCGTTTTCATGCCGCGCAGGAACAGGTAGCCCTCGAATGGCCCCAGCGACGCGCCGATGTGCCGCAGTCCGACGCCGCGCAACTCGGCCAGCACGTCCGCAGGTCCGGCCACCACACCGCCGATGGCGTCGCCATGCCCGCCCAGGTATTTGGTGGCACTGTGCATCACCAGATCAAAACCGTGTTCGATGGGCCGCGTCAGGTACGGCGTGCTGAAGGTGCTGTCGGCCACCGTCAGCGCCCCCACGGTTTTCGCAGCCCGTGCCACCCGCGCCAGATCAAGGATGCCCAGACGCGGATTGGTGGGCGTTTCCAGCCAGACCATCCGGGTCTTCGGGGTTAATTTGCTTTCCAGATCGGCCTCGTCGTGCGCCTCGTGGACGGTCACGCCGAATTTGCCCGCAACTTCCAGCAGGAAGCCTTCCGTACCGCCGTAAAGGGGAGCCAGAAAAACAACCTCATCGCCTGGCCCCAGCAGCGTCATGGCAATGGCCGACACTGCGCCCATGCCGCTGGCGAAGGCCACGGCGTCCTGCGCGCCCTCCAGATCGGCCAGTTTTTCCTCAAAGGCGCGGACGGTGGGATTGGTCACGCGCGAGTAGAAATAGCCGCTTTCCTCGCCCGCAAACAGGCGCTGACCGCGCTCGGCGCTGCCATAGGCGAAGGTGCTGGTGGCGTAGATCGGCGTGGCGTGCGCGCCCGTGGCCGGGTCGATGCCCTGCCCCGCGTGGACGGCGCGCGTGCGAAAGCCGCGTGAATCTGAGTTGGACATACGATTACTGTACGCCATGCTGCCTAACGGGCGTTCGTTAGGGGTGGACGGGGAGAGGGCTGTTGCTCAGTGTTTGGGGTGGCTGCCACGGTTAAACCCCTCCGCCCCTCCGGGGCACCTCCCCTTAGAAGGGAGGCAGGAGTTTTTCCGCCTGGCACGGCCTTCTGCGCTCCTAGGCTCCCTTTTGAGGGGAGCTGGCTGCGAAGCAGACTGAGGGGTTTCTTTTAGCCCGCTAAGCTATGCCCCATGCTGCCCACCCTGGCCGAGTTGCTGACCCTCCCGGCTTTCGCGGGCGCGGAGGTCAGGAGTGGTCACGCCCGACTGGGGCAACCGATCACCTGGGTTCATGTCTCCGAGATCAGTGATGCGGCCCGTTTTCTCAGCGGCGGGGAACTGCTGCTCAGCACGGGGACGCCGCTGATCGGGGAGGATGCGGGGGCTTATGTCCGCTCGCTGGCCGTTGGCGGGGCACACGGGCTGGCATTGGAGCTGGTGCGCGAGGTGCGTGAACTCCCACTGGCAGCGCTGGACGCGGCCCAGCAGTCCAACTTCCCGCTCCTCGTCTTCCGGCAGGAGGTGAACTTCGCCGAGCTGACGCGCGCAGCCCACGCCCGGATTCTCAGGCCGCCCGCCGCCGCTTCCCCGCCCTCGCTGGCCCCACTGACCGACGCCCTGAACGAGACGGGCCGCGCTGCCGACTTCGTGGCCTCGCATCTGGGCGCGGTGCTGGCGCTGCCGCCGCGCCCGCGCCTGACCCTGCTGGATACACTGAGCGCGCTGCTGGCGTGCAATTTCAACGTGGCCGAATCCGCCCGCACTCTGGGCGTGCGCCGTCAGACGGTGTATTACCGCCTGGAACAGTTGCGGGCCATGCTGGGTGATCTGGACGATCCCCAGCGGCAACTGGGGCTGCTGCTGGCGCTGGAGCTATCCAGAGGTTCCTGAGAACGCCGTTTTTTGGACACCCTGTCTCTTGAGTCCGGCGCGGTGAAAGGAGGACAATAGCCCCAGCATCCCGCTCCACAACTCTTGCCCGGAGGTTCGTCCATGACCAGCACCGAAGAGCGCCCATCCGTACCTGAACCCGTCGCCTCTGCCCATGACATAGCGCAGCAAAACCGCAACTACACCATGTTCTCGTGGTCCGTGCAGGGCGGGCCGCTGCCGCCCGTGATGACCGGGGGCAAGGGCAGTCACTTCTACGACGGCGACGGCCAGTCCTGGCTCGATTTTTCCAGCCAGTTGATCAACCTGAACATCGGCCACCAGCACCCGCGCATGCTGGAGGCTATCAAGAAACAGGTGGATACCATGTGCTTCGCCGGGCCATCCTTTGCCACCGAGCCGCGCGGCAAGCTGGGGCAGAAGCTGGCCGAGGTCACCGGGCTGGCCAAGACCTTCTTTACCCTGGGCGGCAGCGAGGCCAACGAGAACGCCATCAAGATCGCCCGGCTGGTCACGGGCCGCGACAAGATCATCACCCGTTACCGCAGTTACCACGGCGCGACGATGGGCAGCATGACCGCTTCCGGTGATCCGCGCCGCTGGCCGGTGGAGCCGGGAGTGCCGGGCGTGGTGCGCGCCTTTGACCCGTACTGCTACCGCTGCCCTTTTGGCAAGACGCCGGATTCGTGTGGCCGCGAATGCGTGTCGCACATTGACGAGATCATTCAGATGGAGGGGCCGGACAGCATCGCCGCGATTCTGGTCGAGGGCATCACGGGCAGCAACGGCCTGCTGGTGCCGCCCGACGACTACTACCTCAAACTCCGCGCGCTGTGCGACAAGTACGGCATCCTACTGATCACCGATGAAGTAATGAGCGGCTTCGGGCGCACCGGCAAATGGCTGGCAACGCAGCACTACGGCATCAAGCCCGACATCGTGACCTGTGCCAAGGGCCTGACGAGCGGATACATGCCGCTGGGCGCGTGCATCGTCAGCCAGCCCATCGCCGATTACTTCGACACGCACATGCTGTGGGGCGGCCTGACCTACAGCGGCCACCCGGTCTGCTGCGCCGCCGCCGTGGAGAATCTGGCGATCTACGAGGACGAGGGGCTGTTCGAGAACGCGCTGGAGTTGGGCGCATACCTGGGGCAAAGGCTGGAGGCCATGAAAGCCAGATACGCCTGCGTGGGCGACGTGCGCTACAAGGGCCTGTTTTCCGTGCTGGAGCTGGTCAAGGACAAGGCGACGAAGGAACCGCTGGCCCCGTTCGGCGGCACCTCACCGGAAATGGGCCAACTGGCCGCGCACCTGCGCAGTAAGCACGTCTATGCCTACAGCCGCTTCAACTTCCTGTGGGTCTGCCCGCCGCTGGTGGTCACGAAAGAGGAACTGGACGCTGGCCTGGATGTGTATGAGGAGGCGCTGGCGCTGGTGGATGCGACGCTGGCTGGGGCTGTAGCGGCGGATTAAATAAGTTCGCTCCGCTCACCACCCCCCAGCCGCTACGCGGCGGCCCCCCATAAAGAGGGGCTAGAAAAGAAAAAGACTCCCGATCTTTGCTCCCTCCCTCTTTATGGGGGAGGGTTGGGGAGGGGGTCAATCGCAGACGCCCGCTCAGCGTTGCCTGAATGACACGGAGGTACATCCATGACCGCCACCACCGAAAAAACCACCACCCTTACCCACTGGATCAACAACGCTCCCGCCGAGGGCAAATCGGGCCGCACTTCCCCCGTTTACAACCCGGCCACTGGGCAGGTGCAGGCGCAGCTTCCCCTTGCCAGCGCTGCCGAGATTGATGCCGTGGTGCAAATTGCCACCGCCGCCGCCCTCAAGTGGCGCACCAGTTCCCTCAGCGTGCGCTCCAGCGTGATGTTCAAGTTCCGCGAGCTGCTCTCGGCGCGGCGGGATGACCTCGCCCGCATCATCACCCGCGAACACGGCAAGGTACACAGTGACGCGTTGGGCGAGATTGCGCGCGGCCTGGAGAACGTGGAGTACGCCTGTGGCATTCCCACCCTGCTGCGCGGCGGCTATTCCGAACAGGTCAGCACTGGCGTGGACGTGTACAGCATTCAGCAGCCGCTGGGCGTGGTGGCGGGCATCACGCCGTTCAACTTTCCGGCGATGGTGCCGCTGTGGATGCTGGGGAACGCGCTGGCGTGCGGCAATGCCTTTATCCTCAAGCCCAGCGAGAAAGACCCCTCCAGCGCCAACTTCATGGCGGAACTGCTGAAGGAGGCCGGACTGCCCGACGGCGTGCTGAGCGTCGTCCACGGTGATAAAGAGGCGGTGGACGCCATTCTGGAACACCCCGGCATCGCCGCCGTGAGCTTCGTGGGCAGCACCCCGATTGCCAGATACATTTACGAGAAGGGAACCGCCGCTGGCAAACGCGTGCAGGCGCTGGGAGGCGCGAAAAACCACATGCTGGTGCTGCCCGATGCCGATATCGGCATGGCTGCCGACGCCGCCGTGTCTGCCGCTTACGGCTCGGCGGGCGAGCGCTGCATGGCGATCAGCGTGGTGGTGGCGGTGGGCGACTCGGGCGACAAACTGATCAGCGCCATTCAGGAGCGCATCCCCGCCCTCAAGATCGGCCCCGGCGACGTGGCGGGCAACGAGATGGGGCCACTGATCACCCGCGAACACCGGGACCGGGTGGCCGGATACATCGGCTCCGCGCAGGAGCAGGGCGCAAAAGTCGTGGTGGACGGGCGCGAGACCAAGTTTGACAACGACGGCTTCTTCCTGGGTGTATCACTGCTGGACGATGTGAAACCCGGCATGGCCGCCTATGACGATGAAATCTTTGGTCCCGTGCTGTGTGTGGTTCGCGCCGACACCTACGCCGAAGGCTTAAAGCTCATCAACGACAACGAATACGGCAACGGCACCGCCATTTTCACCCGCGACGGCGGAGCGGCCCGTCAATTCCAGTTTGATGTCGAAGTGGGCATGGTGGGCGTGAATGTTCCCGTGCCTGTCCCCGTCGCGTATTACAGCTTCGGCGGCTGGAAGGCCAGTCTGTTCGGTGACACGCACATGTACGGCCCGGAAGGCATCAAATTCTTCACCCGCAGCAAGGTGATTACCTCCCGCTGGCCCGATCCGGCAGGCAGCAAGGTGGATTTAGGGTTCCCGCAGACCCGCTAGAGCAGTTCTCCGAATTACGTCGCCGGAATGAGGGACTTCCGGCGACTCCATTCTCCGTCCTGCTCAGTAAAAGTCACTCGCTCTCTGCGAGCTGTGCCAGTCCGATCGGTCATAAAAATGATCTTTTTATGACAACTGCTCTAACCCCCGCTATTTCTCGCCAGCAGCCGCGCTTCTACCAACGCCGACAGCGCCCGCACCGGGGCCTGTGAATCGGTGGCGAAGTAGCGCGGGCTGGGGTGTGGACAATTCACGGTAGGCAGGGGGCGGGGCAGTTCGGGCCACACGAACTTCCAGCCGCCCTGCGCCTTGCCGCCCACCAGGACCACCACCCGGAGCGCGGGCAGCAGCGTCAGCAGTTCCAGCGTGGCGGGTGTGGCGGCCCGGACCTGCGACGCCGTGGGGGTGACCACGCCCCCCGCGCTGAGTTGCCACGGCAGGATGTTCCAGACCAGACAGCGCCGCCGCCCGATTCCGGCCAGTTTCAGCAGGCAGCTCAGGTTCTCGGCGGTGCGGTCAGGGTTGTCCAGTGAGGCGAAACCAGTCTGGGCGACTTTCGGCCCCGGTGATTCCAGCAACAGCAGGATTTCAGTATGGATGCCGCCGCTCTCGGGGTCAAAATTAGGCAGGTCCAGCCGCCCACCCAGCGCCTTGCTTTCCCTGAGCCGTGCCGCAAAAGCCGTCAGGGGCGCAATGTGGGGTTCTTGCAGTCGGGCGTGGCGGGCGGCGAGAACGCTCGGATCGGCCAGGGATTGCGTCTGCACTAGCTAAGTCTAGCTTTGGCGCGGTGCATCGGCACTCCGCATCCCTTCAGCCTGAGCTAAGAGATGTGGAGGCGCGGTCTGTTCAGTCCGCCGCGCTGGCCTCACTTGCTGCCGCCGCGTGCAGTGTGATCGGCGTCCCGTTGACCGCTGCATTCCCGGTCAATGCGTCCACCCGGCGCGAATCGGTCAGGTCATTCAGGCTGACGCCCGCGTGTGCAGAGGCCACGCCCAGCCGCACCCCAGCGCGCGAGTGGCCGAAGCCGTGCGGCAGGGAGGCCACACCGGGCATCAGCGTGTCGGTCAGTTCCAGCGGGACCGTGACCGCGCCCACGCGGGAGCGAACCTCCACGTCCTGCCCGTCCACCAGTCCGGCGGCGTCGGTAGGGTTGAGTTGCAGGGTGCAGCGCCCCGGCCCGCGCATCAGGCGCGGCGTGTTGTGCATCCAGGAGTTGTTGCTGCGAAGCTGCCGCCGCCCGATCAACACCAGCGGGGGAGGCATAATTTCCAGCGCCGCTTCCAGCCGGGGCAAGTCTGCCAGCATCGGCGCAGGGGCGAGATTGACGCGGCCAGAGGCAGTCAACAGACGTTCGGGGAAGCAGGGTTGCAGCGGGCCGTAATCCACGCCGTGCGGGTTGGCCTTCAGCTCATCCAGATTGGTGCTGTACGGGCCAGCCGAGAGGCCCATGTTCAGCTTTTCTTCGGGGGTGCTGCCTGCCTTGCCTGTCATTCGCTCGGTCAGACCCATGAAGATCTGGTAGTCAAACCGCTGATCCTCGGCAATGGGGAAGACGGGCAGCGAGTACCGCGCCGTGTTCTGCACCGCCAGCAGGTGAAAGGTGATGTCGTAATGGGCCACTTCCAGCCCGAAGGCGGGCGGCAGGATGACGTGGGCGTGCCGGGTGGTCTCGTTCAGGTAGGGATCGATGCTGACCATGAAATCCAGCCCCGCCAGCGCACTGTCCAGAGCTGCGCCGTCTGGGGTGGACAGCACCGGATTGCCCGCCACCGTGACCAGCGCGCGAATCTGGCCGTCGCCGGGGGTGGCGATTTCCTCGGCCATCGTCACGTTGGGCAGCTCGCCGTCAAATTCAGGCAGGCCCCGCACGCGGGAGGTAAAGCGTCCGTGGTGGACTGCGCCCTTCTTTGCCCGTTGAAGAAGATCGTAGGCGGGTTTGGTGAACATCGCGCCGCCCTCCGAATCCAGATGCCCGGTCACGGCGTTCAGCACGTTGACCAGCCACTGGGACAGCCCGCCGAATTCCTGAATGCTCAGGCCGATGCGCCCGTAGGCCACCGCGCGCTCGGCGGCGGCAAAATCGCGGGCCAGCGTGCAGATGGCGTCAGCAGAAACGCCGGTCAAGCCTTCCACCCGTTCTGGAGTGAAGGACTGGGCCGCGCCCCGCACATCGTCCAGCCCGTCGGAGAAATCGGCCAGATGGCCCAGCCGCTCCAGCCCCTCGGCAAAGATGACGTTCAGCAACGCCAGCAGCAGATAAGCGTCGGTGCCGGGGCGGATGAAGTGGAAGTCGGTGGCGTGGTCCGCACTCTCGGTGCGGCGGGGGTCCAGCAGCACCACGCGTCCGCCGCGTTCACGAATCGCCTTCAAGCGTCCGCGCACGTCCGGCGCGGTCATGATGCTGCCGTTGCTGGCGAGGGGATTTGCGCCCATGATCAGCATAAAATCGGTGCGGTCGATGTCGGGAATGGGGATCAGGAAGGGATGGCCGAACATCTCCGCGCCCGCGAAGTGGTGCGGCAACTGATCGATGCTGGTGGCCGTGAAGCGGTTGCGGCTGCCGATGGCCCGCACCAGCCCGCCCGCCGAGAGCAGCGTGCCGCTGTTGTGGACGCTGGGATTGCCCTGGAAGGTGGCCACCGCGTCTGCGCCGTACTTCTCGCGCACCGCCCCTAGCTGGGCCGCCACGTAATCCAGCGCCTCGTCCCACTCCATCTCGTGCCAGGTATCGCCGTCGCGCCGCATGGGACGTTTCAGGCGGTCCGGGTCCGCGTGCAGGTCGGGCAGCGCCGTTCCCTTGGGGCAGATGTGGCCCTTGCTCAGCGGATCGTTGACGTCGCCGCGCAGATCGGTCACTTTGCCGCCCTGGACAGTGATTTGCAGGCCGCAGATGGCCTCGCACAGGTTGCAGGCGCGGAAATAGACGCCATCGGCGGGCAGGGGAGCAACGGCAGGAGCGGTGTGCTGAGTCATGGGACGAACCTCCAGAAAGGGTTTTGAGTTGGGGCAGTCTGGCACATAGGCCGAGTCTGGACGGTGGATTGCCCCGCCTCTTCGACAATTCTTGCCACCAAAAGGAAGCGGTGGGCCGGAAATTCAACTCCGGTCCCACCGCCTGTCTACCCGTATGTTCAGCCCTCGGTGAGCCAGATGTAACGGGCCAGCAGCGCCGCCGCGACAGCGTACAGAATCGGGCTGACTTCTTTCGCCTTGCCGCTCAGCAGCTTGATGGCGCAGTAGCTGATGACACCCAGGCTCACGCCGTTGGCGATGGAAAAGGTCAGCGGCATGACGATGATGGTCAGGAACGCAGGCAAGCTGTCGGCGATGTCGTCCCAGTCGATGTGCTTCACGCCGTCCATCATCAGCGCGCCCACCAGGATCAGCGCGGGGGCGGTGGCCGCGCCAGGAATGGCGGAGGCCAGCGGCCACAGGAACATGCTCAGCAGGAACAGCACGGCCACCGTGACGGCGGTCAGGCCGGTGCGTCCACCCTCGCCGATCCCGGCGGCGGATTCCACGTAGGCGGTGGTGGTGGAGGTGCCCATGAACGCGCCGAACATGGCGGCGATGCCGTCCATCGAGAACAGGCGGCGGGCGCGCGGCATGTTGCCCTGGGCGTCGATGTACCCGGCGCGTTGCGACAACCCGGTCAGGGTCCCAGTGGCGTCGAAGAAATCCACGAAGAAGAAGGTGAAGACCACGCTCAGCAGGCCCAGGCCTAGCGCCCCCGCGATGTCCATCTGGCCCACCAGTCCGCTGGGCCAGATCGGCGTGCCGAAAATGCCCAGGAAGCTGCCGTCAAAGCCGGGAAATGAGCGCAGCGCGCCTTCCGGTCCACCCGCGTACACGGCGGCCCCGGTTGCGATTCCCAGCACAGTGGTGGCCAGGATGCCGTACAGGATCGCGCCGGTGATCTTGCGGGCCATCAGCGCGGCGGTCAGGATCACGCCGATGGAGGCCAGCCACACCGTAGGCGAGGCCAGCGAACCCATGCCCACCAGGGTGGCCGGGTTGGCGATCACGATGCCTGCGTTCTTGAGACCCAGGAAGGCCAGAAATGCCCCGATGCCCCCGGTAATGGCGTATTTCAGCGAGTTGGGAATGGCCTGTACGATGGCCTGCCGCGCCCCCAGCACACTGAGCAGCACGAACAGCACCCCGCTGATAAACACCGCCCCCAGTGCGGTCTGCCACGCCACGCCCATGCCCTGCACCACCGTGAAGGCGAAGAATGCGTTCAGTCCCATGCCCGGTGCCTGCGCGAAGGGGTATTTGGCGATCAGTCCCATGACCGCCGAGCCGAAGGCCGCCGCAATCGCTGTGGTCATCAGCAGTTGCACGAAGGCATTGGGAATGTTGATCGCCGTGGAGAGAACTTGCGGGTTGACGAACAGGATGTAACTCATGGTCAGGAAGGTGGTCAGGCCCGCGCGCATTTCCTGCGTGACACTGGAATTCTGGGCGGTGATGCCAAAGTAGCGGTCCAGACCCGACAGGGGGACGAGCGGCGCGGGGCGTGAAGCAGCGGGATCAGACATAGGGTCTCCTTCGCTCTTTGCGGCGTCGCCTCAAGAGCTGTGCAGGGAATTGTTTTTTGAGGGATTCATACGGACTCCGATTGAATCGTTTGCGAAAACGATGAAATCCGAGCGGATGCGAGGAGGAGAAAGACGGGTTCCGGGCGTGGAGTGAACGAACCGGAGCTTTCCCGGTTTGTTCACGAAACAGACGGAATCCGTATCAGCCGTGAATAGATCAGCGTTACGACACCAGTTCTGGTGGTTGTTTTTGTACGACTTCGGAACCCTTAAACCCGGCGCGGGCAAAAACCTCATCGCCGCCCACCCAGACACGGGCCACGTCCGCCTGCGTGCCGTTGGCGAACAGCGCGGCCAGCGTCTCGGAAGAAGAAGTGGCGTGGTTCAGAATGGCGTCTAACGTGCTGCCTTCCGGCGGGCGCAGCCACACGGCATCGAACGCCTTGCCCACGCCGAAATCCCCGATCTGATCTTGCATGTCCAGCGCCTGCGCCCCGGCCCGCGTGGACAGGTACAGCAGGTGCGCGGGGGTCAGCGGCAGGCCGCCTTCGCCCAGAAGCTGCTGCATGAAGTACGCCTGCAAGCCTTCCTTGAGCATCGAGAAGCCGGTGCCGCCGCCCACGTCGGTGCCCATTGAGACGTGAACCCCAGCGTTCAGGTGACGCTTGAGGGGAAACAACCCGCTGCCCAGCGCCGAGTTGCTGCATGGGCAATGTGCGGCAGTGCAGTGGTGCGCGGCCATCTGGCCCAGTTCGCGGTCCGTGGTATGGACGCTGTGCGCCAGCACGCTGCGGCGGCCCAGCAGCCCGGCGCGGTCATAGGTGTCCAGATAATCCAGGCTGCCGGGGAACAGCTCCTTAACCGTCTGGACCTCGCGCACGTTCTCATTGATGTGGGAGGTGAAATGCACGTCTGGAAATTCGTGCATCAGCGCGGCACAGGCGTCCAGAATGCCCTCGCTGGCCGACAGGCTGAAACGCGGGGTCACGGCGTAGCGGGCGCGGCCCACGCCATGCCAGCGCTCGATCAGCGCCTTGCCCTCGCTGTAGGCCAGTTCGGGCGTGGTGTGCAACTCGTCGCGCAACATCCGGTCACTGACCACCTGTCCGGCCACGGTTCGCAAGCCCGTCTGCGCGGCTTCCTCAAAAAAGACGTCCACCGCGCTCCTGTAATGCGAGCCGAACACCAGCGCGGTGGTGGTGCCGTTGCAGCGCAGACCGTGCAGAAAATCCCTTGCCACGGCGCGGGCGTAGGTGTCGCTGCTCAGCCGTGCCTCTTCCGGCAGCGTGACATGGTCCAGCCAGTCCAGCAGCGGCATTCCCAGCCCGCCGATGATGCGAACCTGCGGGTAGTGGACATGGGTGTCGATAAAGCCCGGCAGCAACACGCCGCCGCGCAGGTCCGTGATGGTGGCCTCTGGATATTCGGTGCGCAGCGTGGCAAAGTCGCCGCTGGCCGTGATCTTGCCGCCGTCCACCAGCAGGCCACCGTCCTCCTGAACGTGCAGGGCGTCGTCGTCCGTGAACGGATTGGAGGGCGTGTGCATGAAAGCGGCCCGATAAAGGGTGGGGGACAGGATGGGTGTCATGTGGGCCTCGAAAGGGAAGAAGTGGTCTGCTGTTGGACCGCCCGCTGGCTTTCGAGCAGCGTCACCAGTTGGGCGGCCACGCTCACCGCGATCATGGCGGGCATCTTGCCGGAAATCCCCGGCAGGCCGATGGGGGTGGTGATGCGGGCGAGGTCCGCGTCGGTGTGGCCCTCGCGCCGCAGTTGCTCCTGAAAGCGAATCCACTTGACTGCCGAGCCGATCAGCCCGATAAAACCCAGGTCCGCCCGCCGCAACGCCGCGTCGCACAGGGCGGCGTCCTCGGCGTGGTCATGCGTCAGGATCAGGATGTGCGCGCCGGGGGGCAGTTCGTGCAACGTCATTTCAGGAATGGGGGAGTGATGAACCTCCACCCGCGCCTCGCCGCCCATCAGCGGGGCCAGGCGTTCGGGCGTCAATTGCCCAGCCCGCGAATCCACCAGATGCAGGTTCAGCGGCAGCCGCGAGAGGATCAGCCCCAGCTCCAGCCCCACATGCCCGACGCCGAAAATGGCGATGTGGGGGCGTACAGTTGCCAGCGGCTCCAGCAACAGGGTGACCTCGCCGCCGCAGCACTGGCGGCCATGCTCGTTGGTGGCCTTATCGGTCAGCCGCAGCATAAGCAGTTCCGGCGTGTTTGCCGACACTTTCAGCATCGCCCGCGCCCGTTCCACGGCGGTGGCTTCCAGGTTGCCGCCGCCGACGCTGTCCCAGCTCGTTTCCAGGCTGACCACCATCTTGGCTCCCGCCTCGCGCGGCGCGTGGCCCCGGACAGCAGCGACGGTCACGAGAACGCCCGGCGTGGCGGAGTCGTGAAGGTGTTGAAGGGCGGAAAGCCAGTTCATGAGGCTGGGTTGTGGGAAAAGCGGGGGCTGAGGTTTTTAGCTCCCTCCCTCCTCGTGGGGGAGGGTTGGGGAGGGGGGACCACCGGGCAGGCCGCTACCACCAGTCCCCCCTCAGTCATCTGCTGCCACCGGCTCGCCCTGCACCTGCCGCGCTTCTTCCAGCGCCCAGAACACCGCTTCCGGGGTGGCGGGACTGCTCAGGAACTGTTCGCGGCCAGCCGGGCCGAAGGCGGCAGCCGCCTGACGCAATGCCTCGCGGGCGCTGATGCCCAGCATCAGAGGGGGTTCGCCCACGGCTTTGGAGCCGTACACCACGCCGTCCTCGGTGGCCCGTTCCATCAGCGCGACATTGAAGACCTCGGGCATCTCGCTGAAGCTGGGGAGCTTGTAAGTGCTGGCGGCCTGGGTACTGAGGCGTCCCCGGTTCGGGCCATCCGACTCGTCCCAGCGCAGTTCCTCCAGGGTCAGCCAGCCCGCGCCCTGCACGTAGCCGCCCTCCACCTGCCCGATGTCCACCAGCGGCGAAAGGCTGTCGCCCACGTCCTGCAAGATGTCCACCCGGCGCATGCGGTACAGGCCTGAGAAGCCGTCCACCTCGACCTCGGTGATGGCCGCGCCGTAAGAGAAGTACTTGAAGGGTTCGCCGTGCATCGCCACGCGGTCCCAGTGCAGGCCGGGGGTGCGGTAGAAGCCCGCCGCCCACAACTGCGTCCGAAGGTGGTAGGCATCGTGGACCAGCGTCTTGAAGTCGATGCCCTTGTCGGGGTGGCCCAGCGGGAAGACCAGCCCCTGCTCGAAGCGCACGTCATTGGGATGCACGCCCAGCGCGCCAGCGGCGACATCCGACAGCCGCTCCTTGATCTGCTCGCAGGCGTTCTTGATCGCGCCGCCGTTCAGATCGGCCCCACTGCTGGCGGCGGTGGCGCTGGTATTCGGCACCTTGTCAGTGCGGGTGGGGGCCAGACGCACCCAGTTCACCGGGACGCCCAGCGCCGTAGCAGCCACCTGGATCATCTTGGTGTGCAGGCCCTGACCCATCTCGGTGCCGCCGTGGTTGATCAGCACGCTGCCGTCCTTGTACACATGGACCAGCGCGCCTGCCTGGTTGTAGGCGGTGAAGTTGAACGAGATCCCGAATTTGACGGGCGTGATCGCTAGCCCGCGCTTGGTGTGCGGGTGCGAGTCGTTGAAGGCGCGCACTGCCTGATGACGTGCTTCAAAGTCGCCGCTGACCATCAGTTGTGCCCACAGGTCTTCCAGGCGCTCGGCGTGGCGCACCGGCTGACCGTAGGGGGTGGCCTCGCCGGGCTGGTAGAAGTTCAGGCGGCGCAGCTCGTGCGCCTCGATGCCCAGCAGCGGCGCGCAGCGGCCCAGGATATCCTCAATCACCAGCATGCCCTGCGGCCCGCCGAAGCCCCGGAAGGCGGTCTGGGAGGTCTTGTTCGTTTTGGCGATGCGCCCGTGAACCTCCACATGCGGGATGTAATACGCGTTGTCGATGTGACACAGCGCCCGCGCCATCACCGGCTCGGACAGGTCCAGGCTCCACCCGCCGTCGCTGGTCAGCGTGGCCGAGAGGGCGCGCAATTTGCCGCCCTCGTCGAAGGCCACCTTCCATCTGGCGTGAAACGGGTGACGCTTGCCGGTCATGGTCATGTCCTGGGTGCGGTTCAGGCGCAACCGGACCGGGCGGCCCGTCAGGACGCTGCCCAGCGCGGCAATCGCGGCGAAGCCGTGCGGCTGCATTTCCTTGCCACCGAAGCCGCCGCCCATCCGCAGGCACTGCACGGTGACCTGCGAGGCTTCCAGGCCCAGCACATGCGCCGTGATCTCCTGCGTTTCGCTGGGGTGCTGGGTGCTGGACTGGATGAAGATCTGCCCGGCCTCGTCCACGTAGGCCAGCGCCGCGTTGGTTTCCAGATAGAAGTGTTCCTGCCCGCCGAACTCGAACTCGCCCTCGAAGGTGTGGGCCGCGCCCTCAAATCCCAGATGGATGTCGCCGCGCCGCAGGGTGGACTGCGCGCCCTGGAAGGACTCTGCGGCGATGGCGTCGTGGATGCTGATCAGCGAGGGAAGCGGTTCGTACTCCACCTCTACCGCCAGTGCGCCCAGCCGCGCCGCGTCGATGCTGTCGCCCAGCACCCAGGCCACCACATGCCCGTGGAACATCACCTCAGTGGGGAACAGGGCTTCGTCGCCCTTGACCCCGGCGTCGTTCGCGCCGGGAACGTCGGCGGCGGTCAGGACGCGCACCACACCGCTGACGTTCAGCGCCTGAGATACGTCCATGCGCGTTACGCTGGCGCGGGCATGCGGGGCCTGCACCGGCCAGGCGTGCAGCAGATTGGAAAGGCGCACACCCAGATCATCGGTGTACAGCGCGTGTCCGGTGACATGCGCGGAGGCACTTTCATGCGGCACGGCGTCGCCGACTGCGCCGTTGTGCGGGCGTTCATGCAGGCTGGTCATGGGTTTACCTCCGGTGACGTGGGGTTCTGTGCTGCGGGGAGACGGAGCAAGCGACTAGCCACGGACCACTTCTGTTTTCTCGAAGAAGAATTTCAGCAATGCCTGCTCCAGCATGGCGGCGCGGTACTTCGCGCTGGCGCGGTGGTCGCTCAGGGGGGTTCCTTCCTGGCCCATCAGCGCGGCGGCCTCGCGGACGTTGCGTTCGGTCCAGGGCTGGCCCGTCAATGCCTCCTCAGTTTTCAGCGCACGCAGCGGCGTCGCGGCCACTCCACCCAGGCCGATGCGGATGCGGCTCACGTTGTTGCCGTCCAGTTGCATGGCAATGCCCACGGCAACGCTGGAAATATCATCAAAACGGCGCTTGGCGTACTTGTAAAAGCCGGTGATCGGGGCGAGGGGCAGTGGAATCTTGACCGCACGAATTAACTCGCCGTCCTGCAACTTGGTCTGGCGGTAGCCCTCAAAAAACTCGAACAGCGGAACTTCGCGCTCACCCTGACGCGAGGCCAGGATCAGCGAGGCGTCCAGCGCCAGCAGCGTGGGCGGGCTGTCGCCGATGGGCGAGGCGGTGCCGATGTTGCCGCCCAGCGTGGCGCTGTTGCGGATCAGGCGGCTGGCGAACTGCGGGAACCACTCGGCCATCAGCGGGATGCGCCCGTCCAAGCGGCGCTCGATCTCCGTCAGGTTGAGGCCCGCGCCGATGCGGACATGATCGTCATGCCACTCCAGCTCGCGCAGTTCGGCCAGCCCATCCACCGCGATGGTGACGCCTGCCCGCGCGTGGCGGATGTTGACCTCCACGCCCCAGTCGGTGCCGCCCGCCAGCAGCGTGGCGTCAGGGTGTTCGGCCAGCAGTTCCAGCGCCCCCGGCAGGTCGGCGGGGCGGTGAAAGTCGCCGTCGGGGCCGGAGAGGTGCAGGGGCTGGGGGGCCGGGGCCGGGCGGGTTCGCAACGTGCCCAGCGTGTCGTCTGCGGGCGGCGTGCCCAGCGCGTGGGCGGCGTCCTGGATGGGGCGGTAGCCGGTGCAGCGGCACAGGTTCCCACTTAGCGCGTGGATGTCGAAGCCGTTGGGCGCGTGGTGTTCGCCGTCCTTACGTTCAGGCCGGTAGTACTCGGCGGCCATGCTGACCACGAAACCAGGGGTGCAGTACCCGCACTGCGAGCCGCCCCGCACGGCCATCTCGTGCTGGACGGGGTGCAGGTGGCCGGGCGAGCCGATGCCCTCGGCGGTGATGACCTCCTGACCGTTCATGGCCGGGAGCATCACCAGACAGGCATTGACGCTTTCCAGCCGTGTGCCGCCGCGTCCATCCGGGCGGGAAACCAGCACCGCGCAGGCTCCGCATTCGCCCTCGGCGCAGCCTTCCTTGCAGCCGGTCAGGCCGCCGTCGCGCAGCCAGTTCAGCAGCGTCGTGTGGGGCCGCGCGCCCTGTACCTCGCGGGGTTGACCGTTGACCGTGAGCGTAAAACTGTCCATGCTTTCTCCTTCCGCCGTCAAAAACGACAAGCCCGGCGTTCCACTGCACCCAGATTCCCACAGAAGGAATTTAGATGCATGGTTCACGCCGGTGACGAAAAGGGCGGGTCGCTGGTTATCCATGCAGAACAGCAACCTGATTTGATGTGATTTGATTCTACGCCTAAGTATCTGGTTTGCCTAGCCCCTTTTCGGGCGGATTGGACCGGGTCCAGAAAAAAGTCTAGTGGGTGGTCACATCGGCTTCAGCGGCTTCATGGGCTGCATCGGGGTCATCGGTTTTATCTCGCTCTGGCCCATGCCGTCTGCCACTTCATCCAGCTCGATATATCTGGCTTCCTCCAGCGACGGTATTTCATTCAGCGAATGCAATTGCCCATTCTCGATCTGAAAATAGACCGATCCGTCTCCGGTATGAATCTCCACCACCGCACCGCTTTCGGTCTGGAAGAGGGTGGGGGCAATGGTCCACACGCCCGTCGTGACGCCGCTGCTCTGGCGCTGGCCGTCGCCGCTGATGCCAATGGTGGTCTGATCACCCTGGTTTTCCAGCACGATGGTCTGCCCGCCCTTCAATTTCGCCTGATATGCCATGCCCGACAGTAGTGGGTGGGGGAGCGCGGCAGGTCCGTATCGCCTTCAGAGGCATTAATTACGGGTTCCGTCTGTAACGCGGTAGGAATCGGAACAGCGCCGATCCCTGCACTCCACGCCCGGAACCCGTTTTTCTCCTGCTCGCTCTCGTCATGAACAGACTGTCGTCGTGGGATAGCACCCGTATGGGGCTACTCCTCCCCAGGAGGACGCTATTCCTCTGCGTCGCAGCTCTGCGAGTCCCGCTCGGATTTACAGGTGTTTTCAACACCTTCTAATCGGAGTCCGTATGAGTTTGCGTCCGTGCGGCACAATGCGGGGATGAAACGCCTGTCGCTCGCCGTCCTGATCTGGCTGCTGCTGGCCGGGGCAGGCGTGGCGGCGCTGTTCACCGGGGCGCGCGGGCAATTCACGGAAACCTTCAACACCGACGCCCGCATCCTGCACCGCGTCCTGTCGCAGCGCATGGAGCAGCAAGAAGCTGTGCTGAACGCTGTGGACGCGCTGGGGCAGGGCATGGACGCGGCGGCACTGGGAAGTTATCTGGACACGCTGCTGCGCCCCTACCCGCAGGTGGTGGCGGTAGAGCGCTGCACGGCGGGGGCCTGCCGGGTGCTGGGAACGCCTGCCGAGCCGCCGCCAAAGCTGGCTCCCGCCCTGTCCCCAGATCCCGCCGTGCGCTGGCCGGAAGGTGGCGGTCCGCTGTACGCATTGTCGCGCGGTGATGTGCGCGTGTGGGTGGACGCGCGGCGGCTGACCGGAGCGCTGGACAGTGGGGCCGCGCCGCTGACCTACACACTGTTTCAACCCGCCACGGGCGCGGTGATCGTGAATCATACGCAAGAGGGTGGGACCGGGGCAGCTTCCACCACATTGCGGGTGGAAAAGGTGCTGGGAACGGCCCTGCAACCCTTTCCCATCGTCATCTCGCGCCCGGTGCCGTGGGGGGTCTGGCCGTGGATGGCGGGCCTGTTGTGGACTTTGCTGACGGCGGGCCTGACCGCACTGGTCTGGCGACTGCTGGAAGCCCGGAGGACCGCGCAACACGCCCTGCTGGACGAACGGGCGCGGGCCGGGGGCGTGGTGGAGGCCGCCTCAGAGGCCATCGTGGCGCTGGACAGCCTTCACCGGGTCACGCTGGCAAACCCGGCGGCGCGGGCGGCGATGGCCCACCCGCTGCCCCCTGGCACCGATCTGCGCGATGTCACCACCTTCCAGGCCACGCTGTCGCAGGCTCCGTTTGATGCCGCGTCCTTCTGGGACAGCGCCGGGCCTGTCGCCCTGCCCGAAGGTCTGACGTTGCTGCGAAATGGCGAGGCTGTGGGGGTGGAAGGCTCTCTGGCCCCCCTCCCCGGCGCGGACGGCACCCTGCGCGGGCGGGTGCTGATCGTGCGCGAGGTGGGGCCACTTCAGCGCCGGATGCTGGAACATCTGGAAAACGGCGAGCGGCGCGTGCGCGAACACGAGGACATGCTGGCCCACGTCTCGCGCCTGTCCACCCTGGGCGAGATGGGCGCGGGGCTGGCGCACGAGCTGAACCAGCCGCTGACCGCCATCGTCAGCTACGGGCAGGCGGCGGCGCGGCTGCTGGACGATCCCGAACCCGATCTGGCCCGGGTGCGGCATGCGGTGGGCGCGTCGGTCACGCAGGCCGTGCGGGCAGCGCAGATCATCGTGCGGCTACGCCAGTGGGTGCGCCGCACGCCCAGCACGGCGCGGCCCACCGATCTGGTTCAGGCCGTGCAGAATGTGCTGACCCTGTGCCGCGCGGACCTGAACCGCCTGGGCGTGCGGGTGGTCACAGATTACGCCGACGCGCCGCTGGTTCAGGCCGATCCGGTGCAACTGGAACAGATCGTCCTGAACCTGCTCAGGAACGCGCTGGACGCTGTGCAGGACACCCCTGATCCTGCTATTGAGCTGAGCATCGTGCTGGAGAGGGGTGGCTGGTCCCTGAGTGTGAGCGACAACGGCCCCGGAATTGCCGCCGAGGTTGCGCCGCGCCTGTTCACGCCGTTTACCACCAGCAAATCGGGCGGTCTGGGCCTGGGCCTGAGTCTGTCGCAGACACTGGCGCAGGGGATGGGCGGTGACCTGAGCGGCGCGAATGCCCATGCGGGCGGCGCGGTCTTCATCCTCAACCTTCCGCGTCTGGAACTGGAGGCCGCAAGTGACTGAGCCAGTCATCAATGTTGGCCTGCCGCTGGAACCCACCGTGTATCTGGTGGACGATGACGACGCGGTGCGTGACGCGCTGGGCTTTCTGCTGGGGACGGTGGGGCTGAACGTGCGCCCCTTTGCCGATGGTCTGGAGCTGGAGCGCGCCCTGGACGCCGAGGGGCCGCCCGCCATAGGTTGCCTGCTGCTGGATATTCGTATGCCGCACATCAGCGGCCTGCAACTGCAATTGCGCCTGCAAGAGCGCGGTGTGGACCTGCCCGTGATTCTGTTGACCGGACACGCCGACGTGGAGTTATGCCGCCGGGCCTTCCGTCAGGGTGCGGCGGACTTTCTCAGCAAGCCCGTGGACGAGACCGAGTTGCTGGAAGCTGTGCAGCGGGCCGTGCGCCAGCATCTGCGGGGCCGTCAGCGCCGCGCGGCGAGTGGGCAGGCCCGGCTGCGTCTCTCGCGCCTGTCTGTCCGCGAACATGATGTCCTGCGCGGCATTCTGGACGGCCAGACCAGCAAGCAGACCGCCCGCACGCTGGAGATTTCTGCCCGCACCGTGGAAACCCACCGCGCCAGCCTGTTTGCCAAGCTGGAGGCCGATTCGCTGGCTGAGGTGATCCGCCTCGCGCTGGAAGGAGAAGATGTTTGACCGCGATTGGGCGGCCAGAGGAGACCCTCTGCGTAAGGTCATCGTGACCGAGTTTCTGACCCTGGACGGCGTGTACGAGGATTCCACCCCTTGGCAGCAGGGTTATACCAGTCACCGAAAATGAGGCTGAATAAGCCGAATTTTCCGAGCAGAGCGAGAAGAGAAAAATACCAGTCACCAAAATGGAGGCGGAACTCTCGGCGCTTTTCTGAGAGTTCCGCCTCCATTTTGGTGACTGGTATTACAGCCCAGAGGATGGCCCGTTCAAGCACGACGAACTGTTTGAGAGCGGCGGCCTGCTGCTGGGCCGCGTGACCTACCAGGGCTTCGCCGCGTACTGGCCCACCGCTAGCGGCACCGGGGCGTTTGGCGAACGCATGAACAGCCTGCCAAAGTTTGTCGTCACCACCACCCTGGGATCCCTGGAATGGAACGCCACCGCGCTGGAGGGAGATGTCGGCGCGGCAGTGCGGGCTTTGAAGCAGCAGGATGGCCAGAACCTCCTTGTCTACGGCAGCGGCACCCTGGTCCAGACGCTGCTGCGCCTTGGCCTCGTGGACGAACTCCGGCTGATGGTCTACCCACTGGTGCTGGGAAGCGGTAAGCGCCTGTTTGCGGATGGGGACCGTCTGGCGCTGAATCTGACCTCCTCAAGAGACCTCGGCTCAGGCGTGCTGCTGCTGACCTACGGACCTGTGGCGGGAAGCTGATTTCCATGTCCATAGCGGGCGGTAAGCCACCTGGCCCATCCGGCGTACCCTGCCTGACGGTAGCCTCTGCATGAATCAACGCACTTGCCACTCTCGCTGAGCATGTAAAGGACGGAACATGACCGAAACTGAAGCCATTGCGCGGGCAGATGCCCCCCGCACCCGCGCCAGCCTCGCCGCTGACCTCCGTGCGCTGGGCGTGGGGGCGGGCGACGTGCTGATGGCTCACGTCAGTCTGAGCAGCCTGGGCTGGGTGGCCGGTGGACCGGTGGCGGTGATCCAGGCCCTTCAGGATGCCGTGACACCTGCGGGAACACTGGTGATGCCCACCTTCACCCTGAACCTGACCGATCCGGCAGACTGGCGCAGACCCGCCGTTCCACCATCCTGGTGGGAAACCATCCGCGCCGAGACCCCAGCCTTTGACCCGGCGCTGACGCCCACGCGCGGGATGGGCCGCACCGCCGAACTGTTCAGAACGTGGCCGGACGCGAGGCGCAGCGATCACCCGCATAGTTCCTTCGCCGCGTGGGGCAGGCACGCCGAGGTCATCACGGCGGACCACCCCCTGACATTTTCGCTGGGAGAAGGCTCGCCCCTGTCCCGCGTCTATGACCTGAATGGCCGGGTGCTACTGCTGGGGACCAAGAACAACTCCAGCCTGCACCTCGCGGAAGTCCGGTCCGGCAAGCAGAAGACTGTGCCTTTCAGCGGCCCCATTCGGGTGAACGGGCAGCCGCAGTGGGTGACGTTTGACGAATGCGATTATGACGAGGACGCCTTCCCGCCCGTCAAAGCCGCCTTTGAAGCGAGTGGCGCAGTCACGGTAGGGAAAGTCGGCTCAGCTACCGCGAAACTGATGTCCCAGAAAGCTCTGGTGGATTTCGCTGTGCAGTGGTGGACGGCGGATTCGGCTACCGACGCTTCGTCCTGAGGGGCAGTGCTGCGGCAGGTTTTCCCCACCTCTCCGTAAAACTACGCAGTCCATACGCGAATTGCCCGGATACCGTTTTTGCCGTGTGGGGCGCAAAATATCAGGCATGAAGAAGATTCTGACTGCCCTGCTGACCGTCTCTGCCATCTCTCTGGCCGCCGCACAGACCACTCCCACGCCGATCAAGCTGGCAACCACCGCCACCGTGTCAACCGCCAGCCTGAGCCTGAGCGCCGCCAGCCGGATTGCCACGCTGGCCGTGAACAACTGCGCCCAACTGGGCTACAACGTGACTGCCACCGTGGTGGACCGCAGCGGCGTGACCCTGGCCGTGGCCCGCGCCGAGAATGCCGGGCCGCATACCCTGGGGGCCAGTCTGGGCAAGGCGTTCACCAGCGCCAGCGCCCGCAACCTGACCAGTAACATTGCCAAGGGGCTGGAAGCCAACCCCGGTCTGGCCGACATCCCCGGCTATCTGGTGCTGGCAGGCGGCGCGCCGATTAACGTGGGAGGCGCAGTGGTGGGCGCGGTAGGCGTGGGCGGCGCACCCAGCGGCCTGACCGACGAGAAGTGCGGCACCGATGCCGTGGAAACGGTGCTAGGCAAGTAAAATGCGTGATGTGAAGAAGCTGTCCAGAGGGGTCATTCTCGGTCTGGCCCTGCTGGGCAGTTTCTCGCCGTCGCCAATGGCTTCGGCTCTGGGTGTGAAAGGGAGCGCCGTGACCACGACTGCACAGAAGAGCAAGCTGAACGCGCAATTGCTCCAGGCCGCCGAACAGGGCAATCTGGAGCAACTTCAGACGCTGTTGAAAGCGGGTGCGTCCGCCAGCGCCGCCGACGGCAGTGGACGCACGGCACTGACCTGGGCCGCCAAGGGGGACCACGTGGCCGTTGCCCGCGCCCTGATTGCAGCGGGTGCGGACCCTGATCCGCAGGACGATCAGCGCAATAATGCCCTGCTGGTCACGGGCGAAACCGGCAGCGTCGCCATGCTGCGCGAGGTTTTAAAGGCCAAGCCCGATCTGACGCGTACCAACCGCTACGGCGGCACCGCCCTGATTCCCGCCGCAGACCGGGGCCACCTGCCGTATGTGAGCGAGATTCTGAAAACCACCAAAATAGACGTGAACCACGTCAACAATCTGGGCTGGACGGCGCTGCTGGAAGCGGTGATCCTGGGCGACGGCGGCAGGGCGCACACCGGGATCGTGCACGAACTGCTGGCCCACGGTGCAGACCGGAAGATTGCGGACCGTGAGGGCGTCACGCCCTTGCAACACGCCCGCCAGCGCGGATACAGCGAGATGGTCAAGCTGCTGGAAAAGTAATCTGGCTCTGAGTTCTGAAACGTGCCAAACACCGTCTCTCCCGCCGGAGAGGTTTTTTCTTTGCCCTGGCCGGAAGCCACCTTCACGTCCCCACGCAAAACCTGCGTCCTGTGCGCCACAATGCCCGCATCTATTAAACAGGATCAAGGTCAGCCGCTGACCGGGGAGGGAAGATGACAACACATGACACCGACATCATCGTGATCGGCGCGGGGCTGGCCGGACTGGTGGCCGCCGCCGAGGCCGCCGACGCCGGAAAGCGCGTGCTGCTGCTGGACCAGGAAGGTGAGCAGAATCTGGGCGGACAGGCGTTCTGGTCTTTCGGCGGCCTGTTCTTGATCGATACGCCAGAGCAGCGCCGCCTGAAAATCCGTGACAGCCACGAACTGGCGTGGCGCGACTGGCAGAATACGGCGGGATTTGACCGCCCCGAGGACCACTGGCCCCGCAAATGGGCCGAGGCTTACGTGGACTTTGCCGCTGGGGAAAAGTATGGCTGGCTGGCTTCGCAGGGCATGAAGTTCTTTCCCGGTGTGGGCTGGGCCGAGCGCGGCGGGCAGGGCGCAAGTGGCCCCGGCAACAGCGTGCCGCGCTTCCACATCACCTGGGGCACCGGGCCAGGGGTGGTAGAACCGTTTGAACGCCGGGTGCGCGAGCATGTTGCCACTGGCAGGATTGCCTTCAAATTCCGTCATCGTGTGCGCGGCCTGAACATCACGGACGGTGTGGTGCATGGGGTTCACGGCGACATTCTGGAATCCTCCAACGTATTGCGTGGAGAGGACAGTTCACGCGTGGTGGTGGACGATTTTGACCTGAATGCTGGGGCCGTCATCCTTACGTCTGGCGGCATCGGGGGCAATCAGGAACTGGTGCGGAAGAACTGGCCTACAGAGCGCCTCGGCCCCGCGCCCGAGTTCATGATTTCCGGCGTGCCGAAGCATGTGGACGGCGCAGCGCAGGGGATGGCCGAGGCGGCGGGCGCGCACCTGATCAACCGGGACCGCATGTGGCACTACACCGAGGGCATCCGCAACTGGAATCCCATCTGGCCCATGCACGGCATTCGCATCCTGCCCGGTCCCAGCAGCCTGTGGCTCGCGCCAGACGGCACACGGCTACCGTACCCGAATTACCCCGGCTTCGACACCCTGGGCACGCTGCAACACATCACCACGAACGGTTATCCGTATACGTGGTTCGTGCTGAACCGGGCCATCATCAAGAAGGAATTCACCCTTTCAGGCAGCGAACAGAATCTCGATCTGACAGACCGCGATCTCCGCAAGGTGGCCGGACGGCTGGGCAAGAATGTCGCGCCCTCCGTGCAGGCGTTCATGGACAGCGGCGCGGATTTCGTGGTGCGCGACAGCCTGCCCGAACTGGTGCGCGGCATGAACGAGTCCATCGGCAACAGTGCCGTGGATTACGACACGGTGGCGCGCGAGGTGGCGGACCGTGACCTCCAGATCGCCAACCCCTTCGGCAAGGACCCGCAACTGGCGGTGGTGCGCGGCGCGCGGGCCTTCATCAACGAACGCCTGATCCGCATCGTCAAGCCTGCGCCGCTGCTGGACTCGGCCTCGGGGCCGCTGATCGCCGTCAAGCTGAACATCCTGACCCGCAAAACGCTGGGCGGTCTGGAAACCGATTTGCAGGCGCGGGTGCTGGGCACGGGCGGCCAGCCGATGCCGGGGCTGTACGCTGCCGGGGAAGTCGCGGGCTTTGGCGGCGGCGGGATGCACGGCTACCGCTCGCTGGAAGGTACGTTCCTGGGCGGCTGCCTGTTCAGCGGGCGGGTGGCGGGGCGCTGCGCGGCGGGGGCGGTGGGGTAGTAGGGGGATAAAGCCCTGCCCAAGCGCCGCCCATCTGCCGCGCCCGCACCCCCGCTACCCTGACGCCCATGACCCCCTACCGCGCACTCATTCTCGATCTGGACGGCACGCTGGTGGACAGCAACGACGCCCACGCCCGCGCCTGGGTGCATGCTTTCACAGATGAGGGTTTTTCCGTGTCCTTCGCACAGGTTCGCCCCCTGATCGGCATGGGCGGCGATCAACTGGTGCCGCGCCTGACCGGGGTGGGGCCGGAAAGCGAGCAGTACGAGCGACTTTCAGAGGCCTGGAAGGACCACTTTCAGCGCGGCGAGTTGCCCACCGTCCGGGCGCAACCGGGGGCGCGCAAGCTGGTGGAGGAACTGCGGCGGCGCGGTCTGGACCTGATCATCGGCACCTCGGGCGACGAGACGGTGGTGGAAGCCCTGTTGATGCGCGCGGATGTGGCCGATCTGGTCCCGCAGCGCACCACCGCCCCGGACGTGGAGGACTCCAAGCCTGCCCCGGACATCGTGCAGGCGGCGCTGAAGAAGCTGGGGCGGCAGCCGGGCGAGGTGCTGATGCTGGGCGATACGGCCTACGACATAGACAGTGCGGGAAAGAGCGGCGTGGACACCGTGGCCCTGCGCTGCGGCGGGGCGGAGGACGGGCGGCTGGCCGGGGCCATCAAGGTCTACAACGATCCACTGGATCTGCTGGTTCATCTGGACGATCTGGCGCTGGGATAGGGCTGGGAGGCTGCGCTCCAGCCCGGCCCTGCTAACCGGTTTCATCCTGCGCGCCGTGTGAGAGGACTACACTCCCCCCCATGAGTGCGCCTGCCGTCCTACCCACCTTGCAGCCCGCCTCACCCCTGGCCGTGCCGATCACCACCCTGACCTACGTGACCCTGGAGATCGGCCTGGCGGTCTTCGCCCTCGTCACCGGCCTGACGTTCTATTTTATCTGGCGCTACAAACACCGGGGCGCGGACGGTGAACCCCCGCAGATCTTCGGCAACGCCCGCGATGAGATCATCTGGATGCTGATGGCGGCGGGCATTCTGGTTGTTCTGTTCGTCCTGACCTGGACCACCATGAACCGCATCGATCCGCAGGCTGGGCAGGACGGCACCCCCGATCTGATCGTGACCGGCCACCAGTGGTTCTGGGAGGCCAGCTATCCGCGTGGCACCAATCCGTCGGGCATGGGCGTGGTCAGTACCGCCAGCGAGATTCACATTCCCACCGGCAGAAAACTGCTGCTGGAGGTGGGCAGCGCCGACGTGATCCACGACTTCTGGGTGCCACAACTGGCCCGCAAGATGGACGCCATTCCGGGCCAGGGCAACCGGCTGTGGATTCAGGCCGACAAACCCGGCACCTACCTGGGGGCCTGCTCCGAATTCTGCGGGGCGCAACACGCCTGGATGCGTTTCAAGGTGATCGCCCAGACGCCGCAGGACTTTCAGGCGTGGCTGGCAAAGCAGGCGCAGCAGGCGGCCCCACCGCCCCCCAACCAGACCGATGTAGAGGACGGCGCGGGGCTGTTCGTGCGCCAGGGCTGCGGCGAGTGCCACACGCTGCGCGGCATCGGCGCACGCGGAAAAGTCGGCCCTGATCTGACCCATTTCGCCTCGCGTGGCATCATCGCCGGGGGCGTGCTGGACAACACGCCGGAGAACTTGCGCCGCTGGTTGAAGAACCCGCAGGCCGTCAAGCCCGGCGTCCGCATGCCCAATTACCGCCTGAACGACGCCCAACTGCGGCAATTGACCGCCTACCTGGAGACGCTGCAATGACCACCGCGCCTGTACCTGTTGAGACTGCGTCCGCCCCGATCAGCCGCCCACGCAACCTGACCCGCTGGCTGTCCACCACCGATCACAAGGACATCGGGATGATGTATCTGGCGCTGGGGGCGCTGTTTTTCCTGATCGGCGGGGTGGAGGTGCTGATCATGCGCCTGCAACTCGCGCGGCCCGGCAACACGCTGCTGGAGGCCACCACCTACAACGAGTTCTTTACCCTGCACGGCACCACCATGATCTTTCTGGCGGTGATGCCGATGCTGCTGGGCTTCTCCAACTACCTGCTGCCGCTGCAAATCGGCGCGAAGGACATGGCCTTTCCGCGCCTGAACGCCTTCGGCTTCTGGCTGACCGCGTTTGGCGGCATCGTCCTTTATCTGAGCCTGCTGGAAGGGCCGCCCGACGCGGGCTGGTTCGCCTACGCGCCGCTGTCCGAGCGCCCCTTCAGCTCCAGCCTGGGCACCGACTTCTGGGCCGCCGCGCTGCTGATGATGGGCATGGGCACCACGTTAACGGCCCTGAACATCATCATCACCACCGTGCGTTACCGCGCCGTGGGCATGGGCCTGTGGAAGATGCCGCTGTTCTCGTGGATGGTCTTCGTCAACAGTTTCATCATCGCCTTCGCCCTGCCCTCGCTGAGTGCGGCCCTGATCATGCTGGAGGTGGACCGGGCGCTGGGCGGACGTTTCTTTCAGGGCGGCGGTAGCCCGGTGCTGTGGCAGCACTATTTCTGGCTGTTCGGCCACCCGGAGGTCTACATCATGGTGCTGCCCGCCTGGGGCATCATCAGCGAGGTCATCCCGGTCTTCTCGCGCAAGCCGATCTTCGGCTACGAATTCGTGGCGGGTTCCACGGTGGCGATTGCGGTCCTGAGTTTCGCGGTGTACGCCCACCACATGTTCGCGGTGGGCTTCGCGCGTCCGGTGAACCTGGCCTTCGCCGCCAGCACCATGCTGATCGCCATTCCCACCGGCATCAAGGTCACCAACTGGGTGGCGACACTCTGGAAGGGCAGCATCCGCATGACCGTGCCGATGATGTACGCCATCGCCTTTATCGTGCAGTTCACCTTCGGCGGCATCACCGGGGTCAGCTTCGCGGTGCTGCCCATTGACTGGCAATTGACCGACAGTTACTACGTGGTGGCGCATTTTCATTACGTGTTGATGGGCGGCACGCTGTTCGCGCTGCTGTCAGGCCTGCACTTCTACTTTCCCAAGATGACCGGACGGATGCTCAGCGAGGGCTTCGGCAAGCCTGCCTTCTGGATGATCACGCTGGGGTTCAACGGCGTTTTTCTGGTGCAGCACGCGCTGGGCATGATGGGCATGCCCCGGCGCGTCTACACCTATCCCGACTTGCCCGGCTGGGGAGCGCTGAACATGTTCTCCACCGTCAGCGCCTTTGTGCTGGGGCTGGGGCTGGTGCTGACCCTGATCAACATCGTGATCAGTTGGCGGATGGGCCGGATTGCGGGCGACAACCCCTGGCAAGCCTGGACGCTGGAATGGGCCACCACCAGCCCGCCGCCCAGGGGGAATTTCGTGCGCCTGCCGCCGATCAAGTCCAGCCGCCCGCTGTGGGATCTGGCGCACCCGGAAGACCCGGATCACCAGCGCCCGACGCGCCATGACCAGCAGGGCAAGGGCCACATCCGCCCGGAGGAGAAGGGCCATGAGCAGTAAGCCGTCCTCCATCCCAATGATTCCGAGTGTTTCGCAGTCCCTGGATGTATCGGCCCTGCCGCTGCCGCCTGAACATATGGACGCCAGCCCGCGCTCCAACGGCTTCTGGGGCATGGCGGGGTTTCTGGTCACGGACACGGTCATTTTCCTGCTGCTGCTGGTGGCGAACATCTACCTGCGGCGCTACTCGCACGGGCCAGCGCAGGGCGCGTTAGACCCTGGTACGACGATCTGGTTCAGCCTGGGCTTGTGGGCTTCCAGCGGAGCGCTGGTGCTGGCCGACTATTTCAAGAAGCAGGCAAAAGTATCTGGAATTCTTTACATCGTCACCGCCGCGCTGGGCTTCGTCTTCCTTTACGGGCAGGCGCAGGAGTACATCAAATTGAACGCCCAGGGCGCGACGGTGGACGCCGATCTGTTCTTCACGGGCTTCTACACCCTGACCGGCCTGCACGGTTTGCATGTCGCCTTCGGTGCGCTGGCCCTGCTGGTGACGGGCATGCTGCGCTTCCGGGGTCTGCTGGATGGGCGGCGCGAGGGCTTCACGGCGGCGTTGGGCCTGTACTGGCATTTTGTGGATGCGGTGTGGGTGGTTTTGTTTTTGCTGCTGTACGTGTGGGGTGGGCCGTGAGGCGGGCATTTCTGATCGGCGCGATTGTCGCCGTCCTCAGCGCCGCGCTGTTCTACGCTTCCGGCATGGGCATGCGCCCTGGCAGTTTCAGCCTGCATATGGGCGCACATCTGCTGCTCTCGCTGGGGGCCGCGCCGCTGCTGATTCTGGCACTCCCGCACTGGCGTCCGCACATCAGCGGACCACTGGCGTTTCTGGCCCTCAACGTCGTGACGTATGGCGTCCATCTTCCCGCCGTCTACGCGCGGCTGATGACCCCTGGCGGAATGCTGATGGAAAGCCTGCTGTTTCTGGGTGCGGGCCTGCTGTTCTGGGCGCGGGTGGCACGGGGCGGGCTGGGCGCGGCATTGCTGCTGCTGGCCCAGATGGCCGCCTGTGCGCTGCTGGGCGCGGCAATTACCTTCAGCCGCGACGCCTACGTCATGACCCTTCCCGACGACACCGCGCTGGGCGGCGTGCTGATGTGGGTGGTGGGCGGCTTCGTGGTGATGGCGGCGGCGTTCTACCACTTCATGCTGGTGTTGAAAACTGCGGAGACGAGAAATGAACAGACTGTCTAAGGTGCTGGCCCCGCTGCTGCGCGTGCTTGGCTTTCCGATGTACTGGCTTTTGCGTCGGCTAGGCTCCCTGCCCCTGAAAGCCGAACCCGCCTCTATTCCCGCCCCTGAACCCCAACCGCTGCCCGACGATGTGCTGCTGCCCCCTGGCTGGACGCGCCCGCGTGAAATGGCTGAGGCCAACCCCACGCTCGCGCCCGTGCTGCTGGCCTTCGGGCTGGCGGGAACGGCGCTGGGGCTGCTGATTTCCACCTGGGGGATCGTGGGCCTGGGTGTGGTGGTGGCTTTTCTGGGCGGCGGAATGTGGGCCTGGGACAGCTTTCAGGCCACGGTTCAACCCGCTGGCCCGCAGGAGGAAACATGAGCGACACGCACGCCAGTTCTGACATGGCAGGTCAGGACGACACGCAGGAACCCTCCCGCCGCAAGCTGCTCATTGGCCTCAGCCTGGGATCAGGAGCGCTGGCCGCAGCGGCGGCGGGCTATCCGATAGCGAAAGCTGTGCTTGATCCCGCTTTTCAGAAGGGGGGCCGGGGCGACTGGCAAACCGTGGGCCAACTGACCGACTTTCCCCTCTGGAAAACGGTGCTGGTCACGTTCATCCGGCCCGGCGCACGCAGCTTCGGCGGCGACATCAAAAAGGACACTGCCTACCTGACCCGGCGGCCCGGCGACTGGCTGGCGCTGCACAACGTCTGCATGCATCTGGGTTGCCCGGTGCGGCATCAGGAGGGTTCCGGTCTGTACTTCTGCCCCTGCCACGGCGGGGTCTACAACGCCGAGGGCATCAACGTGGCCGGGCCGCCGCGCATTCCGCTGCAACGCCTGGGCGTGCGCGTGGAAGGTCAGGACGTGCAACTCCAGAGCGCCGCCATGCCGCTGCCCACGCTGACCTGGCCGGGGGGTGACTCGTGAGCAATCCCGCTCAAACCAAACAGGCCAAGATCGATGAGGCGAACGACACGCCGCCTGCCGTTACCGAGAAGAAATACGGTTTATTTCTTGGCTGGCTGGAAGACCGCACCGGACTGATCAGTCGCCTGAACACCGTGGCGGGCCACCGGGTTCCGAAGCGCAGCAAATGGGCTTTTGTGTTCGGCAGCGCCACCCTGTTCGCCTTCATCCTGCAAGTGGTGACGGGGATCACGCTGGCAATGTTCTTTGAGCCGTCCAGCGCCACGGCGTACCAGAGCCTCCAGCGCATCTCCACCCCAGGCACCGCCGAGGCGATGGTGCGCGGGCTGCATTACTTCGGCGCGTCGCTGATGGTGGTGATGATGGGCATTCACCTGATCCGGGTGTACCTCTCGGCGGCTTACAAATACCCGCGTGAAATGCAGTGGATCAGCGGCGTGGTGATGCTGCTGCTGGTGCTGGCGATGGCCTTTACCGGGCAGACGTTGCGCTGGGACCAGACCGCCGTCTGGAGTGTGGTGGTGGGCGCGGAGCAGGCGTCACGCGCCCCGATTGTCGGCCCGATCCTGGCCCGCTTCCTGATGGCGGGGGACACGCTGAATGCAGGCACACTGTCGCGGCTGTACGCCCTGCACACCTACTGGTTTCCGGCGCTGCTGTTCGGCCTGATCGGGCTACATGTGTTTCTGGTGCTGCGAAACGGCATCAGCGAACCGCCCGTGCCGGGGCGCAGGGTTGATCCGCGCACCTACAAGCAGGAGTACCAGGCCCGCGTCAAAAAGGACGGTGTTCCCTTCTGGCCGGACGCGGCATGGCGGGACACCGTGTTCGGCAGTGCATTGATCATCCTGATGGCGTTTCTGGCCTGGAAATTTGGCGCACCCGCGCTGAGCAAGCCGCCGGACCCCAGCCTGATCAACGCCGATCCCAAGCCCGACTGGTACCTGATCTGGTACTTCTCGATCCTGGCGCTGTGGCCGTATGGCATTACCAACCTGATGATCATTCTCGCGCCGCTGCTGGCGATTGTCGGGCTGATCGCGCTGCCGCTGGTGAGCAATAAGGGCGAACGTGCGCCCAGCCGCCGCCCCTGGGCCATCGGCATCGTCGTCGTGACCGTGGGGATGATCTTCAGCCTGACGCTACTGGGCTACCGTGAGCCGTGGCTGCCACGTTTCGGGACGCCGCCGCTGACGGCCCAACAGGTGAACAGCACCGATCCCAGTGTGGTGCGCGGCGCGGCGCTGTTCCATGACCAGTCGTGCATCCTGTGCCACAAGATCGACGGGCAGGGTGGGATTCGCGGTCCCAACCTCAGCCAGATCGGGGAGCGGCTGACCAAGGATCAGTTGACGTGGCGTATCCAGAACGGCGCGGCCAGCATGCCCTCATATGCCGGGGTGCTGACCACGGACCAGTTGCGCGATCTGGTGAATTTTCTGGCGTCGCGTCAGTGACCGGAAGGCCCTGAGCAGACCGTGCTGACGGTCAGCACACTGCCGCGCCACTTCACATGGGCGTCATCTGGCAGACGCACCATCGCCCCATGAGCAGCTTTTCCGTGACACGAATTCCGGCGGAAGCCCAGATCGGCACGGATCAGATCGGCACTGGAACGCCGCAGAGGGTCAAGACGGCCCGCCTGACCGCCCTGGACGCCTGGCGCGGCCTGACCGTGCTGCTGATGCTGCTGGTCAACAACGTCGCGCTGGGTGGGCGCACGCCGTACCAACTGGTCCACGCGCCCTTCGGCGGGCTGACCCTGACCGATCTGGTCTTCCCGTGGTTCCTGTTGTGCGCCGGGGCGGCCCTGCCGTTCTCGCTGGCGGCCATGACGCGTTCGGGCGTCGTCGGCTGGCTGCGGGTGCGCCGCTTGTTGACCCGCGCTATTTTGCTATATCTGGTCGGGGCCTTCCTGACCAGCGTGACCATCCACGCCCCCACGCTGGGGCTGGGCGTGCTGCAACTGATCGCCCTGGCGACGCTGTGCGCGGCGCTGCTGGGTGGGTTGCGCGGATGGTGGCAGGCTGGGATTGCCGCCGCGCTGCTGGTGGGCTACGCCGCCTTCCTGACCCTGACCCCGCACGCGGCGGGCGTGGGCATCATTTCTGAGACGCAGAACCCGGTGCAGACGGTCAACGACGTGGTGCTGACCCCCCTGGGGTTGCGCGGCCTGATCTCGGTGATTCCCACCACCGCGCTGGTCTTGCTGGGCGCGCTGGCGGCCCGGCCCCTGCAACAACGCGACAGCCGCGCGCCGCTCAAGCTGCTGGGGCTGGGGCTGGCCCTCAGCGTCATCGGTTTTGGCTGGGCGGCCAGCGGGCACATCCCTTTCAGCAAGGCGTTGTGGACACCCCCGTACATCCTGTACAGCGCGGGGCTGGGCATTCTGGGGATGCTGGCCTTCTGGCTGCTCGCCGATTCGGGGCGTGTGCGCTTTGGGCGCAGGCTCTTGGCCCCGCTGACCATTCCGGGGCGCAACGCGCTGGCCGGGTACATGCTGCCCATCCTGATCAAGTTCTGGATTCTGCTGGAGTGGCAGGTGAGCTGGACCGGGAAAAGCCAGAGCATCCTCGCCTCGTTGCTGGAACTGGGCCGCACGCATCTGGGTGGGTTTGCGGGCGGGCTGGTGTACACGCTGGGCTACGTGCTGGCGGTGTGGCTGGGGCTGGCCTGGATGGCGCGGCGGGGGCTGATCTGGAAGCTGTGAATGCTGACCCGCCTGATCTTTCTAGCCTGCCCATGCGTCTCCCCACCGCTCAAAGGACCCGATATGATGCGCCAACGACACATGACCCTGCTGCTGTGCAGCCTGCTCGGATCGGCGCTGGCCGCCCCAGCAAACCACACCCCGGCAAACCTGACTTACGGCGGCACAAATTTCAATGCCCTGGCCGCCGACTCGTACAAACTCGCGGGCCTCAACGGTAAATTCACCGACTGGCTGGACGGGGCGTACCTGAAATCGGGCCTGCCGCTGAAGGCTGGAGCGGCAAAAGGCCAGACGCTGGGGGCCGCGCTGGACATCCGCAAGGCCGAGCTGAAGGCCGCGAAGGGCGACGCCCGCGACAGACTGGCGCGTGAAACAGCCGTCTGGGCACACGCTTTTATCAAGAAGGTGGTGCCGAGGTTCAGTCTGGAACGCGGCTTCGAGTTCGCCAGTCTCGCCACGAACGGCGAGCGCCAGTGCCTGCTCCAGAGCGTGGTGATCGCCGGACTGCTGGAGCGTGCCGGGCTGGACGCCGGACTGGTGATGGTCTGGAAGAGTCAGGAGGGCCAGGAGAGCAATCTGGGCCATGTGACCAGCGTGCTGCGGCTGCCGGGCGGCGCGGGCGATCTGGAGGTGGACGCCAGCGAACCCACGCCCACCGCACGTCACGGCGGCGTGCTGGCCTGGGCCGCTGGAGGCTACCGCTTCCTGAACGCCCGCTTCGGCCCCGGAGACGTGATCACGTCCTCTACCCGTGCGGACGGCAAGGGAACGATCAAACCCGCCGATCTGTCCTTCCTGAGCCTGCATTACGTGCGCTCGCAGTTCGATTACTACCGGGGCGAGCGGGCCATCGGCGGCCTGCTGGGCACCGGCACCGGGAAGGCCACCACCGACGGCCTGAAGCTCAGCGAGAAATGGCTGAAGGCCGCGCTGGCCGAGGAACCGAACAATGCGCTGGCCGCAGGCGTGCTGGGCAATGTGTGGCGCAAGGAGAGCCGCAACGCGGAGGCGCGGGCGCAGTACCTGAAAGCGGCCAAACTGTACGCCGCACAGGGCCACACCCCTGTCGGGATGGCCGCCAACCTGAAATGGGCCTCGGCCCAGGCCAGTGTGGGTCATTCCGCGCTGGTTTTCACCCCTGCCCTCCGACTCTTCGCGCTCCTGAGCGCCGCCTACAGGTGATTCCTTGACCCGCATCCTGCCCCGACGAATCGTTCTCGGTCTGCTGCTGGCCGGGGCCGTTCACCAGGCCGCCGCTTTTGCCGCCGCCCCTTCCGTCCATCCTTCGGCGCTGGCACGAAAAGCAGCCCAGATGCCCGGCCAGATTCAGCCTGTCGCGCCCGGCACCCGCCCCGCGCCGCCGCTGCCCACGCTGACGCTGACGCCGCCCATCACGCAGGTCTACCGCGTCGAATACCTGAGCAACGGCTTTATCGAGGCCGCGCACGCCATCGTGACGGTGACCCCCGCCGAGCGCGGCACGCTTCGCCCGCTGGCTGCCGAGGTGGTGCGCCGCGTGCTGGCCGCCCGCCCCAGCCTGAGCGAGGTGGACCTGAGCATGTATGACCGGGGCAGCTACGCGGGCTTTGGCGGCCCCCTGCCTGTGCTGACGGCCAGCGTACCCCGGAACAGGCTCGACGACTTTCTGGCCTGGACGGCCCAGGAGCAGGCGGGGAGTGCGGCCAGTGCGGGGAGCGTGGCCAGTTACGAGCGGGTCTGGGTCAACCCCGGCAACCTGCCCGCCTACCGTGAGCCGGATCAGGTGCTGGAAACCACGCCGAAGCTTCAGACGGACAAAGCGGCACCTGTCCATCAGGCGCGGCAGAACGTGCGGGATATCCGGCGAACCACCGCGCAGATCGTGGGCGGCCTGCATGACGGGCTGCTCTACCGGGGCAGGCGCGGCGGCGGGCGCATCGCCGCCCTGACCTTCGACGACGCGCCGCATCCGCTGTTCGAGCCGTTGCTGCTGGATCTGCTGCGCCGCAGCGGCGATCACGCCACTTTCTTCGTGATCGGGCGCAACGCCCGCGCCTACCCGTATTTTGTCCGCGATATGGCCGCAGCGGGCCACGAGGTAGGCAACCACACCTACCACCACGTTCGCCTGCCGCCTCTGCCGCTCGCCGAGGCGTCCCGGGAAATGCAGTGGGACAACGACGTGATCAGGGAATTGACAGGCAAGCCCGCCCGCTATTTCCGTCCCCCCGGCGGCGACTACACCCCGCAGACCCTGGAAGCCGCGCGCAGGCTGGGCCTGACCACCGTGTTCTGGACCGATGATCCCGGCGACTTCGCCAACCCCGGCGACGCGCTGCTGGAGGCCAGATTAAAACGCAACCTGCGCCCCGGCGGCATCGTGCTGCTGCACGACAACGCCCCGCAGATGCTGGACGTGCTGCGCGAATTTCTGCGGGTGGCCCGCCAGGAACGGGTGCATCTGACGACGGTGGGCGGCCTGCCCAAGTAGGGCCGTGCGGAGTGCCCAGCCCTACCTATTAGCCCAGCCCACATGCCGTTAGAAAGATCAAGAAACCCGCACCAAACCGCAATCTTTCTTGAATGTTTCATCTGAACGTTGAAAGGGCGGGGGTACGCTCCTGGTGTTGACCTGGCATGGACCGGACACGGGTGTCAGGCACGGACCTCGCTGCTCATGAGAACGCAGATCATGAGAATGCAGCGCGGCCCGAAAACACAGAGCCGCCCGAAAGCTCAGCGGATCGGCACACAAGACATGGAGGAATGATCATGGCGAACGTCAGCGATTTTGTGATTGACCGGATTCAACAGTGGGGCGTCACCTGCGTCTTCGGCTTTCCCGGCGATGGCATCGGGGAATTTGATGGCGCGCTGGGCAGGGCGGAGCGCAAGGGCGAGGGCCTGAAATACATCCGCCCCACCCACGAAGAAATCTGCGCCCTGATGGCGACGGCGCACGCCAAGTTCACGGGCGAGGTGGGCGTATGCATCGCCACCTCCAGCCCCGGCGCATTTCACATGCTCAACGGCCTGTACGACGCACAGATGGACAACCAGCCCGTGGTGGCCTTCGTGGGGCAGCAGGGGCTGAACTCGCTGGGAACGTTCAACCAGCAGGAGAGCAATCTCGAGCGCGTTTTCGCGGACGTGGCCTGTTATGTGCAGACCATCGTGTCGCCGGAGCAGGCGCAGGCCGTGGTGGATACCGCTTTCCGCACCGCCCGCACCCGCCTGGCCCCCGCCGTGGTGATCCTGCCGCACGACGTTCAGAGCATGAAAATGGAGGAACCGGGCCGCGAGCAGTGGGTCTCGCGCAGCAGTGCGGTTGCGCCGTCCACGTCCATCACGCCGCCAGACATGGAGATCAAGAAGGCCGCCGCCATCCTGAACGCGGGCAAAAAGGTGGTGGTGATGGTGGGCCACGGCGCGAACGGGGCCACCGACGAGGTGCTGAAAGTGGCCGAGCTGACGGGCGCGGGCATCATCACCGCCCTGCGCGGCAAACAGGTGGTGCCGTCCGACGTGCCGTACCACGCGCAGCAACTGGGCCTGCTGGGTTCGCGCCCCAGCCTGGAAATGATGAAGGACTGCGACACCCTGCTGCTGCTGGGCACCAATTACCCCTACAGCCAGTTTCTGCCCAAAACCGGGCAGGCGCGGGCCATTCAGGTGGACCTTAAGCCTGAGCAGATGGGCCTGCGCTATCCCACCGAACTGAACCTGTGGGGCGACGTGAAGGCCACGCTGGAGGCGCTGATCCCGTACCTGGATGCCAAAACGGATCTGGTCTGGCAGGAGGGCGTCAGCAAGGGCATGGTGGAGTGGGAACAGGAGATGACCGCGCAGGCCGACACGGAATACGAGAAACTCAACCCGCGTCTGGTCTTCCACGAATTGAATAAACGGCTGCCCCCGCAGGCCATCGTGACCTGCGACGCGGGCACCACCGCCGACTGGTACGGCCACCACATCCGGCTGAGGCGCGGCATGATGGGCGATCTGTCCGGGCGGCTGGCAACCATGCTGGCGGCCATGCCCTACGCCACCGCCGCCAAATTCGCGTATCCCGAACGCCCGGTGATCTGCACCATCGGTGACGGCGCGTTTCAGATGCTGGGCATGAACGAGCTGATCACCATCAAGAAGTACATGAACACCTGGGCCAATCCGCAGTTCATCATCATGGTGCTGCACAACGACGATCTGGAGCAGGTGTCCTGGGAAATGCGAACCGAGGACGGCAACCCGCTGTGGGACGGCTCGCAGGATGTGGAGACGGTGGATTACGCCGGGTACGCCGAGTTGCTGGGCTTCAAGGGCATCCGTCTGAAGAAGGGTGACGATGTAGGGGCCGCCTGGGACGCCGCTTTCGCCTACCGGGGCGTCACGCTGATCGACGCCTACGTCAGCAAGAACGTGCCGCCCATTCCCGCGCACATCAGCCTGGAATACGCCATGAACACGGCCAAAGCGCTGCTCAAGGGTGACCCGGAGGAAGGAAACGTGATCGTGGACTCGGCCAAGGCGCTGGTCACCGAGGGCGTTTCGCGGGTCAAGGGGGCGCTGCACATCGGCCAGGGCGACAAGGACAATGATTGACGCCCGGATCACCCGTCTGACTGTCCGCGCCTACAGCGTGCCGACGCTGACCGACGCCGAGACGGACGGCACCGCCTGCTGGGACAGCACCGGAGTCCTGATCGTGGAGGTGGAGGCGGGTGGTAAAACCGGGCTGGGCTACGCCTACGCCGACGCGGCTGCCGCTGGGGTGATTCAGCACACGCTCTGGCCGCTGCTGGACGGTCAAAACCCGCTGGATACTGCCTGCCACTTCTGGACGATGGCCGGGGCCGTTCGCAACCTGGGCTGGCCGGGCGTCGCTGCGGGCGCAATCTCGGCGGTGGATGTGGCCCTGCATGACCTCAAGGCGCGGCTGCTGGACATCTCCCTGGTACAGATGCTCGGTGGCGCACGCGAGAGCGTGCTGGCCTACGGCAGTGGCGGCTTCACCAGTTACAGCGTGCAGGAGCTGGAAAAGCAGCTCGGCGGCTGGGCGCAGCAGGGCCTGAAGGCCGTCAAGATGAAAATCGGCAGCCGCCCCGAAGATGACCTGAACCGAGTGACCGCCGCCCGCGCCGCCATCGGCAACGACGTGGCTCTGTTCGTGGATGCCAATGGCGCGTACAGCCGCAAGCAGGCGCTGGGATTCGCCGAGAAATTTGCCGATCTGAACGTGTCGTGGTTTGAAGAACCTGTCTCCAGCGACGATCTGGCGGGGCTGAGGCTGCTGCGAGACCGTGGCCCCGGCGGAATGCAGATCGCGGCGGGCGAGTACGGGTACACGCCCACCTACTTTCATCACATGCTGGCGGCGGGCGCGGTGGACACCCTCCAGGCCGACGGAACGCGCTGCGGCGGTGCATCCGGCTTTCTGAACGCGGCGGCCCAGGCGCAGGGCGCGGGTCTTCCCCTGAGCGCCCACACCGCCCCGGCCCTGCACGCCTCCCTGGCCTCCGCACTGCCGAATGTGGTCAACGTGGAGTATTTCTTTGACCACATCCGCATTGAGGACATGTTTTTTGACGGTGTTCCCGAACTCAGGGACGGCTTCCTCTACCCAGACCGCAGCCAGCCGGGTCTTGGCCTGACCTTCAAGGCGGCGGACGCCCAACCCTATTTACAGACCGAATGGAGGTCATCATGACCAGAAGTAAGAAACCGAGAATCGTCGTCGTGACGGGCGCAAGTGCCGGAGCGGGCCGCGCCGTGGCCGTCGCTTTCGGCAAGCGCGGCGACACCGTGGCTTTAATCGCACGCGGCAGGGCTGGCCTGGAAGGCGCGAAGATAGAAGTGGAATCGGCGGGCGGTAAGGCTCTCGTCGTTCAGTGTGACGTGGCCGATGCCGACGCGGTGGAGGCCGCAGCCGAACGCATTGAAACCGAACTCGGCCCGATAGACGTGTGGGTGAATGTCGCCATGACTGGGGTGTTCAGCTACGTCAAGGACATGAAGCCGGAGGAATACAAGCGCGTGACCGACGTGAATTACCTGGGTTTCGTGTACGGCACACTGTCGGCCCTTAAGCGGATGCTGCCGCGCGATTCGGGGCGCATTATTCAGTTCGGCTCGGCGCTGGCATACCGGGGCATTCCCCTCCAGAGCGCCTACTGCGGCAGCAAGCATGCCATCCAGGGCTTTTGCGACTCTCTGCGGGCCGAACTCCTGAGCGAGAACAGCAAGGTCACGGTCAGCATGGTGCAGATGCCGGCCATCAACACGCCGCAGTTTGACTGGCTCAGAACCCGGATGCCCCGCAAGGCGCAGCCCGTCCCGCCGATCTACCAGCCGGAGATTCCCGCTGCCGCCATCCTGTACGCCGCCGACACCGGACGCCGCGAGTTGCTGGTGGGCTTTCCCACCTGGGTGGCCGTGTGGGGCAATAATTTCCTGCCCGCCGTGGGCGACTGGTATCTGGCGAAAACCTGCATCAACGGCCAGATGACCGATCAGGCCCAGCCCAAGGACGCCCCCGACAACATGTTTCACCCGCTGGACGACGAGAAGGACTGGGGCATGCACGGGCGTTTTGATGACCGCGCACGAACCACGAGCTGGGAGCTGCCGCTGGATGAACACCGAACTCTGTTCGCGGGGGCGCTGGCCGTGGCCGTCGCAGGTGTCTGGGGGGTCAGCCGTGCGCTCCGCCGATAGGGTTGCCACCGTCGCCACTGTCACGGCACTGGCCTCGCTGGCGGTCATCAGCGCCCGCCAGTTTGATCTGCTGGATCATCTGCCGGAGCTGCCCGGCAAGGTCTTTCAGTCCGACAAGCTGACCACTTCCGAGGACAGCAAGGTGCTGGGCCTGCCCGACGGTCCACTGGGCCTGGGCAGCTACGCGCTGACGCTGCTGCTGGTCTCGTGCGGCAGTTCGCTGGCGAAATATAAGGTGGGTCTTGACCTGCTGTACGCCGTTTCGCGTTCGGGCGGCACCTACCTGAAAAAGAAGGAGTTGTGCGGCTGGTGTCTCGTGGCGCTGGGCGCGAGCGCGGTGAGTATGGTGGCTTTGTGGGGGTCCGATGAATAGGCTGGAGAAATGCGCCCAGAACGACGTAAAGGTCATCCTGTGTGACGTGAACCACGGACGCTTTGAAAAGAGCATGTCCGGCGTCACTGCTGCCAGCGCCCTGCTGGTCTGCGCCGAGGTCTATTACGAGCATTACAAGGGCAGTTTCGGCAACCGCGTAATGTGGTCTCCGATCATCGTGACGCCGCCGCTGGTGATTGCCGGAATCGCGGGGATTTTTAGCGCGAGGGCTGCCAAAACGGCCCTGCCAGCCGCGTCTTTGCTGTACATGCTGACCGGGGCGGTGGGCCTCGTGATGCACATTCGCGGGGTGTCCCGCAAGCCGGGCGGCTGGAAATTCGCGGCCTACAACGTGGTCATGGGGCCGCCCGTGATCGCGCCGGGGCTGTTTGCGATGGTGGGCGGTATGGGCCTGCTGGCCTCGCTGGTGCGGCGTGAGGGTGGAGATGACGACTAAATCGCGCCCCCAGACTTCTGCCACACAGACCAATCCCTTCCGCTCGGCGGATCACCTGCCCAAGCAGCGCGGCGGACAGGCTCCCGATCCCAGTTATCTGCCGCGCCAGCGGGCCGGAACCACGCCGCAAATGCATGGGCGCTACCCCGATTTTGACACCCTCTCGCAGGAGAACGCCTGGGACGAGGTGACGCGCAAGGTGGTCTTGAAACGGCTGGAACCTTACGGCGAACCGAAGTTCTTTACGCCGCAGGAATGGCGCACCCTGTCCGCCTTCTCGGACGTGTTGCTGGCCCAGCACACCGCGCCGAAAGTGGACGTGCTGGCGCATGTGGACGCCAAATTGCACGCGGCGAACGGTGGCGGCGTCAACGGCTATCAGTTTGATGACCTTCCCAGCGAGCAGGACACCTGGCGGCGGGCGGCGGCGGGCCTTGATGAAACGGCGCGGGAACGAGAAGCGGCGCAGTACGCGGACGCCAATCTGGAGACGCAAGCTGCCATCCTCAGCGATTTTATGGACGGCAAACTTTCGGGCGGCGCGTGGGACGGAATGAATGTCAAACGCGCCTTTCAGGTCATCACGGGCGATTTGCTGGAGGGTTTTTACAGCCACCCGTGGGCCTGGAATGAAGTCGGCTTCGGTGGCCCGGCCTATCCACGCGGCTACATGCGGCTGGGCATGGCGCTGGACGAGGACGGCGATCAGCGCGAACCCTGGGAGAAGCCGGAAACGCGCGATATCAACGCCGCTTTGCTGAAAGACAACGAGGAACATCTGGGCAGCAAGGTCAAAGCGGACGAGCCGATAGATCTTGACTGGCTCAAAACGGAGGCGGCACGCGCCGCTGCCATTTCCGCCGAACTTGCCGCCAATCCGCGCCAGTTCCGGGCCAACAGCTACAAGCGGCTGCTCAAGGGGGCCATCCAGCCCAAGGAGAACGACAGTTTCCGCCTGCTGCACGTCCACAAACGCGCTGTGCCGCAGGACAGGATGCGGCGCTACACCGATGACGACGAGGTGGATCTGCTGATCGTCGGCGCGGGTGCGGGCGGCGGGGTGCTGGCGCAGCGGATGGCCCGCGTGGGCTGGCGGGTGGTGGTGCTGGAGGGCGGCCCCTTCTGGGACCCGGATGCCGACTGGGTCAGCGACGAGGCGGCTTCGCACCACATCTACTGGAACGGCAAACGCATCATCGGCGGCGCTGATCCGGTGGCGATGGGTAAGAACAACAGCGGCCACGGCGTCGGCGGCAGCATGGTGCATTACGCGGGCTATGTGCCGCGCTTCCACCCGTCCGACTTCATGACGCACTCGCTGGACGGCGTGGGGGCCGACTGGCCGATCAGTTACTGGGACGTGGCCCGCCATTACGAGGCGTGCGAGGTGGAGTTGCCCGCCGCCGGGCAGGACTGGCCCTGGGGCCACGTTCACCGCTACACCCACAGCCCGCACCCGGTCAGCGGCGCGGCGGAGCGGCTGATCGTCGGGGCCGACAAATTCGGGATGAACCTGAAAATCGGCCCGGTGGGGATTGCCAACGGCACCTTCGGCAACCGCCCGCACTGCATTTACCGGGGCTTTTGCCTTCAGGGCTGCAAGGTGAACGCCAAGGGCAGCCCGCTGGTGACGCACATTCCCGACGCCATCAACCACGGTGCGGAGATTCGCGCCAACAGTACAGTGCTGCGGGTGCTGATGGACGGGGCGCGGGCGACGGGCGTGGAATACATCAGGGACGGCCAGATTCGCCGTCAAAAAGCCAGGAAGGTAGCGGTGGCGGGCTACGCGATTGAGTCGCCGCGCCTCTTACTCAACAGCGCCCAGAAGGATTGGGAGGACGGCGTGGGCAACCGCCACGATCAGGTGGGCCGCTACGTGATGGTGCAGGGTGCGCCCGTGGTGATGGGCCGTTTTCCCGAAATGCTGCGGACCTATAAGGCCCCGCCACCCGAAATCAGCACCGAGCAGTTTTACGAGACCGATGATGAGCGCGGCTTCAAGCGCGGCTTTTCGATCCAGACTACCGGGCCGCTGCCCATCGGCTTCGCGCACAACATTCTGGGCGAGGGCCACTGGGGCGACGCGCTGCGCGAATACGGGCGCGACTACAACCACTGGGCCAGCCTGGGCGGCCTGTGCGAACTGCTGCCGAACGCCGACAACCGCGTGACGCTGGCGGACGTGACGGATCACAACGGCCTGCCCGTCGCCCGCTTTGACCACTCGCTGCATGACAACGATAAGAAGAACATCGCCTATGCCATGCGCTTCATCAAGGGGCTACTCCAGCAATCCGGGGCGCAGGACATTATCGCTGTGGAACGCTTTGCCCACCTGATCGGCGGCAACCGCATGGGCTTCTCGCCGGAGGACAGCGTGGTCAGCAGCGATCACAAGGTCTGGGGCACCGAGAACCTGTTCGTCACCGACGGCAGCGCCTGTCCGACGCAGGGCAGCGCCAATCCCGCGCTGACGATCATGGCCCTGAGTTCACGGCTGGGCGAGCGTTTCAGCCGGGGGCAGGTGCCGGACGGGCAGCCGACGCCGCAGCCGAAGCGGACGAAAGAGCGGGCGGAGTTGTTTGGGCCGATGGGGTAGAGGTTGATAGGTGATGGTTGATGGAAAAAACACTGCGTACCGTTTTTCGTGAACCGCCTCCCCCCTCTTTTCACCGCGCACTGCTCCCCATTTTGTCCCACAACCTACGACCCACCCCCCACAACCACTCCAAAGGAGAATCCATGTCCCAACCCTCCAATCCCGACATCGGCAAACTCGTCTGGGCCATTCCCGAAGGCTGGATTCCCGGCTGGAGCAACGGCCCCGAACCGGAGCTGCTGTCGCACGAGGCGGCCTGCATCCTGAACCCGAATGACCGCGACGCACACGTTGAAATCACCATCTACTTCGAGGACCGTGGTCCCGTCGGGCCGTACAAACTGACGGTGGGGGCGCGGCGCACGCTGCACCAGCGCTTTAACACGCTGACAGACCCGGAGCCGATTCCGGTCAGCGTGGCCTACGCCTCGGTCATTCGCTCGGATACGCCGATCATCGTGCAGCACACCCGGCTGGATTCGCGGCAGGCCGAGAACGCGCTGCTCAGCACCATCGCCTACACGGAGTAACGCATGACCCCCAGCTCCCCACCTCTTAGCCCGGTCCATCCTGATCCACACGCCCCCGAGGCCCCCGGACGCCCTGGCCTGACCCCCAAATGGACGAGCAGCGCCAAGGACGCCGTGACCGGCGCGCTGGGCGGTGGGCGCGTAAGGGCCGCTGTCGGCTACGGCGTGGTCAACGAGGTCTACTGGCCGTCTTCCGGCGAGCCGCAGGTGCGTGACCTGACCTTTATCCTCAAAACCGCAGGCGGCTGGGTGGACGTGAAGCGCGACTGCACCTACACCCTGACGCCCTGTAAGACTGGCCCGCTGATCGGGGTCACGCATGTCCACGCGGATGATCCGGCGTTCAAACTTCGTCTGGAAATCATGCCGTCCATCGAGAACGACTCTCTGCTGATCGACTACGCGCTGGAGGGTGGCGGCACGTTGTACGCGCTGCTGGCCCCGCATCTGGCCGATTCTGGCGCGGACAATACGGCCTGGGTGCAGGATGGCATGCTGTATGCCACGCGGGGGGACGCGGCGCTGGCGATGTCGTGCAGCGGTGGCTACGGCGGCATGAGCGCGGGTTTTGTGGGCGTCAGCGACGGCTGGCAGGACTTCGCGCAGCACGGCCAGATGACCTGGCAGTACGCGCGTGCCGAGGGTGGCAACGTGGCCCTGATGGGCGAGTTGAAGACGGCGAGTGGCACGCTGGCCCTAGCCTTCGCGCGGCATGCGGCAGGGGCGGCCATCCATGCGCGCGGCAGTCTTCAGCGTCCCTATGCTCAGCAACGCGCCGAGTTTCTGGAAAACTGGACGCACTGGACGGGCCGCCTTCAGCTTCCGGCAGGTAGCGACGAGGAACGTGACCGCGCCCGCCTGAGCGCCCAGGTGATCCGTGTCCACGAGGGCAGCGATTTCTCTGGTGCCATCATCGCCAGCCTGAGCGTGCCGTTCGGGCAGGCCCACAGCGATCTGGGCGGCTACCACCTGGTCTGGCCGCGCGACATGGTGGAGGCGGCCACCGGACTGCTGGCGGTGGGGCAGCCGAACGACACCCTCCGCAGCCTGAATTACCTGCTGGCGGCGCAGTCCCCGGACGGTCACTGGCCGCAGAACCTGTATCCCAACGGTGAGCCGTTCTGGTCTGGCGATCAACTGGATGAAACCGCCTTCGTGCTGCTGCTGATGGGCAAACTGCGCGAGGAAGGGCTGGATTCGGCCTTCCGGCAGGAGGCGCTGGAATGGGCGGCGCGGCGGGCCGCAGGCTACATCGCCCGTCACGGCCCGCTCAGCCAGGAAGACCGCTGGGAGGAAAACAGCGGCGTCACCGCCTACACCCTGGGCATCATGATCGCCGCGCTGGTGGCTGCCGTGCCGTGGCTGGAGCCAGAGCAGGCCGACTACGCGCTGGCCCTGGCCGACGACTGGAACGCCCGTTTAGAAGGGTGGTGCTACGTGACGGGTGACGACGCCCCGCTGGCCGAGAAATATGGCGTGCCGGGCTATTACATCCGAATCGCGCCGCAAGCCGGACAGAATCCGGGGCGGCAGACCGTGGAAATCGGCAATACGGGCGGCCTGACGGTGCAGGCGGGCGGGCTGGTCAGTCTCGATTTCGGCTATCTGGTGCGCGTGGGCCTGCGCCGCGCCGACGATCCGCGTATCCGTGACACCCTGAAAGTGGTGGACGGCGAACTGCGCTACGACTCGCCCGTCGGCCCGCTGTATTACCGCTACCAGCACGATGGCTACGGCAATACGGCGGACGGCGGCCCGTATCTGGGCCAGGGCATCGGGCGTGCCTGGCCGCTGCTGGCCGGGGAGCGGGCGCATCTGGCGCTGCTGGCGGGCGAGTCGCCAGACCCGTACATCGGGGCCATGCTGCATTCCAGCGGTCCCGGCGGCCTGTTTCCCGAACAGGTCTGGGATGCGCCGCCCATCCGTGCGTTTCAGCCGGGCAAACCGGCGGGCAGCGCCATGCCCCTCGTGTGGGCGCACGCCGAGTACCTGAAACTGCTGTGGGCGCGCGAACACGGTCAGGCTTACGAGGCACTGGCGGCGGTGAAGGAGCGCTATCTGGAAGGTGGCCCGCCTCCGAAAATCCGTTTCTGGCGCACCGACTCACTCTCATTCGAGCTGCCTGCCGGGTTGTCGCTGTGGATCGAGGACACCCGCCCATTTACCCTGAGCTTCGGTTTCGGCGCGGCGGCGGTCTGGGAGGGCGTGCAGGAGCGTGAGGCGCAGGCAGGCGTTTTCGGGTTGTGGCGTGTGGAGTTCCCGGCGCAGGAACTGTCACGTCACTCGGCGCTGAATTTCACCCGTCGCTACGGCGATGGCTGGGAAGGTAAAGATCACCGTGTAAAGCTGGGAGAGTGACCTTGACGGGTCACTTCGGAGCTTCTGCCCGGCCAGAAAAAGCAACGCAGCGTTGGAGCTTTTGCTCTAACGTTGCGTTCCAGAATGTCGTCTCTAGCCCTTCATCCCGGTCAACACGATGCCCTCGATGATCTGTTTCTGGAAGATGGCGAACACGATCAGCACCGGGATCACCGCCAGACTGCTGGCCGCCATGATCAGCCCCCACTGCGTTCCCGCTTCCCCGTTAAACAGCGCGGTGCCCACCGGCAGCGTGCGGAACTCCGGTCTCTGGATCACGATCAGCGGCCACAGGAACGCATTCCAGTTCCCCAGAAAGGTGAAGATCGCCAGACTGGCCAGCGCCGGGCGAACCAGCGGCAAAGCGATCCGCCAGAAAATGCCGAATTCACTCATGCCGTCGATGCGTGCCGCTTCCAGCAGGTCATCGGGCAGCGTCTCGAAGAACTGCCGCATCAGAAAGACCCCGAACGCGCTCATCAGCCCGGGGAACATGATCGCAAAGTAGGCTCCCGGCACACTCTGGGTCAGGTGGATGTCGCTGACCCCCACGAACCAGGGAATGACCAGCATCTCGGTGGGGATCATCAGCGTGGAGAGGATCAGGATGAAGATGAGGTTCTTGCCGGGAAAGTCGAACTTGGCCAGGGTGTAGCCCACCATCGAGTCGAAGAACAGCACGGTGGCGGTGGTCACACCGGCCACCAGCAGGCTGTTGCCGAACCACTGGATGAACTTGGTTTCCAGCAGGACCTGACGGTAGTTGTCCAGGGTGGGCGATTCGGGCAGGAAGCTCAGGTTGAACAGTTCCTGAAAGCTCTTGAGGCTGGTCAGGAGCATCCACATGAAGGGAAACAGCGTGACCACGATGCCCAC
>NZ_MSTI01000180.1 GCF_001949125.1 Deinococcus marmoris
GCACAGATTCAATTGGCTCAGATGTCCTTCCGCCAAACGCTGTTCCAGACCGCATATTTGGAGAAAACTGCATAAATGTAACTCATGAGTAATACGGACTCCGATTAGAGGGTGTTGAAAACACCCGTAATCCGAGCGGGAGGAGCAGCGTCCTCATGGGCGTCTGTTCGCGACGATAGTGAGCAGGAGAAAAACGGGTTCCGGGCGTGGACTGGAGGGATCGGCACTGTTCCGATTCATACACGAAACAAACGGAATCCGTATAAGCAATGGTTCGGACACTTTTGACGAAGATTTTTGTCTATCGGGCGAAAAGTGGCACTGGGACGGCGTTTCATCTCGCCCCCTCCCAGCCTCCCCATCAAGGGGGAGGAGCTAAAGACGCTGTGTTCATCGCATTTGAATCTCCGAATTTGAAAACTGTCCGAACCATTGCTTATCAATGGTTCGGACAGTTTTTGACAAAAATGGAGACCCGCCGATAGTGGGTCGTGCAAACTCAACTCCCGGCAGGTCTGATCGGCATCCTACATCACGTCCTGAAGACCGTCTCACTGCGGAAAACACAGCGCAACTTCCTGGTGGTCATCTTGAGTGTGTACCTGGCCGTTCCGGGACGGTACAACGCGCCCAATCTCTCGCGGTATGCGGGCTGTTCTGATCGGACGATTCGGCGCTGGCACCATCGTCGTGATGATGGTGCCTTGCCCTGGTGGGACTTGCACATGGCGGTGGTGACCACAGCAGTCCGGAGTGGCCTGCTCTTTCCGCTGTTTCTCCTGAGCATTGATGCGTCCTTCCAGAGAAAATCAGGAACCAAAACCCAAAACATCGGTTCGTTCTGGAATGGCTCGACAGGCCGGTCTGAGCGGGGGACGGAACTGTCGTGCTGTGCGCTGATCAATGTCCAGATGCGCCAGGTCTTCCCCATTCATGCTCAGCAAACCCGCCCCAAAAAGGAATGCAGAGATCGTCTGGTTCAGTACAACGATCAGCTTGACGCGGTGTTGGGCGAACTCGAACACCACCCAGAGATTCTCCTGCGGGCCGTGGTCGCCGATGGACAATACGCCAAAGACCTCTTTGTGGAAACCGTGACGGGTCACGGTTTTGCCCTGATCTCAAAACTCCAGCGCAATGCCAACCTGAACTATGTTTACGATGGCCCAGACCAGCAACGCCGAGGACCGAAGAGAAAACACGATGGCAAGGTCACCTTCGCTGACCTGAGCCGCTTTGATGTGGTGAACGAAAGCGCGGCCGAGCGCATCTTGACCCAGGTGGTCTGGGGCGTGCGATGGAAGCGGTTGCTGCGGGTGGTGGTGATCCAGGTTCTGGATCACCACGGCCAGGTCATCAAGTACGCCGTGTTATTCAGCACCGACATCACCATGTCCGCATCTGAAGTCGTGGCGCTGTACCGCAGCCGTTTTGAGATCGAGTACGTCTTCCGAGACGGCAAGCAGTTCCTGGGCCTTCAGGACGCTCAAATGCGAACCCAGCAGGCCCTCGAAAGCCATTGGAATCTGACCCTACTGGTGATGAACCTGGCACGATTGGAAGCCCTTCGGGCCAACAATGGGGCACAGACCTTGGTGTTCGGAGTAGAGGATTTGAAGCGCAGAGCGTACAACGCGCTGTTCGCCCAGGTGATTTTAGTCAATCTGGGTCTTGAGGCCCGCTTTGAAGAATTAATTGCGAACCCGTCTGGGCCGCTTAATTTTGGACTGAAAGCCGCTTAAAACTGTCCGAACCATTGATAAGACGCCCTGTCTCAAGACTACTTTGCCGGACAGGCCACGCGTCGGTAAGCGGTCTCGCGCCCACCACGCAGATACAGGTCCTTGAACATCGAGTTGATGCCTAGGCGGCGGGCCTCGGCGCAATTCAGGAACTTCTGCTTGTACTCCACGTTCAGGGCAGGCTTGCCGCGCTTGACGTACTCGGCCGGCGGCGCGCACTCGTCGAATTCGTGGCAGCTCTCGTTCAGGATGCCGTCGAATTTATCGGCCAGCCGCCGCCCGGTTCGGTCTTTCAGCAGCACCTTGTCCGGGCCGTTTTTCTGGAAGATCGCCAGCCCCAGTGCGTGCGCCTCGTCGGCCAGCCAGCCGGAGAAGTCCACCTGATCCTGAAGGGAGATCACGCCCCCTGGCACGTTCTCGTCGTTCTGGAGGTTGTCCGGTTCCACGGCCTGAAATCCTTTCTTACGGCACAGACGCAGTCTTTCCCGCAGAATGTCGGCCAGCACGGAACGGGGCAGGAAGACGTCGCGCACGTCCACGAACGCCTCGTCCTGCCAACTGGGGTCCACGCCCAGTTTCAGCCGGGCCGGATAACGTGCGGAATCTGGGCGATACGGCTCGTAGCTTCCGGCGTTGATGTAACACACCACGTACAGGCCCTGTTTTTTAAGGCTGTCCACCTGCGCCGCCGTGGTCTCGAAGCCGTCCAGATCGATCAGTTTCAGGCCAGGCGGAACGCGGACCTGGGCCGCCGTTTGCGCGCCAATCTGCCAGTCCCAGCCGTACAGACCAGCAGGCGGCGGCTGGACAGCCGGACCGGACAGGCCCAAGCCTGATTCGCCCAGCAGGCCACATGTCGTCAATACGCCCAGCGCCAGCGCCGCCTTCCTCATGCTTTTACCCTATCCCCGAAGCTGATCCGGCCTCTGATCATGACCTGATGTACAGTAAACAGACCGACAATTCACCCCTGGAGGGACCCCTATGGCAGCGAAATTCGTGTTGAAGATGTCCGGCGATCAGTTCATGTTCAATCTGGTGTCCGGCAACGGCCAGACCGTGCTGACCAGCGAGCGCTACACCACCAGGGCGGCGGCCACGAACGGCATCGCCTCGGTCAAGAAGAACGCCGCCAACGACAGGATGTACGAGATGACCGCCAGCGGCAAGCGGTTTAACCTCAAGGCGGGCAACGGTCAGGTGATCGGCGGCAGCCAGAACTACGCCAGCGAGGACGGCGCGAAGGCGGGCATGGAAGCGGTCAAGAGCGCGGCAGCCGAAGCGCTGGTGGACGATCAGACCGCAGAAACCTGAGCGGGACAGACCTGAGCAGTCCGTCATCAAAGCAGGGCTTCAGCGTTCGCCGATCACCAGTTTCGCCGGGCGCTGAACTTCATCCCTGGCCTCATCCGGTCTGCGGGTCTGGCCGGGGGTAGGGTGCGGGAACTGCGGATTGGCCTTGCGGTCCGGCGTGCGGGGGTAGGTGCGGGCATCGACGCCTTCACTGCCCAACTGATCAGCTTCCAATGGGCTGGCTTCCCGCAACTTGAGACGGGTGGTGCGGGCGGGCAGGCCCATCGCGATGCCGTGCGGCTCAATGTCGCCGCGCAGCAGGGCGTGGGTGGCCAGCAGGGCGTCGTCGCTGACCACGCTTCCGGCCAGCACGGTGCTGTGATAGGTGATGCGCGCCCCGCGCCCGATCACGGTGCGGCGCAGGGTCACGTCCGGGCCGTCCAGCACGCTGTGGGTGTGGCTGTAGATGTTGACGTAATCGCTGACGCTGGCGTTGTCGTGCAGTTCGATGCCGCCGATGTCGTCCAGCAGCACATGGCGGTGGACCACCACGTCGTTGCCGACCTCCATGTTGTAGCCCACGCTGAATTCCACATTCTGCCAGCACTTGAAGTCGTGGCCCACACGTTTGAAGATGCGCCCAGCCAGGATGCGCCGCAGCGGAATGGCGATCACCGGATTCTGGCCCACAGGCGTCAGATCGAGATTTTTCCAGAGCCACAGCAGCGGCTTGACCGCCGCGAACTTCTCGGTGTCGGTGGTCAGGTAATACTCGGCCTCGAAGGTCACGTTGCGGGCGTCCAGATTCAGGGCGGCCAGCGGGGCGTCGCTGAGCAGATCGGCGTAACTGCGCCCGTACATGGCCTGCGACAGCACCTCGCGCGCCAGGGCCGAGCGGTCACAGTCAGGATCGCTCAGGCGGGCGTCCAGATCGCTCAGAAAGGTGGTGTACGCAGCCTGGGCGTCCCCTGCAATGTCTACTGGTTTGAGCCAAGTCACGCCCGCTACTTTACTCGCCTACTGTGAAAAGTAAAGTGGGTTTGTGCGGACATAGCGTACAGGTGGATCAGTGACTATCGCCGTGACGCTCCAACTGCCCGGCTAGTTTTTCAGACCGAGCAGCGGTTTCTGGGGGCCGACCACCATCTTTGAGGCGCGCAATTTGCCCTGCCACAGCGCCAGCTCCGCACGTTCGGTGCCCCCATCGACGGCGCTGGCCCGGTTGTTGCGGCAGACGCTGCGGGTGGCACTGGTGCAACTGGGCGTCCAGAGGTTGTTGTACCAGCTCTTGCCGTCGCCGTGAAAGCGCGTCCAGCCGATCAGGTTGTCCTGAATGGAATTGCCGAAGAAGGTGGGCGGGGACTGGCGTGCGCCGCCCAGGATGTCCCACATGTAGATTCCGACATTCGCGGTGGGAATGATCTCGCCGCCCGGCAGACGGCCCGTGGACAGGATGCGGTTCTGCCAGACGTGCTGATCGTGTCCGCCCGCAATAGCCACGCCCTGATTGGACGTGTTGATGATCTGGTTGCGGTAGACCTCGATATAGCCGCCCACCACCGACAGGTCCTTCTCGCTGCCGTCGCCCAGCATGATGCCGCCGCCGGAATAGGCCTTGTCTTTCAGCGGATCGACGGCGTAGGCCCCGTGGATGTAATTGTTGTGAATCCGAATAGGGCTGCTGGCCGTGCCGCTGCTCTCGTACAGATTGATGTTTTCCTCGGGCGCACTCTTGCCGGGCTGGTTGACCATCGCATTCCAGGCAATTTCGATGTTGGGCACGCCGACGACGTGATTGAGCTGGACCGCCTGCACGTTGTAGCGGCTGCCCGTCGGGCGTCCCGTGCCGTCCACGTAACGGCCATCGACATCCTGCACCTTGTTGCGCAGGATCTTGATGGTCTGACCCCTGGCCGCATCCCCCTGAAAGGTATTGACGTACATCCCAGAAGTGCCTTGCAGGTAATTGTTCTCGGCCCGCAGATTGGCAATGAATTCGACAGCCAGAAAGCGCCCCGGAAAGGCTCCGTCCGCCTGGGGGTTCAGGCCATAGCCGTGGGTGTTTCGCACGGTCAGATCGACGTTGAAACCGCGAATCAGGTCCCCGCGTCCCCGCAGGTAAGAATCCTCGATGATGACCGGCTCGCGCGTGGCGATGGTGATCACAGGAATTTTAGGGTTCAGGCTCTGCCAGTTGCCCCGGTACGTGCCCCCTTTGCGGATGACCACGGGACCGCTGTAATCCAGGGCCGGGCCAGGAAGTAAAGTCATGTTCGCCGGGGTCAGGGAGCGGGCACTCAGGCCCAGTCCCATCACCAGTGCCGCTGCCAGGGCAGCCCGGATGGACGCGTGATTCAAACCTGTTTACCTCGCCTTTATCTTAACCGCTCGCAATACCGTTTGGGATGAGCTTTTTCTTACTTTTCAGATTCAGGGGGAGAACGGGAGGACAAAGGCGAGGCGCTGACCCGCTTTCACCCCTGAAAATGACGCCCGCCAGAGAGCAGCGCCCCAAAGCTCCTAGAGGGCCACCCACAGAAGGCCCTGCGGGACGGACGCGCCAGCGCAATCCAGTCTGGAAAGCACTTGAGGGATTTCTTGACTCTCACAGAGGCCAGAGTCCATTGAGGCAGGAGTTATGCGCCCGCCAGCACGCGAAAAGACGGGGAATTAAAAAAACCCCGCGCTGGGCGAGGCTTTCTGGTGGTGGATCGTGTAGGAATCGAACCTACAACCCGCTGATTAAGAGTCAGCTGCTCTACCAATTGAGCTAACGATCCAGAGCAGAGCGGAGTATAGCAAGTTCTCAGCCTCTGTCAAGCCGCGCCCGCACGTCCGCCGCCAGATACAGGCTGCCCGCCACCAGCAACGTGCCACCCACCGGGGTCAGCGCCAGCGCGTGGGCCAGCGCCTCGGCGGGATCAGGCAGGGCCACGCCGCCAAAACGGGCAGCCAGTTCCTGCGGTGGCGTGGCCAGATCGCCCGTGGCCGTGAAGACCCGCACCCCCGTCAGCGGCAGCAACGGCGCAAGCGTGGCCGGGGTGTCCTTGCGCGCCAGATTGCCGAACAGCAGCACGTCGGCATGGGGCACGGCCAGGGCCAGGGCGCGGGTGGCGTGTGGGTTGTGTGCGCCGTCCAGCAGCACGGTTTTGCCGTCCACGCTCAGGCGTTCCAGGCGCACGGAATGCCGGGCGTTCAGCGCCGCCTCTATGCCGTCACCGTGGCCCAGCGTTCGCAGGGTGGCGGCGGCCAGGGCCGCGTTGAGGTACTGATGCGCGCCTTGCAGCCAGGGCGCGTGGGGCAGGGCAAAGAGTTCAGGATGGGTCCGGGGGGTCAGCAGCGGTGCGCCGGTCTCGCCCGCCACCTCCCGCGCCACGGCCAGTGCCTCGCCAGTCGCGGTGGTCAGCAAGGGAACGCCAGAGAGGGCCGCCCCCGCCTTGTCACGGGCGATCTCGGCCACGGTGGCCCCCAGCACCCCTGTGTGATCGAGGTCCGCGTTGGTCAGCGCCACCGCCACGACGTTGCCCAGCGCGTGGGTGGCGTCGCTCCTGCCGCCCACGCCCGCTTCCATCACGGCCACCTCTACCCCGTCTTCGGCAAAGACCCGACAGGCCAGCGCCAGGGTCAGATCGAAGAAGGCGGCGTCCGGGGCGTGGATTCTGGCCCACTGGATAAAGTCGCGTGTGCGGGCCGGGGCCAGGTTGACACCGTTCACGCGGATGCGTTCCTCGTAGGCGTGCAGGTGCGGGCTGGTGAAGCGGCCCACGCGCAGCCCGGCGGCCAGCAGGCCCGCTTCCAGCATGGCGCAGGTGCTGCCCTTGCCGTTGGTGCCGATCACGCGGATGGACTGAAAGCGGGTGTCGGGCGAATCCAGCCCACCCGGAGTCAGCAGGTCCAGCAGCGCCCGTGCGCCTCCCGGCCCCCGCGCCCGGCCAGAGCGCGTGCGCGAGAACAGCCAGCCATAATCGGGCAAAGTAGTGTCGGGCAGAGCAGTACCAGGGAAAGCAGTGTCGGGCAGCCGGGTCACAGGCCCCAAAGTAGCGCACTGGCCCAGACGCACAGGTCAGCGCGTCCGGGTAGCATGCGGGGCGTGAGCCAGACATCGTTCCCGAGGCAGGCACCGTCCCCGAGTCAAACACCGTCGCCGCGCGTGGGCGTGGTGATGGGCAGCCGCAGCGACTTTCCCACGATGGAGGCAGCGCTGGAGGTTCTGGCCCAGCTTCAGATTCCCTACGAGGTCCGGGTGCTGTCAGCCCACCGCACGCCGGACCTGCTGCCCAGTTACGCGGCGCGGGCGGAGAGATTGAACCTGAGCTGCATCATCGCCGGGGCGGGCGGGGCGGCACACCTGCCAGGAATGCTGGCGGCCTTTACGCGCGTGCCAGTGCTGGGCGTTCCGGTGCAGTCCCGTGCGCTGAGCGGCAACGACAGCCTGCTGAGCATCGTGCAGATGCCGGGGGGAGTGCCCGTCGCCACCTTCGCCATCGGGACGGCGGGGGCCAAAAATGCCGCGCTGTTCGCCGCCGCCATCCTCGCCACCACGGATGAAGACGTTCGGGACCGACTAGATACCTTCCGGGCGCAGCAGACGCAGGCCGTGCTGGACGATCCTTTTTTTGAAGGCCACCCCGAAGCAGGCGCGGAATGAGCGCCGACTCCCCACATCTGGGCATTCTGGGCGGCGGGCAACTGGCGCAGATGCTGGCGCTGGCCGCCCTGCCGCTGGGCGTGCGCGTGACCGTGCTGGAGCCGGACGCGCAGGCCCCCGCGCGGCTGTGCGCCACCCACCTGCACGCGCCGTACACCGACGCGGCGGGGCTGGACGCGCTGGCCGCCTGCGACGCCGTGACGCTGGAATTCGAGAACGTGCCGGTGGAAGCGTTGACGGCGCTGGAAGGCCGCGTGCCCGTGCGTCCGGGCCGGGGGCTGCTGGAGCGCAGCAAGCACCGCGCCCGTGAGAAAGAGGCGCTCCGGGCGGCGGGGGCACAGACTGCACCGTTCATGGTCATCGAGACCGGGACCGATCTGGACGGCGCACTGGAGCGGGTCGGCGGGCAGGGCATCCTCAAAACGTCCGAACTGGGCTACGACGGCAAGGGGCAGGCGCGCGTATCGGATACGGCAGGCTTGCGTGTTGCCTGGGACGAACTGGGGCGCGTTCCCTGCGTGCTGGAAGGACTGGTGCAATTCAGGCGCGAGGTCAGTCTGGCGGTGGCACGCGGCCCGGACGGTGCGCTGGCCTTCGGACCCCTGACCCAGAATGTCCACAGAGACGGCATTCTGCGGACCAGCCTGTTTCTGGAGGGTGACCCGCACGAGGCCCAGGCCCGCGAGATCGCCGGGCGGGTGGCGCAGGCGTGGGCACTGGAAGGGCTGATGACGCTGGAATTCTTTCAGCTCCCCGGCGGCGAACTGCTGGTCAACGAGGTGGCCCCGCGCGTCCACAACAGCGGGCACCTGACCCAGGACGGCGGCGGCGTCAGCCAGTTTGAAGCGCAGGTGCGCGCCGTGCTGGGGCTGCCGCTGGCCGACTGGCGGCCCCTGCACCCCTGCGCGATGGTCAACATCATCGGGATAGAGGGACCAGATGGGCAGAATCTGGGGCCGGATTGGGCGGGCATCGATGCGCTGCCCGGCACGCGGCTGCATCTGTACCACAAGGCGTGGCGGGCGGGGCGCAAGCTGGGGCATGTCAACCTCGTGGCCGCAGACGAGGCGACCCTGCGGGAGCGGCTGGCCATCCTGGAGGAGTTCATTCCATGACCGCGCCACAGACCTCCAGCCCGCACATCCCCAGCGAACTCCGCACGCCCCGGCTGCTGCTGCGCGCTCCCCGGCCAGAGGACGCGGCGGCGCTCCATGCGGCAGTTCAGGTCTCGCTGCCCGAACTCCAGAAGTGGATGGTCTGGGCGCAGGAACCGGCTGATCTGCATGCCACAGCCGAGAATCTGCGCGGGGCCGAGGAGCGCTACGCCACCCGCGAGGAACTGCGCCTGCTGGTCTGGAATGCGGCAGGAACGCAACTGATCGGCAGCAGCGGCTTTCACGCCCTGGACTGGCGCGTGCCGAAGGGCGAGATCGGCTACTGGATTTCCAGCGCCCACACTGGCCTGGGCTACGCGCAGGAGGTGGCCGGGGCGCTCACCACCTTCGGCCTGAAGACGCTGGGGTTGCGCCGCATCGAGATCCGCTGCGACAGCACGAACGAACGCAGCGCCCGCATTCCCCGCACGCTGGAATACACCCTTGACGCCACCCTCAGAAACAACGCGGTGGCGGCGAACGAGCCGGGCAGGCTGCGCGACACCCTGATTTTCAGCGTGGTGCGCTAGCGCCTGCCCAATCGGGACAGCTCAGGGCGTGATGCGCGTGCCCGCCTCGCCCCGTACTGCCGCTGTCAGCACCCCCGCCGTCATCCCGCTGGCGATGGTGGCAAACGGTGCGCCGCGTTCCAGGGCGTCCAGCGCGGCGCGGACCTTGGGAATCATGCCTCCGGCGATCCAGCCTGCCGCCACGCCCGCCTCGACTTCAGCGCGGGTCAGGTGCGGGGCCAGACTGGCAGGATCGGGATAGTCACGGTAAACACCGTCCACATCGGTCAGAAAGACGATGCCCTGGCCCAGTGCCCCGGCCACCGCCCCGGCTGCCGTATCGGCATTGATGTTCAGGGCCTCGCCGTCCGGCCCCACAGCGACGCAGCCCAGCACCGGGGTGATTCCAGCGCCCAGCAGGGTCCGCAGGAGATCGGCATTCACCCCCGTCACGCGCCCCACCCGGCCCAGTTCGGGGTCAAGAACTTCGGCGCGCAGCAATTCGCTGTCGCGGCCCATCAGGCCCACCGCCTGCCCCACCTCCTGACTCAGACGCTTGTTCAGCGCACACAGGGCCATTTCCACCACGTCCATCAGTTCGGGGGGCGTGACGCGCAGACCGTCTTTGAAGGTGCTGGTCAGGCCGCGCGCCGTCAGTTCCCGCTCGATGACGGGACCGCCGCCGTGGACCACCACGGGCAGGGATTGGGCGCGCAGGGCCGCGATCTCGGCGGCCACCGTCCGGCGCAGTTCGGGGTTTTTCATGGCGTTGCCGCCGTACTTGATGATCATGGGACAAGTGTAGAGGGACGGGTCCCGGACCACCCACTCCCCCATTGACCCATGTGCTGGTTAAGACACGTACTGCCGCTGCATCAGCAGAATCTTCAGCTCATGCGGGCTGGTGGCCGAGGCCATCGCGTCCTCGGTGGTCATGTGGCCGTCCTGCACCAGCGCGGCGAGATGCTGATCGAAGGTCTGCATGCCGCGTGAGCCGCCTTCCAGCAGGGCCTGCTTGATTTCCTCGGTGCGTTCGGGGTCCTTGATGCACTCGCGGACGGTGGGCGTGCCCAGCAGGATTTCCATGCCCAGCACCCGGCCCCCGCCCTGGCGCGGCAACAGGCGCTGACTGACGATGCCCACGACGCTCTCCGAGAGGCTGTGACGCACCTGAAGGCGCTCGTGCGGGGCAAAGAAATCGATGATGCGGTTGACCGTGCGAATGGCGTCCTGGGTGTGCAGCGTGCTGAAGACCAGATGCCCGGTCTGTGCGGCGGAGAGCGCCGCCTCCACCGTTTCCTTGTCGCGCATCTCGCCGATCAGGATCACGTCGGGGTCCTGGCGCATGCTGGCGCGCAGCCCTGCCGAGAAACTCAGGGTGTCCATGCCCAGTTCGCGCTGGCTGATCATGGCGGCGCGGTCCCGGTGCAGCACCTCGATGGGGTCTTCCAGGGTCACGATGTTGACCGGTTGGTGGGTATTGATGTAATCGATCATGCTGGCCAGCGTCGTGGTCTTGCCGCTGCCCGTGGGGCCGGTGACCAGCACCAGACCGCGTTCGTGCTGCGTCAGTTCAGTGAAAGTGTCCTGCGGCAGCCCCAGTTGCTCGAAGGTGGGAATGGCCTTGTCCTCGATCACGCGCATGATCAGGCCCACCGTGCCGCGCTGGTAATAGGCGTTGACCCGGAAACGGGCCAGTCCGGCGATCCCGTAGGCGAAATCGGCCTCGCGGCGGTCCTGAAACTGTTCCCACATGGTCCCCGGCATCATCTCGCGGGCAAAATCGGAGACGTGTTCGGGGGTCAGGCGGCCCTCGCCGTAGCGTTTGATCAGGCCGTTCACCCGTCCCGCCGGGGCACTGCCTGCACGCAGATGGATGTCACTGGCCCGGTCTTTTACGATGGCCGTCAGTATGGAATTGAGAACACTCACCTGGAGACCATCATCTGAGTCTCAGAGTAAGGGCCAGGGTCTTACAGTTTTCTGCGTGGCCGGACAAGCAGACTCAACCTTCAGGGCGACAGACGCCCCATGCCGCAAAAGAGTCGTCGGTTTGAAAAACACCGTTCTGGACGAAGATTCCGAGATCTGTATGCCATCCGTATAGAACGTGATGGCCCAGGGAAGAATCGGCACAACCGCGTCTGGAAGGCGATTTCCTGCCTCTGGTGCGCGATTCTGCCGACGCTGTCAGAACGGTGTTTTGCCCGGCTGTTCCCGTTTCAGGACGGCGCGGCTTCCGGCATGACCTCGTCCTGCGGGCGGGCCGTGTCCTTCTCGCCGCGCAGCCTGCGGCTTTCCAGATCCGCGTGCTGGGTCAGGTAGCGCAGCCACGCCTTGGCGGTCAGGGGTCCCAGGCCGTTGTGGTTCACGGTTGCGCCGTCTTCCGGCGGGTTTGCGTGGAGTTGCCGCGCCAGATCGACGGTGCCGGAGCGGGTCTGGGACAGCAGGTTTCGCAGTTCCGCCAGAGTCACGTCTTGCGCGGGGCGGTAGGCGTGGTAGCTGTCGGACCCGTGCGGCCCAGAGCCGTGCAGCCTCTGCCCCAGCGCCATCCGCAGGCGGTTCTGGCCCCAGCGCTCGATGCCGATGATGTGGGACAGCACCTCGCGGTTGGCCGGGGTGTCGGCGGCCCGCGCGGCGCGTCCGGCCAGCGCGATGCCGCCACGTTCCAGGCCCTGCCCCAGATCGGTGTAGCTGCTGCGTCCGGCGGGGGCTTCCAGCACGCGCGACACCACGAATTCCTTGACTTCTCCCTTGCGCTGGCGGGCCAGATACGCGGCCCCGGCGGCCAGCCCCACTCCGGCCACCGTAATCAGCGCCGGAACGAGGGTTTTGTTGCTGCTCGACTTGGTCATGGTGCAGTGTACGAGGCCGGGGCCAGAGAGGTTCCCGCCAGGAGGTCTGAAAACCTAAAGGGTTGAAGCCTCCAGCACCCCGTCCGGCGTCCCGATCAGGGCCACATGCGAGTCGGCGGCACAGGGCAGCATGGAACTCAGCATCAGCGGGTGGGCCAGGGTCAGCTCGGGAAGGCCCAGGCCCAGGCCACGCGCCCCCCAGCCGAAGCCCTTGCCCAGCCGCGCGCCGTCCCTCCCCACAGCGACGCTGCCCAGAACGGCGGCCTGCGCGTCTTCCAGCCCGGATTTGCCCGGCACGTACAGCACCGGCTCGCCCACCTTCGGCATGGCGCTCAGGCGTGCGCCCGCCGGGTCACTCAGCCGCCAGTACCAGACCTGACCCCGCTGGGCTGGCTTCTTCTGATGGGGCACGTACAGCGTGACGCCCGCCTCCAGCGCCAGCTTTCGCAGCGGGGCCAGCACGCGGTCCGGGCCGACAATTAACGTGTGCAGGCCCGACACCTGCGGATGGGCCAGCAGTTGCCGCCCCGCCTGCCGCGCCCGCGTGAAGTTGGGGTGGTGGCCGTGCGGCGGCAGCGGGTAGGCGCAGGCCCGCGCCCGCATCAGGGCTGCCCAGACGTGTTCGCGGTGGGTGCCGGGCAGCACGGGATCAGGCAGGCCGGGGCTGGGCGGGGTGGGGGCGTCCATTCTTGGCTTCAAGGTAGCGCCCGCCCCCAGTGGGGGATGGCGGCAGGCCAGTTTAAGCATAAGATGAGAACCAGAACACGTCCTGATCCCTCTGGAGGCTGGTATGAAAAGACCACTGCTCGTCGCTGCCGCGCTGTATCTCGCCGTCTCCGGGGGAGCGCTGGCCTCCCATCAGACGGCCAACCTGAAGCCGTTCAGGACGGTCTGCATCACAGGGGACTTCACGGACCAGAGCGAGGAAAACAGCGCCGTGCTGGACGAGTTGCTGGGCAATATGGTCAGCGTGCTGGACGACGCGGGCATCACGGTGGCCGACAATTGCAGGACAGAAAATGGCGGGGCGGGGCGAACACAGCTCAACCTGTATTTCACGTTCTCCACCACCAAGTCGGGCACGGTCTTCAGCACTGCGCTGGAAGGCTGGCTTCAGAAGGACGGGCCTTACACCGACGTGACCCTCTGGCGCGACTCCTATTTCGGCTCCATCGAGGCGGGCCAGGGCGCTGAGGCGGCGGCTGAAGAGCTGGAATACCTGCTGGAAGACTTTATCGAGGACTGGGACAGCGCGCATTGAGGCACCTTGGGGACCCGGAGACGGCCTGCGGTTAAACTCTGCCCATGACAGTGGTGCGGGTGGCGGCGGCGGCTTACGGGGTGGACTTTCTGCCCGACTGGGCGGCTTACGAGGCAAAAATCGGCGGTTGGGTGGCCGGGGCGGCAGATGCGGGCGCAGAACTGCTGGTCTTCCCCGAATACGCCGCGCTGGAACTGGTGGCCCTGCTGCCCCCGGACCTGCACCACGACGTGCTGGGCATGCGGCCCGCGCTTCAGGCGTTTCTGCCGGAGTTCCTGGCCCTGCACGCCCGGCTGGCGCGGCAGCACGGCGTGTGCATTGTGGCAGGCAGCATTCCGACTGGACACGCTGGCGACTTCGTCAACCGCGCCCACGTCTTCGCGCCGGACGGCACCTATGCCTGGCAGGACAAGCTCCTGATGACCCGCTTCGAGGCCGAGGAATGGCAGATTTCTCCCGGCGAGGGGGTGCGGGTCTTCACACTGGAGTTGCGCGGCGGCGAGACCCTGCGCTTCGGCGTCGCCACCTGCTACGACAGCGAATTCCCCGCCCCCGCCCGCCAGATGGCCGAGGGCGGTGCAGAACTGTTGCTGGTGCCGTCCTTCACGGGCAGCCGCGCCGGATTTACCCGCGTGCGGGTGGGAAGCATGGCCCGCGCCCTGGAGGGCCAGTGCTACGCCGTCCACGCCCCGCTGATCGCCGACGCGCCGTGGAGCTACGCCCTGGAGGACGCCGTGGGCCGCGCCGCCATCTATGCCCCCGCCGACAACGGCCTGCCCGAGTACGGCATCGTGGCCGAGCGCGGCTGGAACGAAAGTGGCTGGCTGATCCATGACCTCGATCTGGCCCTGATCCGCAGCGTGCGCGCCGACGGCCACGTCCTGAACTGGCGGGACCGGACGGCGGCTGGGGAGCGGTCCACCCCCGCCGAGGTCATGCCCCTGGGGGCAGGCGCTGGTGTCTGAGCCGCATGTCCGCCTGCTGACCGGGACGGACGCCGCCGTCTACCGTGAGGTGAGGCTGGCCGCCCTCCGCAGTGACCCGGACGCCTTTATCACCACGGCTGCCGAGTTCGAGGCCAGGACACTGGAATCCATTACTGCACAGCTCACGCCACGGCCAGCGTTCGTGACTTTCGGCGTATTCGTAGGCAGCGAACTGGTGGGTCTGCTGAGCCTGGGACGCGAGGAACGACCCAGATTGAAACACCGGGCCAACATCTTCGGCGTATCCGTTTCGCCAACAGCACGCGGTCAGGGCTGCGCGGACGCGCTGGTGCGGGCGGGACTGTCGCACGCACGGACCTGGGAAGGCGTGACCTCCATCCATCTCTCTGTGACCGAGACCCAGACCGCCGCGCGCCGCCTGTATGAGCGCCACGGCTTTCAAGTCTGGGGCACCCAGCCGGACGCTGTGCAGGACGACGGGGGCCGCACCCTGGCCGAGCATCACCTGTCCCTGCTGCTGGGCGGGGCGACAAGCTGACTACGCAAAGGTCAGCGCCGGACCCTCAAGGAGAATCCGGCGCTGACCTTTGAAAATGTTGGTGCTCGGGATGGGACTTGAACCCACACAGCTAAGCTACACGCACCTCAAGCGTGCGCGTCTACCAATTCCGCCACCCGAGCGCAGATGAAACGAGGCAACGCAATATTAGGGGCGGCCTGTGCTGATGTCAACCCAGAGACCGCCCGGTTATGGTATCGTCCGCTTTGCCGCCGCGAGCGGTCCAGCCCGAATTCTGAAGATCGAAGCCGGATTTTGCTGGGGCTGCTGCGCGCGAGACTTCAAAAAGAAAAGAGAGGCAACACCCATGATCGACAAGAAAGCCACCATCCAGGCCCACGCCAAGAGCGACAAAGACACCGGCAGCACCGCCGTTCAGGTGGCCCTGCTGAGCGCCCGCATCAACAATCTGGGCGCGCACCTCGCCGAGAACAAGAAGGACAAGCACGGTCAGCGCGGCCTTCAGCTCATGAACGGCCAGCGCCGCCGCCTGCTGAAGTACCTGGAGCGCACCAACTATGACGAGTACATCGCCCTGACGGATCAGCTCAAGATTCGCCGTGGTCAGCGCATCGTCCGCTAAAGTTCCAAATCTGCAAGAACCGCCACCCGGACAATGGGGCGGCGGTTTTTTGTGGCCTGGGCTTTGAGGTGAAGCGTGTTTTCATCGGTGGCCCGCTTCTCCGCATGGGCTGGTTGCAGGGCGATTTCGGGTCGCGGTGACGTCCGGGCAGCCCCACCCCCCAGCCCCCTCCCCCAGAGGGGCAGGGGGAGCTAACGTTGCACTGGGCACGGGTTTATGGACGTGGGTGGCGGGAGTGGACGGCGGCGTCCGGGTCTAATGCCCTGCTCCGTCACGCCAAATGCGGCCCGTCCGCTTCGCGCCCGACGGCCTTCGGTTGCCGTTTCGGTGGGGTTGGCAGGCTTTGAAATGGGGCTTTCTTGGTCCCAATCTTCAGCGGTCACTCTCGCGGGTGCGGGTGCGGTCCGGGATGGCGGTCCATTCACCTCCTGGCACGGGGAGGACGCCGGGGCGGTTCAGGCGTTCGGACACGGCGTAGAGATAGACCCAGGCAGGCACCTTCTCACCGTCATCCAGCGTCAGCGTGACCTGCTGGCGGGTATACAGGGGCGGCGTCTCATCAATGCCTTCCAGTTCATCCAGGAATGGCAGGGCCAGCGGCCAGTCAGCGGGCGCGTAATTCAGGGCAAAGCCGCGCACGACCTCTTCCCCGTCGCCCGGAACGACAGCGGGGTACGCTTCCGGCCACAGGTGCAGTAGACGGTAACCGCCCAGACTGGCGGGCCGGGCGCTGAAGCTGCCGCCCAGCGCGGCGATGTGGGCGTTGCGCTCGCCGGGCATCAGGGTGCCGTAGACGAAGACAGTGGTCAGGAGCGGCTCGGACACATCCAAAACTCTAGCGCCCGGCCTTCACAGGCGCACGCCGCGCGGCTGGTGAAAGTACACCCGGCCCACCACCGTGACCTCCTCCGGCTTCACGGGCGGGTGATCGGGGTTGTCGCTGGTCAGCCACAGCGCGCCCCCGTACCGTCTGAGCCGTTTGACGGTCAGTCCCAGCCCCGAGATGTGCAGCACGTAGACCAGTCCCTCGCGCAGGTCCAGATCGCCGGGATCGACATAGATGCGGTCACCCGGGCGGATGCCGCCCCCAGCAGCGGTGGTCATGGACTCGCCGCCCACCTCCAGCACCAGCATGCCGGGACGGTGATCGCGCACGGGCACCAGTTCGTGGTCAATGACACTGGCGTGGTCTTCGGTCACGGGCAGCCCGGCGCTGGCAAGGGCGCGCACCGGCACACGCACCAGCTCCAGCACCTCCAGGGCGTCGTCGCCCGGGGCAGCCTGGAGCAGCGGCAGCCCGGTGCGGGCCACCCACTCGCCCGCCGGAATCTCCAGCGCGCGGCGCAGGGCGTCCTGACGAGCGGGGGTCAGCGCTTCCAGCGGACGGGTGCCGCGTTCCAGACGGCTCAGGTACGGCTGGGTCACGCGCCCGGCCTGCCCGCCGTGGTCCAGCGTGCGGGCGCTGACCTGCCCCTGCTGCAAATTCAGCGCCGCACGCCGCGCCCCCAGCCAGGCAGCCAGTTCCAATTGGGGCAGATCAAGTGAGGGCAGCTCACGCAAGGACGGTTCGCCAGTCATGCACCGAGTCTAATGACCCGTGGACCTGCAACTGGAATCCATCCCACTTGATATATGTCCACAGACATATTACACTCCGGGCCTGGATACGCCTCCAGCAGAATCAGGCGTCCGCGTTCGTCTTCAGCCGCAACACCACCAGCCGCGCCACCGGAGGTCATCATGTCCGACAGCTCTCCTGTTCCTCCCTCCCTGTTGACCCTGGCCCCGCTGCTGGGAGCGGCTTTCGTGGCCGGGGGCATCACACAACTGGCGCGGCTGCTGGGGCAGGATCAGACGCCGCGTGCCCGCACAGTAGCAGCGCTGGCCGTGGCCGCCGGAATCGCCGCACTGACGGTGGTGGCCCTGATGACCGTGACGCTGCGCCCCGATCCGGCCCCGGCCCTGCTGCTGGCCGCTGCCTGCGTGACCGGCTGGAGCGGCCCCGGCATCCTGGCCCGGCTGGGCGCGCTGATCGAGCGCCGCCTGGGGCTGTCTCCCTCCCCTGCCCTGTTCGCCCCGGACCCAGCACCAGCCGAGGCCGAGGGACGCGGGCAGGGTTGAAAATGTGGAGGCCAGGGTCAGAAAGCCCTTGCTCCCGCCTCCCCAATCACGCTGATGGCAAGCGATCTGACGTTCTGGGGGGCGGATGAGACCAGATGGAAAGTCCCAACACAGACCCACCGCCCCGGCGCACGCACAATGAACCATGACCGCCGAGACTGACCGTCTCCCGCGCCGGGATGTCCGGGGCCGGGACACTAAACTTCGCAATCTGCTGCTGACTGGCCTGCTGCTGGGTGGATTGGGGGTGGCCGATGCAGGGGCGCAGGGCGTGAAATACAGACTGCCGGGGGCCAGCCTGCCGACGCTCAACCTGGGTGACCCCCGCACCGCGCCCCTTGACCCGCCGCCGCCCTCCATGCCCACGCTGAGCGATCCCACCGAATTGCAGAGCTTCCGGGGCATCCCGCTCAACGCCCAGAAAACTGCCCAGACCCAGAAACCCGCCCAGAGCAGCGCCGCCAACACCCCAAAACCACTGACGGACGCCGAGAAACAGACCCTCAAGACGTTGTTCTCCAAGGTGCGGCCTGCCACGCTACGGATCGAGCAGTGCGACAACACGGTGCCGGGAGCCTGCGACGAACCCGACGGGATCGGTTCTGCCGTGCTGATCTCGGCGGATGGGCTGGCACTGACCGCCTACCATGTGGTGGAAGGGGCCAGCAAACTGAGTGCGCAGACGGTGGATAAGAAACGTTACGCGGTAGAGGTGGTGGGCTACGACGATCAGGACGATCTGGCGCTGCTGCGGGTCTCGGTGCCCGGGGCCACGCCGTTCGTGCCGCTGGCCAGCGCCCGCCCCGGCGTGGGCGACGCGGTGCTGGCGGTGGGCAACGGCGGCGGCACCTTCCTGCAACCCAAAACAGGCCGCCTGACCGGCCTGGAGGCCGACGCCGGACCCGGCGGGGCCACCTTCCCGCCCGGTACCCTCCAGATGAGCGCCCCATTGATCCCCGGTGACAGCGGCGGCCCGATCCTGAATGTCAGGGGCGAATTGACCGGGATCGTCAGCTACATCAGCGTCAGCCGTGAGAAGGGACCGGCCTCGTTCGCGGTGCCAGTCACGGCCAGTGATGCCCGACTGGCAGAGCTTCGCGCCGGGAAAAAGCTGGACGCGCCGATCATCGGCATCAGCCTGAACGGGCCGTACACCGCGCTGCTGACCATCGACGCCACGGATTTCAAGCGTGCCAGCGCGCTGCTTAAACTGGGGGACACCCCTGGCGCATTCTTCACCGGCGTCAATCCGGGCAGCCCGGCAGAGAAGGCGGGCCTTCAGCCGCTGAAACTCAACGACAAGGATCAGCGCATTTCCGGCGACATCGTGACCGAGGTGAACGGCAAGCGCATCATCAATTTCGATGAATTTCAGTACGCCGTGCGGACCTACAGGCCCGGCGACACCATTACCCTGACGGTTCTCCGGGGCAACAAGCCGATGATGGTCAAGGTCACGCTGATCGGACGCAGCCAGGCGCAACGCTAATCCGCGAACCTTCAAGGGAGAGGTGAGCATGCCTCTCCCCTTTTTGTCGTGTGGCAGGGACTTCGGATGGCTTTTCACTCAACTCCTTATAAATACTACTTGACATTTACGCTTAAAACAGAATAATGGGCCTATGGATACCCTCAAGAAAGCAGGGGCGATGCTGGCCCACCTCGATCTCTTCCACCAGATGCTGGACCTGCGCGGTCTGCTGCAACTGGCCGCCCACATGGAGGAGCGTGGTGACCGCGTGACCCTGATCAGCGGCGAGACCATCACCCTGATCGGCGCGGAGATGCTCAGCGACGCCGGGGTGACCACCGGCAAGGGGGCCAGGATCGAGGCCGCCACCGCCTACCGCGTCTTGCAGGGGCTGAAGGGCCACGACGCGCCCGAATATGCCGTGACCCGCGAGGAGTTGGGCGCGCTGAATGCCCGTGCGGTGGCCGAGTTGGAAGGCGGCGACGCGCTGAAAGCCTTCGGTGACACGCTGGCCCGCATCGGCGCGGCTCCGGCGGCGGCCCCTGCGCCTGCCCAGGCACCACAGCCGGAAGCCTCCGCCCCCGCCGAACGTCCGGGCCGGGGCCGCCGCGCCGCCGAGACCGAGGAAAATACAACCGAACAGCCCGCTGCGTAATCGCCTCACCGCGCCCCACTTCTCGCCCAGACGGGCAAGGGTGGGGCGCGGTTTTTGAGGTGTGGCGGG
>NZ_MSTI01000084.1 GCF_001949125.1 Deinococcus marmoris
CCCGCAGTCTCACCGTGATGGGGAGCCCACGCTCAGCCAATCCCTGAATCCACGCCTGGCCGATGAATTCCCGGTCTGCGTAGATCGTGGCAACGTCGCAGCAGTCCAGCAGCGTCAGCGCCTCGTCCAGCAAGGCCAGCCGGGTACTCGTCCCGCTGTTGCCGCTGTGCGGCAACAACTCGAACAGCAGTGGCACGGCGACACCTCGCCAGTTCACCGCCAACACCAGCGCATTCACGTCGGTTTTGCCCAGTTTCCAATTGCGGGCAAGCGTCCTCATGGGCGTCTGTTCTGCCCAAGAAGGTGCGGTCCAGGCTGACCTCCCGCTGTTTTCTGTCTGGTAACAGTGCCAGCACCAGATGGGCGACATCCAGAGGACACAGCGGATGCTGGTGAAAGAAGCGCTCGATCTGGCGGATGAGAGAAGCCGTTTGAGCGTTGCCAGAGCAACGCTCGGCGAGTGCAGCGTGGCGAATATCTTTAGCCCTGATCAACGCCAGGACGAGCAGGGCGAGCAGTTCCACCTGATTTTTGCAGGAGGCGGGGAAGTGAGAAACGAAGCAGAGACTCAGCGATTTCAGGGCAGTGGGAGACGCGCTCTGTTCTCGCGTACTGGACGAAGGATTTCAAGCCCCCTCTAAAACTTCCGCAGCCCACTACAACACTCTGATTGAACAGTCCCATCGACCGAAACGGCAGCAGGAACGCAGTCCGCTCGGCTTCAAATGCCGAAGACGGGCCCAAGAATTTCTGGCGTTGCACGCTCGCGTTTCGAACATCCATTGCCACACCCGAACGACCGTCTCCGCCCCCTCCGACGAATCAATCAGGATACAGCGCTGCTCCGCCTGCCGTCCTGCTGTGGCCCTCTGAAATTAAGTTGCCAGAACCCCTGTATCTGACTGAGATCAGGGGCCATTCAAACGAATCGGCTGCATCGGCCTGGCCAACCGTAGGAATGGGCGTGTCCTAACTCGTGATGACTTGTACTGGCCCGATGACGTGATTCCAGGACCGGACGGCGCGCTGTACGTGGTGGTCAGCCAACTGCCGACGGCACCGCCACCGAATGAGGGACAGCGCCAGCCCAGCTTTCCGTTCCTTGTGGTCCGGTTCTGGCCGGAGGCGAGCGACGCTTAAGTGCGCTGGCAACGCTGCCCCTGCGCCATGCCCCATCACTTTATGTGGGAGTCTTTCGCGCGTGCTCGGCCAATTGCGCGGCGTGGCCTCTTCCCTGACATCACTCCCCGCTGGTCACAGGTGAAAGGCCCCGCGTTGTTGCGGATGAACCAGATCGACGTACTGCGGGTGGTGCCGAATGTAGCTGGCGATAAAGGGGCACATCGGAATTGCCAGTCGGCCCATCTGTCGCACGTCGTCCAAGGCGAACCGGGCCACCTGCCCGCCCAAGCCCTGGCCCTCGTACTGGGGGTCAATTTCTGTGTGGGGCAGCATCACGGCGTCTCCGACGAGACGGTACTCGGCGAACCCGGCCACCTGGCCATCCACCACGACCTCGTAACGCCCCTGATCCTCGTTCTTCCTGATCTCTGCCATGACTGGCCTCCCTCTTTTTCTCAAGTTTATGCTTGGCTTCAAAGCCCGGTTTTCATACGCACAGTGGTTTGTTCCTCCGGGCAGCACTACTGGGGGACGGGACGATGATAGTGGGCGTGCCTCATTTTTATCTCGCGTTGACTTTATTGACGGCCAGCGTTTTAAGCTGGTGTATGACCCAGCAAAACAAACCGCCCACTGAGGATCTGCTGCCGGGCAAGATCTATATGGGTGATGGAATCACCGTGTCCTATGACGCCCCACGCTGCACCCACGTCGCCAATTGCGTGCGTGGTCTGCCCGCCGTCTTTCGCCCGAAAGAGCGCCCCTGGATTCAACTGAGCAACGAGGCGTCCGCCGAGCGCGTGACCGAGATCGTGCGGACCTGCCCGACTGGCGCGCTGCACTACGCCCTTTACGGGGGACCCCCAGAAGCCCCCGCTGTCCCCACCACGTTGACGCCGATCAAGGACGGCCCGCTGACCCTAAAGGGCGACCTCGTGATTCAGACTCCGCAGGGCGAAGTGCGAGAAGTCCGGGCTGCCCTGTGCCGCTGCGGTGCAAGCAGTCGCAAGCCTTTTTGCGATGGCACGCACGCCCGCATCGGCTGGAAGAGTGAGCAGCCCGGCGGCCAGGCGTCTGCCAATCAGCGCGGCGACGGCCACCGGGAGGCGGGCCAGCAGGCCGACGCGGCGCAGCGGGAATAGCGAAACTGCTTTTCAAACACCCCCAACCCACCCTGGAGAAGCCATAGCCTCACCCCACGACGCCTGGCCGCCCCTGCGCCTAGCCCAGCACCGACACAGCGGAGGCGGGGTGGCCGCCCATCCGGGCGCGAACCAGTGGAGCGACGCGGGTCCCCAGGAGGTCGATGGCGCGCAGCATGTCGGGGTGAGGCATGAGCAGGTTGGTCATCTGGAACGTCAGGCGGGACACGCCGCCCAGCACCTCATTGACGTACAGCACCTTCTCGGCCACCGTTTCGGCGTCACCGATCAGATACGGTCCAGCCGGGCCACACATCGCCTCAAACTGGGCGCGGCTGGGGGGACTCCAGCCCCGTTCCCGGCCCACAGTGGCCATCATTTGCACGTAGCCGGGATAGTAAGCACTGATCGCCTGCTCGCTGGTCTCCCCCACAAAGCCAAAGGCATGTATTCCCACCTGAAGCTGATCGGGGCGGTGTCCGGCCTGTTCCCCGGCCTGGCGGTACAGATCGACGAGGGGGCGGAAGCGGCGGAAATCGCCCCCGATAATGGCGACCATCAGTGGTAGACCCAGCCGTCCCGCACGGACGAACGACGCTGGCGTGCCGCCGACGCCCAGCCAGATGGGCAGTCTGACTTGCAGGGGACGTGGATACACGCCTTGACCGCTTAGCGGTGAGCGGTGCCGACCCGACCAATGGACGTGAGGCTGTTCCCGCAGCAAAAGCAGCAAGTCTAGCTTTTCGGCAAAGAGGGCGTCATAGTCGGCCAGATCGTAGCCGAATAGCGGGTAGGCCTCGACCGAGGAGCCCCGGCCCACCACCATCTCGGCGCGGCCCTGTGAGAGCAAGTCGAGAGTGGCGAACTGCTGAAAGACCCGCACGGGGTCGTCGGCACTCAGCACGGTCACGGCGCTGGTCAGCCGAATCCGCGTGGTGCGGGCGGCAGCAGCGGCGAGGATCAGGGTGGGCGCGGAGTCGAGGTACTCCTGGCGGTGGTGCTCGCCAATGCCGAAGACGTCAATGCCGGAGCGGTCGGCCTGCTCTATTTCTTCAAGGAGCTGGGCCAGCCGCAGGTCAGCGCCCAGGGCCTGTCCAGTGTCCGGGTTCAGTCCGGCGGCGGCAAAACTATCGATTCCAATCTGCATGGGGCTTCTCCTGTGTGGGCTTTGGGCCGCGCCGATTTTGGGTGCGGACTCAACAAACGCAGGCAGTCCCTCTACTCGGGGCTGCCTGGTTCTCATCTGACATCTGGCCGCGCCGGATGATGTTGCGCCTGATCCTCCGGGCTTCAGGCTTCGTCGGTGACCATCGGCGTGCTGGCACGGCCCGCGTCACGCGCCGTCTTGAGGGCGCTGCCCCACCAGGTCAGCTCATCGAGCAGCGCGGTCACGCCCGGCTGGAGGTGGGCCATGTCTTCGAGCGCGGCCCCCTGCTGCCAGGCCCCCATAAAGTCAGCCCCCTGGATGTGCACCGACGTGCGGATCGGGGCCATCTGCAACTCGATGGCGATGGTGCGGAGCTGCTCCACGGCCCGCGCCGCACCAACCGAGCCGTAACCCACAAACGCCACAGCCTTCTTGTTCCACTCGGGATAGGCGTAGTCGAGGGCGTTTTTCAGCACGCCGGTGGGCGCATGGTTGTACTCGGCGGTGATGATGATGTAGGCGTCGAATTCGGCCAGCTTGTGCTGCCAGCGCACGGCAACTTCGTTCTGGGTAGGCGCGTAAGCATTAGAAGCCACTTCGTCGAAGAAGGGCATCGGGTAGTCGCGCAGATCGAGGAATTCGTAGCTGGCGTCGCTGCGGCCAGCCACGATGCCTTTGAGCCAGGCGGCGGGCTTGTCGGCAAAGCGGGTCTGGCGGGTGCTGCCGATGATGATCGCAATCTTGGGTGTGGTCATGGTCTTCTCCTTGAGGGGTGAGCGGTCGGACGGACGCGGGGCGGATGGGCGGCTGAACAGTTGTTGCCAGAGCCGCTGTAAAACACCAGATTTGAGTTCGGTCATGTGAGGGTCTGCGCCAGCTTGTTGCCCGACACAGACCTCACGGAGAATGCGGTCAGAAGAATGTGGACGGGCCAGGGCGTGATGTGGAGGGGAGGACTGGAGCGGATAAAGCGGAGGGTGGTCATCGCGGATCTCCAAGAGAAAGAACGGATTACAGTGTTAAGCTACTAGAACATATAACACCTATTTCGACGATCTGGCCTATGGTTTGTGTGCTAAGGGTATTTCTCCGCCATTTCCCAGCTTGCCAGATGACAGAACGCCGTGGTTACAGCATGAATGTTAGGTGTTTTACGTCCCACTGTCAAGTGGCGCGGGGATGGCAGGAGCTGAGGTCGGAGCAGTGCTCAAGCGGGAAACTCAGGTGAGAGACAGTGCTGGTGGACTCAAATGTGACCGTCTCCCAATCGGATTTATAGGCAATGCAACACGTATTCCTGAACAGACATCGTTACTCGGACTCCAACCGTGAGCGGATCACGGCCAGGGTCTCGATGAGCGTGTGCAGTTGTCCGGGACTCAGATGGCCGAGGTGCGAGCGCTGCAACTTGACCACTGGCCCATCAAGCTCGTTCACCAGGGCTTGACCTCGTTCAGTCAGGACGGTGGGAACATAACGGCGGTCGGTCGCGCTGCGTTCCCGCCGCACCAGCCCGGCCTCTTCCATTTTGTCGAGGAGGCGGGTCACGTCGGGCATCCGGTGGATCAGCCGCTCCCGAATCTCGTTGCGCCCAAGTCCGGCGTCGCCCGCACCGCGCAAGATACGCAAGACGTTGTACTGGGCCAGGGTAAATCCGCGTTCCCGGCAGAAGGCTTCATTGAGGTCGAGAAGCAGCTGGGAGGTGCGGTAGAGACCGAGTACCGCTTCCTCTTCCAGACTGCGCAAAGGGTGTTGCTGTTGAAGATCGTCGGGCGCGGTGGTACTCATACCTGGTATATTAGGTGTTAGAACACAGGTAAGCAAGGCTTATACAGGAACAATTGGACGGTGATCCGCCTCGCCTCAGGCCCAGGGTTTGAGGACAATTTTTCCGTTGTTGCGGCGCGTCTCGAGCAGTTGATGGGCTTCCTGCGCGGCGCTGAGCGGCAGCACGTGACCGATCTGTACCTTGACGTCCCCGGCGGTGATCCAGCCGAGCAGGGTCCCCAGCGCCCCGAAGGTGACTTGTGGGCGCAGCTCAAACCAGGCCCCCAGGTTGAAACTGGTGATGCTCTGACCCAGCGCGGGATCGTAGAACACCGTCTCAATCGTTTCGGCACTGAGCGAGAGCGGCTGACGACTGGTGCGTCCGTACACCACCAGCCGTCCAAACGGAGCGAGGGCATGCAAGCTCTGCTCAAACACCGGGCCGCCGGTGACTTCGAGAACCACGTCCGCACCGTGGCCGTCCGTGAGGGCACGCACCTGGTTGGGCCAGTTGGGGTCGGTGGAATCCACGGTGTGGGTCGCGCCCAGCAGCCGAGCACTGGCGTGTTTCTCGGCAGACCCAGCCGCCGCGATGATGTGCCCCGCACCGATTTTCCGGGCAATCTGGAGGGCGAAACTGCCCACGCCCCCGGCAGCAGCGGGAATCACGACGCGCTCACCGGCTTGCAGGCGCGTGACCTCGGTCAGCAGCAGCGTGGCGGTTAGGCCGCCGACGATCAAGCTGGCCGCCTCGTCAAAGCCTAGTCCTTCGGGTAAGGGAATAACGGCGGCGGCTCCGGCGAGCGCGTACTGGGCGTAACCGCCTTCGCCACCGGCCCCGACGACAGCGAACACGGGCGTCCCAATGGCTGGCCCCTCAACGCCTTCGCCGAGGGCAGCCACCGTGCCAGCCACCTCGTTGCCCGGCACAAACGGCAAAGGTGTAGGTACGGGATACACGTCCCCGCGACGGCGGATCACGTCTGAGAAATTCACGGCGGCAGATTCCACGCGGATCAACACCTGGCCGGGGCCGGGCTGCGGCGTGGTCAGGTCAAGATACTCAAGGACGGTTGCGGAACCAGTGGTGCTGAACTGAATGGCTTTCATGGATACGACTCCTTTCCAGCCCGGCGAACAGCTTCAATGTGGGGCTGCGGTGAAAATGAACAGGCTCCATCCTTTGACGACAAAGGACGTTTAGGGGCTGCAAAATTCAGCCCAAACAATGTGGAGAACAGGTGAACGGCGCGAAGAGAAACGGTGCGGCTGACCGCGTAGAGCACGCTGGGCCGAACCTGTGACGAAGTCTAGAAGAACGTCCCCGGATTCGGAAGGTTACAACCGTGTCAGAACTGTTGAAAATTGAATGTCTGCTCCCGGCTGCCCTGCCGAACTTGACGGGGCGTCTGACCGCTCTGGCCCCGGAACCATTGGCTGAACTGCGTGGCGGACGGAAAATGCAGGTCCTCAGCAATGCGCTCAACAGGCCGGTCAGTGAAGGCCAGCAGGCGCTTGGCGTCCAGCAGCAACTGTTCCTGAAGCCAGGCGCTCGGCGTCTTGCCCATGATCCGTCCGACGACGCGCGTGAGATGACCCGGCGTGACATGCAGCAACTCGGCGTAATACTGTACCGGACGCCGCTCCCGCGCACCCACAGCGGCGTGCGTTCGGAAGAGTTGCGTGAGCCGCAGATCGGCGCTCTGGGCCTGCGTCAGTGGCGTGGGCGCAGCATCTGTGGTGAGCGCGGCGACTTCGGCCAGAATGCCGTGTAGATACGCCATCATCAGCGCTTCACGCTGCCGGGGCAGGGTCAGCCACACGTTGGCCGGGTGGTGCTGGGCCACCTGTGCGTAGCGGTGCCAGATTTGCCTAAAGAGCGTGTCCAGCACTTCGCTCGCCTCGCCGCTCACCGGGATCACTGCGGGTCCATCAGGCTGGAGAAAAGGAAGATCCGCGATGAGATGCACGTTCAATGCGCCGCCGGTCAATAGTTCAGGCAAGAAGCCGATCAAGGTCAGGTGTGCGCCGGGTTCGGGCTGCTCCCACCAGTAAACCTGCCCTGGAACGGTCCAGACGAGAGACTCGGCCTTGACCGCAAATTTTTGGGTGTCACACATGAATGTGGCTGCGCCGCCACTCAGCCACGCCAAGCCGTAGAAGGTTGAACGGAACAGCCCGCTGACGGGCGGGTCTTGCAGCGGATACGTCGCCACGAACAACCGCGCCCCGTCCTGAATGGGCAGGTGTGCAAGCACTGAGCGGTTCTGGAGCATAGGCACCGTTTTACCGTTTTCTGGCAGCAGATACATTAGACCGATTGCCCGGCGGGGCAGCCGATTCACGGCTTAGAGCCTATTCGGGAAGTCGAAGGTGAGGATCAGATTTAATGTGACTCAGACAGTGTTTCTGCTCCCTCCCTCTCTATGGGGGAGGGTTGGGGAGGGGGTGAACCGCAGACGCCCTCCCAGCGCACCTTAATCAAAACAGACGCTCCACTTTCCGAATAGGCTCTTAATCTGGCGAAGGCCGAAATTTTGTCCAATTCGTATGCGAGTCTTCTGGCCCTAGAGTTTGGAGGCGTGCAAAAACGAACATTTGTGCGCCTCAGAAGGCATGCTGTGGATATCGAAGTTTTTGGGGTGCGTATTTCTGTTGCAAAATTCAGAGCAATGGCGAGAGGTTTATACAAGCATTATCCATGACGTAAATAGCAGTACGTGTATCAGATGGCGAAACTCTATCTCTCATCCGAGTTGAACAAAGATCGGGCCTTCGTCAGATTAAGCCTGACAGGACTTCGTGATGATCTGGTCCTCAGTACCTGACACTTTGAGGTAAATCCTGACTGGGACACAGAAAAAAATGCCAACGGGCGGCTGATGGGTGTGTGATGCACACCAACGCCGCCCTGACGGATCTTGACACCTTCGTCGCCTTCTTGAAAGAGCGACTTCCTCACCACCGGATTGACCTGCTGCGCCGAGTCGCCGCCGTGATCTTTGGCATCGTTCAGGCCGAAACCACGCGGCACCGCAAGATTGCTATCCACCTTCGCAGCACGGCAACGCTGGATTCCAGAACGAAGACCGTCGCCCGGACCTTCCATGACGCTGGACTCTCTGAGCAGGATGTCCTGGACATCCTGCTGCCGCTGCTTCCAGA
>NZ_MSTI01000144.1 GCF_001949125.1 Deinococcus marmoris
CCAGACGGCGCACGGTGGAGTGCAGGCCGTCCGCGCCGATCACCAGGTCGAAGCGCCGGGCGGCGTGACGCTCAAAGGTGACCTCCACGCCGTCCGCATCCTGCTGCAAGGCGGTGATGGTGTCGCCAAAGAGGACCTCCGTGTCGTCATGGGCCGCCTGAAACAGGACGTGGGCCAGGTCACTGCGGGGAAGCTCAAGTTCAGGGGTGCCCGCATCGCTGCGGCCCGCTGGGGTGGGCAGACGGGCGAAGCGGTGCCCCACTCGGTCATACAAGCTCATGGCCCGCACGGGCGTCGCGGCGGCCTGAAGGGCCGCGACGATGCCCATGCGTTCGGCGACGCTCAATGCCAGGCCGCGCACATCCACAGGATTGCCGCTGGAGCGCAGGCCGTCTGAGCGCTCGATGACGGTGGGCTGCCAGCCGCTGCGCGCCAGCCAGTACGCGAGGGTGGGGCCAGCGATACCAGCGCCGGAAATCAGGACGCGCGGAAGGGTCATAGGTAGTTATATTTCACTGGACGCAATTTTGCAACGAGTGAATGTTTGCATCCGGTGACTACAATGGTCTTTATGACTTTGCGCGAACGCAAGCGCCTGCGTACCCGACAGGCCATCCTCACTGCGGCAACGGACCTTTTCGAGCGGCACGGTTACACCGAAACCACCCTGGACGACATTGCCGCCGCCGCCGAGATCAGCAAGCGGGCCATCTTCAGCTACTTTGCCAGCAAGGAAGACCTGCTGTTCCCGGAGAGCGACGCGCGCATCGGCGCAGCCATTGGCGCCATCGCGGCCCGGCAGCCTGGCGACGGCCCAGTCCAGGTGTTGCTGCGCGCCATGACCACCTCCGCCCAGGAGTCTGATGACCTGACGGGCCGCCGGGCGGCGTTGCGATTGCGGTTGATGCGAACGGTTCCCGCTGTCCGTGGCCGGGCACTCCAACATCAATTCGACGCGCAGCGCGAAATTGCCCGCCATCTGGCCGCTGTCTTCCCAGCAGACCTCAGTCCGATCTCGGCTGCTGCACTGACTGGAGCCTTCATCGGGGCAGTGACAGGAGTGCTGGATCTCTTTTTTGAAGAGCAGGAGCCTCCACAGGATCCAGTAGAGCTGCGCGCCACCCTCCTGCGGGTCACCCAGATGGCCCTTACCCCGTGGTTGGACACGTCTTCAGGAGAACGCGACCTGTCGTCAGACATCTGAGAAAGGTTCAGCCACGCTGCACATGCCAGCGCTGACCTTGACCACCGCAGCTTTCCCATACCGCTAGAAGTGTGGTCTGTCTTCCAAGGGCAGATTCCTGCTCCGCCTCTCGTCAAGCCCCTATTTGCCCCAGACCCGCCACGCCACCGCGCCAACGGCCACCGAGGCCATCAGCAACGCCAGGGTAAGAGCTTCGGGTCGGCATTCAATGTCAGGCCGCTGCCCGCGCACATGCAAGTGAACACGGCCACCCACACCGGGAGGCGCTCAGGGTGGGGAGGCAAAGGGACAGCAGGGCAGGGGGCGTGGTGGCGGAACATCCAACTTCTCGCGGCCCGGTCAACAAGCCGTGGCCCGCTGGCCCTGCCAGCGGGCCAGTTGACGGCCATGACTCAAACTTCAAAGGCCAAGTCCACCGTCCCCAGTCTGTTCGCCGCCCTGGAAGAACCCGGGCAGCAAGAACCCTCAGCGGTCCCGGCCCTCCCTGAAGAACAGACGGAACTGGCCGCCTTTACCATGCTCAGCACGCCCAGCCGCGCCCCCGACACGTCCGGTCTGCCGCTGGGCACCGAGGCGCTGGTCAAGGCCAGCGACGCCGAGCGAGTGCGGGCCAATGGCCTGGCCCGCGAGGTGGCGATGAGCGAGGGCACCATGACCCCCCAGGCCACGGCGGCGCTGCGGGCGTGGAGCGGTGAGGGCAATCTGGGCGGCTCCACCAGCGCCTTTTACACCCCCGGCGCTCTGGCGGGCTTCATGTGGAATGTGCTGGAGGGCTTAAAAGCCGGGAGCCGCGCATTGGAGTTCGCCTGCGGCGGCGGAGTGTTCTTCGAGCACGCCCCGCAAGGCACGCTGCTGAGCGGCGTGGAAATCGACGAGACCACCGCGCGCGTGGCGCGCACACTCTACCCGCACGCACACGTCCACCATGCCCCCTTCGAGACCTACCACACCCAGAGCGGGGACGCCCCCTTTGACGTGGTGATCGGCAACCCACCCTTCGGGGTGCGCGGGGCCAGCGCCTACCGGGACCGTCCAGAGATTGAGGCCGCCCACTGGTACTTCGTCCTGGCTGGTCTGGAGCGCCTGCAGGGCGGCGGACTGATGGCCGTTATCGTTCCCGAAAGCATGCTCAGAAATCCCAGCGAACAGATGTTGCGTGAGCGCCTGCTGGACAGCGCCCATCTGCTGTGCGCCAGCGCCATTCCCGAAAGTGCTTTCCGGGCCACCGGGGCAGGCGTGAGCACCGCGCTGCTGATCCTGCGCCGCCACGACGCCGGGGTGGGAGAGGCCATGAAAAAGCTGAGCGAGGACGAGCGGGCCACACTGCGGGAAGCCCGAATGACAGATGACGGACTGCTCAGGCACTTCGTCACGGGCACAGCGCTGTTTTACAAGCGCAATGAGACCTGGCAGACCACCTACGGCTTCCCGCGCCTGGGCGAATCTAAAGAGGAAACGCTGCGCGCCGGACGCTTCGGCGATCCGGTTTACGGCGGCCCACTCCATCTGGACGCGGACAAGCTCGAAACGGTCACGGCTTTTTGCAGGGACCGTCAGCACGGCGTCCTCACCCGCACCGGTCTGCTCAGCGCCGTCTACACCCTGCTGGGATCAGACGCCTCGGCGCGTGCGGCTCAGGGCGTGCCACAGGCGCACCCGATTCAGAACGGTCAGGTCAGCTCCTGCGGACGCTACCGTTTTGCGCGCGGAGGCTGGCAGTACGCGGACGCCCTGAACACGCCCAGCACCCTGAGCGCCCTGAACGTCGCGCGCGCGGTGGTGGCGGCAAGAGCGGCGGTGAACAGGGGCGGCGCGCAGGCCCGCCGTGACGAGGCGCTCCAGGCCCACACGGCGCACCTGGCCCAGCACGGCGCTTACGACATTCCGGCACTCAAGAAAGCGGCCCGCACCCTGAACGTGCTGGGGGTGCTGACCGGAGAGGGTGACGTCGGGGCGCTGCTGGCCGAATTGCCCGCACAGCCGCTCACGTTTCAGGGGCAGGGTATGGAGGCCGTGGCCCAGGAACTCGAAGCCTACGGCATGCTCAGCGCGGCGAACCTGAGCCAGCACGCGGGCGTGACCCAGAACGCCGCATATGCCCACCTGAGAGCCGCCTACGCCTACACCGGGCGGCTGTGGGAAGCCAGGAGCACCTACCTGCGCGGCAACGCCCACAGCCGCGCGCTACACGCCGAGGAACTCAGCGCATCCGCCAGCGGCCAGGAACGTGAGGCGCTCATCTCTCAGGCGTGCGAACTGCGCGCCCTGGCGCCCTGGACGGACCTGAGCGACATGACCCTGGAAGCGCGTGACCCGCTGATCCCGGAAAGCATCCTGAGCGAGTGGGTCAATGCCGCTCTGGGCAGCTATACCACCCTGAAACGCAATGCCTGGGACAAAGACGGCGAGCGCGTGGGCCTGCTGCATGCGGCGCGCGAGGGTGGGGCCGTCACGCTCCGCATCCGCAACACCCTGTCGGGGGCCGACAACCTGGAAGACCGCCGCCAGATCGAGCCGGGCCGGGTGCGCGCCCTAGAGGCGTACCTGAACTTCGCCACCCCGGTGGGCACGGTGGTCAACCAGAACCTCAAAAGTCCCGAACAGATCGCCGCCGAACGCGCCGCCCACGTCCAGGCCGCCGGACGCTGGGAAAAAGAACTGGCCGCGCAGTTCCGCTCGTTCGTACTGGGCGGGCCTTACGCCGCCGAAATCGAGCGGCTGCTCAACGAGGGGCGGTACGGGCTGATTCCGGCGCAGCCCGATCACCGCCCGCTGCTGCTCGCCGGGTACAGCGGCCCACTCGCCCACCCTTTCCAGGCCGCGCACGTCCGCACAGCGGCGCGCATGGACGGGGCGATCCTGAACTTCGACGTGGGGCTGGGCAAAACGCTGACTGGGCTGATGCTGGCCGCGCTGCTGCTGCAATCCGGGCGGGCGCGCACGGTGGCGATTGTGGTGCCGCTCTCCAGGCTGGCCGACTGGGTGATGAACGCCCGCACGGCGCTGGAAAAACTGAACGTCGTGGTGATCGGCGGCGCGGTGGCCTGCAATGAAAACGGCAGCTTTACCCTCGACGAGAACGGCGAGCCAGTCGTGAGATCCGAGAGCGCCGGAGCGCGTTCGGCCAAGCTGGCCCGGCTGCTGACGCACCCGCCAGACGTGGTGATCCTGACCCTCGACGCCTTCGAGGCCGTCCCCATGCTCGAAGAGACCCGGCTGCGAATGATCCACAGTGACCCCACGCTGATGGCCGGAGCCGATCAGGGCACCACCTTTGACGAGAGAAGCCGCAAGATGAGCGGCCACCGCAAACTGAGCGCAGTGGAAAAGACCGTGGGCCGTCACCTCGCCCGCGTGCGCGTGTCCACACACACCGACCTCCCCTGGGAAGTGCTGGGCATCGGGGCGATCATCACCGACGAGGTGCACGCGCTCAAGAATTCGTACAGCGCCCCCACGGTCTACGGGGAGAGCAATCCCAAGTTCCTGGGCAGCGGCGGCGAGTCCAACCGGGCCATCGACGCAGTGCACAAATACCGCTTCGTGCGCGCGTTCGGCGGGGCCACCGTGGGCCTGAGCGCTACCTGGTTTACCAACAGCCCCATCGAAATCTTTAACCAGCTCGCGCTGCACACGGACGCCCTGGCCGCGTATGGCCTGAGCACCGTGGCCGCCTTTACCGCGAGATTTTGCGTGATCGAGTCCCGGCTGATCACCCTGCCGGACGGCGAGGTGGAGTTCAAACCCTGCGTGGTGGGCTTTCGCAATCTGCCCGAACTGCGCGCCATCATGGCCCAGCACGTCATCCGCGAGACCGAGGACACCTGCCTGATGCACACAGGCGTGGGGATGCCGCTGCCGCCGCTGGAAACAGTGGAACACCTGTTCGATCTTCCTGCCGAGGTCATGGAGCGTTACGAGGAGGAACGCGGGAGCCTGGCTGAAGTCGAGAGCGAAGGAAAAATGCACCTGTTCTCGATCTTCGCCCGGATGATGAAACTGACCCTGCATCCACCGCTGCTGGGGGTGGGTGCCCCCAGCGTGCGCTTTGCCGAGTGCGTGAGCGCGTGTTTGAAAGCCCGGGAGGCGGGTGGGCGCAACGTGGTCTTCCTGTCGATGGGCGGCAAAGGCGGCGAGGCGTACAGCGCGCTCAGGGACATGCTGATCGCCGGGGGGTATCCAGCGGGTGAGATCGAGACCATCACCGCCAGCAGCCATCCGGCGGCGGGGCAGAGACTGGGGGTCGAAAGGCGGCTGCAACGCGGTGAGCTGAGCTGCGTGATCGGCAGCGCCGTGATCGAGCAGGGGGCCAACTTCCAGGGGGCCACGGACCTGCACCACCTGGACTACCCGCACCACTCCAAGGCCTTCGATCAGCGCATCGGACGCGCCCGGCGGCAGGGCACGCGGGTCTTAAAGATTCGCAACCACCTGTACTTCGGACGCGACTCGTTTGACATGCTCAGGTATCAGAACATGCTGGGCAAGAAAGGCTGGGCCGAGCAGGTGTATGACCCTTCGGTGCTGAGCTGCGAGAACAGCGACGCGGGCTTTGACGGCGAGGAACTGGCCGTGATGCTCAGCCGCGATCCACAGGCCATGCGCGCCCAGATTCTGAAAAAGAAAGAGGAGAGACACCAGCAGACCCGCGCCGCGACCCTGCTGGACGACGCGGCCATGATCCGCGAGTACCTGGACACCATCCGGCTCCTGCGGTCCCGCCACGCTGCGGCACAGGGCCGCGAGAAGGGGCCGAGCGTCCATGACAAAGCCGGGATCACGCGCCTGGTCACGGCGCTGCGGACGCTGCACGCCGGAGTGGTCAGGCTGCGCGCCGCTGGGCATCCACTGTCCGCCGTGACACGGCTCAAGGCGGCTCCGGTGTGGGCGGCGGGCCTGCCGATGCATCCCGGCCTGGAGTTCACCACGGGAGGCGTGAGTTACCGGGTCAAACTCGCGGAATCGGCCAGCCCCAGCGTGGCGGTAGAGGAGCTGCCGGGTCACGCGCTGAAGCTGCTGGCCATTTCCGAGATCGAACCCGAACAGGTCACGCCCACGAGGGACGAGGACGCTTACGGGGACGAGGCGCTGACGGCGCTGCCCAGGAAGCTGCGCGAGCAGATCGAGGCTGAGGCCCAGCCGGTTGCAGAAGTGGTTGCCCAGCCAGCAGCGGTTGCCCAGCCAGCGGGTCAGGCCGCCCCCGTGTCCAGTGAACCCATGCCCATCACTCCCCCTCCCGCGCGGCCTTACGGGCTGAGCGTGGCCCACGCCGCGCGGCCCCATCAGGCGCTGTTCAGCGTGGTGGACGATCACCTGGAAGCCGGGGCGCTGAGCGGCGCAGCCGTCTTCGCCCTGGAATACCGGGCCGATCAGAGCGTGCGCGTGGTCACGCTGATCGTCCCTGATCCGCAGCGTTCACAGCGCACCCGCCAGCTTCTGCTTGCCAGAGACACCCGGCTGCGTGTGCGGGTGGACGCGCTGCTGGCAACGGCGGTGTAGCACATCAGTCCTGGCCCCCTCCCGTGCCTGGAGGGGGCCAGGGCGGCGGCATGGATCCCTTCACTGCCCGCATCCACTCAGGAGACATTCGCCAGATTACCCTGAGCCTGAATGTCCAGCCGGACGCCCAGGGCCAGACTCACGGTGATCACGCCTACGGCACCCTCAGCCCGGAGCCGCGTCCGGGCAGCCTGCCGGTGCGCCAGGGACTGTTCTTTGTGCCCGCCTGGAATCCCGCCGACGAGATTGCTCTGAGCGTTCAGGCGCTGGGTTTGCCCCTGCGGGACGCCCGAAATGAAGCGCAGTCCAGGGTGCGCCGCAGCGCCACGCGCCGGGCCGCGCTTGGGGTGGACTGGCAGTACCTGCGGCTGAGCGTCCGGGCGATGAACGCGGGCGGCGAGGTGCTGGCCTGCCAGAGTGTCAGCGGCGTGCCCAGCGATCTGCCCCCCGTGCAGCGCCAGCAGATCGAGAATGACCTGTTCGCCGAGGCCATGAGCGACGCTCAGGACTGGGCGATCCTGGGGCTGAACTAGGAGCTGGCACTGCACTCCTGGCCGGGGAGTGTTCCCCCGGCCACCCCACGCGCCATGAAAACAAAACACCCGGAGATCGGCTGCCCACCGCCCCGCCCCGCGGGCGCTTATCCGCAGCAGACCGACAGCAGCAGCCTGAAACTCTGGTGGCCTATTCTCAGTGGTAAGGCCCAGCCTGGGCCGTGGCAGGTCTACCAAAAGTGCCACAGTGCCCCCGGATTTATCCGTGGGGGTGTGGTGGCACCCACCCCAACGGGGCGGCTAAGCCGAAGCCTCCGGTTCTGCGTTAAGCTAAATGAGCAACACCCCCGCGTGATTGGACTCACCGGAGGCACGGCAAACACCTTTAAGGGAGGTGAAGCAGATGGAAAGTACCACGCTGAGGGCATTCAAGTACAGATTGTCTCCGACGAAGGCGCAAACCGCCGCGCTGGAGACGACTTTGATTCTCTGCCAGCGGCTGTACAACGGGATGCTGGAAGAGCGCAAAGGCGCGTATACGAAGGCAGGTAAGACCATATCGGCCTACGATCAGATGAAGTCCTTGCCGGAAGTGAAAGAGGCGTTGCCGGAATATCTGGGCGTGAACGCCCAGGTGCTGCAGGACGTGGCAAAGCGGCTGGAAAAGAGCTTCAAGGGGTTTTTCAGCCGGGTGAAGTCGGGACAGAAGGCTGGGTATCCCAGATTTCGCAGCCGCGACAGATACAACAGCTTCACTTATCCTCAGCCTTCCCAGAACAGCGTGACGGCGGACGGCAAGCACATCTATTTGCCCAAGATCGGCAACGTAAGATTGAAGCTGCACCGTCCGTTTGCGGGCAAGATCAAGACGCTGGCGGTCAAGCGGGAAGGAACGGAGTGGTACGCCGTGCTGACCTGCGAAATGCCCAGAGGCGAACCACTGGCACAAACAAGTTCCAGCGTCGGAATCGACGTGGGAACCACATGGTTTTTCGTCACCTCGGACGGGGAGTATTGCAAGAACCACAGGCTGTTTCAGTCCAGCAGCAAGAAGCTCAGGGTGGCGCAGCGTTCCTTGGCTCGCAAGCCAAAAAAGCACAGCAACCGCCGCAAGAAGGCCAGAGAACGGGTGGCAAAGCTGTACCGCAAGACCGCACGACAGCGCCTTCAACTGCACCACGAGGAAGCCAGAAAGCTCATCACGAAACACGATCTGATCTGTCACGAAGACCTGAATGTGAAGGGACTGGCTCAGGGCAACCTGAGCAAGCAGATACACGATGTCGGGTGGGGGCAGTTCTTTCAAATCCTCTCTTCCAAGGCAGAATGGGCCGGGAAAAGAGTCATCGCCGTAGACCCCAGATTCACGTCTCAGCGTTGTCGCGTTTGCGGCCACACCAAGCGGGGGAACCGGGCCAGTCAGGCACACTTCAAATGTTTAAGCTGTGGGCACACCGAAAATGCCGATGTGAATGCAGCAAAGAACATTCTGGCGCAGGGATTGCGCTTCGTGGCTCAACGTATCTCAACGGAGACTGCGTGCCACGAGAAGCCCCGCCCTTTAGGGCTGGGGTAATTCACAGCGACGACATCAAGGCCAGACTCGGCGGCGAGCTGGGCATCGGCTCAGCCGACAGCGGAGACTTCGGCATGGATATGTACCAGGCCCGCGAAGTCCTGACACGGCGGCGCGAATGGGTCGCCAACGAACTCGCCGCGCAACGCCTGAAGCTCGCACCAGGCTCATTTCTTGGCACGCTGGTCTGGCACGACCGCAAGCGGACGACGAGCTGCGCCGTGACTGAGGTGCGGGGCAACCACCTGACGTTGCAAGGCAACCGGGGGCGGGCGACAGCGCGCGTCACTTACAGTGCCGCACGACTTGAAGAATTGCTCCAGGATCAGCCGAAAAAATCGCCGCCTGCTGTCAGAATGCAGGCCCAGGCGCTGTTCTGAGTCCTGGCCCGACTCCCTGACGGGAGCACGGGCCAATCAATGGTCATGACGACATATCAAGAAGGAGGCCAGGCGTTCATCCCCGGCCACGACGAAGCCATCAACCCGCTGGACAAGGCGCGGGCCGCCGAGCTGTACGCCACGGCCACGGGCACCACGCTGGAAGCCGAGTATTTGCGGGTCAGCAAAGCCCATCCGCAGAAAAACGGCGGCGGCGCAATGTACCGCGCATTCCTGCGCGAGATTGAATCTCTGTTCGTGGTAACTGCGCGCCCGGTCATTGCCCCCTTTGAACCGCAGCGGCTGTCGGTGGCTGCCGAGCCACTCGCAGATGAGGACAGAAAAGCTGAAGAGGACGAAGTGCGGGGCGACGCGGACACGAACGCACTGGACACCGGAACAGAAGGCACAGGTCAGGCGCATGCGCCTGACCCGGACGAGCCTGTGGACGGCGGCCTGATCAGCCAGCTCGCGGCCATGATCGGAGAAGCGGGCGTCATCACCCTGACGATGATGAAAATTGGCCGCGAGGTCACACTGGGCTTCACGCCGCAAGCGAGCGGCACCGAGACCGCCGTGCCGGTGATCGTGACCGGCACCCCCGCCTTCTTCGATGACCACCTGATCGCCGCACTGCAGCCGTATGTCGCCGCGCGCTTGAGCGCCGTCAAAGCCTTCGAGCAGGCCGCCAGCGCCCAGCGCAAGGCTGTGGACAGCGCCAGGAAGAAAGCCGAGACGGTGAAGGCGGCCCCCCAGAAGACCGAGACAAAGGCAGCGCAGAAAAAACCCGCCGCGCCCAAAGCGGACACACTGCCCGCGCCTGCTGGGCCAGCTCCCACACTGCACACCCTGAACCTGAGCGCCGCCCCGGACACCATGCTGTCCGCCACAGTCGAGGGTCAGAACGTCGCAGTCACGGCGGGCGACAACGCGTTGGTCCCCAGCACAGTGCTGCTCACCGCCACACACCCGCTGCTGGGCACGCACAGCAAAACGCTGATGCTGAGCAGTGACCGGGCCTACGACTTCTCGGCTCAGCAGGGCTCGGCGCTGAGGGTCAGCGTGAGTCCTGCGGACGCGGCGGTCACCGCGTCGCTGGGCCAGGTCAATGTCGCGGTGGACGGCGAGTGCGTGCTGCCTGAAGGGCAGTGGACGATCACTGCCGAGGCCGATGGCCATGAAACACAGAGCGTCAAGCGCACCTTCAAGCCCGGCGCTTCCGCCACTACTGTCACCTTTACCCTGGAACTGCGCGAGAACGAAAGCCTGTTCTGACCCTGCCCGCCCGCATCACACCCCTGGCCCCGGACATCCGGGGCCAGTTCGACGTCATGACACAGAAAAAGCAAGCGCAGGCAACTGTCGCCCGTCGGCTGTTCAAGCACAACCAGACCACCCTGGCTGACCCCAACCCCGACATGACCCCGGAGCAGGTCAAGACCTTTTACGCCACGTCGCACCCGGAGCTGCTCAACGCCGGGATCGGCAGCCCGCAGACCGATCTCTTGGCCGGAACTATCACGTACACCTTCATCACCAACTACGGGCGCAAGGGCTAGTCACTCATCCCCGGCCTGAAGGCCGAGGCATTGACCGTTGAGGCCAGTGTCTGAGTGACCCGAAGACCCGCAAAACGGGTAAACGATTTGAAGTTGCACACCGACGAATGCCTTGCCAGTTTGTCGCTCTGTGGTTCAAAACGAACGAAGCCGCCGGGAAACAGCCCCCATTTTGAGACGAACCGACACTTCAATTCAAGGCGAAATTTACATGGCGCCTGCGCGCAAGGAACACACATGAGCAGCCGAGCCTTCGTTCTCAACCCAGACCACTCCCCGCTGATGCCGTGTACGGCGAAGCGGGCCAGGATGCTCCTGACCGCCGGGAGAGCCGCCGTGTGGCGGAGATACCCCTTCACCATCATTCTGAAAGAAACGTCGGGGACGCAATCTCAGCCCCTGGCTCTCAAGATTGACCCTGGCAGCAAGACGACGGGCATGGCCCTGGTACTGGACGGTAAGAACGGCAAGCGGTGCATCTGGGGCGCGGAACTGACCCACCGGGGACGGGCGATCAAGCTGAAACTGCTGGCACGGCGGGCGCTGCGTTCCTCGCGGCGCAGCCGGAAGTTGCGCTACCGTCCAGCCCGCTTCCTGAACCGCACCCGGCCTGCCGGGTGGCTGCCCCCGTCCCTGATGCACCGCGTCCTGACCACGCTGTCGTGGGCCAGGAAGATTGACCGCTCAACCATGATGGACTCCATTGCAATGGAACTGGTCAGCTTCGACATGCAAAAGATGGAAAGCCCCGACATCCGGGGTGTGGAATACCAGCGCGGCACCTTGCTGGGTACGGAGATTCGCGCCTATCTGCTGAACAAGTGGGACGGATTGCGCGCGTACTGCGGCAAAGAAGGCCGGGAAGTCGAACACCTGACGCCACGCTCGCGGGGCGGCTCAGACCGCGTATCCAATCTCGTCCTGTCCTGCCGGGCCTGCAACGAGAAGAAAGGCAACCAAGAACTCGGAGAGTTCCTGGCAAAGAAGCCCGCCATCCTGCGAAAAATTCAGACCCAGCAGAAAGCAGGCCTGCACGACACCGCCGCTGTAAACGCCACGAAGACGCGCTTGCTGGGAGAACTCCGCCAGTTCGGCTGCCCGTTTCCACTGGGTATCGGGGCGCAGACCAGTTTCAACCGCCAGGCGCAGGAATATGACAAAGCCCACTGGATCGACGCGGCCTGCGTGGGGGAATCAGGGGCGGCGGTGGCCGTCCAACGCCGGAAGCCGCTGCTGATCAAGAGCATGGGGCGGGGCAACCGCCAGGTGTGCGGCACGGACAGGTACGGCTTTCCTGTTCGCCACCGGACGCACCAGAAGGTGTTCTTTGGTTTTCAGACCGGGGATATCGTGCGGGCGGTGGTCACAGTGGGCAAGAAGGCCGGGACATACACCGGGCGGGTTTCCGTGCGGGCCACGGGCAGCTTCCGGCTGCCCCAGGTGGACAGCATCCACCACAGGTTCTTCTCAACCCTGCACAAAGGAGATGGCTATGGCTACAGCTTTTAACCGTACCTTGGCGGGCGCGGCCCCATTCCTCTGCTCCGCAGCTTTGCAAGCCCTCACGCCTTGCCCCAGGCTGAGCAGGAAGTGGTAGACGTTGCCGCCGCCGTCCCTCCCGCCGCCACCCGTCCCGCCACACCGCGTCCCGGTGGTGCTGGGTCAAGGGACGTTGCCAGAACTAAAAAGCGCTGCGCGTTCCCTACTGAACCCGCCACGGCAGAACAGGTCGCCCGCGCCATGCGCGGCCCTGGCCCCCTTGCTCCCATAAGTGCGCCCGGTCTGGGCAACGTGCGGCCCGTGCAACTGCGCGCCGAACTGAAGGCATCTCAAACGCGCCAGGCGCAAGCCGATCAGGCCGCGCAGGCCATCCAGGCGACGCTTCACGGCGCACTGACCCACCTGGGACTGACGCCCGGCGAGGACGCGGGCGAGCAACTGATTGCGGCGCTGGAGCAGCGTTACCCGCTGAGCATCACCCAGGTGAGCGTCACCCTGCACGGCGAGACCGGACTCGGACTCTGTTTCGAGAACAACGTGGACGGCGTGTACGGCCTGGAACACCTGGCCCGCCACCTGGGGAAAGACCTGCGGGTGCTGGGCGGGGTACTCCGTTGCATTGAGCGCCGCAGCGCACGCAGCGAACCTTCGTTTGGCCCCGGCGGCCTGCAAGATCACGCCGACTACTGGTGGAACTCAGACCGGCTTGCCGAGGAGCTGTATGACCGCTTTGCCGAGGAAGGCGAGGGGGAACGCAACGCGCGACTTGAAACGATGCTCAACCAACCGCGCACAGTGCTGAAATTGGCCCGGCGGCTGGGGTTACAACACGCCGCCCTACTCAGTGACTCGTTTCCCCATGCGCTGCTGTGGAGGCCGCCGGACGAGGAGGCCACCCTGAGCGCCCTGCGGACACGCGGGGCAGCGGGCGGGCCACTGGCCCTGGCCTGGACGCGCCTGGCAGATGCCCTGGCGGCGCTGATCGCAGCAGACGACGCCCTGCCCGGTATGGATGATGCTGAGGTGGGGAACATCAGCGGCCTGCCGCTGGTCACGCGGCTCTACACCACGGGCGGGGACGGATACTGCCCGGCCTTTGATCTGGTGAGCGAATTTACCGAGTGCCACTGGCAGGGCGGCGAGGACAATCCCTTTTACGCGCTGCACCTGGACGCCTCACGGGAAAGCGCCGCGCGGCTGACTACAGCACTACAGAACATGGCCCACGCTCAGGCAGCGCTGACCAAGGTTCACGGGGCGCTGATGGATCTCGAAAAGCTATGTGCGCCCGCGTAAAGTGTAAGTCTGTGCCTCCAGCGGCAGCAAAGAACCTACAATGCCCCCATGCCTCCGAGCAAACCCCGGAGTATCCCGCAGCTCCCGGTCTCGGAAGTGACCAGCGGATACGATGAGCTGAATCTGGGCCGACTGGCGCTGATCAGCGGCCAGAAAACGGTGCCAGCAAACTTGCAGCGCTGGCAAAAACAGGCGCTGACCCCAGACGGACGCCCAGTCATCGTCACCTGTACCGTCCCCGCCGATCAGGTGGTGCCGCACGGATTGGACAACGATTTCATGGTGGGGCTGCTCAACCTGTGTTTCGAGGCCGGTCTGCCCGACGGCCCCTTTAGCGTGTCGGCCTACGCGCTCCTCAAGACTTCAGGCTTGCCCGATACCGCCCAGTATTACCAGTCTCTTCAGGAGAGTCTGATCCGGCTCAACAAGGCGTCGTACACCATCGATGAGGGCTGGTATGCCAGCGGGGCGCAGGCCTGGACCACGCAGTCCTTCGCCCAGCTCAGCTACCTCTCATATGCGCGCTCCAAGGCAGGGATTCGCGGAACCAACGTCATCACGGTACAGCTCGCGCCGCCCATTATGGAAAGCCTGCGGGCGGGGTATATCAAACCGCTGGATGTAGAGTTCTACCGCTCGCTGAGTCAACCGCTGGTGCGGGCGGTCTACCGTCAGCTCGACGCGCTGCATTTCGATGAGCGCACGGCGAATGGCCTGGTTGCGGAGATCAGCGCGCCGCTCCTGGCGTGGAGTACCCGGCTGGGTCTGACCAGTGACCGTCCCGACAATCTGCTCCGCACCCTGGAGCCAGCCCACAAAGAACTCCTGGCGCGTGGCTACATCGCCGAGGTGGTTATCACGGGCCGGGGCCGCAGCAAGGATGTGCGTTACGTGTTCGGACCGCCACCGGTGAGCCAGCACCCTCATCTCGCGGCGCTGCTGGGCGAGCGGGGCGTCAAGCAGGGGGTGGCTGTGCGGCTTTCGATGGTCTTCCCAGAGCGCATTGAGGAAGCGGCGCGCCGGTTTGACCAGTACGTCAAAGTCAGTGTGCGGCCCATCGGCAACCGGGGCGGCCTGATGGTAGCGATGGTGCAGCGCCCTGAAGATTTTGCCGATCTTCCAGCCGGTGCGGGAGCCACGAAGCCCACGCCAGCAGCGCGGGCGACATCAAACCGGCGCGATCAGCAGGATTTGGAGATCCGGGACGCCCAGGAAGAGGCCCGTATTGCGGCCCTGGAAGGCCAGGCGCTGGTGGACTGGACCCTGCGGCAGCTCACCCTGCTGGGCGTCCTCAAGCGGCTGCCGCTGCACCAGCGCGCCGTACTCGGCGAGGCACTCCAAGGCGGGACGCTGGACGCCCGCCACCTGGTTCAGCAGGCCACGCATGCGCTGACTGGAGGCTCACTTGCCCTGGAAGTGCTGGTCGAAGACCTTCAGACGGCCCTGAACGGCTCCCGTAGTTTCCGAGGGAAAGCCCCCCAACCCCTTCCCGTAGTTTCTGAGGGAAAACAGAAGTAAAATCAGTCTGAGACGGGGGTTTTCCTGGCCCAACCCACTTCCCGTAGTTTCTGAGGGAAAGCGGGCTGTCTTGGCCGCCCTTTGCCGTAGTTTCTGAGGGATTAACTGGAAAGATCTCAAAAACCCTCCCGTAGTTTCCGAGGGAAGAGCTGATTTTCCTCCCGTAGTTTCTGAGGGGTTGGCGGCGGGGGGCGTCCGGAGTTTCCCGTAGTTTCTGAGGGGTTGAGATTTTTCTTCCCGTAGTTTCTGAGGGATTGGGGGCCTTTCTTCCCGTAGTTTCTGAGTGGTTAAAAGAAAATATGCCGTCCAGAACGGCATCGGCGCTGCCTTCCTGATGATGATTCATCAATCTTTTTTATCTTTTTAAAAGCATTCAAAGATCATCAATCAAGGTGCGGCGCTGGAAAGAATGATCTGACAGCGTTTGCTGTGGAATGCTTTGTATTTCTGAATGCAGGCCGCGCATCAGGCTGGCTCTCAAAGCCGTCTTCACGGCTCTGAGAATGCCAGGAAGGTCTCTTTCAAATGTTTTGCTGGCTCTGGGTGGTTTCAACGTCTGGAGGGCCGGGAAGGCCAGTTTTGAGCGCCAATGGACGGCGCGTTGATGATCATGGTTCGGGATTTGTGTCTCAGTTCATGGCGGGCAATGCGGGTTCTGGGCGTCACGTTTTCACCTTGCACCAGACCCAGATGGTGGGCATTGCCAACCCAATCCGCCGCACCCCTGGCCTGGGCCGAAAGGCCCAGGCCAGACCGCACAGCATGCCTTACGAACTGCAAAGTGGTCTCCAGACGGTCTTCACCCAGCCTGCCCCCCTGTATGTACCCACGCTGGCCCTGATCGTTTACGCCAGCCAGGTCGGCGGCACCGTGCTGCTGCGCCACCCTATCCAGGATTACGCCAGCGGCTTCGAGCTGGGCAGCGGTTCGAACTGCACCCTGAATGATCTGCGCGAACTCGCGCGGGCTGCCGGCCAGAGCGATGTGCAGTTCACGCAGGCCAGCACCCTGGCGTGCGGCCCGGACACGCTGGCGTGGTGGCTCCCTCCCGGCCTGCGGACGTTGAGATTTGAACCAGCGTACCAGGGCACGAAGACGCTGGCCGGACTGAACGGCACGCCACTGCCGCATCCTGGGCTGGTCTTTGTCGCCTCGCCAGGCACCCTCAAGGTTTTTGCCGTTCGCGGGTCAGAGCGGCCCCACGCTGAGACCCCGCTGTGCCACGCGCCGTACTGGAACCTGTTCGCAGGCGGCGTGATATGCCGGGGCACCGCGCGGTATCCGCAGACCGTGACGCCCCAGGATCAGGGCGTGTGGGAGGACGCCTTTTTCACGTCGTCCTTTACCCATCCCAGCCGCACCCACAAAGACACCCACTGGGGAGGGAGCTATGAGGAGCTGCTCAATAAGGCCGCCGCAGACGGCGCATTTCCCGAGAACGTGCTGATGGACGCGGGCCTGAGCCTGACTGGGGCGCTGAGATGAACGAAAGCGCTACCCCCAGCGGCGGTTCAATGGTGGACATGACCACCTCAACTTCAGAGCGCAACTCCAGCTACGAACCGCCGTATCTGCCGATTTCCAAAGCCCCGCCCATCTTGACCCGGGCTGATCACTGGTACCGCGCAGGCAGTGTTGTCTCCGATGGCGCAGACCGGGTGGTAGCCGTGGCGATCACGGCGGCCCACGCGGACAACATCGCGGCCCTGCCCCGCATCAAACGCGAGCACGCGCTGCTGCGGGAACTGCTGGACGCCGAGCGGCGGGCGAGTGCGGCCCTAAAAGAGCAGCTTGAAACGCTGCTGTGCGGCCCTGACGCACCTTTTGAACGCATAAAAAGCGTAGGCGGCGAAGACCAGGCCACCGGGTATTGCGGCTGGAGTCACCTGGACATGGTGCGGAAGCTACTCGCGGGGCAGGGGGGCGGTGACGGCTGATACGGATTCCGTTTGTTTCGTGTAGAGATCGGGAAAACTCCGATCTCTACACTCCACGCCCGGAACCCGTTTTTCTCCTTCTCGCTCCGCTCGGATCACAGGTGTTTACAACACCTTTTAATCGGAGTCCGTATGAGGACGGCCCGGCGCTGAGCAGCTTTCAGTGCGCCGCACTGAGGGCGCTGGGTCTGCCCGAGCTGCACGCCCGACTGGGCACGCGCGTCAGCAAGCGCATCAGTGAACTCGAAGACGCGGGGCTGGTCTGCACGCATACGTCCGGCGGACGCAGGCGGGTGCCATCAACAACCCAGGCGGGCACCCGAACCCCTGGCCCCCTGCCGGGGCCACCCGGACACCATGCACACCATTACCTTCGATCCGCGCGTGCCGTGTCAAATCATCCTGGTGGGCGTCGGCGGCACCGGCAGCCTGATCCTGACCCATTTGGTGCGGCTCGACCAGGCCGTGCGGGCGCTGGGCGGAGCGGGCCTGTGGGTGCGCGCCTTCGACCCAGACCGGGTGAGCGTCAGCAACCTCAGCCGCCAGAACTTCGCACCGGGCGACGTGGGCCGCTTCAAGGCCGTGGCCCTGACCGAGCGGTGCAACTTGTACGCCGGACTGAACTGGGAGGGCCACGGACGGGTGCTGGAGGCCGGGGATTTGAAACTGGCCTCACACCTGGTCATCAGCGCCGTGGACAGCGGGCAGGCCCGGCGGGAGCTGCTCGAATTGCTCGAAGGCGCGGGCCGACTCACCTACTGGCTCGACTGCGGCAACGACGCGGCGTGCGGTCAGGTGGTGCTGGGCCAGGTGGGCGGCGGCGCGGCGCTCCCACACGTCGTTACCCTTGACCCGTCTGGGATGGCGGGCGGGGAAGACGACGTACCGAGCTGCTCGGCGGCGGAGGCGCTGCTCAGGCAGCACCTGTTCATCAATCCGGCGGTGGCCCTCCAGGCCGCGCAGATGATCGGCGATCTGCTGCTGAGCGGTCAGACCGAGAGTGCGGCAGTGTTTGTCAACTTGAGCGGGACTGCACGGGTCCTGGCCGCGCCCGTGCCCAAGAAACGCAAGAAACGCGGCGAGGTCAGGATGGCCGGGCTGCTGCCGACCCAGATCACCACGCCCCAGGAGACTTTATGAACCTCCGCGCACGCGCCGCCGCCCTCCTCCGTATCGCCGCCATTCTGGGGAGGGAACTCTCACTGGACACCTCCGTCACACAGCTCGCCGTCGCCTGGAAACCTGGCTCCGAGTCCGGGTTGCCGCTGCCCACTCGGCTGACCCTGACCCTTGCAGACGGCTCGCGGCATGTTTATGACGAGAGCGGGCCTCAAGAGGAGGGCAGCGGCCAGCCCTTCAATGATCTGGCCTTTTTGAAGGCGCTGGACATTCATAGCGATCTGCTTGATCTGCTCGAAGCCGACTACGAACCGAGGCAGAAGGGCGGCACCGAGATGTATACCGTTCCTTCCAGCGTGCCGGACGGATTGGACGCGGCGCTGGCAGGCACCGACTGGGAGACGCTGGCCCTTCAGAAGGAAACACTGCTGGAGATGCGCGCCAGAACGGAGCTGTCCATTCACGAATGCGACGCCCTGAGCGGCGTCATTCATCTGATTGACGCTTGGACGGACGGCGTGCGGGCAGATGGCTGGGGGCTGGAGAACAACCCTTTCCCGAATGAGCCAACCGCTTAGCCAGAGGTGAACATGCACGACGCCTAGACCCAACTGAGCAAACTGGTGGAGGCCGCCGAGCGTGGCGAGACCGTGATCATTGCCCGCAACGGTAAACCCGCCGCTCTGGAGGAAACAGAGGGGCAGTGGTCCCCACAAGCTCTGGCCTTCTTCTCTGCCGCAGTCACGGCGGAGCTGGCAGACTTCACGCTGTCCCGCGACGATCTGCCGCCCCTGGAAGACCGGGAGCTGTTCTGATTCAGTACCTGCTGGACACCGACATCATCAGCTACGCGGTGCGGGGCATGGGGCAGGTGCGCGTCCACATGGCCCTGCACCCGCCGTCCACGCTGGCCCTGAGCGGTGTGACGGTCATGGAAATCGAATTCGGGCTGGCCCAGGTTCCCGCCAAGCGCGCCGCCGTGGAGGCCGCCCTGGCGCTGTGGCTGCCGCAGGTGGCGGTGCTGGACTACCGAGCAGGCGACGCCCGCGTGACCGCCAGCATCCGAGCCGCCCTCAAGGCGCAGGGGACACCCATTGGCCCGTATGACCTGCTGAACGCGGGCATGACACTGGCGCGCGGCCTGACGCTGGTGACGCACAATAGCCGCGAGTCCCGCCGGGTGGCAGGCTTTCCGGTGGTGGACTGGGTGGAGGGCGAGCTGCGCTGGAAGTGCCCGGATCATCTACTCCTGGCCCTGGCGTTTGCGCGCCAGGGCCACCTGACGCGCATGACCCCTGTCTTGACCCTGCACGCTCCCGCACTCGCCGCCCTAACCCCCGACACCGCCCTGAACGAACTGCGCGCCCTGGCGTGCATGAACCCCACCGTGGCACGGCGGCTGCGGCGGGTGGGGCGTCTGCTGGCCGCTGGGCGGGCTGTGCGGGTGGCCGGCAGCGAGGCCGCCCGCAAAGCGGTCTGGACAGCCCTGCGCGCTTACGAGGCCCGCGAGCTGAGCGTTCACCCCGAACTGCGCCGGATACCGGTGATGGCCGACGAGCTACTGACCGGGCTGCGCGCCCCCACCCACGTTCTGCTCTCAGACCCGGCGGGTCAGCCGTCGTGCGAATACCTGATCAGCCCCGAAGAGGGCGGGGTCGTGCGGGTGCGCTGCTCAGACCGGCGCGTCCGGACGCTGAGCGGCCCGGCCTTCACGGCGCTGTTCAAGGGCAGCAGTTACCGGCTGATGGTACGAGAGGGTCAGCTCGCCGGGGCGCTCTTGCCCCGCAGCCCCGCCGCATCACGGCCAGCAGCGTCAAAATAAGGGTCATGCCAACCCAGATCGCCTACAGCGACGCTTCAATGCGCCCGGCCAATCCGCGCAAAAAAAAGTCGCGTGCTTACGGCGCTGAGTGTGGTCATTGACGGCGTGAGCCACAGCGCTGTTCGGCGCGTGGCCTCGATTGCCGAGGCCGAACTGCGCGCCGCCGGATACGCGATCAGCTTAGCCCGCCCCGGACACCTGACTCTGCATCTGGACTGCGCCCTGAGTGCCACGCTCCTGCGCGGCCCACAGGGCAAGCATCCCATGATCGGGCTGGCACGCGCAGTTCACCGGCTGGCCCGGCTGCGCGGCGTGGAAATCGAGGTAGTTCAGATTGCAGGGAGCGACAATCCAGCGCATTCGGTGGCCTATGGGCGACTCCAAGAGGAGCTGGACGTGCGGCGGCGCAGCGTAGCGGGCCCGAAGACCTGAGTAGGACACGGCCAGCGCCGCCGCATTGTGCCGGAACATCACCCCCAATGCGCCCAGTCTGTACCACATGGAATCTCTGACCCAGTACGTTCTGAGAAGCTTTGTACACGGCCCCCCACTGGCCGACGCGATGGAACACAGCCCTTTTGCCAACCTGAGCCAGCTCTGTGCCGCCAGCGGCGTTGATCCCCAGGCAATTGCCACGTTTGTCGGCGGCGGCGCACTGGGCAGCGCTGACGCCATCCGGCTGCGGGGCGTGCTGCCAGGTTTGAGCTGGGCAGCCCTGGCCGGGGACGCGCCCCCGGCCACAAGGAAGCATGTCCCCGCCGAACAGCGCGCCGGACAAAGGAGAAACCATGCCCGTCCCCCATACCCTGACCCTGGCCCTGCTTGACGCCCTGGGTACCCCTATCACCGTGCAGGCCCAGACCATCGCCGATCTCAGAACGCTGCAGCGTCACTACGGCGCACAGGGCATGCGCCCGGCGAGTGCGCCCATCGGCGGCGGCCTGCAATTGCCCCTCGCGGCGCACGACACCTTCGATTGGAGTTTGATCGGCGCGCGGCCCTGGGTGACGCCCGAAGGCGAACACGTCGTCTTTTGCGGCGGGCATGCGTACAAGCAGAGGCTGCTTGAAGAGGTCGAAACCCGCAAGATGAAACTGCCGGAAGCCGTCAAGTATTCGCGCGGGGCCAAAGCCACCGATCCCGAACATTTACGCGAGAAAGGGGACGCAGATTTCTGGTATGTCACGCTGGTCATGTTCCGGGGCGGCGGACGCGCCGATCCTGAATTCGCACTGCCAGGCGGACGAAGGCAGCTTCACGCGGCAGCGGGCGCCGAGGCCGCCGACTAAACAACAAAACAGGCCGGGCCGGGCAGCGTTGCCCGGCCCGCTTGCCGTCATGTCCACTCTCTCCCCCACATGGGCCGAACAGTTCAGCGCCCACCCGGTCTCTCAGGCGCTGGCCCGTCAGGGCGTATTCCTGCACCACGCCACACGCGGCGACAAACGAACAGTCCTGACCTGGCAGCCTGACCCGCTGCTCAGCAGCGTCCGCTTCACCCTCACGCTTAATTTGCTGGACAGTCCCAAAGCGGCCTGTGCGCCCGTTCTGAACGCCTGCGTTCAGGTGCGCGTGTACGGCTCTTACGGCCAGGCCCGGCGCATCCGGGCCACCCTCGCGGCCCTGCGCCTGGTGCTGCGTCCCGCTTTGCCTCTGGACCCGGTGCGGGTCTATGTGCGGCCTGCTCTGCCGCCTGGGCGTGACCTGCGCGGCAAACGGGCGGCGCTGTGGTTTGGCCTGGAAGACGAATGACACGCAAATTGCCCCAGGACGCCGCCATCTTCTTCGCCCAGACCCCGCACCGGGCCACGGGTCTCAGCGCCGGGGCGCAGCGCGTCCTGACCGAGCTGCGCTCAAAAGGCACGCTCAGCGCCGCGCAGGCCAGGGCCATACTCGGCGCTGACCCGGCTCCGGCGCTGGACGAACTCTGCGCCCGCCTGTTTGCGCTGCGCCTACAGGGCCACGGCTGGGCAGGCCGGGCGGCGGCGTATCAGCCCACTCCACACGGGCCGCCCCCCCGCAATGACCAGATCGCGCACGTCTGCGCCGCACTTGGAGAGCAGTCCTGGACACTCGCCGCCGCCGCCCGCAGGGCGCAGCTCTCTCCCGGACAACTGCTTGAAGTGGTGCGAACCTTACAGCAGCGTGGCGCGGCCCACGCGGCGGTGGTGGGCGCCACCGTGGCCGTGCGGATTTTTGCGGGCGCGTCACCCCCAGCGGTGGCAGGCTACGGAACATGCCAGAACGTGACCTCCCCCCACAAATCGGCGCGGCCCAGCTCAGCGCCCAGCTTGCCCTGCGCTGCGGACTGAACCCGGCGCAGTCCAGAAGCGCCATCGATGCAATGTTCCGGGTGATCGAAGAAGCCCTGCTTGACCACATCAGCGTCATCCTGCCGCACGTCGGCACCTTCCAGATCGTCGAGGTCAAAGCCAGAACGGATGAGGGGCCGCGCGTGCGGGTGCGTTTCCGGGCCATACAGGGGCTCAGGGGCATGTTGCCGTGCCACCCGGAACACGATTAGATGTCTGCGCCGCCCAGCGCAGACAACCAGTCCGGCACCACCGTCACGGGCACGCTCACGCGCCGCTGGACGCGCGGAGCCGAGAGCGGGGGCGTGCTTGAAGTAGACGGGAAATCACTCACCGTCACCGGCCTGCTGCCCGCCGCGCCCGTGGGGGCCACCCTGCACGCCGAACTGAGCGGCCACACCCTGATTCACGCCGAGCGGGTGGTCACGTCCGGCGAAATCGACCTGGCCTTTTACGGACTGATGACCGGCATCCAGCGGGCCGGGGCGCTGGCCCTCACGCGGCGGTGGGGCGACTCGGCGTCACAGATGGTTGCCGCCGCCACGCGCGGCACGCCGCCGCCGCCCCCCGCTGCGCCCAGCGTCGTCAGGGCCATGTGCCACCACGCCCGGCGGCAGGCGCGGCTGCGCCAGACCCTCTCAGACCTGAGCGAGACCGGACTGTGGCCCGAACACGCCGCACGCCTGCTGGCGGCACAGGGCGCGGGAGCCACGGCCTTTGTGCGCGGCAATCCCTACCTGGCGGTGCAGTACGGCGTGCCCCTGGAGGTTCTCGACACCATGGCCCGCCGCCTGGGCATCAGCGCCTTTGACCCGCGCAGGGGATCAGCCCTGGCCCTGGCCCTGGTGAACGAGGCCGCCGCAGACGGCCACACCGGACTGCCGCGCGGCGTTCTCGCGGGGAAACTCACAGAACAGCACGCCCTGGAAAGCACCGAGATCGGCGCAGCACTGAAAGCCGCATGCGCGGGCGGACTCCTCGAAGAGGACGCAGGCTGGCTCTACACCCCGCAAGCGCTGCGAACCGAGCGGTGGCTGGCAGGCGACGTGATCCGGGTGATGGAGGCCGACATCACGGCTCTGGGGCCTGCGCCCAGTGAGCGGCTCAGTGAAGACCAGCGCGCGGCTGTCGGGCTGGCCTGCCGCGAGGCGCTGTGCGTGATCACAGGCGGCCCCGGCACCGGCAAGACCACCACCATTGGCGCCGTGATCACCAGCCTGGAAGCAGCGGGGCTGACCACACTGCTGTGCGCCCCGACAGGCAAGGCGGCGGCCCGGCTGGAGCAGGCCACGGGCCGGGCCGCCCTGACCCTGCACCGGCTGCTGGGCCACGACGGCACGCACTTTGGAAGCGGCATGCTGCAGGCTGGCGCGGTGGTGGTAGACGAGGCCAGCATGCTCAGCAACGAATTGCTCGGCGCATTGCTGCGCTGCGTCCCTGACGGCGGGCGCGTCATTCTGGTGGGTGACCCCGATCAACTGCCGCCCGTCGATCCCGGCTGGCCGCTGCCCGCTTTGATTGGCCGGGTGCCCGCTGCCCGGCTGAGCCGCGTTCACCGCCAGGGCGCAAGCAGCCCGGTCCTTGAGCTGGCGGGCATGCTGATCGGCGGTGAGCGTCCGGCGAGCACAGGCGTTGCCTTCACCGAGACCGGAAGCGCCCGCGAGGTGGTGGCGCTGGCCCACGCTCACATCACCGCAGACGGGCCGCCGATCATCCTGAGCGCGGGCCGAAACGGGGCACTGGGCACACGGGCGCTGAACGCGGCCATGCAGCAGAATTTCAATCCCGGCAGTGGCGCACTCAGACCAGGCGATCCGGTCATTGTGACCGTCAATGACCGCCAGAGCGGACTCATGAACGGACAGACCGGCGTGGTGTTGAGCGCGGGCCACACCGTGGAAGCCGAGTTCGGCGGCGAGGCGCACCGTTTTACGCTGAACGGTCCACTGGAACTGGCCTACGCCCTGAGCGTCCACCGCGCTCAGGGCAGCGAATGGAACGCGGTGATGGTCTGCCTTTCGCCCGAACACGCGCGGCTGCTGACCCGCACGCTGGCCTACACGGCGGTCACGCGGGCCAGAACCACCCTGATCGCCTGCGGCCTGCGCGCGGCCTGGGACACCTGCGCCGCCACGCCGCAGCCCGCACGCCACTCCCGGCTGCGCGAGCGGCTGAGCTAGATGCACGCAGACGCGCATCACGCACTGAACCACTGCGCCGCCACCTCCAGAGGGCTCACGCCGGGCAACATGCCGAGATCTCGCACCCAAACACCTGAACGCGGGTCACACCGCAGGACAGCTTTCCGCTGACCGAAACGGTCACCCCACACTGCTGATGACCCTGGGCGCCTATCACGCTGACCACGGCAACTATCTCCCCGACACTGCGCCGCTGGGGTTGCCCTTTGTGTGGGCTTGCGTGGGGCCGGGGGTGCAGATGGCAGGCCACGCCGGGAAGTGCGGGCGACGGGAAGGTTGCGCTGGTGGGGGCTGGGTTTCATTTCTATACCTGGCATCCTCGCGGTGACGGCGCACTGGACAGCAGCTCAAATGGCGTTCAAATGCACTTCCAGCACTTCTAGAGCAGGTTTCTGAATCAGTAGTCCGGAAGGTTTCAAGCAGCCTTGACCCCCAGGAGCAGCAGGTCGGCGATCTGTGGGGCGAATTTTTCGCAAGTCAGATCGCCAGGCAACAGAGATAAAATTCGATCAGCGAAAAATTCGTTATAGGCACGGCGTTTTTCGTCTTCCATGCTGAAGACCAGCGGGCCAGCCCGCTGGTTCATCAACTGACTGGCTCTGGCTACAGAAACGCTATGCAGCGCCATATTCCAGTGGAAGTGCAGCGCCTGAGCCTGACGGGACTGGCAATCACCCAGGCCCGCGAACTGCTTGCCGTCCCGGAACGGAAACTCCATCGCAAA
>NZ_MSTI01000059.1 GCF_001949125.1 Deinococcus marmoris
AACGAAGGCGACGAAGTGGAATTCGAAGTCGAAGCTGGTCAGGGCAACAAAGGCCCCCAGGCCAAGAACATCGTGGTCACGAAGGCTGGACCTGCACCTGCGTTCAACGACCGCCCTCGCCGCGACGACCGCTGGTAATCGAACCAAACTTTCAAATTGGAGAAGGGAGCCTACAAAGGCTCCCTTCTTTTTGGCGGATTCGGCTTATTGATCACCATATAATCAATGGTTCGGACAGTTTTCAGCAGGTACGCTGCCAGCAGAACGGTGTTCTTCAACCGTTGCCCGAATTAAACTCAATCCGACACCGACACCTGGATTGATATTATTTATTTGCCCTGCCAGACAGCCCTGTTGACCAATCGGAGACACATCACCTGAATACAGAGCATTCTGTGTCCAGCAGAGCCTTGGACGTCTCGCGACACCCCACTTTTTCTCCTCTCCATCCAGCACGCGACGCCACCCAAAACTGTCCGAACCATTGATAATACGGATTCCGTTTGTAACGCCGCAGGAATCGGGACAGCGCCGATCCCTCCACTCCACACCCGGAACTCGTTTTTCTCCTGCTCGCTATCGTCGCGAACAGACGCCCATGAGGACGCTGCTCGCTCCGCTCGGATTACGGGTATTTTCAACACCCTCTAATCGGAGTCCGTGTAAGATGTTGCAATTTCAGAGAATCGGAGCCACCATCGGCGCGACACGATCTTCCGTGAAGATCGTCACCGACTGCGACAAGAAGCGCAAGGATTGGCTGTCCTGCACGGCATACTGTTGACCCTTTTGCACGCGCGAACACGACACCTCACCGATCTGGTCAGACGCCTACGGCATGATCCTCTGGCCGCGCTGAACATCTTGGGAATTGGACCTGGTTGAGATAAAAGCCTGCAAGTTCGGCCCTATGATTGACTTACTTCCACCGGTGCCTGCACGTGCCCCGAGCGTTCCAGTTTGCCCCAGCCGCGCTGCTGGCCCTGGGTGGCCGCCAGTACGGCGCGGATCGCCACGTAGGACATGATCTGGCGGTAGATGAAGCGTTGTGGAATCAGCAGAGGCAGCAGGCGGCGGTCCTCATCCCGTTCCATCCAGAAGGCCAGGGCCGCCGCCGCCAGATCAATCAGGATAAACAGGCCGGTGAAGATCAGCGGGCCGCTGGCAACGAAGCCGGTGGACGGGTGCGACTGCCATTGAAACAGCCCCCACAGCAGCGACAGCACGAAGGTCAGGTCCAGCAGCGCGCCCAGCAGCGGAAAGATCACCTGGAACAACGCCACGTTGGGCAGCGTAAAAAAGCGCAGGCCGTACGCCTTGCTCCCAAAGGCCCCCTGCTGCTTCCAGACTGCCTGAAGGGTACCGAACATCCAGCGGTCGCGCTGCTTGATCAGCGCGGCCAGGGTCTCGGGGGCCTCGGTCTGGGCCAGCGCCCGCTGTTCGTAGGTCACGCGGTAGCCCGCCCGCAGCGCCCGCATGGTCAGGTCCGCGTCCTCGGCAAGGGTGTCGTGGTCAAAGCCTCCAAGTTCCAGCACCACCGCGCGCCGCCACGCCCCGATAGCCCCCGGCACCACGCTGATGGCGTTCATCTGCGCCAGCGCCCGGCGCTCCACGTTCTGCGCGGTGATGTACTCCAGCGCCTGCCAGCGCGTCAGCAGGTTCACGCGGTTGCCCACCTTGGCGTTGCCGGCCACCGCCGCCACACGGGGATCGTGGAAATGCCCGGCCAGCAGGCGCGCGGCCTCGGGGTTGATCTGGGTGTCGGCATCCAGAATCAGGACCAGTTCGGTGTCCAGTTCCTTCATGGCCTCGTTCATGGCGCGGGCCTTGCCGCCGTTGACCAGCCGCTGCAACGACACACGCGGGTGATTGCCGAAAGCGGCCTGAATAATGTCGGCGGTGCCGTCGGTGCTGCCGTCGTCCACCACATGCACGCGCAGGCCCGGCAGATCCGAGGCCAGCAGGGACGCCACGGTGGCCTCAATGACCTTGGCCTCGTTGAAGGCTGGAACGATGACGCCCATGCTGAGCAGGTCGGCCACGGCGATGTCGGGCGCAGTTCGGCGGCGAGAGATGAATTCTTTGAGCGCTAGGCCCATCAGTAGCGCCAGTCGGGCCAGGCCCAGCGCCAGCCCGATCTTGAAGACCACGCCCAGCGCGGCCCCCAGCCAGCCCAGCGCAGCAAAGTTCAGGCCGGTCACCCAGGCCACCACGCTGCCGCTTCCGACTGCGGACGGGTTGGCCTCGTCGCGCGTCAGGCCCGCGACGGCGGAGGCGGTCTGAAACTTGTAGCCCCCGGCCCTGAGCTTCTGAATGATGATCGGCAGGGCCGCCACGGTCTGCTCGCGGTTGCCGCCCGCGTCGTGCAGCAGAATGACCTGGCCCCGGCCCTCGTGGATCTGATCCATCACGCGCGCCACGATCACGCCCGTGCCAGGGGTTTTCCAGTCGTCGGGGTCAATGTTCATGTTGCTGACGTAATAGCCCAGCCGGGTGGCCGCCTCCACCACGTTGGCCTGCATGGGGGTGGTCGGCTCGGCGTCCTCGGCGTAGGGCGGGCGGAACAGCCGGGTGCTGTGGCCGGTGGCGTTTTCAATCAGGCGCTGGGTGATGTTCATTTCCAGCTCAAAGTGCTTGGGCGAGATCTGGCTGGTGTTGGGGTGCGAGAAGCTGTGACTGCCGATCTCGTGGCCCCCGTCCACCATGCGCCGCAACAGGGCCGGGTGGGCCAGTGCCTGCGTTCCGATCACAAAAAAGGTGCCGGGAACGCCCTCCCGCTCCAGAATATCCAGCATCTGCGCGGTGTACACGGCGTCCGGGCCGTCGTCAAAAGTCAGGGCCACGGCATTCTTCTCGCCCTCGCCCCAGCGTTCAATGATGTACGGCGTGGCGAAGGTTTTGGTCACGTCGTCCACGAGCAGGCCACGGGTATCGGCAGTGGTGCCGAAGGACACCAGACGTTCCCCGGACTGCGAGACCTGCTGAACTTTCAGCATCTCTCCCCCTCCCACGTAGTCCACCTGCCGGTCGGTACCGAAGGTGGACAGGCTACTCAGCACATCCTCGCCGCTCTGGTGCAGGGCGGGCCACACGCCGGGGTCCTCGCTGCCCAGCCGCCACAGCGCCACCTGTTCAATCCCCAGCGTGCGGGCCAGTTGCGCCTGGTTGTACAGACTCACGCCGTCCAGATACCACACGGTGTGCTGCGCCTCTCCCTCTTTTTCGGGAGAATAGGTGAAGGTGGGATTGAGGGTCTGGCGGTCCAGGTACGGCTGCACCCCGGACGTGCGGGCCTGCTCCAGCGCCTCCTGAAACGACACGGTGACGCCCTGGCCGGGTCCGGCCCAGTCGTAGCCGTAGCCCCCCAACGCCAGGGTCAGTTTCTCGGCAGGCACTTCCTTCAGGCGCTGGCGCAGGTGCTTCTCTATCCAACCCTGACTGGCCACCGCTCCCGGTTTGCTGCTGCCCTCATGCTCGTCGTAGGCCATCAGCACCAGCGAATCGGCATGTTTGGCGAGCTTGGCGTAGGGGAAATCGCCGTTGTTCATCGGGGCGTCGATGGTCAGCTTCTTGCCATCGGCGTGCAGCGACTCGGACAGCTTCTGGACGAACAGCAAGTAGCCCGGCACCGCTTCGGGGGCCACTTCCTCGAAATCCAGGTTGAGACCCGCGAAATTGTGTTCGCGCACCTCGGCCAGCAGGGTGTCCTGCAACGCCACGCGCTTCCCAGCGTGGGTCATCACCCCGGTCAGCGCCTCCGAATCCCACGCCTGGGTCCTGGGGTTGTAGTTGTTGATCAGCGGCATCACGGCCAGCCCCAACTTGGCGGTGCGCGCCTCGGTCAGCATGGCGAGGTTGGATGTGGGTTCTTCCAGCAGTAGCCCACCGTCCACGTCCAGATGCCACCACTCCGAGACCAGCACATCAATCTGGTTGATGTTGCGGCGCAGCGAGTCGCGGCTGCGGTGGTCCCACGCCACGTAAAAGGCCGTGGCTTCCAGCGGTGTCACCGAGGCTGCCACCCCCGGTTCGCCCACTGCCGAGTACAGCAGCCCCGGCCCCTGGCCGCCCGGCTTCAGGTTGGCCGTCTCGGTGGGCGTGTCTGCCACCAGCGATTCCAGCAGTTCGGGGATGCTGTCGCCGGTCCACAGCGCCCACACACTCAGCCCCCCACCTACCAGCAGTGCCGCCACCAGCAGACCCCCCAGCACGTTGACGCGGCGGCGGCGCTTGCCGGTGGGATCGAAGAATACGGGCGGCTGCGGTCTAGACATCAGACAACCGTATGCTCTGAATCTGATGACAGGCTGATTTTGATACTGTTTTTTAAAGGGTGAGATTTAGACGGTATTTATGCTGCGATTGAAAGTCGTTACCCTCCTCTGACCGCAGGTGCCGGGCGCGTGCAGCGGGAGCGGCCCCACTCAAGAAATTTATCCCTGCGACGTGGTGTGGTTTGAGGGTGACCCGGTTTTGCGCAGATGGAGATAAGCCTCAAGAGGCCGCCTGCACCACGCCGCCTGCCCGCGCCCGCTCGTCCAGCAGGGCGCGCTGGGCCGTGCGGCAGCCTTCCAGGAGCCGGAAGACCAGCGCGGTCACGCCCCCCGTCAGCAGGGTCCACAGCGCCGCGCCGGCCCACGGCCACGCACTCCATGGCACCGGGCGGGAGATTCGGATGGGGATCACCTGGAGGGTGGTGCCCAGGACCTTCGCCACCCACAGCGTCGTGGAAGCCGCCCAGGTTTCTGGCATGTGGACCACGATCACCTGTTCAGACTCAGGCCGGAATAGCGTGTAGCTCAGCGGCGCAGCCCCCTCGTCCAGCGCCCCCGTCAGCCGCCGGGCGTCCACCCACACCCGCACGTTGTTCCGGGACAGGGCGTAGAGCGGTCCGCCCCCTCCCGCCAGCGCACAGTGGGCCTCGCAGAAAGCGAAACGGCCAGGAGCGGTGGCCGCTCGGCAGGCCTTCCCAACGCCCGACAGCCGCGCGCTGAACAGCGTTCTACAGCCACCACCTGCGGGTAGGGACAGAGCAGTGTATCCAGCTAGGTTCCTAACGCGGCAGCGCCCATTCCTTGCCGCTCCAGGGCATCGACGGCATTCAGGACGGCTTCTTGCTGTTCCATGCGCTGCGACAGGACGCGGTGCAGGACGCGCGCGTCGGTGCCGAATGTTTCGGTCAAATGGTTGCCCGTGGAGAAGAACAAGACTGCCTGGAGCATTCACTGCACGCCGCGTAAGCGTAGGTTGGCTGCCGCTTTTGAGGTCATCTCCAGCAGCCCAGGAGAGGGCCGGGGGTCCAGCGGATGTGGCGGACGCGGCCTTGAGGGCCGGGGAAACCGTCTCGCGGCTGATCCCGGAGTCTCTGGCGAGACTGGCGCTGGACTCGCCCTGTTCTCAAGCTGTCGGACCACGGAGTCCTCCCCACGCCTCTGGTTGAGAGCTGCCCTCAACCTCCGAACTGCTTCATGGCCGCGTTCACCTGAGCCGCCATGTGCAGCGTGACCAGCAGTTGATTACTCAGGTAGGTCCCGATCACCACATCATGAACAAGAAGGGCGCGGCTGCCCCCCGTCCGGGTCAGACCGAGTTCCACCTGCGTGACCTGCTGGGCTGCGGCGAGCCAGGGGGCCAGTCCACCCGGATCAGTGGGAGCCTGGCCCGCATTCAGAACGCCGAGCAGATGCGCGAGTTGCCCAAAGACAGGCGAGCGTTCCGGCACCGTCCAGTCCAACCCGGTTAGCAGTTGTGTGGCAAGTTCCCGTTCCTGATCCGTGATCTCGCGGGAGGCCAGCACCGAAGAATGGGCCATCGCCACCAGTTGCGGGATGGGGACGGTGTCGTCGTCTGCGGCGGCCATCAGCCGCTTGACCGTGGCAATCGGGAGCTGAGCCGTATCACGCAGATTGCGAATGATTTCCAGGCGTTCGACATGGCCCGCGTCGTAGTCGGCGTCGCGCGGCCCCACGGCCTGCCCCGCAGGCAGCATTCCTTCGCGAAGGTAGTACTTGACGCTGGCGGTGCTGACCCCGCTGGTTCTGGAGAGTTCGGACATCTTCATGGCTGTTGACATTCTGCATTAGATAGTACTACTATCTACCGTATGAACAGCACAAACGGCCAGCTTTCTTCGCTCCAGACTCCCGGTTTCGGCGAGCGTCACCCGTACTGGGCCATTGCGCTGACCACGCTGGTGCTGGCCGTCCTGCTTGGCGCGGCAGGAACGGCGCTGTACCTGATGGGTTCGCAGCCTGGCGCGGCGGGCGCCGTGCAGCAGGTACAGCCCGTGACGCTGGTCTATCCGTTCTTCGCCCTGTGGCTGGCTGTGATGTTCTTCGCCCGGCGGCAGTGGAAAGCGGTCTCGCCCCAGCGGCTGAGTGGGTTCAAGGTGGACCGCTGGAGCCTGTTTCTCATCCCGCTGCTGGTGGTCACCATCAACCTGTTCAGCCAGCATCCCGCCCTGCCGCAGACCCTGACCCACTTCGCTTCCCTGATCGCGCTGGCTGGACTGGTGGGCTTCGTCGAAGAGGGGCTGTACCGGGGCCTGTTCATGAAGTGGCTGCTGCCACGCGGCGTGGTGACAGCGGTGCTGGTGTCGTCGGTGGCCTTTGCCCTGACCCACGCCCTGAACCTGCTGGGCGGGCAGAGCATGAGCGCCACAGCTTTGCAGATCGTGTTCTCGCTGCTGTTCGGCGTGGTGGCGGCCCTGCTGCGCCTGCGGGCCGGGTCACTGTTGCCATTGATGCTGTGGCACGCGGCGTTTGATCTGGTCAGCTTTCTGGGGACAGCCAGGCACGAGAACCTGGGTCTGCTGGCCCTGAACATCGCCGTGCTGGCCGTCTACGCAGGATGGCTGGCAGTGGGTAACGCCCGTAAAGCTTCTCCACTGATCAACACCCGCATTGAATTCTCGTGAACCTGTCGGCCGAAGCGATTGCTCGCCTTCTGATACGGACTCCGATTAGAGGGTGTTGAAAACACCCGTAATCCGAGTGGGAGGAGCAGCGTCCTCATGGGCGTCTGTTCGCGACGATAGCGAGCAGGAGAAAAACGGGTTCCGGGCGTGGAGTGGAGGGATCGGAACAGCGCCGATCCCTCCACTCCAC
>NZ_MSTI01000053.1 GCF_001949125.1 Deinococcus marmoris
CAACCAGGAGTTCCAGTCTGGGGCGCTGATGGGGCTGCTGTCGCCACTGATCCTGCAACGTCTGGAGAGCGTGTTGACGCATCACCCGGCAGAGCTGACGGGTACTCCAGGTGGCGTGATTGAAAAAGCGGCTGAGCGCCGAGGGGGATTTGACGGTGGCCCGTTCCGGCAGAGGTCTGCCGGAACCATCAAGCAGCAGGTCGAGGAAGACCTCGAAGGATTCCCGGTGTTGCTTGCGAGAAAAGCAAGGCAGAATGTCAGAATAAAGCCGTCTGGAGCGCGATTCTTTTGGGTACACACCTCACTATGGGGCCAAAAGTGCGTTCCAGACATCCTTTTCCAAAACTGCAAGATGTCAGTTAAGCTACGTGAAATGGAACGGAAACCATCACGTAGGCCAGAGGTGGGAGATGCGGACGATCCAGGGATCGTCCTTGATCCAGCAGCGGCCCGTCTGCTGCTCAATCCACAGGCGCGCATGGTCCTCGGACCGTTTTTTGGCCGGGACGTGTCGGTGGGCGAGGCCGCTGCCGAACTGGGGCTGAAACCAAACACGCTGCTGAGGCAGGTGCAAGGGCTCGTGACCAGGGGGCTGCTGCGGGTCAGTGTCCAGCAGCGCCGGGCTGGGCGGCCTATCAAGCGTTACCGCGTGACCCACGAACGGTTCTTCGTGCCGTTCTGGGCCACCGATGCCATCACCCTGGAAGAACTGCTGATGGCCGCCGTGGAGGAACCCAACCGCCTGATCTCGCGCTCGGTGGCGCGGCTGTCCAGCGCCGAAACCTCGCGGCTGGGCTACCTGATCACCCGGCGAGACTCTGGCCGGATTGCCCATGACCTGAGCCTAGACGGCCAGCGCTGCCTGACCCTGGAGGATCTGGAGCGCCCCTGGCTGCGCGAGGGGCGGACACTGTACCTGACCCCTGAACGGGCACGCCTGTTTGTCCAGGAGCTATCGGGGCTGCTGGACCGTTATGGGGAGAAGGACGGCGAGGCCCACCTGGCCTTCGTGGCTGTAGCCCCGTTGGGCGTGGGACGCTGATTCGCCCCCAATGGGGCCACAGCCTTATTGAGTGGGAGCGCAATTGAGCAACGTCATGAGGGAAGAGTTTTCGCTTGTGCTGTCGCTCGCGCTCCTCGGTGAACTGGGTCTAGGCCCCCGCAATCACCTGATAGAAAGGCCAGGGTGACGTGGACCTGCCGTTCAGGCCGACTGCTGCATCCCAGTTCAGGGAAGCGGTGGGGTTGCCCTGGCTTTTCATTTGCTTGGCTGGGACCCCACGTCAGGGCGAAACCAGCGCGATCAGCTCACGCGCCCGCAGGTCCAGAGCTGTCCAATCAGGCGTGTTCCAGTCCGCGCGCGTCAACGAGCCGCCGATGCCCGCGCCTACTGCGCCAGCCTGTATGAAGCCAGGAAGGTTCGACGCGTCCACACCGCCGACCACCAGGAGTTTCAGGTCTGGATACGGTCCCAGCAGGCTTTTCACGTAGCCCGCCCCCAAATCACCTGCTGGAAAAAGCTTGACGACCTCGCTGCCCTGCTCACGGGCCTGCATGATCTCGGTGGGCGTCATGGCACCGCTGATCAGGCCCAGACCATGTTCAGCGGCATAGGCGTTCACCTGAGGCACCAGGTGGGGTGTCAGGACGAAGCCCGCTCCCGCCTGTCGCGCGGCCTCGGCCCGCTCCAGCGTGGTGACCGTGCCTGCGCCCAGATGCATACCAGGCAGTCCCAGCGCCTGGATGGACCGCAGGCCAGGCTCACCATGCTCGTCGCTGAAGGCAACTTCCAGCAGCCGGATGCCCGCTGCGTGGAGTTGGCGGGCCAGGACGGGGGCATGGACAGGAGGCACGCCGCGCAGAATGGCAATCAGACGATGACGCTCAATCAACGACGTCAGGTCGGGGCGGGTCATGGCTGCGCCGGCCTGGAGGGCTGCGTTTGTCCGGCCAGGCCGCGCCACAGCTCATACAGCCGGGCCGCTCCTATGACGGCAGCCAGCGCCGAATGCGCCTCGGACGCGATCTGAGCCGGGAAGCCCTGTTCGGTCAGATACGCCATGAACGGCTGCGTGACGGTTGAGCGCCCGTAGAGAACCGTCGTGCGCTCTGGCCCGGCTTGCTCAATCCAGCGCAGGTTGCCCTCGGCCAGCGCACCGAGCAGCCAGGATGTGCCCTGCCCCGGCGTCACGCCGCGCAGCAGCCCGCCGATTCGCACCAGGAAGGCCGCGCGCGACAGCCCGTGCTGACGGGCTGCCTCCATCCCCTGCCGCCACCAGTGCTGATCCACATCCGAGAGTTCTACCGGATTTTGCGTGTTCGATTTCAAGATAGTTGCCCCGGTCATCGCATTCAGCAGCTCACCGTTGAGGTTGGTCAGCGATCCCTGAATGCCGTCGTCGTCCGTGTAGATCAGCTTGTCATGTGAGCCGAAGTGCAGGAAGTTGACCGGGCCGCGTAATCCCAGGATCTGCCGAAGGCCGGTAACCTCAGTTTCCTCGCCACGCATCACGTCTATGTCTTGCGTGCGAATGCCCGGAATGAAAAGGATGGGACCACAGCCCTCAATTTCGCGGGACACCAGGTGGCTGGCCAGCCGTGCGGTGCTGATTGGAGCCACCAGGTGCGGCACCTCATACAGTCCGGTAGGACTGGTCAGCATGCCGCAGGCCACCACTGCGTCCAGTGGGAAAACCTGCCGCGCTGCGCCGATCAATTCCTGGACGGCGGCCCGAAGGGCGTGACTGTGCCCATCAACTGCGCCTGTCCGGGCACCAACCAACACTGCCGTATCGAACTGTACTGACTGGCCGTCCCAGACTCTCAACCGGGTCTGCGTGGTGCCGCCGTCCAGAAACGCAATCATCTTTCCTCCCTGCTGTTCAAAAACCGTCGGCGGTGTACAGGCGGGCGCTCAGACCCGCGTCGGCGGTGATGTCCACGCCGGTCAGGGCGCGGGCGTTGTCAGAAGCCAGAAAAGCCGCGAGCTGGCCAATCTCCTGCGGCGTGTTGATCCGGCCCGCCGGATGCAGGGCGTTCACGGCGCGTTCGGTTTCAGCCTCTCCCCGCTCGGCCAGCCAGCGGCGGTAGTGCGGCGTATCGGTAAAGCCGGGACTCAGGGACAGCACCCGGATGCCGTGCGGCCCCAGGCTGAGCGCCATCGCCCTGGTCAGCGCGTTCACGCCGCCCTTGGCTGCCGCGTAGATTTCGCTGTGCGGCAGCGTGGCGAGCGCGTGGTTGGAACTGATGTGAATGATCACGCCGCCGCCCGCCTCTTTCATCACCCGTGCCGCCGCCTGCGAGGCGAAGAACAGGCCGCGCAAGTCCAGATTCATCAGCTTGTCCCAGTCGCTGGGCGTGACCTCGAACATGTCCTTGAATGTCGTGATTCCAGCGTTATTGACCAGGATATCGAGTGCGCCGTAGCGCTCATGTGCGGTCTGCACGGCGCGGGCACTACTGGCTGGATCGGCCACATCCGTCTCGACGAAGGTGACATCCAGGCCAGCGGACGTCAGCGCCAGAGCGGCCCCCTGACCTGCCTCCACATTCAGTTCGGCCACCACCACCCGTGCCCCGGCCCATGCCAGCTCCCACGCGATGCCCAGGCCAATACCCTGGCCCGCTCCAGTCACCATTGCCACCTTCCCGGCCAGCAGTGGAAGAGCCGATTCTGATGAAGTTCCGGCCATCACCGCACCCACTGGAAGCGTTCAGGCGTTCCAGATGTCTGTGTCGCTAAGGACTTGTGGGCCAATCCCTTTTCCACCAGCGCGTCCAGATGGGCTGAGAGGGCATACATCAGATCGACTGGGGCGTTGAAAGTGCCAAAGCTGGTGGCGTGTTCCTCCATCAGTTCGCGCAGGGTTGCGCCGCCGGGCCGCTGAACGCCACGCTGGACAGCGGCGTCTACCTCATGTACCCATCGGGTGCATTCATCTAGAAACGGAGCGATGCCACTTCCCTCCACCACTTCACGGTGCGCGAACATCAAACGTTCTGGCCGCAGTGCACGGACTCGCTCAATGGTATCCAGATAACCAGAAACCGTCACGTAACTGGGCGGGGCGTGCAGGGTGCCGTCCAGGGCGTATTCACCGTGGCCCAGCAGCGCGTCGCCCACATATAGGGTGCTTTCCTCGACGTGATGCAAGCCCAGGTGTCCGGCAGTGTGGCCGGGCAGGGCCATGACCTCCAGCGTGCCGCCGCCCAGGTCGATGGTGTCTCCGGGGTTCAGCACACTGTCCACAGGGGTTGCCCGGCCAGCCGTCTGCGCGATCCAGGTCTTGGTTTCCGGGTCATAGCCAACGCCGTGTCTGGCCTCATAAGCCTCGTACCGCTGATGCATCAGGCGTTCAGGCTGCTCGATCATGGCACGGTCACCTGTCGGAGCATGTAAATGCAGATGTGGACAGGTCAGCCGCAGGGCCGCGTCGCCGCCGCAGTGGTCACAGTCGGCGTGCGTGATCACGCAGTCGGTCAGTTGCTGCGGTTCCAGGTGCTCGGCGGCCAGACCCGGCAGCAGCACATCTTCCGGAGTATCGCTTAGGCCACTGTCAATTAGTAGCGTTCGTTTTGTGCCGCGCAATAGGTAGATGTACACGGCCTTGGCGGTCTGTGCCTCGAATCTCGATACGATCATGAATTCACCATTCGGCCCCACTACCACTCTGCAAGGCTGCCGTCCTCGTGGCGCCACACTGGATTGCGCCAGGCGTGTCCTACCTTTGCAGCGGCGCGCACCTTGCCCTCGTCGATCTGGATGCCCAGACCCGGCCCGGTCAACCGCCCGACGAAGCCCGCGCGGTACTCGAACACCGCAGGCTCTCGCAGGTACTCCAGGAGATCGCTGCCCTGGTTGTAATGGATGCCCAGGCTCTGCTCCTGAATAAAGGCGTTGGGCGTACAGAAATCTACTTGCAAGCTGGCCGCCAGCGCGATTGGTCCCAGCGGGCAGTGAATCGCCAGCGCCACGTCATGGGCCTCGGCCATCGCTGCGATCTTGCGGGTTTCCAGAATGCCCCCAGCATGCGCCGTATCGGGCTGAACGATGTCCACATAGCCGTCCTTAAAGACCTGCTTAAAATCCCAGCGGGTGTACAGACGCTCACCCAGGGCAATCGGCGTGCTGGTGTGGGCCACGATGTCGCGCAGCGCCTCGATGTTCTCCGAAAGAACGGGTTCCTCAATAAACATCAGCTTGAAGGCGTCCAGCTCACGGGCCAGCACCTTGGCCATGCCCCGGTGAACCCGTCCGTGGAAATCCACCCCGATCATGACCTCTGGCCCCACGGCCTCGCGAACGGCGGCGATGGTCTCGACGGCGGCACCGACCCGCGCGGGCGAGTCAATCCATTCCAACTTCTCGCAACCATTCATCTTCAGGGCTGTGAAGCCCCGATTCACGCTGGCGACTGCCTCCTGCGCCACATCCCTGGGGGAGTCGCCCCCCACCCAGGAATACACACGCATGGCGTCGCGCACCGCGCCGCCCAGCAGGTCGTGGACCGGCACGTTCAGCGTCTTGCCCCGGATGTCCCACAGCGCCATCTCGATGCCGCTGATCGCGCTGGTCAGGATTGGGCCGCCCCGATAGAACCCGCCCCGGTAGAGGGTCTGCCACAGGTCCTCGATGCGGCTGGGGTCCTTGCCGATCAAGTACTCGGACAACTCCTCGACCGCCGCTTTGACGGTCGCGGCGCGGCCCTCGACGATGGGTTCGCCCCAGCCCTCGACGCCCTGCTCGGTGGTGATCTTGAGAAAGAGCCAGCGCGGCGCAACCAGAAACAGTTCCAGCGAGCGGATGCGGTCGGCGGGCCGGGGGGCCACCGCTGGACTGCCAGACAGCGTATGGGTCATGAAGTCTCTCCCTGTCGGTGGAGGGTGTCACGAATGTTGGTCTCGAACTGCTGGACGTGGTGGAGCATGGCCTGCTGCGCTCCCCCGACATCCTGGAGACGGACGGCCTGATACAGCTCATCATGGCCGCGAAGGCTGAGTTCCAGACCGCCACTGACGGACACAGTATAAAAGCGCCCGATCCGGGTGATTTCGGTGATGGGCCGCATGGCCTCGAACAGCAGGCGGTTCCTTGCAGCGCGGGCGATCAACTCGTGAAAGGCCAGATCGAGGTTGTTGTACTCGGCGGGATCGGGGTCACGAACATGTTCGCGCATCTGGGCCAGCAAGTCCGCGAGGCCCTGAACGTCCTCGTCCGTGCGCTTGCTGGCGGCCAGGCCAACGAGCTGGACCTCCAGGATGCGCCGTCCCTCCAGCAACTCGTCGAAGAGCGTGGGCGACCGTCCAGCTTTGACCAGCTCGAACAGGACGACTGGATCGAGGTAACTCCACTGGTCTGGTGGCTCGACCCGCATGCCGCTGCCCTGCCGGACAGTGATGATGCCCTTGTCATTCAGCGAGCGTACTGCCTCGCGAATGACGGTGCGGCTCACGCCAAATTCGGTGACCAGTTTGGGTTCGATGGGCAGCAGGTCGCCTGGTTTGTAGTGACCGCCCATCACGCGGGCCATCAGCTCGCGCGCCACGGCGGCGTGCAGAGGCTCGGGGCGGAGGTTCTGCTGGAGTGTGGTCACAAAGCTCCTTCAATGGACAGCGGCGCAAACAAAACATGAGGCGGGTCAGAACGTGGGACGGGATGAATCCAGTGTGGTGGGCGCTGGCGGAGACTCACCCAGCAGGAGCAGGAGCTGCTCCGGCGTGAGTTCCGTCAGTGTGGCAGAGGGCAGTGCCTGAAGGTACTGTGCCAGGCTTCGCCGCATCTGCCGCGCGACCGGGCGGCGCTCCAGATCGCTCATCAGATCGGAACTGCTGATGATCAGGCGGCCCCGGCCCACCCGCGCCTCGGCCAGCAATGCCAGTGAGCGATTGGTGTTCCAGTCGTCGATCACCCGCACAATCGGCGTCAGCGCCACGCCCAGACGGTCCAGGTGCAGCGCTTGTCGTCCATGAACCAGTTCCCACCACTGCCAGTCACTGTGCATGTCTGTCGGGAAGTCAGCCAGCGCCAGGTGCGCTGGGTCACACAGCAGCCCCATCGTGTGGGGAGGCTGGCCCTGGGTCCACAGCACGTTCCAGAACGCCGTGGTAAAGCCCATCTGGGAAGCGGCGTACAGGGTTTCTGGCGGTGGTGCCCAGATCAAGCTGGCTCCCGCCTCAAGGCGAGCCAGAACCGCATCATCAAGTGAGGTAACAATCTCAAGATCGTCTTCTGGCTGAGTGGGAGGGTAGAGCCAGACCGTCCAGCGGTTCTGTGCCTGCCTCGTTTCACCCTCTGCTTCATGACCCTCCACCGACAGCAAGAGCTCGTACTGACCTGGCGTCTCCAGTGCCGTAACGTCCACGTCCAGACTCCCGACGGTGTGGACGTTTCCGGTGGCGAGTGTGCCCGCACTCAGTGTCCCAGAGAGTTGCGCCGTCTCGCCGGCGTCACGGAGCGTCCAGTTCACCACGCTCCCGTCCAGGTTGGCCGGGCCGTACTGACTGATCAGCACCTCGCCGCGCAGGCGTCCATCGTCGATGGTGAAACGCGGGCTGCTCCAGAGTGGCACCAGCGGCCCGCAAAACTCCTGAAACTGCTGCGGATCGCTGTAGGGTTTGGGCGTCCAGAAAGCGTCCATGACCCCCACCAGTGCCGTGCCCTGACCAGGAAAGTCCTGCACGCCCAGCAGTTGGATGCCGCCGTAATCGGGCGTGCGCAGGGCGGATTCGATCTCTTCCTTGTACAGCCGGGTCTGTAAGTGGCCGGAGGCCATCAGAAAGTCGTGGGCCAGCGGGAGCATGCCTTTGGCTGCCAGATCGTCCCGCACGAACTCGAAGTTGCGGGCCGCCACCGGGCCGCTGTAGCGCGCAATCTCGTCCAGATTGGGGAAGGCGCACCACTGGCCCATCTCGTGGGTCACCGTGGGCACGGCAAAGAGGTTCCAGCCGCTGAGATTCTGGCAGGTGTCCAGCGCCTCGCGGTTGAAGCGGGAATCCAGTCCCTCGCCCCAACGGTGGGCGCGGGGTTCCGGGGTCGAGTGAAACCCGTTCTCGATCAGGTGCGGCCAGCCGGAACAGCCGGTGTAGACGCGCCGTGGGTCACGCGTCCGCCATTCCTGTTGAAACTGGGCCAGAAACGCGTGCTGCCCTTCCCCGTGCGGCTCGTTACCCACCGCCAGGATGCAGAACGACGGATGGTGGCCGTATTCCTGCACGATCCGCCTGGCCTCACGGCGAATGAAATCGTCCAGCACGGGATCGCCACCCAACTCAGGCCAGACCGGCGTCTCGACATGCAGGTACAGACCCAGTTCGTCGGCGGCCTGGAACGCGGCTTCTGGCGGGCAGTACGAATGAAAACGCACATGGTTCAGGCCGTACGCCTGCACGGCGCGGTAGACCTCCCGCCAGGACTCCACGTCCGTCGGCGGATGCCCGGTCAGCGGAAAGATGCAGCAGTCGAGGGTGCCGCGCAGCAGCACGGGCCGCCCGTTGATGGTGAACTGCTGTCCACGGGTCGCGAAGTCTCTCAGACCAAAGTTCTGGATCTGCTGATCAAGAACCAGAGCGTCCTGTTCGAGAGAAACCGTAACCTCATGGAGTGCGGGTGAGAACTCGTCCCAGCGCGGCGCATCTGCGGGCAGCGTCACCGTCCAGACATAGGTGGTGTGGGCTGAATCCAGGGCCAGTAGCTCGGCGGGCAGGTCAACCGTTCGCCCATCGCTGAGGGTAACCGCCGTGTGCAGGACAACGGCTTCTGAACTCCTGGGATCGCCCTGATTGCGGAGAGTGACCCGCAGTTCCAGGGTCGCTCGTCCGGCGTCCGGGTACAGTTCTAACGCCTCAATCATCAGGTGGTCGCTGACCTGTAATTCCAGGCGGCCCACCACGCCGTTCCAGTTGGTCTGGGTGTGATCGGTCACGCTGTGGGCCAAGTCATAGAAGCCCTGAAAGCTGTTGGCGTCGCCCACGGCATAGCGGATGGTGTTGTCTACCCGCAGGGTCAGGGTGTGCGTTCCGGCGCTCAGGCGGCCCAGCGAAAAGCGGTGAGGGATGCACAGACTCTCGGCGCTGCCCACCCGAAGGCCGTCCAGCCATAGGGTCGTTTCCCAGTGGGGGCGTTCCAGCACCAGATGAAAATAACGCCCGTCCTGCTCCGGGCAGACCTCGAACGTCCGCTCGTACCAGCCCCAGCCCACGAAGGGATGCTTGCGGGTCAGGTGAGCCATGAGGAAAGTGTCGGTCATCTGCGGGTTGAGAGGCGCTTTTGCAGCCAGATCCACCGTGCCGGGCAGGGCGATGGCGTCGGTGTAGGGGGCGACGGGAAGCTGGCGGGCGTCCTGACCGGCGGGTTCGTGAAACTGGAACTGCCAGAGTCCACTGAGGTCGATGGTTTCAATCATGGAACGTCACCTGAAGGTTCAGGACTTGACCGCGCCGCTGGTCAGGCCCGAGATGAATTGGCGGCTGAGGAAGGCGAAGATCAGGAACACCGGCAAAATGCCCAGGGCGGTGCCCAGCATGATGGCGGGGGTATCGGAACTTCGCATGGCGCTGAGGGTGGTCAGGGCCAGCGGCATGGTGAACTTGTCCGCGTCGTTCAGGATGATCAGCGGAATCTGAAAGTCGTTCCAGGTTCCAATAAATGTCCAGACCGCGAGTGCCGACAGGCCCGGACGAATGATGGGCAGCACCACGCGCCAGAAGGTGGTCATGGGTCCGGCCCCGTCGAGTTCGGCGGCTTCGTACAGCTCGCGCGGAATGGCCGCCGAGATATACGTATTCATCCAGATCACGCCGAAGGCCGAGGCCATCGCCGGGATGATCAACGGCAGAAAAGTATTGAGCCAGCCGAAGACCTTCATCTCCAGAAAAAACGGGATCAAGCCCAGGGAAGGCGGAAAGAAGAGGGTAGCGAGGACGGCGCTCAGCAGCCACTGCGCCGTGGTCAGGCGGGCGTAACGCGAGAAGCCGTAGCCCGCCAGAGCGCTGATCAGCACCAGGCCCAGCGTCTTCGGCACGGCCACCAGTAGGCTGTTCCAGATGGCCTGAAGCGGGCTGAAGGCTTCCAGCAAGCGGCTCAGGTTATCCCCCAGCGCCGTGCCGAACAGGAGCGGCGGCGGAAAAGCGGAAACCTCTTGCAGGGTGTGCGTGGAGAGCACCAGCATCCAGTACAGCGGGAAGACAAACATCAGAGAGATCAGGAAGACGATGAGGGTCACGATCAGTCGGGTTCGGGCGCGTGGATTGCGGAGCAACGCCATGAAGCCGCGCCGAACTGGGCGGGCCATCTTCGGCGCGGCGGACGGACGCTCCTGAATCTGGTTCGGGACGCTACCCATTCTCGCGGCTCCGTCTGATCAGCGCATTGTAAACCAGCGTGAACCCTGCCACCAGGATAAAGACGTAGTACGACACCGCTGAGCCAAGACCGAACTGGAAGTTTCTGAAGGCCGCGTTATACAGGTACATGCCCAGCGTGAGTCCGGCATTGTCAGTGCCGCCGGTGCCGTTGGTCAGGACGAACGGTTCGTCGAAGACCTGAATGCCCCCGATGGTCGCCGTGATAACGCTGAAGGCGATGGTCGGCAGCATCAGCGGGATGGTAATGCGCGCGAGAACCTGTCTGCCAGTGGCCCCATCTACGCGGGCGGCCTCGTAGAGATCGCCGGAAACGCTTTGAAGGCCAGCCAGGAAGATCACGAAATGCCACCCCGTCCAGCGCCACACGATCATCAGGATGATCATCGGTTTGATCCAGACGGTCGAGGAAAACCAGTCGAAATACACTGGATGGCCTACCAGGTTGCCCCAGAAGGTATTGATCAGCCCGGAGTCCGAGGAGAACAGCACCCGCATGATGATGGCCGTCACTGCCGGAGCCACCAGCAGGGGGAGCAGAAAGACCATACGGAAATAGGTTCGCCAGATCACCACATATTCGTTGACCAGGAATGCCAGCACGAAGGCTGTGGTGACCGTCAGCACCGTTGAGCCGAGCCAGATGATCAGGGTATTGGTCACCGCTTTGATGAAGCTGGGATCGGTCCAGACACGGGCGTAGTTCTGAAAGCCCACACTCTTGATCGGACTCAGGCCGTCCCAGCGGTGAAAGCCCAGGTATAGCGAGTACAGGATCGGCAGCAGCCCGAAGATCAGGAACAGCAGGAAATAGGGCGCGAGGGTCGCCAGCAGCGTGCGCCGATCCGCCGCTTCGCGCCGCTGGACTGGGCGCGCCTTGAGCGTCTGTTGCATGTCTTCCCTCCACGCGCTCTGAAATCAGGACGCGGCGGAAAGCGGGCAGGATGGCTGCCACCTTCCGCCGCCGGACTCACATCTTCGACTTGATTTCCTGGGCCGCTGCCTTCAAGGCGCTGGGAATGTCCATATTCTTCTTCAACACGTTATTCAGCGCGGTGGTGACTGCACCTGCCGCAATCGGATCGGCAGGATTGGTCGTCACTGGCTTCATCTTGGCCGAGATGGGCTTGAACACACTGTTGGGGTTCTGTCCAGCGTAATAGGCGTCTGTCCCGTTCATCCAGGCTGCGCTGAGCGCGGGCTTCCAGGCGGGATACAGATCGTTTTTCTGATACATGGCCTTGAGACTCTCGGCATTCTGCGTGACCCAGGTGATGAATGTCCACGCGGCGTCCTTGTTCTTGCTGCTTTGCAGGATGCCGATGAAATCGCCACCGCTGTTGAACGACGACGTCCCGTTGTAGGCCGGGGCTGCGGCCACGCCCCACTCGCCCTGACCGTCGGTCGAGAACGAGGACTTGAGTAGGCCGCCAAACCAGTTACCCCACAGGTAAGTTGCCACAGTCCCTTTGCTCATGGTGGCCTGCCATTCTGGCGTCCAGGACGAGAATGGCGAGATAATTCCTGCGTCGTAAGCTTTCTTGGCGTAGGCGAAGGCTTTCTGAAAGACCGGCCCGGTCACCTGCAACTCACCCGCTGAATTGAAGTACGACACGCCCGCCTCCGCGACGATGGCATTCACCATTTCGTCGGCAGTCGAGATCATCCACTGCTTGTTGTCTTTGCTTACTTTCTTGCCCACTTCGATGAATTGATCCCAGTCTTTCAGCGAGGCGCTGATACTGGCCGGATCGTCCTTGATGCCTGCGGCCTTGAACAGATCCCGCCGGTAAAATAGAGCGCCTGGCCCAGTGTTTTTGGGGAGCGCGAAGATCTTGCCGTCTTTGGTGTTGACGTCGGCCCATGCGGCCTGATCGTAATTGGAGGCAAAGCGCTTGGCGTTGTATGGGGACTGTGAAAGATCAACGAAGCCAGGCTTGTCTCTGAAAAAGGAAACCACCCCGATCTCAACCATCGCCACGTCTGGCCCGCTACCTGAAATGAGGGAGGTCAGCAGTTTGTTCTTGTAGATGTCGTTGCCGTTGGCGAAGGCCTGTACCTTGACGGTGATCTCGGGATGTACCTTGTTGAACAACTTGACGGTCGTCTCGAAGGTCTTGTCATTGTCCGGCCACGTCCACACCGTGATGGTCGAGGCTACCGCCTGGGCCTGCGTGGTGGTCTGGGTCAGACCCAGCGAAATGAGCATGACAGCGGACAGGGGCAGTGCGTATTTCATAGAACCTCCTGGAAGTGGTGGTTGTGAACGCGGGTGGAAATGCAAGGGGTCACGGAAGACCCACTCCTTTAATCATCGGTTGTCGATAAATTCATCATATCAAATGATGAATTGACGGTCAATAGGTGCAGTCCTGCCATCCCTAGCTGAAGTGCTGTCAAAAGAGAAGATGGGCAAAGCACCCTCGCTGACTTTGTACTGAGAGAAAGCTCTCGTCGCGCGGTTTGACTGGAAAGGTAAAATAAGCGTCTGGGACGCCTGATCCGAGGCAACTTTGACATCACCTATCGCCGCCTGCCATGTTGAGAGTTGCAGCCTTCGCGTAAACGTGAAATGAAAGCTGACGCCGCTGCACTCGATCAATTCATAGGTCTAGACTCTATTTCTAGCTCAAAAGTTGGCAACCGACAAGACAACAAAGATCACCATTTGGCCACTTCATCCTTGGGTGCGCAGATTGCCCATTTTGCTTCTCTAGGGTACAAAAGCAGCCAGTAGCTGATCCAGCTCAAATTGAAGAAAGCGTTTCAGCCTCTTGTACACGGTATTTTCGCTGCCATCCAGATGGATGATCGGCAGCAGTTGCCACAGGACGACGGTTCGAGCCCCAATGAGGGCATCAGTGCGCTGAGGACAGCCAGCCTGCGGGGATTAAGACCGAAGTGTGGGTGTAGAAGGTCAAACAGGTCATCCTGGGGGCGTCGGCTCTGGGTGTATTTCATTGCAGAAAACACCGTACTAGAGCCGACTTTTCCTATCTACTCCCGACTTTTGCACCCTAGAGAACTTCGTGTGATAAGGCTCCATCTAACCATATTCGAGCCTCTAATTTGTTTAAACCACCGATGTCATGATTCTTAATTAATTCGGTTTCAACCTCGTCCAATGGAGCAATTGCGCGATTGAGCTGCCATCGGGGCGCACCACTTAGAGGCTGTCTGAAGCCCATTTCCTGACAGGACCTGTCCATTGCCAGCATCAATGGCTGTGCCTTGACGCGCCAATAGAGCGTCGTCGTCGCTGGGTTCTTGTGCCCCAGGATCGTGCCGATCTCGTGCAGGCTCCGGACCTGTTCCACCAGCGCCGTGGCGAAGCTGTGCCGCACCGTATGCGGGCTGACTTTCGCTGGCTCCAGCCCCGCCCGCACTGCTGCCGCCGGGGTGGCCGCCTGCATGGTGCGGATGCTCAACGGCTGACCCTGCTACCCGGCTTGTCCCCGCTATGCTGTGTGGTATCCGTTTTGAAGGTCTCCCTTTTCCCGCCGAGGTTGCTATGGCTTACTTCTTCAAACCGCTGATCACGCTGCTGTCGCTGCTCACGCTGGCCGGAGCTGAGCGGGTGGGCAGCGTCACGTTCACCCCGCCCTCCGGCTGGACCGTCAAGATCGAGGGACCAGCCGCCACCCTGACGCCGCCCGGCGGCGCAGCACGCGGCGTGATCCTGATTCTCGCCGATCAAAAGGTCACGGGCGACACTCAGGCCTGGTTCGCGGCCACAGTGAAACAACTGTCAAACGACGGCCAGATCACCGATCAGACCGACACCACGGCTGGCCAGACGGCTTCGGGTCTTCCTTTGCTGATGAGGGGCGTCTCGCTCAACTGACATCTTGCAGTTTAGAGAATGAGAGCAGGGGATGCGTGCTGGAAGGCATCAAGCGCGTCTAGCTCCAATTGAAGCGCACGACGATGCACGTCGGGGACGAACGAGAACCTCACGGTTCTCGCCAGGTCGCCCCAGTCCGGCCATATGCCCGGCAGGCGAAGAGGGAGGTCAAGGTCCTGGAGATGACAGAGCAGGAAGGCCAAGCCGGAGAGGCACCACCAGCGCAGGACACCCTGCTTGCTGTGCTGGGCAAAGCGTTCAAGTCCGAAGCGGCCCTTAACCGTTTTGAAAAAGGCGGAGGGTGCGCCAGCGGCGTTTCCCTACTCGTGC
>NZ_MSTI01000123.1 GCF_001949125.1 Deinococcus marmoris
TCAAAGGAACCGGATTCAAGGGATTTTACCGTTGGATCAGCCGTGATTATCTTTCGCTGTTTCCAAATCTCCCTGAGCGCTCGCGTCTATCGCGTCTCATCACCAGATATGCCGCTTTGTGCGCTGAATTTCTGGGTGAGCCGTCGTTCTTCACAATCATTGACTGCTATCCGATTGAGCTGATTCACCCCCGCCGGGAAGGACGAGCGAAGCATTCGCTCGCCAAGAAAAGCAAAGACAAAGGGCGCTGGGCTGTGGGAATTAAGCTGTGTGGCGTGATCAACGATTTCGGTGAAATCGTCAACTTCGGCTGGCAACCCATGAACCGCCACGATCAGGTGTTTTACCCGCTGGTGAGCGCCTTGAACGGCCAATCCATCGTCATGGGGGATTGGGGGTTCCGATCCGCCAAAAAAGACAGTATTCCAGAAAACCTCAAGCTCTGCAAAAAAGGCACCTGGAACGTGAGAATGCAGGTAGAAACGGCGTTTTCACTGGTTACACGGATTATGAATCTGAAACACATGGACCATCGCCAGGAAGCGTATTTGACCGCTCACCTGGCGTATGTTGCGGCGGTCTTTAACATTCTTCTGGCGTGGTCGCGAGAATTCTTCGGCTGGACAGGCGAAGATGCCTTCAGAATGCATCTCGTCTCCTTCAGTCTCTGAATCTCAACCCGCACAACTGGTTGATAGAGACGATATCTAGCCATATCGTCTCACTTTTTATCGCCTGGGTGCGGAGAAATCTATCCTGGCTCAAGTCCTAAACGGGGTTTAAATCTACTTAAAATAAATTTAATATATTTAAAGTTTCTATATCGTAAATCATTCTAATTATAGATATTAAATTACGAATGAAGTATATTTAATTCTTTTACCTTCATGGACTCGTATTTCTCTGATTATAAACTGCTCAAGAGCAGCGGTATTCTGCGCATGTTCCTCACTGTCCATAACATTCAAACCTGAAATGGATGATATGCCAAGGGAATTATACGATGTTCCAAGCTTAAGTCCAGCATTTTCAGTTATATACCACCTATCGTGGATTGGTGATCCGCTTGATCCTTCTACATCAGCAACAACTATTTTAGTATCAAGCATTTCAAATTCCATGATATGATTTCGCCAATAATTAGAAAAGGTTTCATCATAGGGCAGGACAATCTTTTCCTGCTGTAAATGCTTTCGACTTGTAAGAATTCTAATAACACATGTGGGGTTAATTTCTACTACAAGACGTAATAACTCAAGCTCCTCAGGACCAAAATATGGATCACTAATTAACAGTGTCTGACTTAAGTTATCTTCTAACCACGTTTTTAGAAACTTTATAGCCTCATCACGTTGTCCAGGCTGTACAAGCAGCGATCCTAGTGTAGAAGGTCCTATTCTAGATCGCGTAATTTGAGTGATCTTCTCGAAGCTATTACCATATATAGAATACAGAAGTTCGGCAGAAGACATGCAACTAATAAAAAGTGGCCGCAGAATATCAAACGTCTTATTCGTACCTTCAAATCGACGTATAAAGTTTTGGATCAGCCATGTATAAACTGGAAAAGCCCGATCAATGCCTAACTCAGAAGCCTCTTCAAATCTCAGCTTCATATCATCAGGCTTGAGAGTTGGGACTCTCGATGCATTAAGCTTACCGAGTTGCCGCCATGCAATATTGGGCAAAGCTTTTATATCGCGCTCTTCATTTATTTTTTCACCCTTTTTATTTATAATCTTATTTTGAGTATCGAGTTCTCGCACTTTTTTCTTTAATTCTGATTTCATAGATGTTCTAGCAGGATCATCATCGATAAAATCTGCAAGACTAGCTGCATAATCTTTGTCAATACTATGAGCTACATCAATAATTCTTTTGCGAAGATTTACTATATCTGGCGCATCCTCTATTTCTACACTCTTCTCCATAGCAGACTTTAATACTAGTTTTGCTTTAGAGTAATCGAAGTTTGATAACACATCGCCAAATCTCACTAATCGCTGCAAGCGGTCAATTCCAGCCGGAATTAACCGTAAATCTAATTCAATATCAACAATAATTCGGTTTTTTATGTCAGCCTTTCCGCTTGCTAGTCTCTCAAGCACTTCACAGTTAATATACACACGATCGGAAGCATTATCAATATTTTTAACATTATTTAGATACTGGTTAAGGTTATTTTTAATTTCTGGATCAATTCTAAATAGAGATAAAAGAGCAAGAATTTTATATCCATCGTGCTGAATATTGCGATTGTCTGGGAGACTTTTATCTATTACTGCTCTAATTCTTCTAATTAGTTCTGCTTTATGATTCTGAGTGAGCCTTAGTGATGTCTGTCTGGGGTCCATTACTTTAGCGATGTCATCAATTAGCTGGTAGATTCTAGAATCTTTTTTCAGTTCCTCAAGCACTTTGCAGAGATCAGATAAATCTTCAAAAGATAGCGCAGTAGGTACTGATTTTTCATCTAAAGGCATGTATCGTGGAATTTTATATAGTATATTAAATGCTATATTGGACAATGCGTCATCACGGATATCGATTTGCAGATGATCTAAATGATAAAAGCAAGTGTCCTGGTGGTTAGCAAAAAGCGCGGGCGCAGAATAAGCTACAGCGTATTGGTATAGTAATAAGTCAGATTTTCGTAACTGCGGAAGCAAATTATTGATGCTATTCATGACCTTATTCGCGATATTTAAACTATCGCGCCGTTTAAGTTCAAGGTACAAGTCAGTATATTGACTAATCTGATTATATAGTGATGGTATTCTATCAATGAGATCCATTAACTGAGAAAACTCTGCATCTGAATAATTTGACTTACTAATAATACCACCAAAAGCTAATATTGATAATCTGATGCAGTCACCATATGAACTTACAGCATCTTCAGCGAATAGAGATGTGCCTTCTCGAGACTTTTCCGCTTTTTCCATAAAATCTTCAGCAAATGGTCTATCATATTTGGCAAGGGACGCTGTAGCTTTTAAAGCAAGTCTAATACTGCATGACTGATCTGTAATTTTTGCATAACTTGCTTCTATCTTAGATTTTATAGATTTTTTCAATGATTCAGGGTATTCTGGTTCATCTCCTGATAAAAGTATTAAAATACTTATATAGCAGTTGTGTCTATACATCTCACCATCGAAAAGATCAATGTGCTGCATAAGCGAGTGTATCGCGGCAAGGTTAAAATTCTTATATACAATTTTTGCCTCTGCCAGCTTATTTAATACCTTCTCGAAAGCTCCTTCTTTTAAATGTATTTGTTCTATTAGGGAAATTATATTAGAAATATCTGCAAGGTTATATTTATCTGGTGTTTCTGATGCTATTAATGCAATATCAATTAAAGCCTGGGTCCTTCTAGAAACCAAATTGAGTCGCAACGCTACAATTAGAGCCGTCTCTGAACCAGTTTTGGCTAATGCACTAATCGCACCTTGGGCGATACTATAGTGATCCGCAGTATTACAAAATAAAATATCAATATTTCGCGTTAATTCATCTTCAACTTCATTTAACTTCACTTTAATATCCGAGCTGCTTGTAATAGAATGAACAATATAGAGAAGGTTTACAAGCCACGATAGACACTCCATCCGAGCGGAGAGATCAGTGACTGCCCACACATAATCTTTCAACCTTAGCGCACGCTGAATTGATGCAGAAATATCAAAATGAAGTTCTGCACGACACAGATTGCTCTGAAGGCGGACATATTCTTCAGATGCCCCAAGGCGTTCAATCAAGCTGGCTTGTCCGTCGATCTGTCGTATGACATGTAGAGTTTTAGCTTGATCGCCTTTAGTGATTAAGGGCGAGGTCAATTCTCTAAAATCACGTGTTTTGGGCGTATATGATGCCTCTTTGATACATAATCCGATTCCATAGATAATTAGATCGATTGCGTCAGGATTAAATTCGTTGAACCTTGCCCAGTTTCTCAAAAAGAAGATTCTATTCGTCGGATCAAATGATTTAATTCTAAGAATTATCTCATCGGCTGAAATTTTTTCAAAATATAAAGACATTGTGCCAAAAAATCTGTCAGCAGGCGAGCTTTTTTCAGTATCGGATATTAGTGAGACATTTTTCGATTGAAGGCTGTCATCCAACTTAGCTTCGAAAGATAAGCGCGCTAGTGCCCAATCAAATTCGTCACGACTATCATCATCTTTTTTACCACGCCCCAACAACTTTAAAGCAAGATCTGGAGAAACCCAAACAAGATCGGAGGCGATTTCTAGAAGCCATTCGTCAATTCGGTCAATATTCAGAAGTTCGATAAGGGTTTCGATTTCCTGCTTCAATTCAGCCTCAATCTGGCGATCGTCTTCTATCATCGACTTTGATATTGAAGACAGAAGACGTAATCTAACTTCAATTGCGCTACATGATCTTGCTATTTCGATAGAAGATCCATAATCTTTAAGAGCTAAACGTGCATTTACTTCAGATAAAAGTAGGTCAGCGGTTTGTACAAAATTAATAGCTGATTTTTGCATACTAAATCGCGCAATATCGATTATATTACCCATTTCTATTGCAGTCTCAAATACAAAGTCAGCTCTTTTCTGTAATGGGGAAAGTGAAGATTTAGATTGCAATAATTCGCTATAATGGGCAGCGTCTATTAGTTCTAACACATCTTTATGTCTGCCAATTTCTCGATAATAGCCAGGTAGATGTTCTAGAGCATCCTTACTGTGTTTATTGCTGCTTATAAGGTCAATTAACTGTCCAATTGCTATCGATTTATAGTTTTTAAGCCGTTCCATCGCCATTAATCTCTGGGAATTACTTGTAAACTGAATATGTTTATCAATAGATACGAGACTTACTTTGCTCATTTTTTCTCTAAGATTCAATTCATCTGTTTTTAATAAAGAAGCTAATGTCTTAATATCTAGATCTATATTAGAATAAGCTAGCAGTGATAGAGAATTGCGTATTAACTCATCGTCTAAATCTGTAGATTTCCATTCGATGTCCATGAAGTCTGGCATCTTACCAGATTCCATGTTAAATAAATCATCTAAATTGATATCTTCGCCTAAGGCACGAACAATATTTTCAATATTACCGGGAAGACCTCTGCTCATATCATGTATGCGTAGGGCGCTATCTTGCGATAAGCCATGAGTCGTTAAAAATTTTAAAGTTTCATCTGGGGAAAATCCAGGGATAGTTAAAGTTTTTATACTGCAAAGACGCCCATGCTTAGCATCCAATAAATTTTCTGTACCAGAAATAATAAATTTAAAATTTTTTAATCCAAATGGAAGAACATCAGTGAGAAGTTTATCAAAGTACCCAGGCACTTCCAATTCTATATCAGAAAATCCATCTAAAAGTATATGAACGGACTTTTGCTTGAAATTGGATTTTGAGTTTAACTTTGCCAAAACTGGCCGGAGCAAGCGCTCTAATTCTTCATGTTCTGGAAGATCAATACAAGGCCGCTCATGTAATAGAAAATAGGCCTGTTGGTATAAGGACAACTGTAAAAATTCTATATCAAACGTCATACGACTTGTAAGAGAAGCAAATAATGAAATGCATTGAGGAAAATACTTTTCTGCATATTGTTTAATAAGATAAGTTTTTCCTACTCCGGACTCACCTTCTAACAGCAAAATATCGGCAGAGGATTGCAGCATTACGTGTGCAAGATCGACTAGATTTGCACGATTGATCTCACCAATTCGATTACGGGGAAAGGTGGGACAAATAACACAGGTTGTTACAAGTTCGCTTGTCATAGTGCTTCTCCTATTTTAAAAAATCAAGAACTGATAATATGATTAAGTTTTTCTAATATGAATATGAAATTGTTCTTTTATATTCATATCACATTGAGCTGTTTTAAGCTAGGGTTTAGCTCAAATCAACCTCAGGTTATTGACCAATCCTCGCCGTAAAAGGTGGCTTCAAATTTGCGAGCTACTCGTTGTGAGGCAACGTTCGTCCAACTGGTGCTGTAAAACAGCAGGCGTCCAATTTGACCCACCAAATCAATCCAGTGGCCTGTTGCTACCACCCCATACCCATGACCCCGAAATTGATCCACAGTATGCAGACCGGCTTCAGCCACATCGTCCGCCCATCGACTGCAAGAACAAACCGACACGGCAACACCATTTACCAAAACTGCTGCAACAGGTCTAACTTCTCCTGACTGGACACACCGAGCAGTGTATGGATAATGGGTCACCAGAGAGTGGGCATTGGACGCGTCAACGGTCACTGCGTTTTCTGCTGCTCGATATGACTCTCTCAGCCAATAAGCTGGCCCACGGTCCTCCTTGTCAGAACAGAGAACCTCGCGTATTGCCACGGCGATCTGCGGCTTATTTTGACCAGAGGCCAGAGGCGGTTCTGTCCGGCATATCTCGTCCAATCTGATCTTCAAATCTTCGTCCAATTCATGGCGAAAGTGCCAGACATTCCCCTCGACAGTCCGGCCCATAAAAAATCGGGGGCAGGCGTACGGCCCTCTTCATCGGTGTCAGCAATGAGGTGAAGTTGGCTTAGCTCATCAAGCGTGAAAAGCGCTCCAACCTGCCGTTTCATAAGACTTAGAGGAGAAGAACTGGGCATGAACACACTTTAGCAGTGAGTACACTGTGCTGCGTCCCAGTCGGCGGGGTTCAGCTCCGCAGCCCACGCCTCCCACGCGCTGGCCCTAGCCTCCTCGTGACAGCCGAGATAGTCGGCCAGCTCCGTGCGCTGCTGCTGGCTGGGAGCGTCGTCCTGACCGCCGTGGTCCGCCGTGTACATCTGGGAGAGAAGGTCAGCGATCTCGATTGACGTGAGGTCAGCGGGGCGCATGCCAGAAAGTGTACTGGGCCTGCTCTATTGCCAGGGCAACCGTAGTCTCTTCTCGATGTCTGCATCCAAATTTCACGGTACGATTTCGCCATGACCGAATCATCCCCCGTGCTGATCCTCAGCGTGCCAGCGGGTTACGAGATTGATCCCCAGGCGTGGGAAACGTTGAAGCAGTGCGCCGGAGACTGCTATGGCGCGGGCGTGATGCTGGCTGCCCCGGCATTTCTGCGCGCGGAGTCCCCAGTGCTGCTGGGCGACTGGGGAGACGGGAAGGCCGAGGCGCTGCGTGAGTTGGGGCCGTTGATCGACGCGGCCTTCTTCACCCTGGACTGGCTCGAAGCGGCGATGTAGACGTCAGTTTTTCACGGCGATTCTCTCAGCTACCGCCAACACCGCTTTCGGGTCCAGCACGCCCTTAAACCAGATCACCCGTTCCCCGAATTCACTGGGATCGACGCCCGCCTTCTCCAGATTCAGCCGCTCCGAGACGCACACGATCAGATCCGTTCGCCCTGATTTTTTGAGCAACGCGAACTTCTTTTTCAGGTATTCAGGCCGCCAGTAGCCCACAATTTCCATCAGTACGCTGCGCTCGCCGTCCACCAGCCGGAAGTCCGGCAGAATCACGCCGCCCGGCACCGGCACCAGGTCCACTTCCCTCTCCAGAATCCACGGCGTCTCCAGCTTGGCAAAGCGCTCAGCAAAACCAGACTCCAGGGCGCTGTCATGTTCCTCTGGAGCCTTGTAGTGGCTGACGTAGCCGTCCTCGCTGGTCACTTGATAGGACCATTCCTCATCCTTGGGGTCCACCCAGGCCAGATCACGCCGGGGTTTCAAAGCGGCGCTGAGATCCCATTTGGTGACGTGCAGGAGGGCGGGTAGAAACTTTGCCATCGCCAGCCCGTAGCGGGTGGTCCCTGAAAAGAGGCTGGTGGGGCCGTCCATCGTCAGCGTGAAGCCGTAATCCGCGTCCCCTTCCACCGTGACCATCAGGCCAAACAGTTTCAGGTAGCGCAACAGTTGCTTGTAACGGGCGGGTTCGTTGCGCCGGGCGGTGATGACGAGCTGATAGGCGCGGTACAGCATCCCCTGGGCCTGGGCCAGATCAAAGCGCTGAATCAGTTCCAGGGGTTCGAGAGGATCAAAGGCGATCAGCGTCTGCTGATCGGGCAGATCGGCGTACAGGGCCGCCGATACCTCTGCTGAGGTCAAAGGGGTCTCCGTGGACAGCGCCCGCGCGGCCTGTTCCAGAATGTCTGTTGTCCGCTGGCGACTGGGGGGATGACTCTGGGCCAGCGCAAAGACCTTCTCGCGCACCGCCGGAGGGGCAAGGTTGCCCCCGGCTTCAAACTCCCCCCGCTGGCCCAGCAGATGCGACAGACCGCGCAACACCCGGAAGTCGGCGCGGCCTGCCTCCAGCGCCCGCACTTCCTCATTCAGTTCAGCCCGCTGTTTGCCGACGTGCGAGGCATACAGGGCGATCAGCGTCTCGGCGAGTTTCAGGTTGGTGGTGGTGGGCTTGAGGCGGCGGGGGTCTGCTATACCCTCGTTCACTCTGAACATCAGGAGTTCAGTCGGGAGCATTGATGTCCTCCCAGGTGGGGGCGGCCCCCTGCGGCTTCCACTGGCCCTTTCTCTGCTGGCTGACGCGCTCCTCGGAGGTGCCTTCGGTGATCACTTCGTAAAGCGTGGCCTTCTTGCCTTTCGCCTTCCGCAGAATGCGGCCCAGGCGCTGAATGTATTCGCGCTCGGTGGCGGTGCCCGATAGCATCACGCCCACAGACGCTTCAGGCACGTCCACACCCTCGTTCAGTACCCGGCTGGTGGTCAGGATGCGGTAGGAACCGTCCCGGAACTTATCAAGCACCCCATGCCGCTCTTTGGTGGGCGTCTGGTGGGTAATGGACGGAATCAGAAATTCACGGCTGATGCGGTAGACCGTCGCGTTGTCGTCGGTGAAGATGATCGTCCGCTCGTTCGGGTGGTTGGCCAGGATCTCCTCTAAAACCCGCAACTTTCCCTCTGTCCCGTAGGCCAGGGACCGGGCCTCGCGGTGCGCCAGCATGGCCGCCCGGCCCTGCGGCGAGCCACTGCTCATGATGAACTGCTTCCAGCCGTCCAGGGAGCCAAGTTTGATGTTGTTCAGGCGCAGGAAATGGTTGCGCTGCCCAATGAGACCGTCGTAGCGGGCCTGTTCGGCATGGCTCAGCCGCACCTTGATCACCACCTCGCGGTAATCGGCCAGCGTGGTTCCGGCCAGGTCTTCGGGGGCACAGGAATAGACCACCGGGCCGAGCAGGGTGTCCAGATCGCGTTCCCGCCCGTCGCTGCGCTTGAGGGTGGCCGACAGCCCCAGCCGATAGGGGGCCAGACTCATCTCAGCGATGACGCGCGTGAAGTCACTGGGCAGGTGGTGGCACTCGTCGCAGATCAGCAGCGCGTACTTCCCCGCCAGGTCTTCGGCGTGGATGGCGGCGGAATCGTAGGTGGACACCAGAATCGGGGTGTCGTCATGGCTGCCCCCACCGAGGAGGCCAATGTTGGCGTCGGGGAAGGCCGCCACCAGTCCTGAATACCATTGCTGCAACAGGTCCAGCGTCGGCACGCAGATCAGCGCACTGCGGGGGGTGTCCCGCAAAGCGAGCTGCGCCACCAGCGTCTTGCCCGCCCCGGTGGGGAGTTCGACGGTGCCTCTTCTTCCTGCTTCCTTCCAGGCTTTGAGCGCACCGAGCTGATGGGCGTAGGGCGGCAGCTCACGGGCCACCGACAGTTCGAGTTTGGCGAAGTTGGTCGCGTCGTCCTTGAAGGTCAGTCCCTGCGCCCGCAGCGCTTCCACGATGGCGCGGTAATGCTGCCCCCTGGCGCGGTAGTTCTGGCTTCTGGCGTCCCAGGTGAAGAATTCAGAGACGCAGGCGGGAACCGCTGACATCACCAGGGTTCCTCGGTCCAGACGCAGTGGCGCGCTCATTCCAGCCATGTTAAAGGCCAGGCGCTATGTTCACCCTGCGCCAGACGCCATTTACTCGCAGGCCCGTCCGTCGCCGTCGCGGTCCAGCTTGCGGCTGTAGCCCGGCTGACCGGAGAGCAGCGGCGCTTTGCCTGCGGCGCGCACAGCGGCGCAGTTGGGATAGGTCACCGAACTGGGCAAAGCTGGGACCACTGGGGGGGTAACCCGTGGGGGGACGGGTTGGGGCGTCACGCGCGGCGGAGCGGCCTGGGGCGTCGTCCCCGTCCCTTTCTCGGCCATCAGGCTGTATTTCCCGCCGGGCTGCACCGTGATCGTCACGGTGCCGTTGAGGTCCGTACGGTAAATGGCGGCCCCCACGCCTTTGTAGAGGGCCAGTGCCTCCGAGGTGGGATGCCCGTAGTTGTTCGGGCCAACACTGATCACGACGTTGCTGGGCCGCACCGCCTTCAACCATGCGGGATTGTCCCCGTTCTTCGCGCCGTGGTGGATGCTCTTGTACACGTCGATGGGGCCGAGTTTGCTGGCCGGATAGGCCCTCAACCAGCCCTGTGTCTCGGCGGTCTCGCTGTCTCCGGTCATCAGCGCCTTGAACGTGCCGTATTCGATGAGCAGGCCGACGCTGTTGAGGTTCTGATCGGTCTTCGGCATGCCGAGGGGTGGGGGCAGCACCGTGACTTTCACGCTGCCCAGGTTGATCACCTGATCTTTCGCCAGCAGCCCCTGGGTGCCAGCGGCCTGGACCGCTGCCGTCAACTTGCCGAAGGTCTGCGTCGTCCCAGCAATCCCATTGTTCAAAAAGAATTTGGGTTTGAACAACTGGACCGCCGGGATCAGGCCGGTGATGTGGTCCGCATCGGCGTGAGATGCGGCCACGACAGCCAGAGATTTGACGCCGTATTGGGTCAGCAGTTCCGTCATGCGCTTTTCTGACCTTCCCCCGTCATATAGCAGGCTCTGGCCTTCAGGAGCCGTGATCAACACGGCGTCCCCCTGCCCGACATCCAGGAAGCGGATGGTCAGCACGCCGGGGGGGGCGGTCTGGGCCAGTGTGCCTCCACCCAGCAGGGCGGCCAGCATCAGGACGCGCCTCACAGGTCAATGTCTCCGTCGGGCGCTTTAGCGTTCAGGCTGTCGAGCTGGCGCTGGCCGAGGGCATGGCGACGGTCCGTTTCATCGTGGTCAATCTCGATGTCCACATCGCCGCCCTGCACGTCGATTTGAATGACGTCACCTTCTTTAATTCCTTTGGGCAGACTCGACAGCCGCCAATCCTCGGTGGTTCCGTCCGGCAACTCGACGCGCGCCACCTTTCCCTCGATGCCGTCGATGATGACGTGGCTGATACCCAACTCCTCGTGCTGCTGCTCAGATGCCATGCCTCACGCTAACGCACGTAGGACGCCCCGTTGATATCCAGCGTCGCCCCGGTCATGTGCCGCACCAGCCCGGAGGCCAGGAAGACCACGGTGGCGGCCACATCCTCGGGTGGGGCCGCGTCCCCCAGCGGGAACTCCTGGGCCAGCTCCGCAGCGTGTTCATTCAGGTACGCCTCGGCCATCTCGGTGCGGACCCAGCCGGGGGCCACCGCGTAGGCGAGGACGCCCTCATGGGCAAAACCCCGGGCAATCGAGCGGGTCAGGGCGATCACGCCGCCTTTCGAGGCGGCGTAATGCATGGCGTTGGGCTGGTCTCCCCGGAAGGCCGCCCGGCTGGCGATATTAATGATGATGCCGCCCCCGTGGCCCCGGAAGTGCCCGATGGCCTCCCGGCAGGTGTCCGCCACGCTGAGCAGATTGACCTGCAAGGTCTCTCTCCAGACGGCGGACCACGCTTCCAGGGGATCGTCCACGGTGACGGGTGGCGCGATCCCCGCGTTGTTCACCAGCACATCGACGCGGCCCTGCCATGCAACGGCGTTCTGAAATAGCCTGACGGCTTCCCCTTCCTGGGCCAGATCACCAGTCAGAAGGTGAATCCGGTCTGCGCCGAACTCTTCAATTAGCGCCTCACCGCCCTGCCCGCTGCGGCCCAGGTGGGCGGCCACCGACGCGCCCACGTCCAGCAGACTGCGGACACAGACCGCGCCAATGCCACGCGAGGCCCCGGTCACGAACACCACTTTGCCGTCCAGATTGATCATGCCTGCCAGTCAAGCATACAGACGCCTATGTCCATGCTCTATCCGGGCACAGGTCAAAAGCCTGTGTCAGACGCATTCATTGCGCTGAGAAAAGAATCGGGGCGCATGGGTTGACAGCGGCTGCATACCGCCTTATATTTAAGGAATCAAAGCGGCCTTTCGGGCCGCTTTTTCCTTGTCTACTTGAGTTTGAGCGAACCTAATGCCTTGTCGAACACGCCCCGCTGGGCCGCAGTCGCGGCAGGTCCCGTGGTGAACTGGACACTCAGCAGGTTGCGTTTGCTCACCCCATGCCAGTACTGCAAGCGCACCACGGCTCCATTGGCCTTGAGCGTCAAGTCGTACACCCGCTCGGTCCCTTTAACTCCGCCCGCTGTCCGTGGACGGTCACCCACCCGCTTCAGGGTGGCCAGCCCACCGCCCGTGAGCGATCCCTCGACGCCCCCGATGAACTCCTTCAAAGCGGCGGCGTCATTGCCCTTGCTCTGATACGGGGCGAAGAAGAGTTGCAGGACGGCGGGCGGGGGGGTGCCAGGGGCCAGCACCGTGATGCCGGGTAAGTTATTGGGGTAGGGCCGCTGTTCCCAGCCCGCAGGGACGTCGGCGGTGAATGGAGCCTGGGTGTTCTTGAGGGGGACGGCCAGCGCCGCACCTGTCAGAGCCGAGGTGAGTAGAAACGCCCTGTGAATGGAGGAAGACATGAATCAGAGCATAGAGAGAGGACCGTCTCCAGAGACAGCCCTAATTTGATTTAGGACTTGTCGGTGACTTCCCGAGGGCGTCGTCAGACGTGCGCGCTGTTTTTCCCTGCCCCCGTGCAGTCTTATCCTGCGACCACCACGCGCCTGCCTGACCTGACCCCGGCTGAACTGGCCGGTCTGCTGACCCGCGCCTACGCCGCCGACTATGGCGAACCAGGCGACGCCCCCAGCGCTGCTGAATGCACCGCTCTGGCGGATTATCTGGGCTGCCACGAGGAGATGCGCGCTGCCGCCTTCGCTGTGTGGTGCCAGGAGTTGAACGGCGTGACCGAGGACGAGGCCGAATACTGGCTGGATGTGGAGTTCATCGAGCCGTGTCATGAGGAGCGCGCCGTCTAACGGGACCACCTTCACCAGCGCCTGGACCGCCCCGCCATCTGCGCGCCGATCAGCAGTCCAGGCAATGCGGGCAGGGTGTAGAGCAGCAGGAACCCGGCCAGCGTCGCACTCCCCAGCACTTCGCCTAACGGGCGGCCCAGCGCGGCGGACAAGGGACTGCCCAGCCACGCCACCGCCGCCCAGAGGCCGCCGGACAATCCAGCGTTCTGCACGGTCAGGGCGGCCCAGCGCACACTCAGAAGGATCGCCGTCTGAAGGGCCAGGGCAGGCAACAAGGCCACCACGCCCCGCCAGCCGGGCGCGGCACGTCCGGCGAGGCCGCCCAGCACCAGCGGTCCCAGCAGCGGCACCCAGCCCACCAGCACGGCCACCAGGAGCAGCATGACGGCGTGAATCCACGTTGGACCATTGCCCCGGTTCATCAGGGAATGACGCTCTCGAACAGCGTGCCCCGGCGGTCCTCGGTCACGTCCCGGAACAGTTCGGGAAACAGGCTGGGCATCCCTTTCCGGGCGCAGCGCAGGTGGTATTCGATGTGGGCGTGATAGCGCTGGCTGGGCAACACCAGCAGGTTGGCTGGATCGTTGTTGGTGCTGTCGCCGTCGCGGTGGTGAACGATTTCACCGGGGGCCAGGGGGCGGGCCAGCATTTGCTCCGCCAGAACACGGTGCAGCGAGCGGACCTTGCCCGCCTTCTTGTCCCTCACCTTGCGGTAGACCTTGCGCCGCTTCACTCTCCGTCCCCCCTGGGCTACTGCAACAAGTCTTCGCTTCCATCTGCTGGCCAGCGCCGCGAGAGAGCAGCAGCCACCAAACCCCCAGCCAAATACCAGCCTACCGTCAGCAACGGCGTCATGGGAAAGCGTGATCCTGGTTGACCGCCCAGCCCAAGAGGCCGGGGCAGCACCATCGCCCCCACGCCCGCCGCCAAGCCCAGCGCCCCGCCGCGTTCCCAGGCCCCCTGACGCGCACCCAGCCCCACCAGACCGAAGTAGACCGTGTTGGACACCAGATCCCCCAGCAAGGTCCAGCGGTACAGGGCCGCGCCGTGGGGTGGGTCCACGCCCAGGGCGTCCAGCGATCCGGCCAGGGCACGCTCACCGATCACCTCGATGCGGGGCGCGTGGGGCAACGCCCGCCGCACCGTTTCGTTGAGCAGGGTCACGGTGACGGCTCCGGCCAGACCTATTGCCCCTAATCGGATCAGGCGGGCGCGGCGCTGCTGGGAGGACGCAGGAACTGGGGCGGACGGATCAGAACGGTCATCTTCAGACATGGGAACCTCCAGAGGGGGCACTTCAGCCGCAGCGGAAGGGAATGGGGAGCGGGCCACAGCAACAGACGCCCCGGACGCGGGGACCGCCCGTAACCTGAAGATGGCCGTACGCCTGGCGACAGGCCGCCAGACGGGACGTGATGGCGGACAGATTCAGCCCCTCATCCCGGATGGTCTGGGCAATGGCGGCGGAGCAGGACGCCCCACCGTAAAAGGCCGCATGGGCGCAACGAAAGCCTTTATGGGGTGAGAGCCAGCGCTGGTACAGCGCGATGCCAGCCAGGGCCAGCGTGTCAGGGGAAAGCATGGCCTGAGCCTAGAGGGACTGAGGCGCAGAGCAGTTGAGGAAGGGGTAAAGGGATGACCGGAGAACCAGAGGGGTTGCTCCATCCAGTGGTCACCTGCCATTGATCCCCTCCAGAGAGTCAACCTCGGCGATGAGTGCCTGGCGAAACGCTTCACTCTCCTGGGAAGTGTCCTGGCTGGCGGAATGGTATCGCGCCAGCACCAGGGGCCAGTGCCGGAAGCCGACTTCGGCGGCAGTGGCGGCAAGCGCTTCATCTGAATATTCGTCCTCGTAAGCCTCGATGAACAGCGCGGCCCACAGTCCCTGTTCCGTGTGGGCGAGGTCCCGTGCGCGGCGGGCCGGGTCTTCCAGGCTGAAGGTGAAGAACACCAGATGATCCGCTTCCTGGCGCACCGCCACAACGGTGGTGCCGGACTCCCAGAGGGGCATCACGGGTGTTCCGGTGGGGCCAGCGCCGATCAGCGGTCTGTCTCCAGCGCCGTAAAGTTTTGTCACCCGTTGCACGCGAAACTCAAACACGGTGGGCGAATACAGGCTGAGGGCCATCTCCCGCAGGGCAGGCGAGAGGGTCAGGCGTTGGAGGGCAGCGGCGCGCTGGGCTTCGGGGACGATGGCCACCGGGCGAGCGTAACACCCGGCTGGACGGCTCAATCTGCTGCGCTGGCCCAGTTGCCCAGCGGCAGTTCGCTGAGCCGTTTCACTTTGATCGTCACCGCCCGGCCCTGCACCGTGGCCTCGCCCTGCACGATCAGCGCCCGAGCGTCGCGCAGCAGGACGCGGTGGGCCTCCCACAAGTCCGGGGAGATGATGGCCTGGACGCGGTTTGACCCGTCTTCCAGCACGAAGAAAGCGAACCCCTTCGCTGTCGGTGGCCGCTGCTTCGTGACCACCAGGCCCGCCGTCCACGCCTCCCGCCCGTGGCGCAGTCCTGCCAGTGGCACGCAGCCCACGTCACGCAGCCGCGCCCGGTGGGCGTCCAGCGGATGACGCCCGGACTCTGAAATCCCCTTGGTCTCCAGATCGAGAAACAGCAATTCATCGGGGGAAAGGGCGGACAACTCAGGCGGTTCGGCCTGCGGACCCAGCAGACCGCGCGTGCCGGGCTTGCGGGCATTGGCGATGGTGTGCAGCACGTAGAACGCCTCACGGCGGTTTTTCTGGGCGTCCACAGCATCAAACGCTCCAGCTTTCGCCAACGTGTCCAGGGCGTCGCGCTTGATTTCCACCCGATCATAGAAGTCCTCGACACTGGCGTACTTACCGCCCGTCAGGCGCTCCTGCACGATCAGCCGCGCCGCCGCCTCGCTCACGCCCTCCACGGTGGACAGGGGCAGCCGGACGGTGCGTGTGTTCTCTGCGCGGTACGACATTCCAGAGCGGTTGATGCATACGCCGCGCAATGATACGGACTCCGAATAAAAAGCGCAGACTGGAGCATCGCTAAATTCTATTCAACCATCATTGTTCGCCACAGTGCCGCCGACAACCCGATCTCTTCACCCAGCACATCCTGTTCCACTGGTGGCCTCTATACGGTAATTAAGCGGAATCCGTATGAGACCCCCCAGCGCCGGGCTTCATGACTGACGGTAGCGGGGGGCCACAATCCCGGCGCTTCGGTCAGGAAGGCCGCGAGGTACGCCGCTGGATGGTGCTGGCGCATCCAGGCGCTGGAATAGGCGTGCTGTGCGAAGGCGTGCGCGTGTGATTCGGCGAAACCGTAGCCTCGGAAGGCGGCACAGGTGGCGAACATTTCCTCAGCTTCCCAGGGAAACGCCCCGGTGGTCAGGGCGGCACCCGCAGTGAAGCTGTTCTTCAATTCGTCCAATTCGGCGGCGTCTTCGGTCTTACTTAGTCTGGACCGAAATCGGTCCGCGTCCGGCCAGGAATACCCGGCGTAGTGGACGGCGATTCTTAAAATCTGCTCCTGAAACATCAGCGTGCCGTGCGTCGGTGCGAGGATCGTCCGCAGGGGTTCGGGCAGGTCTGGCACGGCCTCCTCTCCCCTGGCCCGCCGGACATACGGGTGAACGGTGCCAGATTGAATTGGGCCGGGGCGCACCAGCGCGATCTGATGGGCGAGCTGGGTCATGTTTTTCGGCTGCAAGCGGGCCGTCATCTGCACCTGGGCCGGACTCTCGATCTGGAAGATGGCGAGTGTGTCCCCACTGGCGATTCGCTCCCACACGGCAGGATCGTCGGGCAGATCGCCGTACTCCACCCACTGGCCCGTCAGGCGCATCACTTCTTCGCGTGCCCGCTCCAGGGCGGCCAGCATCCGTAAGCCCAGCAGGTCCAGTTTGATCAGGCCCAGCTTCTCCACGTCGTCCTTATCAAAGGTCAGCATGCGGATACCACCGCTGGAACGGGTCAGGGGCGAGTAATGGGTGAGCGGACTGGCGCTCAACACCACGCCGCCGGAGTGGGGGGCCAAGTGACGCACAAAGCCTGGCTCAATCTTTTCCAGCAAGGAAAGCAAAGCCTCTTTGACAGGGGCCTCGCCCAGCACCTCTGCGAACACCACGACTGCTTCCCTGGCCCGGTGGGGGCGGCTGTGGCGGTAATCGCGGCCCAGGGCGCGTGAGAGACGGTCCCGCAACTCTGGTGGCAGGCCCAGGGCGCGGCCCAGATCCTGCACGGCGCTGGGCAGGCGGTAGGTGATCTTGTTGGCCACCATCGCTTCCCCGGTGCCCTCACCGCCCCAGCGTGCCTCCACCCAGCTCAGCACCTGATCTCTACGCGAGCTGGCGATATCGATGTCCACGTCCGGCATGGACGCGCGCCCAGTGTGGAGGAAACGCTCAAACAGCAGATTGTGTTTAATGGGGTCTGACAGGGTGATCCCCAGCAGATAACACAGGACGCTGCCTGCCGCCGATCCCCGCCCAGCCGCGAGAATCCCATGCTCTCGGCAGTAGTCAGTGACCTCGGCAGCAGTGAGAAAGAATCCGGCCATCTCCAGCGTTCCTACTGTGGCGAGTTCTTGCTGTAAACGGGTCTGGGCCGCTGGTCTGGCATCGGGCAGGTAGCGCAGGGGTAGAGCCGCAAATGCGCGCTCCTCCAACGCCTCCTGTGGTGTCTGGAACACCCGGAGCTTCGGCTCCGGGGCGTGCAGTCGCTTCGGGCGCAGGTCCAGGGCGCAAGTGTCAGCCAGCTGCTGGGCGTTGAGCAGGGCGTCGGGAAACGGCAGCAGCGCGCCCCAGTCATCCGGCGTGCCGACGTGGCGGGCGTCGTTGCGGGGACGCTCGGCATGAGGAACCTGCACGTCGATTCCCAGGCGGGCACAGGTCAGGGCATCGAGCAGCGGGTACTCGTCCTGAGCGCCCATGTTGACCTCGGGAGCGGCCACCGTGGGCAATTCCAGGTCTCGGGCCAGACCACGCAGGTACTCTAATCTTCTCCGTTCGTTCGGCGCTGCGCCGTGAAAAAGCTGGAGGTACAGATCGAACGGGAAGGATTGGCGCAGGGTCCGCAGATACGCTGTTGCTCGCGCAATTTCTCTTCTCTCGCCCAGCACAGTGGGAAAGCCTGCACGGCCCCCCGTGAGGCAGGCCAGATGATCGCCGTGACTGGCCGCTGCCTGCACGCGCTCCAGCGGCAGTCCGTCCAAAGGACTCAGATGAACCTGGGTGATCAGTTCACAAAGCCGCGCGTAGCCTTCCCGGTCCTTCGCCAGCAGAACCAGCGGGAAGGTCTCGTGGGCTTCTTTCGATCTGGGGGGCGCGGGAAACCGCACGGGCAGCGTCACGCCGATCACGGCCTTAAGCTGCGCTTCACCTGCGGCCTCGCACAGTTCTACCGCCCCGGCCACGCTGCACCAGTCGGCCAGGCCCACCGCGCCGTAACCGCGCGCTGTTGCGAGCTTGACCAGTCGCCGGGGGCTGACGGTGCTGCGCCCCTCTGAAAAGTAGCTCTGACACGTCAGCAGCGTGGACAATGGACGTTGCATCAGTCCACCAGCCGGGCCAGCCACCAGATTTTGCCGCCGTCCTCGTGATGCAGTTCGGCAATTAGCTCGCCCGCCTGAACCAGATAGCAGGTCCGGGGAGCCTCGCCCAGCCACCAGCGCCCGCCGTACCGCCATTGGTCCAGCACGCCCTGAACAGGGTAGGCGCGGCCCGCCCAGACCATGCGCTGCAACTCGCCCGCAGCCGTGAGGCTCACCGTGATGGTCTGCTGCACCGCTTTCATGGCTTCACGGCTTCAAAGAACAGTGCCATCCGCTCCACGGCCTGCTGACGCGCCTGCGTGCGGGTCAATGCGGGTTTCCACGACTGCCGGGGCGTCATGGCTGTAGGCCGCACCATTCCCGTCAACCAGTCCACCCACTGGTATCGGGCGTCGGTGGCATAGGCGTAGGGATCGAGCCATTGCACCTTGACCAGCGCTTCGGGAAAGCGGTCCAGCACGTCTTTCGTCACCTCTAGCTCAGCCAGAGACGCCCACAGGCCCACCATGCGGCCCGGCTGCTGAATGCCAGAGAGCTGGATAGTCAGCGCCTCGACACCCAATGGAAGTGCGCCTGAGTCGTTCAGGGCCAGTCCAGCGATCCGCAGCAGACCCGCTGGATCAGGGGAGCCTTTGAGCTTGCGGGTGGCGGAGAGCCGTCCGCCCAGCGTGTCGGCCTGCACCGTCAGATACGCGGCGGCGCGGCCCCGCAGCTCGGCCAGGATTGAGGGGAGCAGCTCCGAGAAAATCACATCCGCCTCGCTGGGTTCGTAGAGCGGTGAGTCCAGGCCCATGCGCGCCTCGATCACCCGTCCTGGCACATACTTCTGCACGGCTTTTGTGCGTTCGCCTTTGAGAAAGCGGTTGACCCGCTTGCCCACGTCCACGCCGAGAAACGCCTCGCAGTGTGCCGCGCTCCACTTCATCAGATCCGCGAGGCCGCGCACTCCCAGAAAAGCCAGCCGTTCGATGTGCGCCGGGGTCAGGCCGATCACTTCCAGATGGGCAGCAGGAGTCAGCGCTAGGAATGCTTTCTCCGCCGCACCACAGCCCGCCTCGCGGACCTCGCCAGGCTTTGCGCGCAGGGCGGCGAGGTGCGCGACTTCCAAGCTTTTGGCCAGGCCGACAGGGGCATGCAGGGCGGCAGCCAGTTCACGGGCGGCGGGGGCGCTGATCTTCAGAAAGACGGTTCCTGGGACTCGTTCCTCCACCCGGTCCGAATACCGCGCGTACAGCGTTTCGAGCAGTTCCGCCCAGGCTGCAACCGCTGACGGCGCAGAGATCACTTCGGCATGCAGTTCTGGGCAGCGGCTCAGTGCCGCGATATCGCGCATTCCCGGCTGGACCCCCGCCTCCATAGCCTCCGGGCTGGCATACAGCACGCGCCGGGATTCACTCAAGGCCGCCACGGGAATACCGGGATGCTGACGGGCCAGCAGGGTCAACGGCCACGGTGAAAGATTCACGCAGGCCAGAGGCATCTGGCTATGACCAGCGGGCGCTGACACGCGGTACGCCCACCCCTACCCGGCCCACCATCTTGCCCTGCACTTGGACCTGCTCCGCCGGGTAGGTCATGCGCGGAATGTCCGGATTCTCGGACATCAGCACGATCTGATCATGGAAGTGGTACAGCCGCTTGAGGGTGGCCGCCTCCTCACCCGGAATCAACACCACCGCCACCTCCCCGTCGTGAACCTCCGTGGTGGGCCGCACGATCACGTAGTCGCCGTCCAGCACACCCACCCCTGTCATGCTCTCGCCCCGCACGCGCAGCAGGAAATCGCCGTTTCGCATGTCCAGCAGGGTTTCCAGGCTGGGCGTGTAATCGTCGGGGGACTGCTCGGCCAGTCCGGGTGGACCAGCCGCAATCGAGCCGTAAATGGGCAGGCCGTGTCCCAGGGCCACCTTGGCCCGGTCCGTGGCGATCAGCGGAGCGTACCGCTCCGCACTCGGCTCCAGATAGCCCAGATTGCGCAGGATGCCTGCCTGCAGGCTGACCGCCTGTTTGCTGACGCCCACCTGCGCTGCGACAGCGCCCAGGGTGGCATTCACCCCGAGCTGGAGGGCGGCGTTCAGGATGGCGGTGCGGGTGCGGGTCAGGTCTGGGGGCATGCAATCTCACCTCGATTCTTGACGAGGATCAAGAAGATGGTGACAGCTTGCACCATTTCCTTGTCTCGTGTCAAGATAGGGAGGAGGTGGACAACGGATGACCGAGCCTATTGAGGATCAGACCGACTTAGAAACCACGGGATACACGCGCCAGATCGAGATTCGCATGGTCTTTCCGGAGAAGATTCGCTATGAGAAGGGCCAGCCCATCAAGGAACCAGGGCCGGACCCAGAGCGCGTCATCGCGGCGCTGCGTCCAGAAGTGGAGCGAGGGATTCAGGATAAATACGGCGAGGAAACGGAAGTGATCTTCCGGGTGGCGCAGGCTCCCAGTATCCGGGTGACCGGACAGTTCGGGGAGAAGGCGGGCGTGACGGGCGCGTTCGTTCAGGAAGTGCTGGACGGCGTCTTCGAGAATCTGGTGGTGGAGTAGCGCAGCGCCCGCATCCTGCGGCTTCCCACCACCCTCCAGGGAGGGAAACGATGAAATTCCTGCTCACTTCTGCTGGGATTAAAAATCCCAGCCTCCACGCTGCTTTGGCCGCCCTCCTGGGCATGTCAGGGAGGAGAGCGGCGGGCGGTGACGGTTCCCCGGTGCCCAACATCACCACGAGGTCAAAATTGCCCTTGATGCTGTGGCAAACGTGATCAACGTTTCCTGAAGCCCCGCTGCTCTGTGGCTCTCAGCCGTCAGCCACAATGGCCCATGCAAAAACTGCTGTTGCTCTCTGGTCTTAGTGCCACCCTGCTCGTCGCCTGTGGAGGCGGTGGAACCACGCCGCCCAAAGAAGACAATGGCGGCCCCGGCAATCCACCCCCCGGAGACGCCCGTGCGTATGCCGTCACGGGCAACGCGCTGTACAGCATTGTCCTGAGCGGCACGGGTCAGGACGAGAAAAAGTTCGATCTGAAGGGCGGCCAGTCTCTGACTGACGTGGCACTGGACGGGACCGAATTGTATGGCGTGACCTTCAGCAATCTGGTCCGCATCAGCCTGAGCAATGGCGCGGTCAGCACGGTGGGCGCACTGGGCGCAGGCGACATCAACGCGCTGACCGCCGATGCTGCGGGCAACCTGTACGGCGCTTCCACGGGCGGCCAGTTCTACAAAATCAACAAAACCACGGGGCAAGCCACCGTTGTCGGTCCGCTGGGCACCCTTTCCAGCGGCGATCTGGCCTTCAACGCTGCCGGGCAACTTTACGGCACGGTCCGGCCCACCCTCTTTTCTCCCGATTCGCTGGCCCGCATCGATCCGGCCACAGGCCAAGCCACAGTGATCGGCGGGACGGGCAAGACGGACCTGTTTGCCCTGAAGTTCCAGGGCAGCGCCCTGTACGCCCTGACGGGCAGTGGTCAGGTGCTGACGCTGAATACGGCGACGGGGGCCGCGACAGTGGTGCGCGAAACTGGACTGAGCTTTACTGGCCTCCAGTAGCATCTCATTGGCCATGGCATCACCTGGAGTCCAGCTGGTAGGGAGACAGATGAACGTCTCCGAGGCGCTGCTGGGAACCAGCGGGTCTGTCACTGAGGGCCATGACCAGAAGGCCGCAAAAGCTTCTCAGCACATTCTTTAAGGGGAACAAGTGGCCAAGGAAGGCACCCTGTAGGGTGCCTTTGACGTTCCACACAAGAGCAGCAAGAGTCGCCATGCCCAACCAATCGAGATGTGAAGGGAACAGCGGCGCGCTCTGCCAGTTCAGGAAAGGAATCAGCACAGGGGATCCGCCGGGTCAGTCTGCCGTCCACTCTCCAGCCCTGACGGTATGCTGCGCGCGTGACCCTGTGGCAACTGGTGATTCCCGTCCTGGTGGGCATCGTTCTGGCCTTCGTCTGGTGGGCCGGCAAGGCGATGCTCGAAGGCGCGCGTGAGGGCGTTCAGGAGGCCAACGAGGAACTGGCCCAAGAGAAAACCGAGCGTGAAGCGCGGGAAGCTGAGCAGGTGGCCAACCGCCAACAGGTGGTGGAGACGGCGGCCCTGTCTTTAGGTGAAGCCGAGCGCTTTGCGCTGAACCTGCGCGCTCCCTTCGCTCAGCTCTGGATTCAGATTTTTGAGGACGCGGCCTCGGGCCGCCCGCTGGAGTACTTCTACCAGTTCACGCCGCCAGCCGGAAAGGAAGACGAGTTGCGTCGGTCCCTGGTGGAGGGTTGGGAGATCACCGATCAAACCTCGGTGATGTCCAGTCTGGCCTGGCTGCTGGACAGCGGCCACCGCACCCCCTATCAGGCGGTGCGTCAGCACTTGCAGGCGGATGGTAGGACAAGTGACCTCAACAAGCGCTTGGCCGCCGTGGTGCGCAAGTGGGAACGTGAGGTGGGCGAGGTAGGTGGACTGGCCTTCGATCTGGCGCGGGCGGTGGACATTGCCGCTCAGGGCGTGGCGCTGGGGTATCTGAGTGAAGCGCAGGGCTGGCGGGTACTGGCACAGTGCCGTCAGGTGGCGCGGGACGCGGCATTCCGGGACTGGGCGCACTATGGGCAGAGTTTCCGGGCAGGAGCGGAGTTCTGGAAGTCAGGGGGGGTCATCGATGGGGTCAGAAACAAGGGCTATGCCCAGACGGTGCGCTGGCTTCTTGAGGACGCCGACAGCCCCTGGGTGCGGGACCCCTGGCCTCCGGCGAGCCAGGTTCTGGAACAGCAGCGGCCAGCAGATACGGAAGGCGTGCGGGCCACCCTGCATTGACCCTGGCTCTGGTGAAGAGGTATGGAGTGGGAAGCCGCCAAAGAGCGCGGGTGTCGCTGAGGTCAGCAGCTTGACGGTCAGGCCGGGATGTCAGATTGAGATCTAAAGAAACTCGCACCAAGCTGCACGAGTTTCAGACCTTTGCCAGATCCGGGCGATGAGGGTCAGCCCGCTTCATCACTGTGATTAAGCAACCCCAGTGTCGCTGGGCACGTAGCTGAAGTGAACGCATCACCCTGGAGAATTCGATGGTTTCAGCAGCATCCCCAGACTCAAAACGAGCCTTACGCAGACGGCAGACCTGGCTCATCTGTACCGCTGTCGGTCTTCTCCTGCTCGGCATCGGCTGGCGGTACCGGGAAGCCGTTGTGGCGCGTCAAGGCCCGGCAGGTTTTACTGCCGTCCAACTGGCAGGCTTTTCTACCTTCATCTCCCCCAGTCTTGAGGCCGATCCAGAACTCAAAGACCGGATCATGTGGCGACTTGAAGAACAGCTCACTGCCGCCATGAACGCTTTGCCTCCCTCTGGGCAAGCGGTCCTGCGCCCTATTCGGATCTGGATCGACCCAGATCCAAACCTGGATGCAACGACCATGAGTACTACCCTGGCCATGTATTACTGGCAGGAGCAACGCTCAGACCGTCCGCCACTAATCAAACAGCGGGCGGGGGCAATCGTGATCTCGGATGTTTACGGGTTCATTCGCTCCCACGGCCAGTATTCGGTTCTGCTGCACGAGCTGGCGCACGGCTACGATGACCGCCAGTTGAAGCGTCAGGATCCCGGCATTCTCAAAGCCTTCAAGGCGGCCCGCACACAGGGCAGATATGGTGCGGAAGCAGCCTCCCCCGCAGTGGTGGACGTTCGGGAATACTTCGCGGTCCTGACAGAGGCGTATTTCGCGTCCAGGCCAGAAACACCGCACAATCGCATTGAGCTGAAGATAGTTGATCCCCAAGGTTATGCCGCCGTAGAACACGCGTGGGGGTTGCGCTGAGACAACACCATTCAAGGCTTAATCTGAATCCTGGCCCCATTCGGATCGCGCTCGGTGTCGTCCAGATCAACAGGAACCACCTGGCCTGAATTGTCAGGGCCGAAGGTCCCCGCCTGCTCTGCGGCGGCGGCCACCTTGCCACGGTCCTTATACGTCAGCGTGTGGCCATCGAGGGTCTCAACCTCTAGGGTGAAGTCGCTCAGGCGGCTGGGGTCCAGCCGGATGACACTGCCTTTTACGAGAGCAGATCTGGTCGTGCTTATGGCGTAACTGCCCAGGACTGGACCCTCACAGCTCTGTCCATCCAGTGCTCTGGGGAGCTGGAGCTGTGGGGTGCCGGGTTGAACCCGGCGTCGTTCGATGGACTGGACACACCGGGCCATGTAGCGGTACGCCAATGCCTCGTTCCGTTGCTCTTCCTGGGCCTGCACCGGGCGGGTGCAGGCGGACAGGAGGAGCAGGAAGGTCAAGCCGCAGGGAAGAAGTCGAGCTGGAATCATTGCCTTCCAGTACGACTTCCCTTTCTCAGACGTTCCAAAGACGAAAAGACGATCATGCAATTGGACGGCAATGGCTGCCCTGCGGGACGTCAGGAACATCTTCATATGCCCAGCTTGCCCAGTCGCCGCAGGTAGGTCAGGGCCACCATAACCTGTTCTCGCTGAATGAGTGCCTGGACCGAATGCTTGGTGAACGTTGTGATTTCTGACTTCCGGTCTTTCCGACTTTTGCCAGGCGAGGCCCATCCGGCGTTCGAGGGGTCTTCCAGTAATTGGCGTGATCCAAAAGGCCTGCCCGAGGGACACCCGAATTTATCACTGTGGTCTGACTTCCGGTAAACGGGGTGACCAAGAAGGCGTTGAGCTGGGCTGGCAGCAGATTTTTGCCCTGTCCGCCTGACTGTCCCTCCCTCGGGCAGGCTATACCCCAGCCTGACGTCAGATCAGCGGGGGCAGGGGATCGTCAAGCTCACTCTGGGCCATACGTATGGACGCCCGATTGCCAGTCCTGGAGTGAAGTGGGCATGCCCCGAGAAATCTGCGCTCCGGGCAGAATTTAACAGGTCATGTCCAGCCCCTGATATGGACAGGCAGTTCAGACGTTGCACACCTGCACGCTGCTGGCTGCCGTCAATCTGGGTCACGGCAGCCAACATTGCAGTGAACGTTCAACTCACCCCGATTTCATCGCCAGTAGCGAACGGTCTGGGCGGTGTTGTAGATCAGCATCTTGTTCGGCTGTTCCAGCAGCCTATCCCCGAAGACAAGCGGGGTTCTGAGAATGCCACCAGTGCCGAACGTCTTGTCCAGCGTCAGATCGGCGTTGAGACGGGCCAGGAAGTTCGACGCGTCTTCGTTGTAGGTCTTGCCGCCGTCCTGGGAAACGTAGACCCGGATGTAGCCGCTGGTATAAATCTTGCCCCCAGCCTGCACCTTGAGGTCCGTGAATTCGGCGGTATCACCCGGATTCTGGAGCCTGGCGAATTGATCGGGATAGTCAAAGCGTTGGACGGTTTTGCCGTCAGGTGAGACGCGGTAGATCAGAGGCACGGTCAGCACTCTGCCGTCCGCGCCTACGTTGAGAATGCTGCCGTCCGCTTCTAGGGCAATCTGGTTCATTCTTGGATAATTGGCACCCGTGAAGACAACGCCGTCCTTTCCGAACCCCGTGTCCAGATTTCCATTGGCATTCAAACGGATGATTCGTGGGACTTCATTTGCCTCAAATTGGCCGCTGACGAACACCACAAGCTTGCCGGCTGGCTGCACCACCACAGATTCCGCGCTGTTATTGCGGGTGGGCGTCGAAGTGGTTCCATCAGAGGGAAGGGCAATCACCGAAAGCCCGCCCAGAGCAAAACTGGTGTCTGGTTGTCCACTGGGCAGCAGGCGGACGAGCGCCACATCGGTTAGAGAACCGCCGTTGCCCGCAGACCCCGCGATGACCAATTTGCCGTCTGCCTGCTGAACCACTGAATTCACGCTGCCGAACGGGTGACTGGCCACCGAGAAAATGGCCTGACCGCCACTGCCAAAGCCGCTGTCCAGGCTGAGATCGACATTGAAGCGGAGAATCACCAGGCTGGTGTCTCGCCGCCCCACCAGGACCATTTTGCCGTCCTGCTGCCGCAGCAGAATTTGATGTTTCGAATACCGGAGACCGATTTCCGGCGAGTCGGCCAGTTGCAGGTCACCCGCCACGGCTGGGGCTTTGACGGTGGTGCCATCCGCGCGCAGCCGGGTCAGGGTGAACGTTTTGGAATCGGTGTCCTGCGAGACATAGACGACACCGCCATCCGGCTCCGTGACGGCGCTGAGGCCGCCAATATTGGCCGTGCCCTGCGTGCCGAAGGTGGTGTCCAGCGTGCCTGCGGGCAGCGGATCAGGCGTCTTGGGCGGCTCTTCTTTCGGCGGCTCTTCCTTGGGGGGCTGTTCTATGGGCGGCTTTTCTGTCGGCAGCAGGGTGTCACTTGGACCGCAGGCAAACAGCAGGGGTGCGGCCAGCAGCAGCCAGCCCGTCGAGCGGCGACGCGTGGGGACAGAGGCTGGCAAAAGAACATGGCTGTCAGGCAACTGGTGGTTTTTTGCTTGCATTTTTCCTCCATGCAGCTCCGAAGGAAAAGCGCAGGCTGCACGTCAGTCCTGTCTGCTTGCCCATTTCCTTTTTGCTGTCAGGAGAGTTTAGGAGGATGGGTGCCGTCTTGTTTATAAGGTTGAGCGGAAAACGTTAACCCTTTCAGATCGAGTCGGGGACCAGTTCCGAAGGCTGGCATGCTGGGCGGGGGTGACTCCCCTACCAGAGTCAACACACCCGCCGCTGGATGCCCTCTACAGCCACAGGCATGAGCCGCACCTGACTGCTGGTAATGGCCTTACCGGGAAGGCACCGCGCTGAGCTGTCGACAGGTGTTTTACCCCCTCTACCGCCCGTCCCCCAACTGGACGGCCTTGACTCTCAAGCCGCTTGAGAGCCCACACTCAGGCGTGGAGGTGACCATGAAACTGCTGTCCATCGGCCAGTTCGCCCAGCTCGTCGGCCTGAGCGTCTCGGCGCTGCGGTTCTACGCCGACAGCGGCGTACTGCTCCCTGCCCAGGTGGATCAGGAGAGCGGCTACCGCTACTACTTGCCCACGCAAATTCCGCTGGGTCAACAGGTGGCGGCCCTGCGCAAACTGGATCTCCCGCTGAGTGATCTCTCCGCTCTTTTGGTGGCTGCACCTGTTCAGGTCACTGCGATCCTGGAACGTCACGAGCGGCGGCTGCTCGAACAGTTTGAGGCCCGACGACAGATGCTGCTGGACGTGGGCCGCGTCCTTGAAGGACAACGTGCGCTGCCCGCCGTGGACGCGCAGTACCGACAGTGGCCTGCCCAGCAGGTCCTGAGCCTGACGATGAGCGCTGAGGCCGAAACCTTCCATGCCTCCTACGTTCACAGCGTCGCGCAACTGCACGAACAGGCGCAGGCGACAGACGTCCAGATCACAGGAGGCGATTTCGGTTTGTACCACAGCCAGGAATACTTCAGCGGCCCCCTCCAGACCGAAGTCTGCTTGCCCGTGAACCGCGTTCTGACCGGACAGGGGCGCATTCGTTGCATCCATCTTCCAGCCGTGAGTGTCGTCTGTGCGCTGCATCCCGGCACCTGGCACACCTTCAGTGCCACCTTTGGCGCACTGTATCTGGCGGCCAGTCAAGCAGGCCACCAGCCTGAAACGTCGTACACCCTGGGAACCCCGGACGGGACCGAACTCGGCTTTTTTCTGAACTAATCCATCGCCTTCATTCACCCGGCCCACGCGGGCCGGGGAGGTGCCCCATGCCCATTCAACTTTCCCCACACAACCTGGCCACCGCTCCTTTCGAGATCACCGCTTCAGGGCTGCCCCCGTCCGGCGAAGTTCAGGTCACGGCCCAGACGGTGGACCAGCACAGGGAGCGCTGGCAGTCGGCAGCAACATTCATGACAACGCCTAACGGTTCTCTGGATCTGAGCGAGCAGGCTCCCCTTGGCGGCAGTTACAACAACACCGATCCCGGCGGCCTGCTGTGGAGCCTGCGGCCCCGCCCGAACCTGTCGCCCGCTTACTTCGAGCCACCTGCTGGCGGCTATGACGTCACGGTGTCCGTGACGTTGGACGGTGCGCTGTTGGCTCAAGGTTCTACGCGCCGCCTGATGCGCCGTCCAGACCTGCGTGAGATCCCAGTCCGTGAGCAGGGGCTGGTGGGGACCCTGTTTCGCCCCCCCATCGATCAGCCCCTGCGGGGAGCCTGCATCCGTCTGGGCGGTTCGGAAGGTGGCCTGTACGACATGGAAGGCGCGCTGCTGGCTTCCGAGGGCTTCCTGACCCTGAGCCTCGCCTACTTCGGCGTCCCGGACACGGACCTGCCCGAGCAGTTGATCAACATTCCGCTGGAATACTTCCAGCAGGCCATTGCCTTTGTGCGGGCGCAACCGGAAGTGGCAGGGCAGCGCATCGGGATCACGGGGGCGTCCAAGGGTGGAGAAGCCGCACTCCTGATTGCTGCCACCTTTCCAGAGTCCGTTGGGGCGGTGGCCGCCTTCTCACCGGGTGGGCTGGTGTTCGAGGGGATTGACCGGACGCGCACTTTCCCCGCTGGACAGGCGATGTCGTCGTGGTCTCTGGACGGTCAGCCACTGCCTTATATCGCTTACCGCACCGACTGGAACGCCCTGTTCGCGGGTCCTGGCCCTTACAGCATGACCCCAGCGCACCGGGAAGCCGTCGCGGCGGCTTCCCCACAAGAGGTCTTGTCCGCCACCATTCCAGTGGAGCGCATCGACGGTTCAGTGTTGCTGGTCAGCGGCGAGCAGGATCAGGTGTGGCAGGCCACAGAACTGAGCCGACTCGTCGAGAATCGACGCCAACAAGCGGGCCTGCCCGTACACCACCTGTGGCATCCGCGTGCTGGACACGCCCTGAGCCTCCCTGGACTGCCCACTTACAGCTCAGTGCCGTGGACATCTGTGGGTGGGGACGACGATGCCAACGCCCAACTCCAGTTCAAGGGCTGGCAGGCGAGACTGGAAACACTGGGCGCGGTGTGGGTTTGACAACGGTTCGGTGCCCGTTTGCACACCTCTGGACCTTGCGCGCGAAAAACCCAGGCGTGATCTGGCCGGACGATCTGTGTATCAGTCTGAGACCCGGACGCCAGCAGGCGTTGGCCACGCCCAATTTCTAAGAAGTGGCGTGACCAAAATGATGAGGGTGTTCAGTTTTGGATGTACCTCAGTCTGGCGTCAAGCAGGCCGATAAGCCCAATGACCATCATAGTTTCGTTCTGGGCAAGGCCAGGAGCGGGCCTCGGCGTGCGATCTCAACCCTGATCAGCAGAGCTTTGAAGCTCTGCTGGCCCGTGAGCCAGGTGGCCGATCATAACCTGCTCCCAGTTCGATCACGGCCTGATCATCCTCCCTTCTGTACGGTGTCTTTCAGCAAGGCCACAGACCATTTCAGCCCAGGGCGTCAGCAGCCCTGTCCCCCTAATTTCTCAGATCCACCGCAAGGAGAACACCATGCACGCCATCCTGAAAATGACCGCCCTCCTCACGGCCACCCTGTGCCTCGCTTCTTGCGGAGGTGGGGGCACACCCGCTCCTGTGCCTGACCCGGACCTCACCGCCCCCACGGTTGTTTCAATCACACCTGCCAACGGAGCCAAAGGCGTCTCCAAGAACACCAAGATCGTGGTGACTTTCAGCGAGAAAATGAATCAGGCGGTGACCCAGGCGGCGTATGAGTCCACCGACCTGCCCGCCGATGCGGTGACTTTTAGCTGGAATACAGACGGCACGGTACTGACCATCAATCCCAACCAAGACCTCTACTACGACAGCGCGGCAGCGAGGATCTATGCCTTCAAACTGACCCACGCTGCTCAGGATGTCGCGGGCAACGCGCTGCCGCTCAAGAGCAGCAGTTTCAAGACTTTTAGGATGCTCGCGTACGATGTGTGGGGTACGGCGGCACTGGACGGCTGGGTGCGCGGGGACGGCGCTGTCAACACGACCAGTGACAGACTCCGGGTGGGAGACGGTGACGCCAGTGAGAACAATGCCGCGTACCGCAGTTTTCTCAGCTTTGACCTGAGCGGCCTTCCCGCCGCACACAAAGGCATTGAGAGCGCAATGATGATCGTTGAGCAAACCCTGATTGAAGGAACGCCCTACACAGATCTGAGTGTCGGACCGGACGCGCTGATGATGGAGCCTGTCAACTACGGAGCTGCCCTGACGAGCGCTGACTTTAATACGGCGGCCCTCAGCTCTATTACCGACCCCATGAAGAAGTCGAAAATCACAAACTACGCCCTCTCCGTGGGCAGCGCCGTTCAGGCCGATGTGAGCGCGGGGCGCACCCGCTCACAATATCGCCTGCGCTTCCCCAGCCCGACAGATGGAGACGGCAACGCCGACATTGTCTCTTTAAATTCAGGTGAGAATAAAGGTGAAAGGCCCCTCCTGACTGTCTTTTACCTGATGCAGTAAGTGGCAGTCTGCATTAGAACCTTTGTCAAAAGAGTGATTCATTTTTGCCCGAACGGAGTGGGTGAATTCTGCCGGGTATTGGGAAGCTCAGCTCCCCGGAACGCAGGATGAGCCTTTCTTGATTGATTATCAGGAGAGCCAGCCCGCCGCGATCCGCGTGATCGGCAACGGCGATAAGGAAAGGCGGGAACCGCTGTCGCCCGCGGCCCAGACGGCGCTGATGCTCTGGGACGGCGCTGATGCACTGGCTCAGAGAGCGCCGGATGCGCGGGAACCCGCTCAGCGCGTGGGTCTGGTCTCCGCTGTCTGGCAAGCGGTACGGCCAGCAGATGCAGGCGCGCAGCATCCGGGCCGTGATGGACGCGCCGCCCGCCGCGCTGGGCTGGACGTGGCCAAAGTCTCGCCGCACAAACTGCGCCACTCGCTCGCCAACGCGCTGTCGCAACCGGGCCGCACGCTGGACGAAATCAAGGCGTTGCTGGGCCGTAAGTCCATCCAGACGACGACAATCTACGCCCACACCAGCGCTGCCCGCGTCAATGCCGCCGCCTTGCCTGATGTGATCGGGCTGGCAGCGGTGGCGCAACCCTTGCGAGTGATTCCCTCCAAATAGAGCGGGCTGGATTTGGTTCAGTTCAGTCTGCGCGGGTTGCGGCAGAGTGAGCAGGTGATCCCGAACGCCCGCCCGCTGCTCGCCCTGCTGTGTCCACTGTGCCTGACCGCTTGCACCCCCAGAGACGCGCAGGACAGCGCCGCTCCCGTGACCCAGGTGGGCGGTGTGCTGCACGACACCACCTCCGTCGCCATCCGTGATCCGCTCTGGAGTGACGAATACGGCCTGCACATGGACCTGCCCAACGCCGAGCGCAGTCCCTGGCCCGCCCTAAAGACCACCATCCAGGCCTTCGCCGGAGCGGAGAGACTCGCCAGCGCCCCGGTGCAGACCGGCGGGGTCTTCGAGCTGGATCTGACCGGAAAGATCCCGGAAAAGCTCGAAGCGGTGAGCGACTTCTTCCTGTATCTGAGCGTGCCACGTCGCAACTGCACCACCTCGGAACTGAGCGTCAGCGATCCTGAAGTCAAACTCGCCACAGTGCGGTTCGGCGTCATGGTCGATACGGCAGGCGAGCAATCGAGGCTGGCCCTAGCTGAACCGACAGAACGCGAAGTCTCAAAAAATCAACTGGTCACCCAGATCAGCACCGGCAAACTGATTTACGCCGACCGAGACTCCACCATCAAGTACACGCAAAATTGCAAGACTGATATGGGCACGCCCGGCGAGGGAACACTTGATCACACCATCAGGCTGTCACTCAAGAAGGGCTTTAACCCCGTCACCACCGTGATGAGCAGCAATGAGGACCGACGAAACCACGCCGAGCAGTTGATCGGCGGACAGGCGAAGCTCGAATGGGAATCAGGCGTGCCCGGAAAGGTCACGCCTGACACGCTGCCGCTGCCCTCGAAGAGGTGAGCGCAGCTCGAATTGATGCTCAGTCTAGGCAATCACCGAAACGCCTTAAACTGGGTTGCATATAGAAAATACCAGAGACTCAAACCGCCTCCTGGGTCTTGGACACGAGATAGAGGGCATGGCTGTCAGTCATCAGGGCGATATTCTCCAGTGGTGCGCCGTCCAGATCCCCGGCCTTGACCAGCTCCTTGACCCGCCTGTTGTCAATCCTGGCTGCCTCAAATGTCGCCGCGTCCCCGTAGACCTCGCGGAAGCGGTCTACCGGATACGTCGGGGTACGGGTGGTTTGCAAGCGGGCGCGGTACAGCTCGCACTCTGGCCGCGCGCCGCTCAGCATGGCCCCTTTAATTTCTACTCCCAGGGCGTCTTTCTCGGCCTGCAAGCCCAGGGTGGTGTCTCTCAGAACGGCGTAACGCTTCAACTCTCCGAAACCGCTGGGTATGAGCCATGCACTTTAGTGCAAGTCTTTCATACAGTACTCCGGAAGGTTTTTGACGAATGGGGTGGGGATCGTCCATGTTGATGTGTGGCAACAAAACGGACGACCCCCAGCCAGATTCTAGCGGCCCTGCTCCCTGGAACCAGCCTGCGTTCCACCCAGGCCGCCTATCTTCAGGTGCTGTTGGTGCTGTGGCTGGTCGTTCCTGGACGACTGAATTTCACCAATCTGGCCCGCTATGGCGGGCCATCTGAGCGAACCCATCGCGCCTGGTTCCAGAAACCAATGCCGTGGGTGGAGTTGAACACCAGTTTGATCTTGCAGATGCAAGATCAGCAGTGTCTGGGCAGGGAGAGCATCATTGGGATCGACGCAG
>NZ_MSTI01000131.1 GCF_001949125.1 Deinococcus marmoris
GCGATCTGACTTGCGAAAAATTCGCCCCACAGATCGCCGACCTGCTGCTCCTGGGGGTCAAGGCTGCTTGAAACCTTCCGGACTACTGCGAATGGAGTCGCCGGAAAAAAAGACTTCCGGCGACTCCATTCTCTGCTCCGCAGCTTTGCAAGTCCGCCCTGCCCTGCAAAATCTACTCGCCTCGCTCGGTCATAAAAACAGTCTCGTTATGACTGATGCTCTAGGCGTTCTGGCCGATGCTCCACAACTCTTCGGGAGTCAAGATGGAGCGTGACCAGACATCTGACCGACTACCGTTCCCGCGCCGCGCGGGCGCTGGTGCTGTTGCACGACGAGAAGATGCGTGAGTTTCTGGAGGTCTGGCAGCAGACGAAGGCGGCACAGGTGCGGCTGCCCGCCACGCCGGACGCGCATTATCAGTCGCTGGAGCATCTGCTGTGGCACGTACTGAACTCGTCAAGGATATACATGATCCGCATGTGCGCGCATCTGGGATTGCCGGACCCAGAGTCAAAACCCATGCCCGATATTGAAAATGTGGAAGCGCAGGCTGGAGCCTACCTGGAGCGGCTGCTGGCATGGTGGCGTGTGCCGCTGGCCGGGGTAACAGACGCCGACATGGAACCCGCAATCTACTCGCCGGGGATGCACTACTGGATCGACGCCATGCTGGAACATGCGGTGATGCATCCGGTGCGCCACAGCTTTCAACTGCGGGAACTGATGGAGGCCCAGAGCCAGACAGGCTCAGGCACGCGCTAAAGCCAGTCCCTCCAGTGCCGCCGCGATCTGTTGCGCGCCTTCCAGCAGGCGGGGACCGGGACGGCCCAGACCACTTTCAGGCACAGCAATTACGGGAATCCCCAGACCACGCGCCTCGATGACCTCTGGCCGCAGCTTTTTAGCGCCGCACCACGAACACACGATCAGGTCCGCCTGTGCGTCACGCACCTCGTCCAGCGTGAGCGGCGTGCTGCGTCCGGGACGCGTCTCCAGGGCATTCACCGCGCCCATTCCGGCCAGCAGTTCCGTGACCCAGGATTCGCGCGTGGCGGCGATGATCGGGCGGGGCCACCATTCCACCAGCACGCGCGGCGGGCGGGCATACACGGCGCGCAGGCTGGACAGGTCCGCCTCCAGCCGCGCGGCCACCTCCTGCCCCTTCTGCTCCAGCCCGATGGCCTTGCCGATCAGGCGGATGTCGTCCAGCGTGTCGGCCACCGTGACCGGATCGAGGATCAAAGTGGGTAGACCGCGCGCGTGCAGACCGTCCACCACGCGTTCCATGCCCGGTACGCTGAGGCTGGCGAGGACCAGATCAGGTTTTGCCCTGGCCACCGCGTCCAGATCGATGTTCAGATCGGGGCCGACGCGGCAGGCGGCCTCCAGACCCGGCGCGTCGCTGTGCGAGTCGGCGGCCACCACCCACGGCGCGGCCCCCAGCGCCGCCAGGATGTCGGAATTGCTGGACACCAGCGAGGCCAGCCGCAGAGGAAACACAGACGAGGAAACCATGCTGGACAGTGTAGCCGCGTGGGGCGGGGAGGCCGGTCCAGCTGGCCGCCTTCACCATTGTGTTCCCGGCTCACTTTGCCCCGTCCAGCGCGGTCAAAAGCCCCCTGACCGTGTGGTAACCTCTGGGCCATGAAGAACACGTTCGCCGTCACCATGACGCTGCTGCTGGCCCTGACGCTGGCCGGAGGGGTTGCCGGATACCGCATCGCCACCACTCCACACGAGGAAAAGAAGGCGGAATCCGCCATCGTGCCTTCCGAGGCCGCGCCCAGCGCCAACGTGGCCGCCACGGGCGCAGCAGGCGCTCCCGAAGCACTGGGCAACGTGAAGCAGGATCAGGCGGGCGGCACTGCCAGCGGCCCGAACGGCGCGGTGGCCCTGCCCGGCGGGGCCATGAGCGGCGAGGGTGCGCCCAGCGGCGATGCAACCGCAGCGCAGGCCGGAACCCCCACCGATCCCGACACCAAGAGCAATGAGCAGGCGGCCACGGGCGCGCCACCCGCCGCGACTGCCGTGGCTGCCGAGACCCAGGGCGACGCCTCTGCGGGCAAGGAACTGTACGCGGGCAACTGCGCGGGCTGCCACGGTGCGGACGGCGGCGGCGGCATCGGCGCAAACCTGAAGCTGCCCAATGGTCCCAAGTCGTGGACTGAGACCCAGTTCCATACCGTGCTGCGCGAGGGAAAACTGCCCGATGGCACCGAGCTGAACGCCATCATGCCGCGCTTCGCCGTGACCCAGGTGACCGACGCGGACATCGCCAACATCTTCGCCTACGTCAAGACCTTCTGAGCCTCCAAAGCTGCTCGTCTGGCCTGCCCAAGCGGCAGGCTTTTTGATCTCGGTGGGCGACGAGATCAAAAGATCCTCAACGCGTGAACGGCCCCACCGGGAACCAACTCACGCCGGGGAGCGTAGTTTACGGGTATGGCTCCCCTCAACATCCCGTTTCTGAACAAGGATTCCAACCTGCCCGGCGGCATGACACACCCCACCTGGATCGTGCTGGACGTGACTGGCCCCTACCCGGAACTCAATCCCAGCAACCCGATTGCCGCGCTGCTCAGCCGCACCGAGACGCTGGAGGCGCTGGAAGCCCGGTTGGAAAAGCTGGCGGATGCCGAGTGGCTGCACGGCGTGCTGGTGCGGATCAGCGAATTCACGGCCTCCCCCGCTGCCGCGCACGCCATCCGGGGCATGCTGGGACGGCTGGCCCAGCACAAGCGCGTGGTGGCGTTTCTGCCTCAACTGACCATGACCGCCCTGATCGCCGCCAGCGGGGCGAAGGAAATCGCCGCCCCGGAATCGGCGGACGTGCTGCTGGGCGGCTTCGGGCTGGAGCAGACCTACCTGGGCGAATTCCTGAAAAAGCACGGCATCGAGTTCGAGAACCTGCGCATCCGCGAGTACAAGGCCGCCCTGACCCGCTTCTCGCAGGACCACATGGACGACGCCAACCGTGAACAACTCACGGCGTACATCAATGGGCTGGAAGCCGCCTGGGCCGATGATCTGGCAGCGGCGCGTGGCGTGGACCGCGAGGTGGCGCAGGCGTGGCTTGCCGGGGACCTGACCAGCGCGCAGGGGGCGTTGGAAGCGGGATTAATCACCAAAGTCGCCTATGAAGACGAACTCGTCGGCCCCGGCACCCGCCCGCTGGCCGCCGTGATCGACTTGCTGATGCCGCGCAAATTCGGTAGCCCGAAGGCGGGCAAGGTGGCCGTGGTCCCGGTGATCGGCACCATCGTGACGGGCAAGAGCCGCAACAATGCGCTACCCCTGCCGCTGCTGGGCGGCCCGATGGCCGGTTCGGATACGGTGGTGGCGGCCCTCAAGCGCGCCAAGGAAGATAAGGACACCCGTGCCATCGTGCTGTACGTCAACAGCGGCGGCGGCAGTGCGCTGGCCTCGGACCTGATGTGGCGGGAGGTCTCTACCAGCGAGAAGCCCGTGGTGGTGGTCATGGGCGAGTACGCGGCAAGCGGCGGGTATTACGTCGCCACGCACGCGAAACATATTGTCGCCTCGCCCTACACCCTGACGGGCAGCATCGGCGTGGTCAGCGGCAAGCCGATCTTGCAGGAATTCAACAGCCGTCAGGGCCTGAACCCCGAACGGGTGGGCCGGGACCGCGCCCTGATGTACAGCTCCAGCCGTCCATACAGCGACGACGAACGCCAGCACGTCGAGCGCGGCATCCTGGAAGTGTATGACCGCTTCACCTCGCGCGTGGCCGAGGGCCGCAAGCTGAGCAAGGAACAGGTCAACGAGATCGGGCGCGGGCGCATCTGGAGCGGCAAGGACGGCCTGGAACGCGGGCTGGTGGATGAGCTGGGCGACCTGCGAACCGGCATCGAGCGCGCCTGCGAATTTGCCGGGCTGCCCTACGACGCACCCGTCTATACCGCCACCCCCAAGAACGCCGGACCCCTCCCCGAATTCGTGCAGGAGGCTGGCCGCGCCGCCCAGGTCAACGTGTGGCCCTTTGGCCGCGAGCGTGTGCTGACGTGGTTCGATCAGGAAGTGAAGGTGCGCTGAGAATACGCACCCTGGCCCAACGAAACGCCCCTCTCCGACTGTGGAAGAGGGGCGTTTCGTCGTCTCCAATTGGGGAGATTCAGCTCTTCAGCACCGCCTGAATCTCCTTGTAGATGGCGCGGCTTTCTTCCACGTTCTCGCCGTAACCGCGCATCATGAAGCGGGTGGCCTCCTTGCCCCGGCCCAGGGCGCGGAGTTGCTCCAGCAGATCGTTGATGTGATCGCGCGCCTTTTCCATCTGCGGATCGCGGGGCGGTTCCGGGGGCAGGGCGGCAGCGGCGGGCGCGGTGGGCAGGGGCGTCACCTCGTCCAGATCACTGGTGTTGGGGCCGTCTTCGGCGTCGTATTCCACCCAGGGGATTTCTCCGGCGGGGGCCACGCCAAAAGTGCGGGCAGCGTCGGCCAGGGCGGCCCATTTGGCATCGTCGAGGGTGTGGCCGCCCGACAGGCCCTCGCGGGTCACGCCCAGCAGGGTCAGGCGGGCGCGGACCACCGGGGGCTGCACGCTGTCGCAGGCCCAGGTGAGGCTCCAGTGCGGATCGGCGGTTTCCAAGTGCAGGGCCATCTGGTCCAGGTCAGGGGCGGGAATGACGCGCGCCTGGTCTCCCCGCACTTCCAGGGTGGCCCAGGCGCTCATGCTGGCGCGAAGGGCCTCGCGCACGCGGTCAAATTCAGGCATGTCTGGAAGTCTAAGGGTCCAGGGGGCCAAAAGTCTAAGGGGAGGTTTCGCATTTATTGACGGCGCGAAATCTCCACCTCTCCCCTATTTTCCTGGCGTCAGCGTCAGCGTCTTCACCGCACCCCAGTCCTTCAGGTCGGTACTCATGGGCAGGTATTCCCCGGCAATCCACATGGGCTGCTGATCGCTGACATGTGCGCCCAGCGGGTTGCCGCCCTGGCCCAGACTGCCGATAAAGACGCTCTTGTTGAGATCACTCAGATCGACGATCTGGCGGTAGCTGGGACCGTGCGTCTGGTTGAAGGTGCCCTGTTCGGGGCGGGCGACGTTCACGGTGTTGGTGCCGCCGTTGGTGGGCGCACCGTGGTTGAACAGCCACGCCAGCGCGCTCACGTTGCCGAAAGCACGGTGGTTGCTGGCGACGTGGTGCAGCTTGCCGTAGGTCCACGCCGAAGGATCGGCCCCCAGACGCGCGCTCAGGGCATCCACCGCCGTCTTGAGGCTGGCGCTCAGCTCAGCAGCACAGTTCTGAATTCTGACGGCCTCGTCGCGGCACAGTTCGCCGTCGCCCTGAAGCTGTTTCAGCACACTCAGGCTATTCAGGGTGGTGGTATTGCCCAGCTCATCGCGGGCCATCTTCTGCAACTCCATCAGCCACGCCTCGAAGATACTGGGAGCCACCCCATCCACACGCTCGTTGCCGTCCCAGCCACGCAGCAGCTCCAGCGCCTGACGGCTCAGGTCCCCGTCTGGCTGGGTGGCCAGCAGGGCGTCTTTCATGTCCTGCCACACCAGACTGGTGGTATCGAGTTGCACCGCTTTCACGTCCTGCACAGTCAGGCCGTCCGGTTTGGCGGTCAGCAGTTCGGTAATGCGCGCGGCGCGGTACGGCTCAGCCCAGTTGCGGATATTGCCCAGGTTGTAGGCGTAGCTGTCCGGCACGACTTTGTTGTTGGCCGTGACCACCAGCCCATCGGCGGGGTTGTAGGTGTGGGGCAGGCCCTCGAAGGGGATGTAGCCCGTCCATTCGCGGCTGCCGTCGCCACTGACGGGAAGACTGCCGTCCCAGCCGTCACGGATCGGCACCCTGCCTGGCGCGTAATAACCTGTATTGCCGTCCACATCGGCATAGACGAAGTTCTGGCTGGGGGCCACATAGGTGGTCAGAGCGGTCTTGAAATCATCCCAGTTCTTCGCGTAATTCAGGTCCATGAAGGCGTCCATCGTGGTGTCGCCGGGTTGCAGCGCCGTCCACTTGAGGGCCACGCGCGGCCCCACGTCCGCCGCGCCCGCGTCGCTGACCACCGGGCCGTGCCTGCTGGTGCGGACGGTCAGGGTCACGTCGTCGCCGCCCTTGACCTTGATCACTTCCTGGCGCTGGGTGAAGCTGGCGTCGGCGGGTTCGATGTACAGGTCCTGCACGTCGGGGTTGGTGTTGGTGACGCCCCAGGCCACCCGCTCGTTGCGCCCGATCACGATAGCAGGCAGGCCAGGGATACTGGCCCCAATGGCTTTCAGCGTCGGCCCCTGAATATCTGCCAGATACCACAGCATCGGGCTGGTCAGGGCCAGGTGGGGATCGTCGGCCAGGATCGGCTTGCCGCTGGCGGTGCGGCTGCCGCCGATCACCCAGTCGTTGCTGCCCTTGCCGGGAACGGCCTGCAAACCAAGCTCGCGGGCAGCGTTCAGGTGCGCTTGCAAGGATGCCAGGGCCGAGGTGGAGAGGGTGGCCGTGTCCAGCCCAGCCCCCGGCTTCATTCCCGTTTTCGCCAGCTCGTCGCCGCTGAGGATGGTGGGGCCATCTGCCGGATAGGGGGCCGTGACCTCGTTCAGACCCTGCTGGCCCAGGCGCTGCATGACGCGGGTGTTCAGCACCTCGTCGTCCATGTTGCCGCCCAGATCGTAGGCCATCAGCTTGCTCCAGGACACGCTGTCCACCTCTTTCCACGGTTCGGGCGTGTAGCCCAGGATGCGGAATTCGGGGGCCACCTTGCCCTGCTGCATGGCCGCGTTCACGCCCGCCGTGTAAGCCTTCACCAGACTGCGCGAGCGTTCGGAAAGGGCGGGCAAGATCGACTCGGCAGCTCCCTGAAAGCCCCAGGTCCGCAGAAATTTATCCTGGACCAGCGCGGGTTCGCCCAGTACTTCCGCCAGGCGGCCCGCCACCACGCGGCGCTGGAAGTCCATCTGCCACGCACGGTCCTGCCAGTGGACGTAGCCCAGGGCGTAGACAGCGTCCTCGTCGGAAGCGGCGCGGATGTGCGGCACGCCCCACTGGTCACGGGTCACCGTGGCGGGACCACTCAGACCGCTCAACGTCACGTCCCCACTCGTCTGAGGCGTGGATGTCGCCTTGGCCCACACCACCACGCCCAGCACCGCCGCCAGCACGATCAGCACCAGCCACAGCAACCCCCGTCCTATTCCAGCCACCGCATGTCCAACCGATCCACGTCGCGCCATTGGTCCTCCCTTCCAGATTGAATGTTTGGATTGAGTGTAATTTGATGACGTGCAGCATAACGGCTGGCGGGACAGCGGGGGTGAATGGCTGTCCTGGGCAAGTTCGGGCGACCAAACTTAGACCAGCGGCCAGGAGAGTTTTCGCCCCCTAGCCCGGCCCACCCGCCTCCGCAGTTCTGTACAGCTTGGCGGGCCGCCCGGACTGACCGTAGACGTGATCCAGACTGGCCTCGCCCACCCGCACCAGATGTTCCAGATAGCGCCAGGCAGTCACGCGGCTCAGGCCGACGCGTTCGCCCAGATCCTCGGCGCTGACGCTGGCCCCAGCCTCCCGCAGCGCAGCGGCGACACGTTCCAGCGTATGTGGATCAATGCCGCGCGGCAGACTCTCGCTGGCGCTGGGAGTCACGCCCAGCAGACGGTCCAGCTCGGCCTGATCCAGACGGGGGCTACCTTCCGTTACAGGGCGGCGTGCGCGGTGGCGGGCCACCAGTTCGGCCAGCCGCGCGCCGGTAAATGGCTTGATCAGGTAATCGAAAGCCCCGTGCGCCAGCGCCAGCCGCACGCTGGATTCGTCGTCGGCGGCGGTGATCAGGGCCACGTCGGTCAGGATGCCCGCCGCGCGCCAGTGGTGCAGCAGGCCCAGACCGCTGCCATCCGGCAGATGCACGTCCAGCAGGATCAGGTCCGGCGCGAGGGCGCGGGCCAGCGCGTCGCCCTGGGCGCAACTGGCGGCGCTGCCCACCACATGCACGCCAGGGTCACGCTCCAGAAGATCGCGGTTGACACGGGCCACGCGTTGATCGTCCTCGACGAGCAGCACGCGCACGGGGAGAGCGGGGGTCATCCGCCCACCTGCTTGGCCTGCGCGGGAGGGGTGGAAAGCGCGGGCAGCGGCGCGGGCAGACTGACCTCGAAGACGGTCATGGAACCGCGCCGACGGTGGCGAATCTGCCCGCCCAGCGCGCCCACGCGGGCCAGCACCCCGGCCAGCCCGTGCCCCCGACCCTCACCCTTGCTGCTTACGCCACGCTCGAAGATTTGCCCCTCCAGACCAGCATTCACGCCGGGGCCAGAGTCCTCCACCTCGATCTGCACGCCTTCGGGGTCTTCACCGATGGCGACGGTCACGCTTCCGGGCTGCCCAGCCAGCGCCTCGAAGGCGTTCTCGGTCAGATTGCCCACCGCCGTAACCAGGGTGTCGGCGTGCCGCTCCCAGACGGGCGACAGGCTGCTGCCCCCGGCCACCGCGAAGTCGATCCCCAGTTCCTGCGCCCGCTCGCGCTTGCCCGCCAGCAGGGCCACCAGACGCGGCACCTGCACGTCTTTCAGGAGTTGCCGGAACTGGGCGTCGGCCTCGATCTCGGCGTTCAGCACGCGCAGGGCCTCTTGCGGGCGGTCCAGTTGCAGCAAGCCGGAGATGACGTGCAGGCGGTTCTGGTACTCATGGGTCTGGGCACGCAGCACATCCACGAAGCCGCGCGCATGTGTGAGTTCCTCGGCCAGTGCCAGAGCCTGTGCGCGGTCCCGGAAGCCGCAGACGAAGCCGCCGCCCTCTAATGGCTCGATGTTTGCCAGCAGCGGCTCGCCGTTCAGGGTCAGTTCCAGATTCTGCTGCCGGGCCGCCACGCCGCCGCGCGTCAGCAAGGCCAGTTCGGGCCAGACTTCCGACAATGGATAGGGCGTGGCCTGTTCGCCCAGCAGCGCAGCGGCGCGTTCGCTGACCAGCGTGACATTCCCGGACGCATCCACCGCAATTACCCCTTCACGCAGGGCGGCCAGCACGGCGCGTTGCTGGCGGGCCAGGGTGGCGATTTCCTCCGGCTCCAGATTCAGAATCTCGGCGCGCAGGCGGCGGGCCGCCCACACCGCGCCCAGCGTCCCCAGTCCCAACGCCAGCACGAACCACGGCAACAATCCAGTCAACGCCTCGCCCACCAGGGACCACACCTGCGGCATCAGGTAGCCGGTGCTGACCACGCCCACCACCTCGCCGTCTTCCCAGATCGGCACCTTGCCGCGCACGCTGACCCCCAGACTGCCGCGCGCCACGCTCACGATCTCGCGACCCGCGAAGGGTTCGATGTTGTCGCCGCCCTCCATCGGCTGGCCCAGCCGCTCAGGGACCGGGTGCGCCAGCCGGATGCCCATGCGGTCCCCCACCACGATGAAATCGGCCTCTGCCGCGCCGCGCAGCGAATTGACGCGGGCGTTCAGTGCCTGATTGGGCTGGCCCGAAGCCGCGCCGCCCACCACTTCCGGCAGACGGGCCACCAGACGGCTGGTGGTCAGCGCCCGCTCGCCCAGGCGTTCGCGGGCCTCGCCGTACAGTTGCCAGCTCTGCACGCCCACCAGCAGCGCGGTCATGGCGCACAGCACCGCCAGATGCCAGCGCACCAGACGGCCTTGCAGCCCTCCTCTGGGAAAGTTGGGACGGGAATGAGGGATGACAGTCATCAGGAGAAGGCCATCTTAGAACTTCTGCCTCTCGCCTACCGTGCCGAGCGGCGGTGTGACCCTGGCTGCGAGAATCCCGTCCCGTGTTCGCCAGACCGCTCCGACTTGCGTGCATTGTGTTCACGGCTGTGCATTACGCTCATCAAAAACTGCGTGCCAGACGGCCCTAGCCCCTTGCTAAGTTTTAGGTATGAGGCTAGGCTTCATGTTACGCACAATCTATATCCGCGCCTCACCGCGCATTTCCACGGAGGTTCCACCATGAAGAACAAGAAGATTGTCCTGACCCTTGCCGCGCTGCTGCTGGCCGCGCCCGCTGGCCTCGCCCAGAACATCAACAACCTGCGGATCATGGCCCCGGCCAGCCCCGGCGGCGGCTGGGACCAGACCAGCCGCGCCATCCAGACCGTCTTGCAGGAGCAGGGCATCGCCAAGCCCGTGCAGGTCTTCAACGTGCCCGGCGCGGGCGGCACCATCGGTCTGGCGCAGCTTTCCAACGCCAAGGGCGACGGCAGCCTGATGATGACGATGGGCCTGGTGATGGTGGGCGCGATCCAGACCAACGGCTCCAAGGTGGACCTGAGCCGCGTGACCCCGCTGGCCCGCCTGACCGGCGAGTACGAAGTCGTGGTGGTCCCCGCCGCCAGCCCCTACAAGACGATGGCCGATCTGGTGGCCGCCTGGAAAACCGATCCCGGCAAGACCGCCTTTGCGGGCGGCAGCGCGGGCGGCACCGACCACATGCTGGTGGGCCTGCTGGCCAAGGCTGCTGGCATCGACGCCAGGAAGATCAACTACGTGCCCTTTAGCGGCGGCGGTGAAGTGCTGGCGGCCCTGCTGGGCAACCAGGTGGCGGCGGGCGTCTCCGGCTACGGCGAGTTCGAGGCCCAGATCAAGGCGGGCAAGCTGCGCGCCATCGGCATCAGCTCGGCCAAGCCGCAGCCCGGCATCGACGTGCCCACCATCAAGTCGCAGGGCCTGAACGTTGAACTGGCCAACTGGCGCGGCATCGTGGCTGCCCCCGGCATCAGCGCGGGCGAGAAAGCCGCGCTGGTCTCGGCGCTGGACAAGATGCACACCAGCAAGCAGTGGCAGGAAACTTTAAAGACCCGCAACTGGACGGACCTGTACCTGAGCGGCAGCAAGTTCGACGTGTACCTGAAGCTGGAAGCCGCCCGCACCAAGGAAGTGCTGCAAAGCATCGGTCTGGTCAAGTAAACCGCTGAACAAGGGTGAGGCGGAGGGAGATCGAACGCCCTTCGCCTCACCTCTTTTGGGCCAGAACACGAGGAACTGATTTTTGTTCTCAGCCTGCGGGGTGGCCCCCCCTCCCCAGCCCTCCCCCACAAGGAGGGAGCAAAGAGCTTTTAGACCCTTAGAGCGTGTTTCAAAAGCCTTTCAGGATTTCTACGAGTCCTAGGAACACGCGCTTTCAGCTCCTCCCCCCCTGCGGGGGAGGCTGGGAGGGGGGAACCGCAAACGCCTTCCAGACGCCGCCCACTAAAAATGAGACGACTTTCAAAACACGCTCTTAGACCCTTTGACCCTTAGACCTCTCCGAAGGAGACCCCATGACCCAACCCCCGCCCACCCCC
>NZ_MSTI01000003.1 GCF_001949125.1 Deinococcus marmoris
GCACGAGTAGGGAAACGCCGCTGGCGAATCGAAGCCTTTTTCAAAACGGTTAAGGGCCGCTTCGGACTTGAACGCTTTGCCCAGCACAGCAAGCAGGGTGTCCTGCGCTGGTGGTGCCTCTCCGGCTTGGCCTTCCTGCTCTGTCATCTCCAGGACCTTGACCTCCCTCTTCGCCTGCCGGGCATATGGCCGGACTGGGGCGACCTGGCGAGAACCGTGAGGTTCTCGTTCGTCCCCGACGTGCATCGTCGTGCGCTTCAATTGGAGCTAGACGCGCTTGATGCCTTCCAGCACGCATCCCCTGCTCTCATTCTCTAAACTGCAAGATGTCAGTCAAGGCTGCGTGGAAGGATGCACGCAAAATATTAAAAGAAATTCCAGTAACGGACATATTTGAATACCATGACGTATCGAGCAATCTAACAGAAATATCCGCCTCAATCAGTTTTAGAATCGGAGCAGGCGATTACGAGTCTCTTAGAAACGATGAATTTAGGGCAGAGAAGAAGGATGGTGTTACTAGGCGTATAGTCATTCTGTTCCCAGAAGACTCAATAATATTTAGTGCCATTAATAAATATGCTGAAGATTTTATACTTTCAATCGCACCAACAAAGAAGTCATACTATGTCAGAGGTAATACGCCTAAAACGATCAACGATCTTCCTGGTGATCCATATATGCACTGGAGTAAGCTGTGGGCGCTTTATCAAGAGGAAATACAAGGTTTTAGTGGTAAAAGAAAATATACTGTAGCAACAGATGTAGCAAGCTATTACGATACCATAAATTTATCTGTTCTGAAAGAAAGACTGCAAAGTAAAACTAAAATACAAAGTTCAATCGTAGAACTAATATTTGATATGCTGGAGAGGTTTTTATGGAAACCTGAATACGGCAAGTCGATATCGCAAGGTTTACCACAAGTTAATCTACCTGCTATACGATTACTTGCCAATTTTATGCTTTTTGATATTGATGATTACCTATTAGGCAAAACAGATGGAGATTTTGTTAGGTGGATGGATGACATAGATTTTGCTTCAAATAACAAAGCTGAAGCCAGAAAAATACTAAAGGATTTAGAAATACTCTTAAACTCAATGGGTCTGAGGCTGAACACGGGGAAAACTAAAATTTTATCGCCCGAAGAAGCGATGGAAAGTTTTTGTATAAACGAAAATCGCAAGGCGAATGAAATGAAAAATCATATAGACAGCTATAAAATATATGGTAATTTTATCAAGAACACAATCTTAGCTAGACTCAGCAGAGAGTTAGACGAATTGCTATTTGGAGATAAGTGTGGCGCTTGGAATAAAGTAGTTGCACGTTATATAAATTTCTTTGCAAAAATTGGTGTAGGTCATAGTGATTTGTTGAAGGTTGAGCTGCTATTACTTGAACCTTCACTAAGATCAACTATATTTAGATATTATCTGAAACTTGGCTTCTCAAACAGGAGAATGAGGAATGTATTTACATACATACTAAGTGATGCGTGCTTAGATGATGCTTCATTTTCAGAAGCAGTTGATCTAATAGTGAGATGGGAGATAAAGAAAAGAAATAAGTACGTAAACAAGCTTATAAGATACTTCAACACTCTCCCATATAGGACAGACGCGGATCTCCATCGACTTTCAAACGGCTTAAAATTCATGATGAAGTATGCTACATCAGAGGAAATCTCCTTGTATATCGATGCTTTCTCAAACTTATGGCCTGAATCTGAATGGCTAGCCCGCCAAGTCGCAGCGTGCTATCCAATTTTAGAAAGCTCAACACAGAGAAAAATTCGATATGTGATTGCAAATTCAGGAAGAAAAGAGGGGATGCGGATTATTCATACTTTAGATCGAATGAAAGATTCCACAGGGGTAAGTGATTTGGATAAACCGATACTTAAAGAGCAGAAGATTTCTCTCGTAAAGGTATCTCTTATTATTACTTATCTTTCAGGGAGTCTAAGTTCAGCTAACAAAAAGAGGCTAATTGAAGACTACAAGATAAAAGAATATGGCGACTTTTACATAAAGCATGCCCTAAAAGCACATATATCGCCATATATTTAATCCTAATTCACCCACATTTGCTATACCCGCACGCCTGGCACTTCAAGCAACCCTCTTCCCGAATCACGGCCCGTTCCTCGCAGACGGGGCAGCGTTCGCGGGTCATGGCGTCCATACTCTCCACGCTGACGCCGCTGCCTCCGGCCAGGGGTGGCAGACCCGCCGCTTCCTGCACGGCAATTTGCCCGGCGGCCATGTCCTTCTGAAAGGTTTCCAGCGCCACGGCGATCAGGTCCGCCTTGCTGCCCACCAACCGCCCGTTGTAACTGCCGTACAGCCCGCCGTTGATGCCGCGCAGGGTCTTGATCAGCGCCTGGGCCGGAACGCCGTGCTGCAACGCAATGGACACCACGCGCCCCAGCGCCTCGCTGTCGGCGTTGGCCTCGTCGCCCGCGCGCCCGCTGATGACCATGACCTCCACCGGCTTGCCGTTCAGGTGGTTGACCGTGACCAGAAACGAACGCCGATGCCCGCTGGTGGGATCGGTCAGCTTGACCATGTCGGTGATGCCGGAGAGGCGGGCGGGCCGCTCGTATTGCGGCTTCGCCGCTGATGGTTGATGGTTGATAGTAGACGGAGCGGCGGTTTTGGTCTGTTGTCCATCAACCTTCACCCTTGCACCATCAACATCTTCCCCCATGACTTCGGCGGCGGCCTGCGCGGGGGCGTCCTCGGCCTTCTTTTCCTTGCTGGTACTCAGCACCTGAAACTGGCGCGAGCCGTCGCGGTAGACCGTGATGCCTTTGCAGCCCGTCCTATATGCCTCGCTGTAGGCGTCCTGTACGTCTTGCACGGTGGCGTTGTTGGGCAGATTGATGGTCTTGGACAGGCTGTTGCCCGCAAAGCCGTCGGCGTCAAAGGCCCGCTGCACGGTGCCCTGCATCCGCACATGATCCTGCGGCGCAATGTCGTGGGCGCACACGAAGACCTGCTGGAGCGCGTCGGGGATAAAGGGCAGGCCCACCACGCTGCCGTGGTTCTCGCTGACGGCCTCGGTCACCTTGTCCCAGTCCCAGCCACCATCCCCGTGTTCATTCAAAACAGCGACGCCATCGGGGGCGGGGTAGGTTTCCAGCAGCTCCACGAAGAGGGGGGCCAGCAGCGCCCGGTACTCGCTGCCGATCTTGCGCCAGATAAAGGGCGAGAACACGGGTTCAATGCCGCTGGACACGCCCATCAGCATGGAAGTGGTGCCGGTTGGTGCGACGGTCAGCACGGCCACGTTGCGTCGGGGCGCGTGCGGCATCTTGTCCGCGTTGCGGGTGTAGACCGGGTAGACGCCGCGCTCGGCTCCCAGGCGTTCGCTCTCGGCAATGGCCTCCTCGCGCAGCGCCGACATGATTTCCATGATCGTCTCGCGGCCCGCCTCGTTGTCGTAGCGCAGCCCCAGCTTGATCAGGGCGTCGGCCAGACCCATCACGCCCAGGCCCAGGCGGCGCAGGTCCTGACTGGCCACCCGGTTGTCCTCCAGCGCAAAGACGTTCACATCCAGTACGTCATCCAGGAAGCGCACGCAGGTACGGACATCGGCGCGGAAAGTGGCGTAGTCGAAGCTGCTGTTGTGAACATAGGCGGCGAGGTTGATCGCCCCCAGATCGCAGGGTTCCCCGATGGTGAGGGGGATCTCGCCACAATTATGAGCCAGAATACAATTTGCATCGAAGGCATGGACGCTTTCCACGGTCACGTCATAGACAGCTTCCTCGCCATCGGCCTGGATGCTCACGATCTCATCGCTGAAACGTTCGCGGTTCAACTCACGGGCGTATCCGACCAACTTCTCCTCCAGCAAGGCGGCCTTGCGGCTGTCGCGGAAGCTGATCTGCTTGGCAAATATCTGAAGATTGCTGCCGCTGATGACCAGTTCATGCTGCGCCTTGACGGCGAATTCAGCCGCACCCCCGTGGCCATCTGGCAGCAGGCGCATTCCCACAGGGCGGCGCTCAGCATAGAGGCTGCCCATGATTCCCAGGCGCGAAAGCATGCGCTGGGCGCGTTTCAGGAGGCCAAGATCAGACTGCGCGAGGCGCACACTCACGCCCTTACTGTGGTTGCCCTGCACGCTGCCGTCAGCGTCGAACAACCCTTGCAGCACGCCACGGTAGAATTCGTAGCCACCCTGCTCAATTTGCGCTGTCAGGGTCTTGCGCCCGTAAATGACGCCGTATCTGGCGGCCAGTTCGGCCAGGGCCTCACTGTTCAGACGGATGCGTCCGCGTTCGGCATCGTCGGTGCGCCATAACTTCTTCACTGCGCCCAGCCTTGCCAGTTGCCCCTGCGCGGCATCGGCCAAGGCGTGGCGCTCCTCGCCCCAGAATCCCAGGGCAGCCATCGGACGGGCCTTATCGGTCACGAACGTCCCGTCTCCGATCAGACTCCCCAGCAGCCAGCCCTCGGTGCGGTTGCCTGCGCCCGCCCAGGGCCTTACTTCCCGGTGATCGTTGAGCATGATGCGGTCTCCTGCGGCCAGCGTCTCCGTTTCTGCCCACTGGGTCTGCTGCACGTCGCGCGTCTGCTTCACAACTTTCAGAAGTTGATGGTTGCCCGTCAGACGCAGCTCGTAGCCCCGGCGTGTGGTGACCTTCAGCACGGGTTTCACGCCCGTGAGCCAGAACCCGCCCTGTGCATTGAAGGTCTGTCCGTTCACGGTGGCGCAGAAATCCTTGCCGATCAGGTCTTGCACCTGCCGCGCTCCCATCGCTGTGCTGACCCAGGTATCTGACGTCACACATGGATTGGTGCTGCGAATCTCGTAGCGCTCGCCCAGGTTCTTGAGGGCACTGAATTCGTTCACGCGGTCATTGAAGATCAGGCCGGGTTCGCCGGTACTCCAGGCGTGCTGCGCGATCTGGTCCCACAGCCACGCGGCGGGAATGCCGCTCTGGGCACCCGCGCCCTTTTTAGAACCCAGCCCTTTGCCGACTGAGTAAAGAGGCACGCCGCGCGCTCCGTCTGCATCGCGGTCTGGCAATTCGGGGAACTGGCCGTCGAACGTACCCTCCTGCGGCGCAAGGTAATACTTGCCCGGCACTTCCTGCGCGGTCATGGGCCACACGCCGCCCGCCTGCAACGTGTCCCAGAACTTCTCCGTGATCAGGATGGAGATGTTGAAGGTGCTGATATCCCCCTCGGATGCCTCGCGGTCCAGATCCTTGGCGGTCAGGAAATCCAGCACGTCCGCGTGCGCGATGGAGATGGTCGCCATGCCAGCACCGCGCCGCGTCCCGCCCTGGCGCACCACCCGCAACACGGGCGCGTACACGAAGCGCAGCGTGTTGATCGGCCCCGCATCCTCCGCACCCCGGTTGGCCCACTCCAGAAAGTTGTCGAAGATCTCCATCAGGAACGACACCGGGCCGCTGCTGGTGCCCCCCGAACCCTTGATCGGCGCACCCTCAGCGCGCATCTCGGAGAGGTCCAGGCGGGGTTCCAGATTCAGCTTGGCGTCCTCGGCCACCTTGCGGGCCGCGTCCACGATGCCGCCCATGTCGTCCGGGACGCTCTGCACGCCCTCGGGCAACGCGCGCACGATCTGCACGCCGTTGGCGCGGGCCAGCGCCACCAGTTCCGGCGCAATCGCCTGACCGTAGACCACGCGCGTCCAGTTGCGAACCGCCACCGGCTGCTTGTCGCCGTCCGGCTGGGTGGGCGGGCGCATCAGGCCCAGGGTGAAGTCAGTCACGTCGGGGTGGCTGGCGGCCATGTAGACCCAGCCGCGCACGCCCGCATCGGGACGGCTGCCCTCGGCGCGGGGGCGGTAGACGTCCAGATTCACGCCGTTGCCGCCGCCCACCTTGGTCACTAGCGCCAGTTTCTTGGCCACTTCCATCACGCCCTCAAAGGAGGCGGGTTCGTGTTCCGTCGCGCCCTGCACGAAGCAGTTTAGGACGTTGCCGTGCTGCGTTCCCGCCCCTGCCAGCACACGTCCGCCGGGGCAGAATTTCTTGCCCGCCATCAGGTCGTAATACTTCTGCGCCCAGGCCAGCCGCGCCTCTGGGGCCTCCGCACCCGCCACCCAGTTCGCGATCCGCCGGAACATGCCGCCGATATCGCCGTCGCTGAGCTGCAAATACTGCCGTTTGGCGATGTGCTGGGCGTTGTCGTCGAAGGTGGTCAGCGGCTGGGCATCGAGGATGGTCATGGTGGAACTCCTTGGAATGGGGACGGGTGAGAAAGAAACGGCAGCAGACGCCCTCCCCTCCCCGTGGGGCGGCGAGTTTGTGGGGAGCTAAGGACTCAGGTGAGTACGCGGTGTCCGGCTAGGCCCTGACTGTACCACTGCCCTCTGGCGCGTACAAGGGCTTGTACCTGTCTGCCGAATGTTGTACAAGATGCGGCGTTTCTCATCTTTTGCAGGGTCAGGTAAAACAGCCGTGACAGACGCCGAAACGGCACCTTATCCACGTTGCCGCCGTTCAGCAGACCCAGAGAGAAGTCCAGACTGCCTCAGCTCTGTTCCTCCGCCTTGGCGTCCCGTTCCATCAGGCCGGCGATCCCGACATCCAGAGTCCACGAACCCGAAGCCACCCGCGCCACCGCCCGCACGATGGGCAGATCGTGGCCGTGCGCCGTGGCCCAGGCGTCCAGCAGGCCCGCCGTCCGCAGCCCTTCTACCACCTGTCCACCTTGCGATGGACTGTGGCCGCGCGCCATCGCCTCTCCCGCCGCGCGGTTGCGACTGAGGGGGCTGGTGGCGGTGGCGAACAGATCGCCCAGCCCGCTCAGGCCGTACACGGTGTCCTCCTGCGCGCCCAGGGCCAGCAGATAGCGGCGCATCTCGCGCAGGCCACGGGTGATCAGGGCGGCCCTGGCGTTGTCCCCCAGTTCCAGGCCGTCCACCAGACCGGCGGCCAGGGCCATCACGTTTTTCAGGACGCCGCCCAGTTCCACGCCCACCTCGTCGCTGCTGGTGTACACGCGCAGGGCCGGGGACACCAGCGCCGATTGCACCGCCAGCGCCAGTTCAGCGTCCGCGCTGGCCACCACCGTGGCGGCAGGCAACCCACGCCCGATTTCCGAGGCGAGGTTAGGACCGCTCAGAACGGCAACGCGCGCAAAACCCATCTGGCGGGCCAGAACGGTCAATTGCCCACCGTCCGGGGCCAGCCCCTTGGCACACAGCACCACGCCGAGTCCACGCGGAAGATGCTCCAGCAACGGCGGCACGCCCACGCTGGGAACGACAATCAGGGCGAAGTCGGCCCCGCCCACAGCCTCTTCCAGGTCAGAGGTGAGGTGGATCGTGTCCGGCAACGTCACACCCGGCAGATAGTCGGCGTTCACGCGCATCTGTTCCAGCTCGGCCACCAGCTCTGGCCGCCGCGCCCACAGGGTGACGTCTCTGCCATTCCGCGCCGCGCCCACCGCCAGCGCCGTTCCCCAGCCGCCCGCGCCCAGCACGCGAAGGGCGCTCATTCCTCAGCCCCCGCCCAGGCGAAGACCCACACGCGCGGCACGTCGGGCATGGGCGGGGCGTAATCGGGGTATTCCACGATTTCCCAGCGGGCAAATCCTGCGGCCTGCAATGGCCCTTCCAGATCGGCGGGGTCATAGCCACGCTCGCGGTGGGTCTCCACAAACTCGCGCAACTCGCCGCCTTCCTCGATGCGGCAGAACGCCTGCACCACGCCCAGATCGGCCCCGGCGTCGTGGTGGTGGGACCAGTGGTAATGCACCTCGCCGCCGCCGGGCAGCGGGGCCAGCCCCTCGATGGCGTCGCCCTCCCACAACTCGCGCACGCCCAGACGGGTGTTCACGTCGAAGGCCAGCAGACCGCCCGGCTTCAGGTGCGCCTGCGCCCGCGTCAGGGCCGCCGTCAGGTCTTCAGCGGTCAGCAGGTTGTTCAGGCTGTCGAAGACGCAGGTGATCAGCTCAAAGCGCCCTGGCAGGGCAAAGGTCCGCAGATCACCCGCCACGAACTCTATCTCCGGCTGCCGCGCTCGTGCCTCGCGCAGCATGTCCTCGCTGCCGTCCAGACCGGTGACGCGCAGGCCCGCCGCTGTCAGCTCGCGCGTGAAGCCCCCGGTGCCGCAGGCGAGGTCCAGGGCAGAGGCGTCTGCCAGTTCCAGCCCCCCGTCGCGGGCGTAGGTCAGGACGAAGTCGGCCCAGTGGTCGTACTCCACGTCTGCCATGATCGCGTCGTACACGGCGGCGAGGGCGGTAAACGGTGGGCGCTGCATGGCGGGAATTATAGAGGCGGCCCCCAGTCCAGATGCCCCCCTGCATCAAGGCCGCGTCAGGTTTCCGGCGCAAATCCGTCCTGCGTGAACCTTCCATGAGCTGAGCGGGAAGGCTTTTGCCGTAGCCACACCCGCCCCTTCCGGCTACGGTAGGGGGATCAACTCTGTATCCCATCCCACTGGAGGTCCATCCATGAACAAGTTTCTGATTCCCCTCGCCCTCGGCACCCTCACCCTCAGCGCCTGCACCCTGGCGGGCAACCCCACCAAGAAGGACGTGACCGGACAGATTCGCGGCTTCGCGGCCAACCAGAATCTGGGGCTGGCGCTGGTGGGCTTCAACGACGGCAAGTACACTGCCGACGGCACCGAGAGTCAGGTCATCGACAAGTTCCTGACCGGCGGTTTTGCGCTGGACCTGCCCAGCAACGTGCCCTACGGCACCTACCGCGTGATCGTGTTCCGCGACGCCAACAGCAACAACCGCTATGACGCGGGCGACACCGTGCTGAGCAAGGACAACGGCAAGCGGCTGGCGCTGGCCCAGAACGACAACCAGTTCTTCGCCGGAACCAAAAAGGGCTGGAATCTCGTCAGCTCCGATGGCAACGTGCAGACCACCGTGCTGAACAACTACGATCTGGACGCCCAGTAAGCAAATCAAGAGAGGAAACGGGGAGGCCACGCGCCTCCCTTTTTTCATGCCCTCAGCAAATGTTCGAGTTCTGCTCGCCGCGCCTGCAATTCATCCTCAGCGACAAGCGCCTCGCCCATTTCCATCTGCACGTCGCCCAGCGGCACCCAACTGACGCAGCCCAGCAGGTCCGGCGTCTCCGTCAATGTCAGCGGCACACTCAGCGGACGCACCCGCAGCAGCAGGGCGTGAATCCAGGGACGATTGCGGTAGTGGAACCGCCGTTCGATGGCCCCGGCGTTTAGCGCTTGCAGGGGTTCCAGGCGCAGGGCCGCCGCCAGCGATTCCACCTTCTGCACGGCCACCACCTCAGCCAGCGCAGGAAGCACGATCTGGCCGGGGGCGGGGTCCGGGCGCAGCAGTGACAGATAGGCGGGCTGCAACTCAGCGGCGTTCTGGTGTAGAAAGGTGGGATACAGCAGAAAGCGGCGGTGTTCGACTTCAAACCCGTCGTGCGTTTCCATGATGCCGCCCTTGCGAAGGAGGAGCGACAGACGGCCTGCGGTGAGCAGTTGGCACTGGGCGTCCCATTCTTTGAGGGCGCTGATTTGCTGGGACGGAGGGTTGTGGGACTGGGTCATGGGGAGAGGGTAACGCGAGGCATTTCAGCAAGCGTCCCGCCGCGTTTCAGCCCAGCCCGTTCTCCAGCGCATCAGCGAGTTCTGCCTCGTCTATGAGTCGCTCGCCCAGCAGTCCGGCGTGCGTTCCCAAATGAACCACACTGCCGTACAGTTCACCCGTTACGTCTTCTCCTGCACGGTGACGGGCCAACAGTTGCAAGTAAGCCTGCGCCTCACCCGCGAGTTCATCCAGAAGTGTGGTGTTGGCGCGGTGGGTGGTCGTAAATTCATCCTGATGGGTGATGGTCATTTTTACCTCCGATTGGGAAGGCGCTTGCGGAGCCGTTCGGCGCGTTCGGTCCAGGTCTGAATTTCCTTATTCCAGTGCCGGATCAATCCGTGGTCTGGGGACTCCTGACGCAACGCTTTCGCGATCCTGTCGAGGTGAAGCCGAATTTGCGCCTCCAGACTTTCCATAATGGGGCGCGCGCCCGCTTATTTTCCCCTACTCCCCAATTCTAGCTTTTCCGGGAGTGTGAACCGCCCCCAACCCCCCAAGAAACCCAAACCGCCCCAGCCTGCGCGTGGGCAGTGGGCTGGGGCGGCGGCATATAGCTGGATTGAAAGACACCAGTTACCAGACTCTGATGAAATAATCCGTGCTGGAGCGGGTGTATGATGAAAAAAAGCGGCTAGGCGTGGTGTGAGACCGTGAAATAGATACGGGCCATTTCTTGATCGGAAGTAGCCCATTCCAATTGTGTAAGAGGGTGTTATCTATTTACTATAATCATTGCAGAGCCGTCATGCTCGAACACTGCACCGCTAGCGCTTGTCACTGTAACCAAGTACGTCAGGTTATTGCCCGATATAGCTATCTGAGATGAGGCTACACTGCCTGGTCGAATCAGTTGACCAGCACCCAATGAACTGTCATCGCAAGTCGTAGGGTTGATGTCGAACTCTCCCGTTGCTCCAGCCCTAGAAGTTTCGAGTGAAAGGACGCAGTTTCTTAGATACGCCTTCGACGCTACGTTATTAGCACTTTCCCTGGCGGATCGGAGATATGGAAGCAGGGTAGAGGCTAAAACTCCAATTATAGAAATAACCACTAGAAGTTCCAGCAGCGTAAAACCATGTTGCGCTTTTTCATAAGCATAAGATTTCATTAGCTACCCACCTTTGAATAACTTTCATTTATAAAGTAAAAATGCCCCGTTAAGTAACGGGGCATTTTACTGAGCATTTAGATCAGGGGGCGGCTGGAGCAGGCAGAGTGGGCATGGCGGCAGTGCCCGTACCCTTAGCCAGGGAAGTGCCGTTGAACGAGTACCACACGCCAGTGCTACTAACCGAGTAACCCACAGTAGCGTTGTTGTTCTGGCTAACTGCACATGTAGTAACAGAGGGGTTGGCAGCCAGGTTGATAGGTGCGGCAGTGCATGCAGTGTTAGCAGCTACGGCATCACCGTTGGCACGCGCCGCCTCCGCAGCAGTGATTGCGTTACGCAGGGTGCTTTGTGCGGCGCTGTTGTTGGCGGCGTTACGGGCGTTCAGCAGGTTGGGAATCAAAACCGCAGCCAGAATCCCGATGATGGCGATAACGATGAGCAGTTCGATCAGGGTGAAGCCCTGGGTGTTGTTCTTCATGCCGTGGGTGCTGTTCTTCATGGTGGTTCTCCTTTTGCGCTTCGGCCTGCCGGATGATGTATGTATGGGTCCGGCCCGCCTACTTATGGCTTGCAGGTGCGGGTGTCTCCCGTCCTTGCTTGGCTACAGATTAGCGAGAGGTTTCTTACAGGATTCTTTCGCAATTGGGGTGATGACAACCATTCAGACGGCGAGCCTACTGAGCCAGAAGTGCCGTATGGGCGCGCATTCATACATCAATTTCAGCCTGAAAACGCATTTGTCAGAAGCGAGTGGGCGGACCCTCCCCCGGTGCCGTGGGGGTGCTATGCTGCTTCTCAGTTCAGCCGGACTCCGGTCCGGCGAATGGGACCGCCCATCCGTCCCCACCCCCGATTGACACCGCGAAGTTGACCCCGCGTGTGCCGCGCGCCCGTGCTTACAGGGCTGCGCTAGCCGCCACGAACGGGCAAAGGAGACACGATTTTGGAACTCACGCCGCGCGTTCCGCCGCACAGCAACGATGCCGAGATCAGCGTGCTGGGCAGCGTCTTGCTGGACAACGACACCATGAGCAACCTGGGCGACACGGTGTCCCCGGAGATGTTTTACCGCGAGGGCCACCGCAAGATCTTTACCGCCATGCGCGATTTGCAGGAGCGCGGCGAACCGGTGGATCTGGTGACCCTCAGCGAGGACCTGCGCAGCAAGGGCACGCTGGACGAGGTGGGCGGGCTGACCTACCTGATCGGCCTGTCGGATCAGGTACCCACCGCCGCCTACGCCGAGCATTACGCGCGCATCGTGCAGGAAAAGCACACGCTGCGCCAACTGATTAGCGCGTCGGGTAAGGCCATGCAACTGGCCTACGACGCACAATTGCCGCTGGAAGACCTGCTGGACCGCGCTGAGAAGATGATCTTTGAGGTGGCTGAGCAGAAGAAGAAGGGTGAGCAGTATCAGGCAATGGGCGAGGTAGTCCACGACACCTTCGAGTACATCACCCTGCTCCACGCCAACAAGGGCATTCCCGACGGCGTGAGCAGCGGCTTTAAAGATCTGGACGAGCAGATTTCGGGCTTGCAGAAGGGCAGCTTGAATGTTCTGGCGGCCCGGCCTTCGATGGGCAAATGTGTGGCGGCAGATACGTTAATCGACATGCCGGGCAGCGGCGAACGCCTGACTGTGGAGGAGTTCGTGCGGCGGCAGTTGCCCGCAGTCCTGAGCGTGTCGCCGGACGGACAGGTGCGGCAGTCAGCAGTGGGCGCGTGGATCGACAGCGGCGTCAAGGCCGTGCGCCGCGTGACCACCCGCACAGGCCGCGTGGTGGAAACGACGCCGCACCATCCCTTCCTGGGCGTGGACGGCTGGACCCCGCTGTATGACCTTAACGTGGGCGACCGCATTGCCGTGCCGCGCGCCGTGCCGGTGTTCGGGGAGTCGGACACCCTCAGCCCAGAGCGCGTGCGACTCTTGGCCTACCTGATCGCTGAAGGCGGCCTGACGCAGAGCAGCCCCCGTTTCACGAATGCCGATCCGGTGCTGGTGGCCGACTTCCGGGCCTGCCTCACCGCCCAGTTTCCCGAACTGGAAATGGTGGCCGACGCGCGGACGGGCATTGACTACCGCATCAGCCGGGCCTGGGCAGCGGGAGAGCGCAAGGACCGCGCCAATCCCCTGACCGATTGGCTGCGCGAGATGGAGCTGTGGGGCAAATACGCGGACGCCAAACGCTTCCCTGCTATGGTCTGGACCCTCACGCGCGAGTCGCTGACCCTCTTCCTGCGGGTGCTGATGAGCTGCGACGGCACGGTCTATCCGCTGGCTGGCCGCGCCCGAATCGAATTCACAGTGTCAAGTGAGCATCTGGCCCGTGACACACAACATGCGCTGACCCGCTTCGGCATCGTCTCCAAGTTGTGGCGCAAGACGGAACGCTCCTGGCGCGTGGAAATCACCGAACCGCGAGGCGTAGCCGACTACCAGACGCGCATTGGCTGGCTGGGCGAGAAGGCAGGGCGTGATCTTCCGGTCAATGCCGATGGACGCAGCAACGTCGGCCATCCCCCCGCTGGGGCGTGGAACCATGTGCGGCGTGCGGCAGCCGGGCGCGGCCTGAGCCTGAGCGCGCTGGCCCGCGCTGCTGGCGAACGCACCGAGGGCGGCTACAACGCCCACACCTCCCGCAACCTGCCGCAGCACCGCGCGGCCCGCTACGCCGCCGTGCTGGACGATCCGCACCTGGAATTGCTGGGCAGCGACGCCCTGTACTGGGACGATATCGCCAGCATCGAGGATATGGGAGAGAAGCAGGTGTATGACCTGACCGTGCCGGGGGACGCCAATTTCATCGCGGCGGACCTGTGCCTGCACAACACGGCCTTCGCCCTCTCCATTGCCCAGAACGTCGCCCTGCGCGGCGAGAAGACCGTGGCGGTGTTCAGCCTGGAAATGCCCAGCGTGCAACTGGCTCTGCGGATGCTGTGTTCGGAGGCCCGCGTGGACATGAACCGCATCCGCAGCGGGCAGCTCAACGAACGCGATTTCGAGCGGCTGGCGCACGCGGCGGGCCGACTGGCCGAAGCCCCGATGGTCATCGACGACGAGCCGGATTTAACGCTCAACGGCCTGCGCTCCAAACTGCGGCGCATGGCCGCGCAGCACGGGCAACTGGGACTGGTGGTGGTGGACTATCTGCAACTGATGTCCGGCGGCAAGAGTACGGGCGGCAGCGACAACCGTCAGCAGGAAATCAGTACGATTTCGCGCGGCCTCAAGAGTCTGGCGCGTGAAATGGAAGTGCCGATCATGGTTCTCAGTCAGCTCAGCCGCGCCGTGGAACAACGCCCCAACCACAGGCCGATGCTGAGCGATTTGAGAGAATCGGGCGCGATTGAGCAGGACGCGGACATCGTGATGTTCATTTACCGCGACGAGTACTACAACAAAGAGACCGATCAGCAGGGAATAGCCGAGATCATCATCGGCAAACAGCGCAACGGGCCGGTGGGCACGGTCAAGCTGCAATTCCACAGCTCGCACGTCCGCTTCAATGACCTTGCGCCGGAGGGCGTGTAATGACCGGCGACGGCGGGGGCAAGAGCGCGGCGGCGGGTGGACAGCGCAGGCGGCGGCGGCGGCGCACGCCCAGCAATACGCCGGGGCCAGGGCAGGTCACGAACACGGTGGCGGTGCCCGTGCCCGCCCCCCCCAGCAAGCGCGGGCATAAGCGTGTGGTGGAGGGGCCGCGTATCGCGGTGGGCTGCATCGTGCTGCGCGGCGACGAGATTCTGCTGGTGCGTGAACGGGGACGCTGGTCCCTACCCAAGGGCGGCCTGGAGGGCGGCGAACTGATCCAGGACGGCGCGCGGCGCGAGACCTTCGAGGAGACCGGGCTGGTGGTGGAACTGCGCGATCTGGCCTTCATGGTGGAGTTCAAGGCGCAGACCTGGGGCCACCACCTGCAATTCTTCTACACCGGGCGCGAGGTCAGCGGCAAGCTGGAGCCGCGCGACCCGGACCGCGACGTGCAGGAGGCCCGGTTCGTGCCGATCAGGCAACTGCGCGAATTCATCCGCTTTCGCCCGCGTCTGGTGGCATTGGAAACCTGGCTGCGCGAACGCCGCCCGCGCCATTTTGTGTTCAATCTGGACCAGGAACCCGCCATGCTCCGCAAACGCCGCCGCGTGGGCGAGGGCAGCGTGAGCATCGCCGAACCGGAATTCAGCGACGAGCCGGATTTGTAGAACGTGGTGAACTGAGAAATCACCCTGAGCATGGACAGGCGAGTCCGGCTCAGGGTGATTTCTTGTGGGTCCCCTTCAGGCCAGCACGTCAGGCCACGTTGCCGCCGCGCATCCCAGTCCTGACCGTGATCGGTCCGGTGGCCGAGAAATTCTCCATCAGAAAGAGGCAGGCGTGGGCCGGGTCCTCGGCATAGAGTTGATCGCGTTGCCACATCGCGGCGCTGTCCTGCAAGGCGGGCGGGCCACTGACCGACATCTGCCCCAACGACATCTGGCCCACCGACGGTTGCCCCCGCGGCGCGCTCCCCGACAGAGACGCTGGAACCGAGCCAGACAGATCTGCCGGGGCCGCAGCGTCCTCACTGGGGGCGGCGTCTACGTGGAACACCACCGAGATGAAATCGCAACTGTACTGGCGGCGGTAGCGGTCGCACAGGCCCGTGACCATCGAGCGCGTCAGGTGATCACTGTCCTGGCCCTCTTTCTGATAAGCCTGGATGGCAAAATCGTCGGCCTCGTACCGCAGGGCTTCCAGATTGAACTGGCAGTCGATGATACTCAGCAACTTGCGGACCTCGTACAGATACGAGGCGTGAATCACGTTGAAGGCACCCATGACCTTGCCGTACAGCGATTCGGCGGGGCGCAGCAGGCCGTCGAGGACGTGTTCGCCCGCCAGCGTCGCCAGGAACACGTAATCGGGCAGCTCCTGCTCGAAAAAAGACTGAACAGCCACCTGATCGCGCAGATCGAGATCCTCGGCGCTGCGCGTGATGATATTCCAATAGCCCAGCTCTTCAAGCTTGCGGCACACCACCGCGCCGATCAGGCTGTCATGCCCGGCCACGTAAATTTTGGCATTCACTGGAATTCCCATTCTCATCGTTGGCCCCACCCCGCGCCCCGCGTTTCGCCGTATCCAGCACACTGCCGGAAACGGTTATGCCAGCAGACAGGTTGATCCCGCCCCGGCGTACCGGATGACCCCTGCACGGCAGACCCTGAAATGGACCTGGAGCGAGGGGTTCACCCTGGTATATGCAGTGTCGTTGGAGCGGCGTTACTGCGGCGCTAATGCTTTAGGAGAGGTGGGAAGCAGGATGGATGTCCCCCACTTTTCTGCGCCCAGCCGACACGTCAAACCCACACCGGGTTCAATCTATGGACAGACTGCGTAGTGGTAGGGCGGCCACCGAAGACGGAAGACGAGCAGCGGCATCCGCTACTCATGAGTTGTCAGGATCAGCCCTGACGTTCACACTCGCTTTTCAGTGCCGCACGGCCAGGGACCGGGGCAGCGGAGAGGAGTCCTGACTGCCCGCGCCGCCCAGGCGTTCGGGGGCAGCGGTCAGCGGCAAGATGGGCTGCCCGTTCAGGCTGAGTTCACCGATGGTCAGGGCCAGATCCAGGGCGCGCACATGCAGGTCCAGCCGCTCGGTGGCCTGACCCGCCATGTTGAAGTGCAGCTCATGCTCCATCCAGCCGCCCAGAGTCACGTCCGCACCCACCAGTTGACGCTGGCCTTCCTCGGTGTAGTCGCCCGGTGCGTCGGGCGTCAGCACCCGCGCACCGTCCGCGCCAGGAACCGAGAAGCGCAGTGGAAAGGCCATCTGGTGCGGCCCCAGTTCGTGTCCGGCGTGAAAGACGTCCAGCCGCCAGACCAGCCTCAGGGTGAGGGTTGGGGCGTCGCGGAGATTTGCGGGCACCGGCAGATGGACCCGCAGGGTATGCGGATGGCCGTAGCGCCCCTGACTGAGGATGCTGAGCCAGCCACCCTGCTCCCAGGACAGCAGGTACCCCTGCCAGGACACGGCGGGACTGGCATTGATGGGCAGCCGCCGGGGTTCAGGGACCGGGCGGGATGGTGGCACGATCAGGGCCGGGGCCGACAGCATCTGCGCGGGCCTGATCTGCTCTGCCCTGATCTGCTCCGGCCTGGCCTGGGCGGATGCAGCCAGATGGAGCGGACGCAGCAGCGGGCTACCTGCGGGCAGGCGGGAACGGTAGGCCACGCGCAGGCGTTCGGCGTCCGCGTCGGCCCCAGCGCGTTCGGCGTAATACAGCGCCAGACCCGGCTGGCTGGTCTCCAGCTCTGATGCCAGATGACGCCGCAATTCCTGCCGCTCGGCCTGGGGCAACTGGCCCGACAGCGCGATCCGCAGGCCCTCGGCACGGAAGCGGTAACACGGCTCGCCGGGCGCGGCGTCCCCCACCGGACCAAAAGCAGGCCAGGACAGGGCGCTGGCAGGTTCGCTCTCCACCAGAGCGCGGCGTTCCAGGGCGTCCCGCAGCAAAGCCGCCGGGGTCAGGCCGCGCCGCGCCGTGTCTGAAAAGGACCCGACCAGACCGAAGCTGAAATCCCCCTGGATCACGCTCAGGCTGCTCAGGGCGTCGCGCAGGGGTGCAGGCCAGCCGTCGATCTCGCCCAGATACGTGTCGCGCATGGCGCTGGGCAGATGGCCTGCGGGGGGCAGACGGCCCACGTCCCCCTGTTCCAGTCCGCTGTCCTGCAACAGCGAGAGCAGATGCAGCGCGTTGCCCCCGCTCCGCTGCACCAGGACAGCGGCCCGCGCGTGCAGATCGGCGTCGCCACGGGACAGGCCGTGCGCCCCCAGCGCCTGCACCACGCTGCCCAGAGACAGCGGGGCGACTTCCAGCACCAGCGACTGCGCTATTGCAGACTGCGCTCCCGAGGACTGAGCCACGCCGAAGCGCCGCAGCAGCGCGCGGCACAGCGGGGCCTGGGACGGCGGCGTGCGGCTGAGCATCACCAGCGCGCGGGGACCCGCCGAAGGAACATTCAACAGGAATTCCAGCACCGAGGCCAGTTCCACCGGGCCGTTGTGGGCGTGATCCAGCACAATCGCCACCGGACGCGGCACCGTGGCCAGCACCGTCGCCACCTTGACCACGTCCTCTTCCAGGCTGCCGGGGCGCAGCAGCACGCCTTGCAGGGTCTGGACGCTGGCGGACGGGTGGCCAGCCGCAGAAATCCCGCCGTCGGGAGAGGCGGGCTGTTCGCCGCCTTCACTGCCTGACGGTGTAGAAACTGACGGTGCAGGAAAAAACGGGTGCGCCAGCAGGACCTGGGCCAGCGTCGCCACGATCAGGCGGCCTGCCCGGCTGTTGCTGATCCGCAGCGTCAGCCAGCCGCCTTCCGTCAGGGCGCGCCCGGCCTCGTGGGACTTGCCGCTGCCGGTGGGGCCGTGGAGAACCAGCACCTGCGGGGCGTGGGCGGCACGCTTCAGGCTGTCCCAAAGGGCGGCCTCGCGCTCCGGGATGCGGAAGTGCAGCGGACCATCTGCCGCCGGGCTGTCCAGCTCAGGCCGCCCGGCGGTGGGGAGGGCCGGAGCGGGCAACGGGGCAGGACGCGCAGCAGGCAGGCCAGCCGCCATGTCCGGCAGTGCCAGCCCGGCGTCGGCGTCCTCCATCAGAAATTCACCGGGATGGGTAAAGCCCAGCGCCTCGGCCCGCGCGGCAATGGCGCGGGTGGCCCAGCCCTTGCCGCCGCGCTGGAACTGGCGGTAAGCCCGCGCCAGCACCTCCTCGGTCTGCTCGGTCAGCACCCAGCGCTGGTGGTCGATCCATTCCTGAAAAGCCGGGCTGCCCAGGTCCTCCAGACCGCTCAGCGGCACCCCACGCAGGGTAGACAGCCACTGGGCCAGCCCCGCCTGATCCAGATCACTGCCCAGCCCCGCCAGCCAGCCGTTCAGGTCTGTCTCGACGTTTTCCAGGTACAGGAGCTGACGGCTCAGCGGAAACAGATTCAGCCCGGCAGAGCGAATCCGCGCCAGCTCGACGCGCAGGTTCTTGCGGGCCTCGGGAGTGTTCCACAGCAGATCGGCCAGCCGCTCACGGTGCTGGGGCAACTTCTCGATGGTCAGGTACGTGATCAGCGCCACGGCCTTGGCCGACAGCGGCACCGGGCGGTTGTTGTAGGTCACGTGCGCGTGTCCCAGCAGATGTACGGTGAGCATAGCTAAACTCCGTGCGGGGCGGGCGAGGGGGAACGGTCACCAAATGAAGCTGCTCTGAAACGACCTAGCAGCGGGCGTGGGAAGAAGGAGCAGGCGCGGGAAGAAATGAAGCGTCAGGCGGGCACTTTCGTTTTACTCCCCAGGGCACCCATTGTGCAGTTCAAAATACCCCCCGGCAGTCAGGTCGTGTTAAGTTTTCCTCATTTGCCGTCAGCCTGGGGTCAGTTTGCGCAGTGTGTGGCTGGGGAGTGTGGCTGGGGAAAAGATCCGGCTCCACGCTGAGCAGCAGACTAGAGAAGAGGCTATGCCAGAGAACTTACAGACCGTGTTTACGGTTCTGAAACGCCGCGCCGTGCAGGCTGCCACGACAGGCTGGAGAAAGGCCCCCCCGAACGGTGGATGATCTCCGGCACAGTGGCTGATATATCTCTGGAAGAGTGGCTGACCTATAGAAAGTGGCAGGATGGAAGACACCACGAGTGCAGTCGAGAGTGGCCGGAGTAGCGGCCGGGGCCGAGACGCCGCACGAAGGAAGACCTTATGAAGAAAGCATTGATCACGGGCATCACCGGGCAGGACGGCAGTTACCTCAGCGAACTGCTGCTGGACAAGGGCTACGAGGTTCACGGTGTGATCCGCCGCGCCAGCACCTTCAATACCGAGCGCATCGATCACCTGTACAACGATCCGCACGACCCGGACGCCCGGCTGTTCCTGCATTACGGCGATCTGGCCGACGCCTCGGGCATCCGGGCGCTGCTGGAAAAGGTGCAGCCCGAGGAGGTCTACAACCTGGGCGCGCAGTCGCATGTGAAGGTCAGTTACGATCAGGCCGAGTACACCGCCGACGTGACCGGGCTGGGCGCATTGCGCCTGCTGGAAGCCATCCGCGACGTGGGCGGGCGCACCGGCAACCCCATGCGCTTCTATCAGGCGTCCAGCAGCGAGATGTTCGGCGCGGCCCCGCCTCCGCAGGGGCTGAACACGCCGTTTCACCCGCGCAGCCCCTACGCAGTGGCCAAGGTCTACGCGTACTGGCAGACCGTCAACCACCGCGAGGCGTATGACCTGTACGCCTGCAACGGCATCCTGTTTAACCACGAAAGCCCCCGGCGCGGCGAGACCTTCGTGACGCGCAAGATCACCCGCGCGGTGGGCCGGATCAAGATGGGCCTGCAAAGGAAGCTGTACCTGGGCAACCTGGAAGCCAAGCGCGACTGGGGCCACGCCCGCGATTACGTGGAAGCCATGTGGATGATGCTTCAGCAGGACGCCCCGCGCGACTACTGCATCGCCACCGGCGAGGCGTACAGCGTGCGTGAATTTGCTGACCGCGCCTTTGCGCTGGCCGGGCTGAGGGCCGAGGATTACGTGGAAATCGATCCGCGTTACTTCCGCCCCGCCGAGGTGGATTACCTGCTGGGCGACGCCACCGAGACCCGCGAGAAGCTGGGCTGGACCCCCAAGACCAGCTTTGAGGAACTGGTCCGCGAGATGGTGGACCACGATCTGGAGCTGGCCCGCCAGGAACGCACCCTGCGCGAGGCCGGGCACAGTGTGGCCCTCAAGGGCATGGGCGCGTTCTGATGCAGCCCGCCGCAACGCAAGCGAATGTGATGCGTCTGGGTGACCGCATTTACGTGGCCGGGCACGGCGGTCTGGTGGGCGGTGCGCTGGTCCGCGCCCTGAAAGCCGAGGGCCACACCGACATCATCACGCGCGGCAGCCGCGAGCTGGACCTGCGCGATCAGGCGGCGGTGCGGGCGCTGTTCGAGCAGGAGCGCCCGCAGTACGTCTTTTTAGCGGCGGCCAAGGTGGGCGGCATCCACGCCAACAGCACCCGCCCCGCCGAGTTCCTGTACGACAACATGATGATCGCCGCCAACGTGATCCACGCGGCCCACGTCACGGGCGTGACCAAGCTGCTGAATCTGGGGTCCACCTGCATCTACCCGCGTGACGCGGCGCAGCCCCTGCGCGAGGACGCCCTGCTGACCGGCCCGTTGGAAGACACCAACCGCGCCTACGCGGTGGCCAAGATCGCGGCCATCGAGCTGTGTGACCAGTACCGCGCCCAGTACGGCTCGGACTTTATTTCCGCCATGCCCACCAACCTGTACGGCCCAGGGGACAACTTCGATCTGATGGGCAGCCATGTGTTGCCCGCACTCATCCGCAAGATGGTGGACGCCCGCGAGACCCACTCCCCCACGGTCAGCATCTGGGGCAGCGGCACCCCCCTGCGCGAGTTCCTGCATGTGGACGATCTGGCCGACGCCTGCCTGTTCCTGATGCGCCATGTCTCCGTGCCGGGGCCGATCAACGTGGGCACCGGGCAGGACCTGAGCATCCGCGAGGTGGCCGAGCAGATCCGGGCCGTGGTGGGCTACCCCGGCGAACTGGCCTTCGACGCCAGCAAGCCCGACGGCACGCCGCGCAAGATCACCGATGTCAGCCGCATTCACGCGATGGGCTGGCACCACCGCATCAGTCTGGAAGAGGGGCTGAGCAACACCGTGGCGTGGTATCTGGCCCACCGGGGTCAGGTGCGCGGTGAGGCGCTGGTGGGGGCCGGAAGCGGAACCGCAGGAACGGCGCTGGCCTAGCAGCGCTGGCACCACAAAAAGCGAGGGGCATGGTCCGCAAACCACGCCCCTCGCTCTTTTCTTTGTGCTTTTACTTGAAGAGGCCGAGCTTCCTGACCTCGTCGCGTTCCTCGGTCAGTTCCTGCGCGGTGGCGTCCATCTTGCCCCGGCTGAAGTCGGAGACGTCCAGACCCTGCACGATCTCGTATTTGCCGCCGCTGCACTTGACGGGAAAGCCGTAGATCAGTCCTTCGGGCACGCCGTAGCTGCCGTCCGACGGGATGCCCATGCTGACCCACTGGCCTTCGGGGGTGCCCAGCGCCCAGTCGTGCATGTGGTCGATGGCCGCACTGGCCGCACTGGCCGCGCTGCTGGCCCCGCGCGCCTCGATGATCGCCGCGCCGCGCTTAGCGACGGTGGGGATGTACTGGGTTTCGTACCAGTCCCGGTCCACCAGATCCAGGGCGGGCTTGCCGTCCACGGTGGCCTGACTCAGGTCCGGGTACTGGGTGCTGGAGTGGTTGCCCCAGATGGTCAGGTTCTGAATGGCAGTCACGGGCTTGCCGGTCTTCTCGGCCAGTTGCGAGACGGCGCGGTTGTGGTCCAGGCGGACCATCGCCGTGAACTGTCCGGGGTCCAGATCGGGGGCGTTCTGCTGGGCGATCAGGGCGTTGGTGTTGGCGGGGTTGCCCACCACCAGCACCTTCACGTCGCGGCTGGCCACCTTGTTCAGCGCCTCGCCCTGCGGTTTGAAGATGCCGCCGTTGGCCGACAGCAGGTCGCCGCGTTCCATGCCCGCCTTGCGCGGCATCGCGCCCACCAGCAGGGCGTAATCGGCGTCCTTGAAGGCCACGTTGGGATCGTCGCTGGTCACGATGTCGGCCAGCAGCGGGAAAGCGCAGTCGCGCAGTTCCATGACCACGCCTTGCAGCGCTTTGAGGGCCGGGGTGACTTCCAGCAGTTGCAGGATCACGGACTGATCCTTGCCCAGCATGTCGCCGGACGCGATGCGGAACAGCAGGCTGTAGCCGATCTGGCCCGCTGCACCAGTGACTGCCACACGGATGGGTTCAATGTTTGCCATAAAAATTCCTCCTGGGGTGAATTGATGTTCAGCCCACCATAACGCGGCGGGGGCGGCGACGGGGCGGGATGTTTCTTTAGGGGGGACAGGGATAGGGCCTGACGGTCTGAAGCTTTCTATTTTTAGATAGAACCACCGGAAGGTTTGGGGAAGGGGCTGCCATGCCCGTTTAACCCCTCCGGCCCTACGGGCCACCTCCCCTTAGAGCGTGTTTATAAAGGGTCCGATCCGGTGGCAAGCTTGAGGTGTGAAACGCAAGCCTTACTCATCGGACCTGACCCAAGCCCAGTTTAAGCGGCTCGAG
>NZ_MSTI01000174.1 GCF_001949125.1 Deinococcus marmoris
CCGCCCTGGTGACAGGCGCGACCAATGGCATTGGCAAAGTCACCGCACTGGAACTGGCCCGGCAAGGCTACCGGGTATTGCTCACTTCCCGCGACACCGCCAAGGGTCAACAGGTTCTGGACGAGATCAGGGTGCAGACGGGAAACGATGCGCTGGAGGTGTATGTGGGCGATTTGTCCAGCATGGCCGACGTGCGCCGCATCGCGTTGGCAGTGCTGGCCGAACATCCCACGCTGGACGTCCTAGTCAACAATGCGGGCGGTTTGATCGACGAGCGCCGCGAGACAGTGGACGGCTTTGAATATACGTTTGCCTTCAATCATCTGGCCTATTTTCTGCTCACCAATTTGCTGCTGCCAGGGCTGAAGGCGGCGGCCCAGGAGAGAGGCGAGGCCCGCGTGGTCAGCGTGTCATCCACCGCCAACAACAACGGACGGATGCGCTGGGACGATCTGCAATACACATCCGGTTATTCCACCTGGCCTGCTTACGGCCAGAGCAAGCTGATGAATGTGCTGTTCTCTAACGCCCTCGCGCGCCGCCTGGCAGGCACGGGCGTGACCAGCAACTCGCTGCATCCGGGCCTGATCGCCTCCGGCTTTGGCAGCACGGCAACAGGGCTGAGCAAAATATTGCTGACGGTTCTCAAGCCGTTCATGTTGACGGTGCAGCAGGGCGCACAGAACAGCCTGTATGTCGCCACCTCGCCGCAGATCAAGGGGATCAGCGGACAGTATTTCGTCAAGCAGAAGCCGGGCAAGCCCAATGCCCTGGCCGCCGATGAGGGCGCGCAGGAGCGACTGTGGAAGCTGTCGGAGGAACTGGTTGAAGCCTGGTCAAGTCCAGTGGCGGCGGATCACGTTGCCCCACTGGTCTGAACTGGGATTGATCAGACGCGCTCTTCAGGGGAAGCGCAGACCCCTGGCAAATGCTCTGACACCCGCCTGAGTTTTCTTCACTTCGCAAGATTCTGGCAACTTAACCTCGGTAGGCTGATGAGCCGTGACTGACCGCAAGCCCTACCGCCACCGTTTTCCATTGAGCGTCATCGGCGCGTCCCACTGAACTGAGCCGCCGAGCGGCCCCCCGTGCGGGGCCGCTCTCCCAACCGCCTGAGTCGTCCGGTAGTCCAGTAGAGCGTCTGTTGTCTGACGCAGAAGAGCCAAGGCAGACGCCGGGGAATCGCCTTGCGCGGTGGTCACAGCGGGGCGAGTCAGGCCACCTCCTGCGCTTGACCTTCACTGTTGCGGACGGGCGGTGGCCTCTGTCCCAGCAGGACACCCAGCGCCACCAGCACCAGCGCCGCCGCCGTGCCGTAAGTTGCGCCGGGGCCGAGACGCGAGTACAGTTGCCCGCCGCCCAGCGGCCCCACCACCTGCGCCAGCGAGCCAAACGCCTGCGCTCCGCCCTGCACCTGCCCCTGCGCCTCCGCAGGCGCGGCAATGGAAATCAGCGCCCCCTGTGCGGCATTGAAAATCCCTTCGCCAATCGCGAAGGCCAGCACGCTGACGTACAGCAGCGCGGTCAGGGGAAAGTGGGTCAGCAGGGCCATCCCCACCATTCCGAACACACCCAGGCTCAGGCCCAGAACGGCCACACCGCGCTCCTTGAAGGCCCTGAGCAAAAATGGCAGCAGCAGTCCCTGCGCCACGATGTCGCTGACGCCCACCACGATGTACACGGTGCTGACCTGGCCCGCGCCCCAGCCCAGGGTATCGCGGGCCAGCAGCGCCAGCAGGCCCATCAGCGAGAACGCCAGGCCGAACAGCACGCTGACCGTGACCAATCGCCGCACCACCGGGTACGACAGCGCGCCCGACAACTGCTTGAGCGGGTTCAGATTCGAGAGGTCAAACGTGGTGGCCCGGCGTGAAGCGGGCAGGCTTTCGGGCAGCACGAACGCGCCCCACAGCACGTTCAGGAGTGCCACGCCCGCTGCCAGGAACATCGGGGCGCTCAGGCTGAGATGCGAGGCCAGGCCGCCGATTGCCGGGCCGATAATAAAGCCCGCGCCCACTGCCGCGCCGATCTGCCCGAAGACCTTGCCGCGCTGTTCTTCCGGGGTGGTGTCGGCCAGGTAGCCGAACAGCGCGCCCATGCCGCCCGAACACAACCCGTCGATAATGCGGCCCAGAAAGAGTACCCCCAGGCTGCCGCCGATGCCGAAGATCACGTAGCCGATGGCGGAGCCGAGCAGACTCAGGATCACGACGGGCCGCCGCCCGTAAGCGTCGCTGAGCGCCCCCAGCACCGGGGAAGAGAAGAACGAGCAAAAGGCGTAGGACGCGCCCAGCAGGCCGATCATGGCCGCCTGCTGCGAGACCTGCGGCACGTACTTTGCCACGATAAACGGCAGCACCGGAAAGACTAGGCTGATGCCGGTGGCAAACAGAAAGGCGGTGACGAGCAAAAACAGGATGGGCGGAACGTTGACCGGAGACTTGTTCATGCGCCCAGGCTAGAGACGCAGGTGGGAACGGGTCTTGAAGAAAAACGACATGTTTCCTTTTCAAGTGGGGGCCAGGACGCTGGCATTGACCCCGGCTTCCGCCGCGAGGAGACCGCGCTGTCCAGACCTGTGATGGTCCACCAGGATGACAGGTCATTCCAGTTGTCGGCCCGAATGGCAGCCCCAGCCGGATGGGCCTAGAATAGACCTCTTGCGAAAGTCAGGCACATTTAGCGGTGGCGTTGCAGATGGCGGCGATGAGGTTGACTCGGAGGCTGAACCGCTTTCGCCGATGGCGATACGTTTCCTTCAACACCCGAAAAATCTTGAGCCGACGAATGACATGCTCAACAGCGATTCTGAAGCGTGCCAGTCGAAGATTTTCTGCTTTCTGTGCCGGAGTGAGCTTGCGTTTCTTGCTCGCTTTGTGCGGTGTACGGCACAGCGGGTGTTGGTGTTGAACGCCCTGATAGCCAGCATCGGCAACCAATTCAGTTTCAGGGTGAATGGCGG
>NZ_MSTI01000055.1 GCF_001949125.1 Deinococcus marmoris
ACCTACCCCTGCCCCCGGAGGCCAACCATGACCACCCCTACCACCCGCATTCTGACCGTCCTGCTGGCTCTGGGCCTGACTACCGCCGCCGCGCAGACGGACGCCACCAAACTGACCCTGGCCAGCGCCGTGAGCCGCGCCCTGGCGGGGGGGCCGGACGTGACCACCGCCCGCGCCAACCTGCAAAAAGCGCAGGCCAACCTGCGGGCGGTGCGCGCGGACCCCACCAGCATCATCACCACGCTGACGCAGGCCGAGCAGGACAACGCGGCGGCAGCCGTCACGCTGGACGGCACCAAGTTGAATGTGGCGCAAACCGTGATCGGGCAGTATCTGGCCGCCTACGAGGCGAACGGGCGAATTGATCTGAACAGCGCCCAGGCAGCGCTGGACAGGCGCAACCTGCAAATCGCGCAGGCGCGGCTGGCCGCGAAAGTAGCCACGCAACTGGACGTGAACCGCGCCCAGACCAGCCTGAACAGCGACACCCAGGAACTGGCCGACGCACAGGCGCAGCTTCCGGTGCTGAAGTCGCAACTGGCCCGCTCGCTGGGCCTGCCCACCGGGACGGCCCTGACCCTGGCCGATCCACCCGCCCCGCCCAAGCTGGACGCCAGCCTCGCCACGTTGCAGGCGGGACTTGAAAAACGCCTGCCGTCGCTGAGCCAGGCCAGCAACGGCCTGAGCCTCGCGGCCTTGCAGGTCAAGCTGGCGGACAACGACTACACGCCCACCCGCACGCTGGAAGACGCCCGCACGGCCCAGGCCAACGCCCAGCGGGGTCTGGACGACGCGGTGAAGGCCGCCGGAACCGGGGTGCGCGACGCCTACCGTGCAGTGCAGAATGCCCAGGAAGGCGTCGACATTGCCCACCAGCAGCGCACCAACGCCCAGACCACCCTCAGTCAGGCCCGCGCCCGCCTGAAGGCCGGGACCGCCGCCGCCGTGGAAGTGCAGCAGGCCGAGGTCCAGGCCGCTCAATCCGACTTTGCCGTAACCCAGGCCAGTGACGGACTGTGGAAGGCCCTCGCGGCGCTGGGGGCGGCCTCCGGCGTGGACGTGACCGGACTGGCAAAATGAACTGGACTGGTCAAATAAGCCGAACTGGTCAAATGAACTGGACTGGCAAGATGAAGCAGGTGCTGCCTCTGCTGGTCCTGACCACCCTGCTGGCAGGTTGCTCGCGGCCCGGCCAGGATGCCAAGCCCCAGGGCAACGATCTGAACACCGCCCCGGCCAAGACCACCGTTCTGAAGGTGCAGACTGTTACCGCAAAGCAGGGCACGCTAAGGGTGCAGCGCAGTTCCAGCGCCATCATCACGGCGCAGAAGGATTCCCAGGTCGCGACCCAGAGCGGCGGCACGGTCACGCGCCTGCTGGCCGACGAGGGTGAGCAGGTGGGCACAGGCGCGGTGGTGGTGCAGCTCGACGACACGCAGCAGCGGCAAGCGCTGGAAAATGCGAAGTTGCAGGTCCAGCAGGCGCAGATCAACTTGCAGCAGACCCAGAACTCCACGGCCAACGCGGGCGCGTCACTGACCTCCGCCGTAGCGTCCGCCGAGGCGACGCTGGCCCAGGCGCGGCAGAACGCGCAGAGTGCCGAGACGTTGTACGGACTGGGCGGCATCAGTCTGGCGGACCTTCAGGCGGCGCGGGCCACGCTGGCGCAGGCGCAGTCGGGCCTGTCCTCGGCCCGCAACAATCTGGAACAGAACGGGCGCAGCGCGCAGGGCAGCGTGCCCCTGCAACAGGTGGCCCTGGAAACCGCGCAGGAGGGGGTCAGGCAGGCCGAGGAAAACCTGGCGCGCACGGGGGTCAGGGCACCCTTCGCCGGAACGGTGGCCAGCATCAGCGCCAAGGTCGGCGAATTTGCCGCGCAGGGCACCGCCGTCTTCCGGCTGGTGGACCCCGGCAGCATCCGCGCCAAGTTCAACATTCCCAGCAGCGACGCCTTCGCGCTGGCCGACGGGACCAAGCTGAATCTGGGCTACGGCGGCGTCAATTATGTGGCGACAGTTCAGGGCAGTCCCGGCATTGCGGGCGCTGACCGGCTGGTGCCCATTACCGCGCGCGTGCAGGGCGGCGAGAAACTGCCGGTGGGCGCGGCGGCCCAGGTGCGCTACCGCGCCGATCTGGGCCAGGGTGTGCTGATTCCCAGCAGCGCCGTGCAGGTGGACGGCGGCGAGAACGCCGTATTCGTGGCGGTGGACGGTAAGGCTGAGCGCCGGGTCGTCACGGTCATCGCCGAGTCCGGCGGCCAACTGGCGGTTTCGGGCGTGGACCCCGGCCAGTCGGTGATCGATCCACTGCCCGGCAGCCTTCAGGACGGCGCGGCCATCGCAGTAGACACGGGCGCTAAAGATGCCGCCAAACCCGTGGAGAGTGCGCCATGAGTACCCACGAATCCGGGGACCTGAACGCCCCACGCGGCACGCTGCCCGACGGCACGCCGGAGCCGGTGATCAATCCCTTTGTGCGCTTCAGCGTCCGCAACTATGTCTTTTCCATCGGCATTTTCGTGCTGGTGGCGCTGCTGGGGCTGGTCTCAGTGTTCCGGCTGGGCGTGGAACTGCTGCCCAATTTCGAGGTGCCGATCCTGGCGGTCAGCACCTCCTACGCGGGCGCAAACCCCGATCAGGTGGACCGCGAGGTCAGCCGCCGCATCGAGGACGCGGTCAGCACCCTGGCCGGGGTGGTGGACATCAACACCACCTCCGTGAGCAACCAGTCGGCGGTTGTCATCACCTTTGCCGACAGCACCGACATCGATTCGGCGGCCAACAGCGTGTCGCAGGCGGTGGCCGCCATCCGGGGTTCCCTGCCCAACGGCGCGGACGCTCCGGTGGTCCAGAAATTCGATCCCAACGCCACCCCGATCCTGTCGCTGGCCCTGCTGGGCGGCAGTGCCAAGCCCGACGACGTGACTTCCTACGCCGAGGACACCCTGGTGCCCCGGCTGGAACGCGTCGAGGGCGTGGCCGACGTGCGTCTGTCAGGCGGGCCGGAACGCAAGATCCAGGTACTGCTGGACCCCACCCGCCTGCAAAGCTACAACCTGACGCCCGCGCGCGTCACCGGGGCCATCAGCGGCTCGGCGCTGGACCTGCCCGCCGGAACGCTGACGCAGGGCGGCAACACCACAGGATTTAGCACCCGCAACACCCCGCGCAACGCCGCCGACGTGGGACGCATCATCGTCGATCCGGCCACCGGGCTGCGCGTGGCGGATGTGGCCAGTGTGCGCGACGGCAGCGCCTCGCCCACCTCGTTCGCGCGGGTCAACGGTCAGCCCGCCGTGCTGCTCTCGGTGCGAAAGGCTTCGGGGACCAATTCTGTGGCCGTGACCGACAACGTGCTGGCCGCGATGAAAGCCCAGCTCCTGCCCCAGGGCTACAGCCTCAAGCTGGCCAACGACACCACCCGTGAGACGCGCGCCACTGTCTCGGACACCTTCAAGGAATTCCTGATCGCGGTGGCTGCCGTGGGCCTGATCTGCCTGCTGTTCCTGGGCCGCCTGAACACCGTGTTTTCGGTGATCCTGGCCATCCCGATCTCGATCAGCGCCGCGCCCCTGCTCTTTGGGCTGCTGGGCTTCACCTTCAACATCATCTCGCTGCTGGCGATCATCGTGGCCATCGGCATCGTGGTGGACGATTCCATCGTGGTGGCCGAGAACGTGCAGCGCTACCGCGACATGGGCTACGGCCAGGTCCGCAGCGTGCTGCTGGGGGCCAGCGAGGTCTTCTCGGCGGTGACCGCCGCGTCGTTCTCGCTGCTGGCCGTGCTGATCCCGCTGAGCTTCTTCCCCGGCATCCTCGGCCAGTTCTTCAGTCAGTTCGGGCTGGGCATCGCCGCCGCCATTACGCTGTCGTGGCTGGAAAGCCTGCTGTTCCTGACCGTGCGGCTGGCCTACACCGCCGAGGCCCGCAGCGTGAGCTGGGCCGAGCTGCCCCCCATCGTGGCCCGCCTGCCCGAGCTGTTCCGGCGCACGCTGGCCGGAGTCAAAACAGTGCCCGGCGTCCTGGCCCTGATCCTGGGCGGCGCGGTCACGGGGCTGGCCCTCTCGGGCACGGGCCTCCCCCTGCCCGTCAAATTGATCCTGGCCGCCTTGCTGGCCCCCGTCGTCTGGACGCTGGTGCGCTATGTCGTCACCGTACTGTACGCCTTCCTGGAAGCGCTGACCGGCACGTTGCACGGCGTCACCATCCGGGGCGTGACGGGCGTCGCCCGCGCCTATGCCCGCAGCCTGGGGAACGCCCTCAAGCGGCCCTGGATCGTGATGTTGGTGGCCCTGGCCTTCATGGGCAGCGTCGTGCTGATCGCGCCGAAACTGGGCTTCGCCTTCGTGCCGCAGACCGACAGCGGCATCCTGAACGTGGACCTGACGCTGCCGGTGGGCACCGATCTGGCCACCACCAACGCCGTGACCCGCCAGATCGAGGACAAACTGCTCGCCCGCAAGGAGGTCCGGCTGGTGCAGACCAGTGTGGGCAGCGGCAGTCTGGTGGGCGGTAACAGCGCCAACGCCTCCAGCCTGACCCTGACTCTGGTTCCCAAGGAGGAGCGCCAGGGACTGGACCTGCTGAGCGCCGAATACCGCAAGCTGCTGGCCCCACTGGTGGCGAACCGCCCCGGCGCGGAGCTGACGGTGGCCTCGCAACAGACCGGACCCGGCGGCAGCGCCGACATGACGCTGGCCCTGACCGCTCCCAATCAGGCGCTGCTGCTGGAGCGCAACCGGGAGGTCGTGCGCCTGCTCCGCAAAGATCCCAACATCCGCACGGTCAAGAGCAGCCTGAGCGCCACCACCCAGGAACGCACCTTCATTCCCGATCCCAACCGACTGTCCGGCACCGGCCTGAGCGCCAGCGATGTGGCCCAGGCGCTGCGGACCTACAACGACGGCTCGGTGGCAGGCAGCGTCCGCGACGGCGATCAGAGTGTGGACATCGTGGTGCGGCTGGACCCCTCGCTGATCCGCGACGAGCAGAGCCTGCTGTCGCAGACGGTCTACTCGCCCGCCCTGAACGCCAACCTGCCTCTCAGCGGGCTGGGCACCTTCCAGGTGGCGCAGGCCCCGGCCACCCTGAGCCGCCTGAACAAGGCCTACACCGCCACGCTGGACATCAATCTCACGCAGGGCGGCCCCAACCCGTTCGCCTATCAGGCCGTGCTGGAAAAACGGGTGGGCGACGCGGGCCTGCTGAAAGACAGCGTCACCCTGGGCAACGCCAGCGCCTTCGGCAGCTCGGGCCTGACCGGCGATCTGGTGTTCTTCGGACCGATCATCATGATCAGCTCGATCCTGCTGACCTATCTGGTGCTGGGCAGCCAGTTCAACTCATTCCGCTACCCCATCTACCTGCTGCTGCCCGTGCCGATTGCCATCGTGGGCGCGCTGTGGACCCTGGGCCTGTTCGGCGTGAATCTGGACGTGATCACGGTGCTGGGGATGGTGGTCCTGCTGGGCCTGTCCACCAAGAATTCCATCCTGTACCTGGAATTCGTGACCGAGCGCGCCCGCAGCCTGCCGCTGAGGGAGGCGCTGATCGAGGCCGCCGAACTGCGTTTCCGCCCGATTCTGATGACCACCCTGACCGTGCTGGTGATCAGTATTCCGCTGATCCTGGGCCAGGGCGACGGCGCGGAGTTCCGCCGGGGCCTGGGCATCGTGATCCTGGGCGGCGTGGTGACCAGTACGCTACTGACCTTCTATGTGGTGCCCACCGTGTTCTGGCAGTTCGAGCGCCGACGTCTGAAGCCGGATGCTCCCGTGCAGATGGGCGGCACCCCCGTCCCCGGCGACTGATCCGCCGACCCAGTAAAAAGCCCCCTCCGAAAGTTGGAGGGGGCTTCCACTTTGTCGTTTACCCGCCCAGATAACTGGCCGTCAGTTCCGGGTTCTGTGCCAGTTCGCGTGCCGGGCCGCTGAGCTTGACCTCCCCAGTTTCCAGCACGTAGCCGCTGTCGCTGATCGCCAGACTGGCCCGCGCGTTCTGCTCTACCAGCAGCACGGTCACGCCCTCGGCCTGAAGCTGCTTGACGATTCGCAGGATGTCACGCACGATCAGCGGCGCGAGGCCCAGCGACGGCTCGTCCAGCAGCAGCAATCTGGGCTTGCCCATCAAGGCCCGGCCAATCGCCAGCATCTGCTGCTCGCCGCCCGACAGCGTGCCCGCCAGTTGTTTGCGGCGCTCTAGCAAACGCGGAAAGCGCTCGTAGACGTGGTCCAGATCGCCGCGCCACTTCTGCTGACGGCGGCTGTACGCGCCCAGCGTCAGGTTGTCGGCCACGCTCATGGAGGCAAACAGGTCACGCCGCTCCGGCACCAGACTGATGCCGCGTGCCACACGGGTTTCCAGCGGGATGCCGCGCAGGGACTGGCCCTCGTAAAGCAGATCGCCCGTGCTGGGCAGAATGCCCATCACCGAGTTCATCAGCGTGGTCTTCCCTGCCCCGTTCGCCCCGATCACGCTGACGATGTGCCCAGCGGGAACGTCCAGCGACACGCCGCTCAGCGCCTCCACGCGGCCATAGCGGGTGTGCAGGTCACGGACCTCTAAAAGCAGATCGGAAGTCATGCCGCGCCCTCCTCTTCCATGTCCACGCCCAGGTAAGCCTCACGCACGTCCGCATTGTCGCGCACCTGTTGCGGGGAACCCTCGGCCAGTTTCTCGCCGTAATTCATGACCACCAGACGGTCCACCAGCCCCATCACCAGATCCATATCGTGTTCGACGAGCAGCACCGTGACCCCCTCGTCGCGCAGTTTTCTGAGCAGGATGATCAGCTCGGCCTTCTCGCCGTAGCGCAGTCCGGCGGCGGGTTCGTCCAGCAGGAGCAACGTGGGATCGGCCACCAGCGCGCGGGCGATTTCCAGCACCCGCTGCTGCCCCAGCGCCAGATTGCCCGCCAGCGTGAATGCCTGCGCGCCCAATCCGACACGCTCCAGTTGACGCAATGCCTCGTGTTGCAGGGCCGCCTCCTCCCCGCGCTCCAGATGCAGCAGGCTGCGGACGATTCCGGCCTTGCCGCGCGCGTAGCCGCCCATCATCGTATTTTCCAGCAGCGTCAGATCGGGCAGCAGGTGGACGTGCTGAAAGGTGCGGCTCAGGCCCAGGCGGTGAATCTGTCCTGCGCTGCGGCGGCTGATGTCCTGACCCATGAAGGTGATCTGCCCCGAAGTGGCTGGATTGACGCCAGTAATCAGGTTGAACATGGTGCTTTTGCCCGCGCCGTTGGGGCCGATCAGCCCCAGGATTTCCCCGGCGTTAAGCTCGAAGGAGACGTCGCCCACCGCACGCAGGCCGCCAAATTGCTTGACCGCGTGCTGAACGCTGAGAAGCGGCGTACCGGGTGCGGGTTTGGGGCGTGGCGAGAGCTTTCCACGCTCTGGCAGAATCTGAATTCCCTCCTGTGGCAACAGGCGTTCGAGGAGCGGCCACAGCCCCTGCCGCGCGAATTGCAGCACCAGAATGACCAGCGCCCCGAACACGATGACCTCGAAGTTGCCCTGCTGGCCCAGCAGACCGGGCAGGATATCGCGCAGTTGCTCACGAATCTGGGTGATCAGGCCCGCGCCCAGCACGCCGCCCCACACATGCTGCGAGCCGCCCACCACGGCCATGAACAGGTATTCGATGCCCGCCTGCAAACCGAACGGGGTGGGGTTCACGAAACGCTGGCTGTGCGCGTAGAGCCACCCCGCCAGCGCGGCCATCAGCGCCGAGAGAACGAAAACCTGCACCCGCAGGCCGAAGGCGGACACACCGAATGCCTCGGCCACCAGCGGTCCCGAACGCAGCGCCCGCATGGCCCGGCCTGTACGGCTGGACAGCAGAAACTGTGCGCCCAGCGCCACCACTCCCAGGCAGACCAAGGCCAGATACGCGAAGTTACGCGGCGAGGTCAGTTCCAGACCAAAGACAGAAATCGGCGGTATGTCGGTCAGGCCGGTAAAGCCGCCCAGCGCCGGGGTGTTGCCGAACACGTAGAACAGACTGATGCCCCAGGCGATTGTTGCCAGCGGCAGGTAATGGCCCTGCATCCGCAGCGTCAGCAGACCCAGGAACCACGCGACCAGACCCGTGACCAGCAGCGAAACGGGCAGCGACAGCCACGGATTCCAGCCCATCTGCGCGGTCAGCACGGCGGTGGTATAGGCTCCCACGCCCATGAACGCCGCCTGCCCGAAACTGGTCAGTCCCAGAATGCCGGTCAGCAGCACCAGTCCGGTGACGACGATGGAAAAAATCAGGATGTTGGTCAGCAGCGTGACCTGAAAGAGTGGCAGTAGTAGTGGCAGCGACAGAGCAATCAAAACAGCAGCGATGCTCAGTCCAAGCCGTAAGGAGAATTTGGGCGCGGTCATTCCTCGTCCTCCGGGATATGACGGGTGGTCAATGAGCGCCACAGAAGCACGGGCAGAATCAACGTGAACACGATCACTTCCTTCCAGGCCGAGAGGCTAAAGGACGCGAAGCTCTCGATCAGGCCCACCAGAATCGCCCCCGCCGCCGCCAGCGGGTAGCTCACCAGCCCACCGATAATCGCGCCCACGAAACCTTTGAGGCCGATCAAAAAGCCGCTGTCGTAGGTCACGGCCACGCTGGGGCCAATCAGCACGCCTCCCAGCGCCCCGATGAGTGCGGCCAGCGTGAAGGTCAGCATCCCTGCCGAGGACGGACTGATCCCCACCAGCCGCGCTCCGAGGCGGTTCACGGCGGTAGCCCGCAGCGCCTTGCCGGGCATGGTGCGCTCGAAGAACAGGTACAGCCCCAGCATCAGCGCCGCCGAGGCCACGATCACCAGAATGCTCTGCCAGCTCAGCGTGACCTGTCCCAGCGTCAGATTGCCCTCGAAAAAGGCTGGAGTGCGGGAACCTTCCGGGCCGAAGAAAACGAGGGCCAGCCCGGTTAGTACCAGATGCAGGGCGACAGAAGCGATCAGCAGCACAAGAACCGTGGCGTTCTGAAGCGGCTGATAGACGACGCGGTAAAGAAGCGGACCGAGCGGCGCAACCAGTCCCAGGGTCAAAATCACCTGGACCCACAGCGGAGCCTTGAGCGGGGCCAGCCAGCCGGTCAGCGCCCAGATGCCCACGCCCAGCAGCGCCGCGACTCCCACCGTCATCAGGCCGCGCCGCGTCTGTCCGTTCCTGATCAACGAGAAGGCTTCCATCACGGCGGCAATGCCCAGCAGTGCCAGCACCAGCCACAGCGTTCCCGGCGTGCGGCCCAATTGCAACGCCGCCAGGGTCAGCGTGCCGAAGACCACGAATTCGCCTTGCGGAATAAAAATCACACGCGTCACGGCGAACACCAGCACCAGCGCCAGCGCCAGCAGCGCGTACACCGCCCCGTTGGTCAGTCCGTCCGCCGCCAGAATCGGGAAGATGGTGGGGTCAAAGATCTGCATCTGGCTCCAGATCGGCCCGCGCAAGTTTGCCTAACACTCGTTTGGTTGTCATTGCCAGCCACCATACGGAGTTTGGGGCGGGTGGACAAGACGGACAAGCAAATTGGATGTGTCAAAAAATCGAGCTGGATCTCCAGTCAATTTTCCCCAGACGAACCAAAGCACGGACATCACAGGCGACTTGACTGGGCCAGAGGGTCCAAAAATAGGTTAAAATAGCCCTAAAGATCGGCTAGGACGACGTTTTCTAATTATACATACAAATGCATAGAATTTGGTCTCTCAGAATGGCAGCAGGAAGGCCGTTAAGACCCTGGCAGAATGCTGATCGGACAGAGAGACGTGAATCTCCTGGCAGGACACTCCACAACCCTCTGGTGAGCGCACAGGGGGTTTGGTGAGGTGGAGCGGGACTGTTAAGCCTCTGAAAGTCCGCTTTTGGCCCATTTCGTGAGGTCTGGGGAAATGGGCCAGCCGGAAATGGGCCGAGCGTGCCTTGATGATGATCTTTTAGAGCTTTTAAAAGCTTTTAAAAAGATTTGATGATCATCATCAGGGGCAGCGGGCAAAAGCCCAGAAACACGGCGTTTTTTGGATTTTTCGCCTGAGTAGTCCGGTACTTGTAAGACCGAATCGCCTGAGTAGTCCGGTAGTTTTGGCCCCAATCGCCTGAGTAGTCCGGTACTTGTAAGACCGAATCGCCTGAGTTGTCCGGTAGTCGAAACTGCCAATCGCCTGAGTAGTCCGGTACTTGTAAGACCGAATCGCCTGAGTAGTCCGGTAGCTGTAAGAGGTCAATCGCCTGAGTAGTCCGGTACTTGTAAGACCGAATCGCCTGAGTTGTCCGGTAGT
>NZ_MSTI01000138.1 GCF_001949125.1 Deinococcus marmoris
GGGCCGGGCGGAGGCGGGGTGACGGCCCATCCCCCTGAAACCCTGTTGCCCGCCGAACTGTCCGCGAAAATCACCACGTTCGTGATCCGGCTGCGCGTGAAGCACGGCTTTCTGGTGGGACCGGGCGAGGCGGGCGACGCCTTGCGGGCCGCTGGCGTGGTGGACGTGCTGAGCAAACGCCAACTGCGCGACGCCCTGCGTGCCGTCCTGATTTCCCGCCCGGAGCAGGCCCGAATCTTTGACCACGAGTTCAACACCTTCTTTCGCGCGGAAGGCAGCCCTGCCCCGCCCGAACTGCCCCCGCTTCTGCCCGAAACCGAGGCCCCCGGCGCGGAACAGGAAACCGAGACGACTCCAAAAAAACAGCAGGATGGCGAGGGACAGGCGCCTGCCCCAGCCCCGCCCCAACCCGGTGGGGCACCGGAACTGACCACCGTGAAGGCCCAGCCGCAGAGTGAATCGAAGGATGACTCGGACGACTCTGGCGGCGACTTCCAGACCGTCCAGACTCGCCTCAGCCCGAACGCGGGAGCGGGGGGCGAGGTCCGCGCCGAAGAGGGGGATTTGCGGGAGCTGTTGCGCGCGGCCACGGCGCTGATCCGGGCGGTTGAGCTGGGGCGGTCCCGGCGACTCAGGCCAATGGCGCGGGGGCCGAAGCTGGATGCCCGCCGCACCCTGCGCGCCGCCGCCCGCACCGCAGGCGATCCGGCACTGCTGCGCTGGCTGGGCCGCCCGCGCCGCTCGCCGCGCTTTTTGCTGGTGCTGGACGGCAGCCGCAGCATGGGCCGCGACGCCACGCTGCTGCTGCGGTTTGCCCATGCGCTGTCTCTGCGAACGCGCCGGGTGGAGGTCTACGCCTTTTCCACTGGGCTGACCCGCCTGACCCCATACCTGCGCCACGCCCTGCCCGGCCAGCCGCTGACCCTGCCCGATCTGGGCGAGGCGTGGGGCGGCGGCACCCGCATCGGCGAGAATCTGCTGCAACTGGCCCGCCAGGAACGTGAAAGGGTCAACCGCGACACGCTGGTTTTGATTCTGAGCGACGGGCTGGACACAGGCGAGCCGGAGGTGCTGGAACGCGCCATGCGTGACCTGAAAGCGCGGGCGGGAAGGGTGATCTGGCTCTCGCCGCTGGCCGCACTTCCGGAGTATCAGCCGGTCCAGCGGGCGATTATGGCGGCGCTGCCCTATCTGGACGCTCTGCTGCCCGCCGGGGGAATGGAAGATTTGCAACGACTGGGCCGCCGCATTCAGCAGAGGAACTGAACCGCTAGCTTCAGGATGCTCGCCTGAACACCTTTTTCCACACCGCCCTCCGCATCCCCGCGAAGGTGAGGGAGAGCATTTTACTCTTCTGCCCGATTGAGATGGAGTCGCAGCTAAACCTGAGTCGAGTGGTTGACTTTAGATTAATTTTAGCTTAGCCTAAAATCCATGATAAGGACTTCTCAAGTTGTACTTCTGTCCGCCCTTCTCGCCGCCAGTGGCGTGGCCCAGGCCGCCCAGGGAGGCGAGAAGAAGACCGTCCTGACCACCTTTACCATCCTGGCCGACATGGCGCGCAACGTCGCGGGCGATCAGCTCAAGGTGGTGTCCATCACCAAGCCCGGCGCGGAAATTCACGGCTATCAGCCCACCCCCAGCGACATCGTCAACGCCCGTGGCGCGGACCTGATCCTCAACAACGGCCTGAATCTGGAACGCTGGTTCGAGAAATTTACCGGCCAACTGGGCGGCGGCAAGGCGATTCCCACCGTGATCCTGACCGAGGGCATCACGCCCATCAGCATCGCCTCGGACGCCTACAAGGGCAAGCCCAATCCGCACGCGTGGATGTCTCCCAAAAATGCGCTGATCTACGTGGAAAACATTCGCAAGGCGTTCGTGAAACTCGATCCGGCGGGCGCGAAGGTGTTCAACACCAACGCGAAAAAGTACAGCGATCAGATTCGCGCGGTGGACGCCCAGCTTCAGTCGAAACTCTCGGCGCTGCCCAGGAGCGAACGCGCACTGGTGACGTGTGAGGGGGCCTTCTCGTATCTGGCCCGCGATTACGGCCTCACCGAGCATTACCTGTGGCCGGTGAACGCCGAGTCCAGTCAGGGCACGCCGCGTCAGGTCAAGGAAGTGGTAGACGCGGTCCGCAACAACAAGATTCCCGCCGTGTTCTGCGAAAGCACCGTGCCGCTGAACGGCATGAAGCAGGTAGCAAAGGAGGCCGGGGCAAAGTTCGGCGGCGTGCTGTACGTGGACTCGTTGACCGATGCCAGGGGAGTGGTCCCCACCTACCTGATCCTGCTGCAAAAGGACGCCGACACCATCCTCAAGGGCCTGACCTCAAAATGATGGCCCTGGATGTTCACGATGTCAGCGTGGCCTACGGCGGCGGACGGCTGGCGATGCGGCAGGCCAGCCTGAAGGTCCGGGGCGGCAGCGTCTGCGGGCTGGTGGGCATGAACGGCGCGGGCAAAAGCACGCTGTTCAAGACCGTGATGGGCTTTATTCCGCCGCTGCGCGGAACGGTCCAGGTCTTTGAGCAACCGGTGATCCGCGCCCAGAAGGCCGGGCTGATCGCCTACGTGCCGCAAAGTGAGGACGTGGACTGGAACTTTCCGGTCAGCGTGCGCGAAGTGGTCATGATGGGCCGCCAGGGCAAGATGAACTGGCTGCGCCGCCCCAGCGCCATCGATGAAACGATGGTGGAAGAAAGCCTGGAACGCGTGGGCATGAGCGCCTTTGCTGAGCGGCAGATCGGCGAGCTGAGCGGCGGGCAGCGCAAACGCGCCTTTCTGGCCCGCGCGCTGGCCCAGGATGGCCGCCTGCTGCTGCTGGACGAACCCTTCGGCGGCGTGGACGTGGGCACCAGCGAGGCGATCATCAGCCTGATGGGCGAACTGCGCCGCGAGGGCCGCGCGATGCTGGTCAGCACCCACGATCTGGGCACGCTGGAAACGTTTTGCGACGAGGTGGCCCTGATCGCGGACCGCACCGTGCTGCTGTACGGCCCCACCGGGGAAGTCCTGACCGCCGACAATCTGGCCGCCACCTTCGGGGGCCGCTCGCCGCTGCACGCGCCCCCGCCCAAGCAACCCGCTCAACAGATGGAGGCCCGCCCATGAACCTGGAAGCTCTGCTGGCCCCGCTGCAATACGACTTCATGACCCGCGCCCTGCTGGTCAGCGCCCTGGTGGGGACGGTCTGCGCGGTGCTGTCGTGCTACGTGATCCTCAAGGGCTGGTCCCTGATGGGCGACGCCGTCTCGCACGCGGTCCTGCCCGGCGTGGTCATCTCGTACCTGCTGGGGTTGCCCTTCGTGATCGGGGCGTTTTTCTTCGGGCTGCTTACGGTCAGTGCCATCGGCTTTATCCAGTCGCGCTCGCGGGTCAAGGAGGATACGGTGATCGGGGTGGTCTTCACGGCGCTGTTTGCGCTGGGACTGGTGATGATCTCCAAAATTTCCAGCGAGGTCCACCTGAGCCACATCCTGTTCGGGGACGTGCTGGGCATCGGTGATTCGGAACTGTGGCAGACGGTGATTGCCGGGACCATTGCGCTGATCGTGACGCTGCTGCTGCGTAAGGATCTGCTGCTGTACGTCTTCGATCCCACGCACGCCCGCTCAATTGGCCTGAATACCGGCGTGCTGAACTATGTGCTGCTGACCATGCTGGCGCTGACCATCGTGACCGCGCTGCAAACCGTGGGCGTGATTCTGGTGGTCGCCATGCTGATCACGCCGGGGGCCACCGCCTACCTGCTGACCGACAAGTTCTCGAAGATGATGTGGATCGCTGTGGCGTGTGGCATCGGCTCGGCCATCATCGGCACCTACGGCAGCTACTTTCTGGACGGCGCGACGGGCGCATGCATCGTGCTGGTGCAGAGCATCTTCTTTTTGCTGGCCTTTATCTTTGCTCCCAAACATGGCCAGTTGGCCCGCCGCCGCCAGCAGATGGCCGAACGCGCCGACGAACTGGGCGAGGGTGGCCCGCCCGCCGCGCCGCGCCCGGTGCTGACGCGGGTACGGACCTCCAGCAAGGGTCAGGCTTCCGACTAGAGCTTGCCAGACCCTTCACCCAACCCCCTCACCTGCGGAGGGGCTTTTTATTGTGGTCGGCATTTGCACCTGCACCGTCGACCAAAAGCCGCCTTCATCCGTGGGCCGAGCGCTGCACAGGTGTTTCCCCCAGCAGCTCAGGCTTACGGCGTCGCCGGAACTGGCGCACCAGCAGGCGGCGTGGGCGGCACACCCTCTGGCACCTGATTCAGTTCGATGGTGTAGCCCAGCAGTTCGCGGCCCAGCAGCACGGTTCGCAGCACGCCGCTGATTTTCGTGCCGGTCAATGTGGCGTGCAGGTTGCCCCGGTGCTTGTCGCCGTTCTCGAACAGACCCAGTTCCAGCGCGCCGCCCGTGGCACTGCGCTTAAACGTGCCGCTGGCCGCATACGCCTTGCGGCTTTCCAGGTTGGTGATCACCCCGGTGGCGCGGCCCTCGCGTTCCTGCACGGTCAGGGTCAGGCGGTAGGGCACACGGCCCGTGCCGCCCACGCCAATGCCCTCATAGGTGCCGTTCACGGCGCGTTCCAGCGGGGTCAGCGGACTGATGTACGCTCCGAAGGCGCAGCCGCTGAGAACGGGGGGCAGCAGCAGCAGGGCGGCGGCAAGGGCACGAACAGGACGCATGGGGGGAGCCTAACGAGAACTCATGAAGCGTGTCTGATGCGCGCTGGCGGTTTTCTGCTCAGCCCTCTTCCAGCGGATAGGTGCGGGCAGCGCGCACGGCCAGCCAGATCAGGTAGCTGTAGAACACGCCGACGATGGCAAAGACCAGCCAGCCCGGAAAGTTGCCGATGTCGGCCAGCGCGAAGGCATCCGGGAAGCTCAGGATGTAGCCCTTGGGCTGTTCCAGATCCAGCTTGGCAAACCACGCCAGCAGCACCGCCGCGTAGATCCACAGGTAATTGCGGCCCAGCCGCCAGCCCAGCGCGTCGTTGCGGCTCATGGGGCTGCGCGGCTTGCTCAGTTCGGCCAGCAACAACTGATGCCAGCCGGGGTCCACGCGGTCTCCCAGCATGGCCGGGTAAAAAAAGCGCTCCATGATCCGCACGCGGTGGTGAGCGATCTCGTAGGTGCGGAAGCGGCGGGCTTCCAGGCGCAGAAAAAAGTAATTCATGAACATGGCGAACAGGAAGGTGGCGTGGCTGTTGCCCGCGTCCCCCAGCGCAAACGAGGCCAGACCCGCGCTGGTCACCACGGACCAGTTGGTGGTCATGTCCAGCCGCTGCCGCCACGCGGTCATCTTGCCGACTTCGGCGCGGTACAGGTGGATCAGCGCGTTGGCCTGGTTGGTGCTGTAACTGACCTCGGTCAGACCGGGGGCCAGCACCGCGCCCGGCCCGCCGCCTGCGCCTGGCATCAGCCCACGCCCTGAACGATGCTGCCCTGAATCATGACCCCTAGCGTAGCGCGTTCGCGCGGGCCTTTCGCCACCCTGCTCGCCTTTCTGCCCCCGCAACAGCCCTCAGCGTAAAAAGGGATTGCTGCGCCGTTCTGCCCCCACCGTGGTAACCCCGCCGTGGCCGGAGTAGACGGCGGTGGCGTTGGGCAGCGTCAGCAGTTCGCGTGTGATGCCCGCCAGCAGCGCGGCGTGATCGCCCCCAGGCAAGTCCGTGCGCCCAATTCCGCCCTGGAACAGCGTGTCCCCGGCCACCACCACGCCTTCCTCCCCGTCCGTTCCCGCCAGAAACACCACATGCCCCGGCGCGTGGCCCGGCAATTCGCGGGCGATCAGGGTCAGGTCGCCCGCCGTGAAGGTCTGGTCCTGCGCGATCTCGTGGTCCGGGGCTTCGGGCTGGATAAAGGGCAGATTCCACCTCTGCGCCGAGGCCGCGCCCAGGCCGTACAGCGGCAGATCGGCGGGGTGCAGCCATACTGGAACCCGCAACGCCTCGCGCACGGGCTGCACCGCCCCGATGTGATCGAAGTGCGCGTGCGTCAGCAGAATGCCGCGCACCGTCACCCCGGAATCGCGTACCAGAGCCAGAATCCTCTCTGCATCGTCGCCGGGATCGAAGAGGAAGCCCTCATTCTGTGCGCCCGCCACCAGCACGGCGTTTTCCTGCAAGGGGCCAGTGGGCAGGGACCACACGCGAACGGGACCATGAACGGAAGGCTGAAGCATGGGCGCAGTGTACTGGTCAAGCCCTCCCCTCCCCCCACCCCGTGAGGGTTCTGTCAGACCCCCCCCCATAAGCTGAGTTTCGTGAGTGGCCGCCTGATCTCTGAACCCCCTGCCAATGACCAGCACGGCGGCCTGGCCGGGCGGCGCAGGGCCTCGCGCAACACCCTGCGGACCCAGTTCGCACTCGTGATTTTCCTGCTGGCCTTCCTGCCCAATCTGGTCCTCACGCTGACCGCCCAGCCCAACCTCCCGGCGGGCGCACTGCTGGGCTGGATGCTGCTGGTGGGCGTGCTGTGCGGGATGGTGGGTTATGTTCTCAGCGGCGCGCTGCTGCGGCCCCTCAGCCGCCTTCAGGCCGAGGTGGAGGGCGGCGAACTGGGTGCCCACAGCGACGACCCGGCGGAAATCCTGCTGCTGCGCCGCGCCTTCTCGGACCTGCTGGGCCGCCTGGGCACCGAGCAGACGCGCCGCAACGCCTTCATGGCGACGCTGGTACATGACCTGAAAACCCCGCTGATCGCCGCCGGACACCTCACACACGCGCTGGTGAATCTGCCGCTGCCCGAAGCCGAGCGCAAGGAAGTAGGCACGCAGATGCAGGCCGAGACCGCCCGCCTGCTGGCGCTGGTGCAGCAGATGGCCGACGCCCACCGCTTCGAGCGCGAGGATGTGAGCATCCAGCCCGTTCCCACCGATCTGCGCGCCCTGCTGGACGGCGTGGCCCGCCGCGTGCAGCCGCAGGCCGAATGGGGCGGCCTGGAACTGACCGTGGACGGGCACGGCTACGCCCTGGCCGACGCCCCGGTGCTGGAGCGGGCCGTGACCAACCTGACCGAGAACGCCATCCGCTACGCCCACTCGAAGGTGGAACTGCGCGTCACCACAGACGGACTGGTGGTGGCCGACGACGGCCCCGGCCTAGGCGGCTCACTGGCGCAACTGGCACAGCCCTTCACCTCTCAGCCCACCACCATCGCCGGACAGCAGTACACCGCCGGAACCGCCGGACTGGGCCTGTTCATCGCCCGCCGCATTGCCGAGGCGCACGGCGGAGAGCTGCGCTACATCCACCAACCCCACGAGCTTCCTGACCCCAACCCTGCCGCTTCCCCACCCGCGTCCGCCCTGCCCACCGTCTTCACGCTGACTCTCCCGGAGGTCACCCCATGAAACTCGTAATTGCCGACGATCACCCGCTGTTCCGTATGGGCCTCAAGTACGCCCTGATGCACCAGGGCTTCGACGTGGTGGCCGAGGCCGCCGACGGCCTGAGCGCCCTGGACGCCTGCCGCACCCTGCAACCCGACGCCGCGCTGCTGGACATCAAGATGCCCGGCATGACCGGCATCGAGGTCTGCGAACGCCTGCGCATGACCCACCCCCAGGTCGTCAGCGTGCTGATCACCACCTTCGCCGAACCCGCCATCGTGCAGGCGGCGCGGGCTGCCGGGGCACGCGGTTATGTGAGCAAGGAAACCGATCCCGAGAGTCTGGCCCGCCAACTGCGCGACATCGTGGCCCATCCTGAAATTGACCGCCTGCCGCAGGTGGACGTACCCCGCCTGACCCCCCGCGAATCGGAAGTGCTGCCGCTGCTGGCCCAGGGCTACAGCAACAAGGAAATCGCCAAGAATCTGGGCGTCAGCCCCGACACCGTCAAGGACCATCTGGCCCGCCTGTACGCCAAGCTGGACGCTGGGGACCGCACCCAGGCCGTCAGCCGCGCCCGCTCGATTGGCCTGCTGCATTGAGGGCGGCGCAGAGTGTTGAACGGGGAGAGGGCTTGCACGCCTTCTCCCCCATTTTTGATTCGCCATTCCAGCCCGCTTGCCTCCCGGCATCCGCTACTCTGAGTCAACCATGCAAACCGCTCTGACCCGAACGCTGGCTCTCGCTTTCGCCATCGCCGCTGCCACCTTTACCAGCGCCCAGACCACACCCATTTTCGTTCAGCCGCCGCAACAGCAGACGCCGCAGGTGGTGCCGGGTGTGCCGCAGGTGGTCATTACGCCGACACCGCAGCCCACGCCAGACCGTTTTACCATCTGGGGCGGCGTGGGCACCGAGTTCTACGTGCTGCCAGGGGTGATGATCGGGGCCAGCGCGCCAGTGGGCCGTCTGGGCAAGGTGAATCTGGCCCTGCGCGCCAGTGCCGAGGCCCTGCTCATTCCGCTGCCGGACGCCAGTGGACCGTTGCCGTTCGTGAATGTGGATCTGTTGCTGTCGGGCAGTGGGCGCCGGCTGCGGGCTTACGGCGGCCCCAGCGTGGGGACCATCCCCGGCTTTGCCATCCTGCTCGGCGGCGTCGGGGGCGTGCGCGGCGACTTCGGCGCGGGACCGTGGGGCTACTTTGCCGAGGCCAAGGCGCGCGTCGGTTTTGGAGCGGCAGGCGGCGGCGGCACGGTGCTGGTTCTGCCAGGGGTGAATCTGGGGGTCACCTACCGCTTCTGAGGGCTATCTCAGCCCCCACGGCCTGAAACTGGGGCTTCGCTGCCCTGCCCGGACTGGTCTCCGGGCAATTTTTTTGTGCCTTCATACAGACTCCGATTAGAAGGTGTTGGAAGCACCTGAAAATCCGAGCGGAGCGAGTGGGAGAAAAACGGGTTCCGGGCATGGAGTGCGGGAATCGGCGCTGTCCCGATTTCTGCACGAAATAGACGGAATCCGTATCAATCCCGTCCGAAACTGGCAGCACTGGAATGGACCACAGGTGTTCATCCCGAACGGATTCCCACGTTTTCTGCTGGCTGTCGGAGACGGCACAGAAGGCCGCCTGAACTTCTTTGGCGTCTCGAATGAACATGCCGCCAGACGTGTATCCAGACAGAACCCCCACCACCGTTTCAGCCTCTGGTCATGCCCTGATCACGCCGGGGAGCGCAGGGTGATTGCACTCCAGCCGCACAGCGTGATCACCCTTCATGCTGACGGCCTGGGCACAGGAATGACACAGAGCCAGACTGCCATGCCCTGTCCGCTCTGCTTTCGCCCGCCCGCCCCAGCCATCAATGACCTGTTCAGGAGGCGTTCCCTATGTACATCCCCAGATTCCTACCGTCCCTCACTGCCGCCCTGATTCTGAGTGCGCTGCTCTCGGCCTGTGGGGGGTCTGATCCAGCCGCCCCCGCTGCGGCAGAGACAGACCCCTATGCGGGCGGCGCAGCGTACCCGTGGACCTACGCGGCCCCGTCGGGCCAGCTCAGCGCCCAGCGGCTGACGGCGGCCCTCAATACCCTGTCGTTTGAACCGCTGCTGGCCGCCACCAACGGCTGGGGACCCATTGAACTCGACCACAGCAACGGTGAGCAGCGGGCTGGAGACGGGCGAACATTGACCCTGGGCGGCGTCACCTACGCCGAAGGCTTCGGAACCCACGCGGGCAGTGAGATGCGGTTCTCGTTGCAGGGCCACAACGGGGCGCGCTGCACCCGCTTTACCTCCAGAATTGGCGTGGATGATGAGGTGGGCAACCGGGGCAGTGTGGTGTTTCAAGTCTTTCTGGACGGGGCACTGGCCTATAGCAGCGGGACCATGACCGGTGCCAGCGCAACCCGCAACATCGACCTGGACATCAGCGGCAGGGGCGAGTTGCGCCTGGTCGTCAAGGACGCGGGAGACGGCATCAACTCTGACCACGCCGACTGGGCCAATCCCCAGGTACGGTGCGAGAATGACCCTGGAGCCGATCTGCGCTATTCCTTCAGCTTTCCCAGGGGCATCAATGCCCGGTACGGCAAGACGGCCACGGCCATCCTGCGCGTCACCGATGAGCCGGGACACACCAGTGGCCCAGTCTCGTTCAAGCTCTCGGTGTTTAACTGGACCAGCCCCGGCGCTCCGCCCCTGCAACTGATTGAGCCGAACCGCGTCTACGATGCCACCACTCTTCCGGCAGAATTTCCTGTTCGCCTGCGCCTCAGAACGCCTTTCCCAGACGGTTTCACGCCGCCCACCGGAACGGTTGAAATTACCTTCGCGGCCAATCTGGAAGACCGGGGCTTTTTCAAGCGTGCCTCTCTGAACTGGAACGTCTTGCGCTAATACGGACTCCGATTGAAGGGTGTTGAAAACACCCGTAATCCGAGCGGAGCGAGCAGGAGAAAAACGGATTCCGGGCGTGGAGTGGAGGGATCGGCGCTGTTCCGATTCCTGCACGAAACAAACGGAATCCGTATAACTGCTTTCCCTCGTCCTGCGCCGTCAACCGCTGGCGGCGCACTTCACTGTCAACTCTGGGCATGGCCGACTCTGGACCTGTACCCTGAACCCCATGAGCGGCCCCTTTCTGCTGTCGGCGCGTGCGCTGAGCCTCAAGCCTTCCTCGACGGTGGCGGTCACCAGCCGCGCGCTGGAACTCAAGCGCGCCGGGGTAGACGTGATCAGCATGAGCGTGGGCGAGCCGGATTTCGACACGCCCGAGCATGTCAAAGCCGCTGCCATCCACGCCATCGAATCGGGGAAAACCAAGTACACCCCGGTCAGCGGCATTCCCGAACTGCGCGAGGCCATCAGCGCCAAATTCAAGCGCGAGAATGGGCTGGACCACGCGCCAGACGCGGTGACGGTGACTTCGGGCGGCAAGCAGGCGCTGTTCAACGCTTTCTTTGCCCTGCTCAATCCGGGTGACGAGGTGCTGATTCCCGCACCGTACTGGGTCAGCTACCCGGAAATGGTGGCGCTGACAGGGGCGTTTCCCGTGCCCGTGCCGACGCACGCGGCCAATGGCTTTCAGCTCGATCCGCAGGCGCTGGAGGCCCGCGTCACCCCCATGACCCGCATGATCGTGCTGAACAGCCCCGGCAACCCAACGGGCGCGGTGTTCCCGCCGGACGTGCTGAAAGCGGTGGCCGAAGTCGCCATGCGCCACAACCTGATGATCGTCACCGACGAGATGTACGAACATCTGGTCTACGACGCCCAGCAGGTCAGCATCGGCACCTTTGCGCCGGAGCATACGCTGACCGTCAACGGGGCCAGCAAGGCGTATGCCATGACGGGCTGGCGCATCGGCTACGCGGGCGGCCCGAAAGCGGTGATCGCCGCCATGAACGCCCTGCAATCGCAGAGTACGAGCAACGCCAGCAGCGTGTCCCAGTACGCCGCCCTGGCCGCCTTCCAGCAGCACGAGGAAACCACGCAGTTTATCGGGATGGCGCTCAAGGCTTACCGCCAGCGCCGGGACCGCATCGTGGCCGGGCTGAACGCGCTGGGCCTCAAGACGCCCACGCCACAGGGAGCCTTTTACGTGATGGCCGACACCACGCGTATTCACCCGGACGAGTTGGAGGCGGCCCGCATCATCCTCGACGACGCGCGGGTGGCCGTGGTTCCCGGCACGGATTTCGCCGCCCCAGGTCAGGTGAGGCTGAGCTATGCGACGAGCATGGACAACATCGAGGAAGTGCTGCGGCGGCTGGATGAGTTGCTGCAAAAGCGGGCGCAGAAGGAGTGAGGATTCTGGGGTTGTCAGGCAATCTGCGCGCCGCTTCAGCTCACACGGCGCTTTTGCACGCGGCGGCGCAAACAGCTCCGGCTGGGGTGGAGATGACGGTTTTTGACGGCCTGGGCCGCCTCCCCCATTTCAATCCAGACATTGAAGATCAGGAGATTGCCTCCGCACCGCCCTGAATGCCGCAGACGCCGTGCTGATCGCCTGCCCGGAGTACGCGCATGGGTTGCCGGGGGCCTTCAAAAACGCGCTGGACTGGGTGGTGGGGAGCGGCGAAATGAGCGGCAAGCTGGTGCTGGCACTCAATACCTCAGCCAGATTGATTCACGCCCCCGCGCAACTGGCCGAAATTTTGCGAACGATGGACGCGTGGGTGCTGGACGCCGTACTGATCGAGGTGCCGCGTCAGGCCAGAGACGTGCTGGATGTGCCGGGAGTCGCTGAAGCTTTGCAGGAAATATGGCGCAGCCTCTTCCAGACGGCCAGCGGGGCCGACGCTCTGGCCTGAACGCCCCTGCTTTCGCCACAGCCCACAACCCAATCCTCTACACTGCGCCCCAATGGCTCTGGTGGTGATGGCGACAGGTGGAACGGGCGGACACATTTACCCGGCGGTGGCAACCGCGCACGAACTCATTTCGCGCGGGCACGCGGCCCTGATTCTGGGCCAGCGCGGCGGCATGGAGGAACGCATCGCCGCCGATCACGGCCTGCTGTTTCAGGGCGTGGACGCGGGCAAGCTGGCCCGCAGCGGACAGGGCCGCCCGGACCCGCGCGAGCTGATCCGCGCCGGACAGGGCATCGCACAGGCGCGGGCGGTGCTGTCCAAACTGAAGCCCGGCGCGGTGGTGGGCTACGGCGGCTTTGCCAGCCTGCCGGGAGTGCTGGCCGCCCAGAGCCTGCGGATTCCCACCGTGCTGCACGAACAGAACGCCCGGCTGGGATTGACCCAACGACTGGCGGTGCGGCAGGCAAAAGCGGTGGGCACCGCCTATGAGCGGGTGCTGGGCCTGGACCCCCGCAAGGCGACGATGGTGGGCATGCCGGTGCGTGAGGAGCGCATGGACCGCATGACGGCGCTGGACCGCCTGAAACTGCGCGTCGGCCCGCTGACCATTCTGGTGATGGGCGGCTCGCAGGGTTCGCTGTTTCTGAACAACAACGTCCCCGATACGCTGCGCAACATCCTGGGCACCGAGGGCCTGCTGGAAAGCGGCTCGGCGGCCACCACCGCCCGCATCGACCTGCAATTCGAGCCACAGGGAGACCGCGATCTGTTCCGCGATCTGGTCTCCGAGGCGGTGGGCAGCGAGGCCATTCAGGTGATCCACTCCACCGGGCCGCGCTGGTTTCCCGAGGTGGCCTCGCGCGTGCAGGACATGGACTGGTATCACGCCACGGGATTTGTGGACGCGGTGGCGGCGTGGTCTGCGGCGGACCTGGCGATCACGCGGGCGGGCACCGGCACGCTGGCCGAGGCGGCGTTTCATGGCGTGCCCACCATCATGGTGCCGCTGCCCGAATCGGCGGAGAACCACCAGTTCCACAACGCCAGCATGGTGCAGGAGGCGGGGGCCGGAATCCTGGTAGAACAGTCGCGTGTGAACGCCGATCTGGGGGCGGCAGTGTTACAGTGTTCCTCGCCCGCCGCCCGCGCCGAAATGCGCGACGCGGCGCTGGGACGCTCCCCGGTGGGCGCAGCCGGACGCTTCGCGGACCTGATCGAAGGCGTGTTGCGCTGATGGCCCCACCTCCTTCTGACATGACTGATTCTTCTTCCACGACCACACCCCTGCACTACCACCTGATGGGCATCGGCGGCATCGGCATGAGCGCCTTTGCCCGCCTGCTGGTGGCGCGTGGCGCGCGGGTCAGCGGCTGCGACGAGAGCAGCACCGAACTGACCGCCCAACTCCAGGCCGAGGGGATCGCGGTAGAGTCCGGCCACGCGGCGGCGCATGTGACCACCGAACCCCACGGCAAAATCGACGTGCTGGTGGCCTCTGAAGCCGTGCCGAAAGATCACCCGGAACTGGTGGCCGCACGCGCTGCGGGCATCGAGGTCCGCCCGCGCATGGCGCTGCTGGACGAACTGCTGCGCGCAGGCCCCAGCATCGGCGTGATCGGCACGCACGGCAAGACCACCACCACCAGCATGATCGCCGTGGCGCTGGCCGGGGCCGGGCTGGACCCGTCCGCCTTCGTGGGCGGCATCGTGCCGGAATTTGGCAGCAATGCCCGCGTGGGCGCTGGCCCCTTCGTGGCCGAGGTGGACGAGTCGGACCGCGCCTTTGCCGAACTGGGCAGCGAAACCGCCGTGTTCACCAACGCCGAGGATGACCATGTGGGCGGCAACCAGGCCACCTACTGGGCCACCGTGGAGGAACAGCACGCCGGATTCGCGCGCTACGTGGCGCAGTCGGGGCGGGTTCTGTTGTGCGCCGATTGGCCGGGGCTGGCCGAGCTGTGCGTCGGGGCAAAAGAGATTCTCAGTTACGGGCAAGCGGAAGAGGCCGATTACCGCGCCGTGAACGTGCGCCCGGACCCGGACGGCACATCATTCACCATTCTTTTCAGGGGCGAGACGCTGGGCGAGGCGCGCGTGGGATTGCCAGGACTGCACAACGTTCTCAACGCGCTGGCGGCGCTGGCCGTCAACCATCTGTACGGCGGGGAGTTTGGGCCAGCCGCCGCTGCCCTGGCGGCCTTCGGGGGACCGGGGAGACGCTGGCAGCGCATCGGCACCCTGAACGGGGCGCTGGTCATCGACGATTACGCGCACAACGCCACCAAAGTCGCCGCCGCCGTGCAGGCCGCGCGCCAGACCGGGCGGCGCGTGCGGGTGGTCTTCCAGCCGCACCGCTACCTGCGAACTCAGCAGAGCTGGCCCCGGCTGGCCGACGCCCTGATGGACGCCGACGAGGTGCTGCTGCTGGATATCGCCGCCGCTTCCGAGCCGCCCATCGAGGGCATCCACGCCACGCTGATCTCGGACCGGATGGCGGGGAACGGACATACGGGCATCCGTTATCTGCCGGACCGCGCCGAGGTGCTGAGCGTGCTGCGCCAGTCGGCGCAGTCCGGCGACATCATCGTGACGATGGGCGCGGGCGACGTGTGGAAGCTCTCGCGTGAGCTGGTAGAACCGGAAGCTGGCGGGGTGTCGGGGTGACCGCCGACTTCCAGAGCAAAGACTTCCAGAGCAAAACGGGCGCGCGGGTGGAACTCCTGCCCCTGGCCCGCTTCACGACGCTGGGCGTGGGCGGCGAGGCCGAGGTCTGGTTCGTCTCCAATCACGAGCAACTGGCCGAGGCGATGGCGCAGCCGTACCGCATCCTGGGCGGCGGCAGCAATCTGGTGATTGCCGACGCGGGCGTGCCTGAGCGTGTGATCCGCCTGAGCGGTCCACTGGCCGAGCGTGACCTGACCCCGGACCCTGAATTGAGCGGTGGCGACGGGATCGTGACCGGCTGGGTGGGCGGCGGCGTGCCCCTGCCCGGACTGGTCCGCGCGCTGCAAAAGCTGGGCTACAGCAATCTGGAAGGCACCGTGGGGATTCCCGCGCAGGTGGGCGGCGCGGTGTGGATGAACGCCGGAACCCGCTACGGCGAGATGTTCGACGGCCTGCACACGCTGGAAATCGCCACACCGGACGGGCTGAAGGTGGTCACCCCGGATGATCTACGCTGGGGCTACCGCGACAGCGGCATTCCCCGCAACCACATCGTCACGCGGGTGCGCCTGAAGTTGCAACGCACCGCGCCCGAGGACGTGCTGGCGAGGATGACGCTGGCCGACACCGCCCGCAAGGGCCAGCCCAAGATGAAAACGCCTGGCTGCGCCTTCAAAAACCCCGGCGGCGTGGGGGCCGGACGGCTGATCGACGAGGCCGGGCTGAAGGGAACGCGGGTGGGGAATGCCCTGATCGCCCCCGAACACGCCAACTTCATCGTCAATCTGGGCGGCGCGACGGCTGCCGATGTTCACGCTCTGCTTGACCTGATCCGCGAGCGGGTGGGTGTGCCGTTGGAGCTGGAATACGAGTTGTGGCCGGGTGAGGCCGACAGGTCTGCCACCCCCGTCGCGGCATCGCAGTGGGCAGCGGAACCGGAATGAATACCGAAGTGAACGAGGTGCCCGACTCTGCGCCGCAGGAGCCTGCCCCCGCCGCCGCTTCCATCTCGACACTGCGCCCGCCCGCCCGCCGCCGCTGGTGGTGGATCGGCGGTGGGGTGGTGCTGGCCGGAGCGCTGGCCGCGAGCTGGTTCGCGCTGCCCATCCGCACCGTCGAAGTGACCGGCGAGCAACACCTGGACGCCGGGCAGGTGCGCGAGCTGGCGGGCCTGACCCCGGACTTCGGCTGGCTTTACTACGGGGCATGGCGGGCGCGCGGGTTGCTGGCCGATCCCTGGGTTCTCTCGGCGGCGGTCACGCGGCGTTTTCCCGACATGGTGACCGTGCAGGTCAACGAGCGCAGGCCCGTGGCACGCTGGCAGAAAGCAAACGGGACCGTGGTGGGTCTGGCACTGGACAGTACTGTGCTGCCCACCACACCCGAGGAAAACGCCGGACTGGCCGCCCTTCCCCTGATCCAGGGCTGGGGGCCGTCCCGGCTGGGCGACGCCCTGAAGGTGTTGGGCGCTCTGGGCGGTTACAATGTAGAGTCGGTGGCCTACACGCCAACCGGACTCCGGGTTAAACTGCCCGCTGGGTCGGTCTGGAGCGGCGACCTCAAATCCTTACTTAAGTATGCTGGGAGCATCGGCATGTATCCAAAACAGAACATCAACATCTACCCCTGGGGGGTGAGCGTCCAGGAATGAAGGACAACACGATCATCGTGGGCCTGGACATCGGGACCACCAAAATTACCACTGTCATCGGCGAGATCGGCTCGGGCGGCGGCATCGACATCATCGGCGAGGGCAGCGTGCCCAGCGAGGGCATGAAGCGCGGCAGCGTGGTCAACCTGGAACGCGCCACCCACGCCATCAAACAATCTGTGCTGGCCGCCGAACGGGTGGCCGGGGTCAAGGTCAGCAGCGTGTACGTCTGCGTTGCGGGCAACCACGCCAAGGCCATTACCAGCCACGGTCTGGCCGCCATCCGGCGCAATCAGGAAATCGGGCAGCCGGACGTGGACCGCGCCATCGAAAACGCCCGCGCCGTGCCGCTGGACCCCAACCTCGAAATCATCCATACGTTGCCGCAGGAATACGTGGTAGACGGACAGGAAGGGATCAAGAGTGCGGTGGGCATGCACGGCGTGCGGCTGGAAGTGGACGTGCATATCGTGGCCGGGACTGCCGGGCCGCTGCTGAACCTGCGCCGCTGCGTGCAGGAGGCGGGCCTTCAGGTCGAGGGCTTCGTGCTGCATGTGCTGGCCTCCGGGCTGGCCACACTCGAAGCGCTGGAGCAGACCCAGACGGTCATCGTGATCGACATGGGCGGCGGCACCACCGATATCGGGGTGTTCAAGCGCGGCAATCTGGCGCACTCGGCCACTATTCCCATCGGCGGCGAACACGTCACGGCGGACCTGGCACAGATCCTCAAGATCCCCATGGAGGAAGCCGAGAACGTCAAGAAGCGCTACGGCTCGGCCCTGCCTGATCTGGCCGATCAGGACCTGACGCTGGAGATCACCACCGCCTCAGGCAGCACCCACGCCATCAGCGCCTTCGAGCTGTCGCGCATCATCAAGCCGCGCCTCTCGGAGATCTTCTCGATGATCCGCGAGGAGATCGACCACACCCTCGGCCCCGCCGAACTGGTGGCGCAGGGCGTGGTCCTGACCGGCGGCGCATCGCTTTTGCGCGGCACGGTGGAACTGGCCCGTGACCGCTTCCGCCTGCCCGTGCGGATCGGGCGTCCGCGCGGCATCGGCGGTCTGACCGATATCGTCGGCGGCCCCGAACATGCCGCCAGCGTGGGGCTGGTGCTGTACAGCCTGGGCGAGGACGGACGCATTCCGCAGATCGTGTTTCAGGAAAAGGAGCCGGAAAAGGCCGCCGAACCCCAGGATCCGATCATCAAAAGCACCACCCAGCCCAAGACCACGCCCAAGCCGAATCCCATTCCCACCAAGACCACCCAGGGGGATGCGGGTTCAGGCCTGCTGGGCCGGGTCCGCAACTGGCTCAAGGAATGGACCTGAGATGACAGGGGTACGGATACCAGAGGCAGGGTAAAGACGTGTGAGAGCTGATTTTCTTCAGTTCTCGCCTTCCTTTATCTGGCCCGTCAACCCTCGCCGCCGCATCCTGTGCGAAACCTCGCATAAAGGTGCGCTAAACTACCACCAACCCAGAAAGCGACCTCTCCTCTGCCCAGCAGGCTGGGATGAGGCAAGGAGAAGATGAGATGCAAGCGGCCAGAATTCGCGTGATCGGCTTGGGCGGGGCAGGCAACAATGCCGTTAACCGCATGATTGAATCGGGACTCGAAGGCGTGGAGTTTATCGCCGGGAACACGGACGCCCAGGTGCTGGCCAAAAGCCACGCCGAGATCCGTATTCAACTGGGTGACCGCCTGACGCGCGGGCTGGGCGCGGGCGCGGACCCCGACGTGGGCGAGAAGGCCGCGCTGGAAGACCGCGAACACATCAAGGAATATCTGGGCGGCACCGACATGCTATTCATCACGGCGGGCATGGGCGGCGGCACCGGCACCGGCTCTGCACCCGTGGTGGCGCAGATCGCCCGCGAGATGGGCATTCTGACGGTGGCCATCGTGACCCGCCCCTTCCGTTTTGAAGGCCCCAAGCGTCTGCGGATCGCCGAGGAAGGCATCAGCAAGCTGGCCGACGCGGTGGACGGCATGATCGTGGTGGACAACGAGAAACTGTTGACTGCCGTGGACAAGAAGGTCTCCTTCCGCGAGGCGTTCCTGATCGCGGACCGCGTGCTGTACTACGGCGTCAAGGGCATCAGCGACGTGATCAATGTCGAGGGCATGATCAACCTGGATTTCGCGGACGTGCGCAACCTGCTGTCCAACAGCGGCACGGTCCTGATGGGCATCGGCGCGGGCCGGGGCGAGAAGGTTTCCGAGGAAGCCGCCATGAGCGCCATCCACAGCCCGCTGCTGGAACGCGGCATCGAGGGTGCGCGCCGCATTCTGGTCAACGTGACGGGCAGCTATGACCTGAGCATGACCGACGCCAACGACATCGTCGAGAAGATCCGTCAGGCCACCGGTTTCGAGGACCCCGACATCCTGTTCGGCATCACGCCCGACGAGGCGGCAGGCGACGAGGTGCGCGTGACCGTGATCGCCACCGGCTTCAACGAGACGCCCATGAGCATCGCCAGCGGCGGCGCACGTAGCGGCATTCCCGAGACCATCCGTCCGGTGCGCGGCAACGGCAGCAGCTACGATCCCAAGGATTACGACATCCCCGCCTTCCTGCGGAACGTCGAGCGCGAGTAAAGTACAGGATCAGAGCAGAGGCCGGGGCAGATCGCTCCGGCCTTCTTGCATTGTCGAAGGCGATTGACGTCGAAACTGATCCATGATGTGCAAAGTAACAAAGCTGGCAATCATTCAGCAAAGTCGGACCCTGACATACAGCGACGGCCTGACACTCAAAAGACGTGTCAGAGCGAATAAAACAGCGACTCCCGCATCGTCGCAAATGATCTGAAAACATGTCATTTGTCGGCCTCGGTCTATGGCAAAATTCTGTCTTTATTTGACACGACAGACGAAACTCGTTAGGGTAACAGAATCTGTTTTCAACTGATTCCGGCCTCTTCAATTTCGGCCTGTATATAGATCAGACCGAATTTTTCCATGTTGAAGCCGGATCTCCTGGAGGAACAAATGAAAAAAATGACCTTGAATCTGATTACCCTGGGCCTTCTCGCTACTGGTGTGGCGGGCGCGCAGACCACCATCAAGATCGCCAGTCTCTCACCGCTGTCGGGCAGCCAGAGCTTTACCGGCACGCTGGTCAAGAACGGCGCGCAACTGGCCGTCGACGAGCAGAAGGCCGCCTTCAAGAAGATGGGCTTCGATCTGCAATTTGTCGGCTATGACGATCAGGCAGACCCGGCCACCGGCACGGCGGCGGCGCGCAAGATCGCCTCGGACCGCGCGATTCTGGGCGTGGTGGGCACCATGAACAGCGGCGTGGCGATTCCGGCCAGCGAGGCGCTGAAGGCCAGCCACGTCACGATGGTCAGCCCGGCAGTGACCGCCAACGAGGTCACGGACCGGGGCCTGCCCAACATGAACCGCATCGTGGCCCGCAACGACGCCCAGGGACCGGCAGGCGCGGAGTTCATGATGAACGAGCTGAAGGCCAAGTCGGTCTACATCCTGAACGACAAGACCTCTTACGGTGAGGGACTGGCCGCCGAGGTCGAGAAGACCCTCAAGGCGGGCGGGGCCAAGGTGGTCGTCAACGAGGGCACCGAGGAAAAGAGCGACTTTTCCAGCATCATCGCCAAGATCAAGTTGCAGAAGCCGGACGCGGTGTATTTCGGCGGCATCTACACCCAGATCGGCATCTTCATCCGGCAGTTGCGTGACGCGGGCATCAACATTCCCGTCGTCGGCGGTGACGGCCTGGACAGCACCGAGCTGGCCGTGATCGCGGCCAAGGGTGCCAATAACATCTACTACACCACCATCGTCGCGCCGCTGGAGTCGCTACCCGCCGCCAAGACCTTCACAACCAACTACCGCAAGGCATTCAAAACCGTGCCCGCCGGGTACGCCGCGTTCTCCTACGACTCGGCCAACGTGATCGCCCAGGGCATTCTGGACGCGGCCAAGGCCAACGGCGGCAAGCTGCCCAGCCGCACGCAGGTGGAAACGGCCATCCGCAAGGGCAGCTTCAAGGGCCTGCTGTCGGGTGACGTGACCTTCAATAGCGTCGGGGACCGCAACTCGGTCACGCTGTACATCATGAAGGTGGACGCGGGCAAACAGAGCCTGTCGGCGCAGTCCACGGTCAAGCCGCCCCAGAAGTAAGCGGCATACCAGAGAGGCGGGGCGTGGGGAAGATGGTTTCCCTGCGCCTCGCCCCTTTGGATGTCCGCCCTAGACGCTGTATTTTCCTACACGCTAAGTTTCTTGGCGCAGCGGTAGAGGTCGCGGTTGACGTCCTTGCGCTTTTCCCAGGTCTCGTGCAGCGGCGTGTGGATGATGTTGCTGCCGTGCCGCCCCACCATCACGCCGCTGACGCCGTCCATCAGGGCATAGACGGCGGCCTCGCCCAGACGGCTGGCCAGAATGCGGTCACTGGAGACCGGGGCACCGCCGCGCTGGATGTGGCCCAGGATGCTGACGCGGGTTTCCAGGCCCGTTCCGGCCTGAATGGCGTCGCCCACGCCCTGCGCCCCGCCCGGCACGCCCTCGGCCACGATCACGATGCTGCCGGTCTTGCCCTTCTTGACGCTGTCCTTGACGATCTGGATCACGTCCCCGATGGGCTTGTCGTCCTCGGGGATAAAGACTTCCTCCGCGCCCCCGGCCACCGCCACGTCCAGCGCGATATGCCCGGCGTGGCGGCCCATCACCTCGATCACGAAGATGCGCTCGTGGCTGGCCCCGGTGTCGCGCAGCTTGTCCACGGCGTCCAGCGCAGTTTCCACGGCAGTGAAATAGCCGATGGTGTGATCGGTGCCGTACAGATCATTGTCGATGGTGCCGGGAATGCCGATCACCGGGATGCCGTGTTCCTGCTCCAACAACTGTGCGCCATGAAAGCTGCCGTCGCCGCCGATCACGATGAGTCCCCCCACGCCGTTGTCCCGCAGATGCTGCGCGCCGCTGGCCCGGCCCTCGGGGGTGCGCCAGGTGGCGCTGCGGGCGGTCAGCAGAATGGTGCCGCCGCGCTGGATGGTGTTGGCTACATCACGGGGGCCGATCAGCTTCAGCTCGCCCCGGTGCAGGCCGGAAAAGCCCCGGCGCACCCCCATGACCTCCAGCCCTTCAAAGGCGGCGGTGCGGACCACCGCGCGGATGGCCGCGTTCATGCCGGGGGCGTCGCCGCCGCTGGTCAGGACCGCCACGCGCTGGATGCCTGCGAGGTTGGGATGCCGGGTAGGGGTGGGTTCAGTCATATTCAGTCTCGCTTTTCGGGGAAAGGAAAGATCGGAGGGAAGGTGGCGCTGTGGTTCAGCCCGATTGATTCAGCCCAGTCGATTCAGCTCGGATCAGAAAGATCTGGCCCGGCCTTCTCTGTAACCCGCAGGGCCAGCGCATAAGCGTCATTCTTACGCAAACCCTGGGCCATCAGCGCGTCACGTATATCCCTGGCCGTTTTTCCCTGCGCGGCCAGCGCCAGCGCCACCGCCTCGTGATCGGGCGCGGGCGCGTCTGGATCGGCCTCGCCTGCCGGACGCCCCGCCACCACCACCACGATCTCGCCCCGCACTCCGGCAGCAAAACGCGCGGTCAGCTCCGCCAGCGTGCCGCGCGCCGTTTCCTCAAACTTCTTGGACAGCTCACGGGTCACGCTGGCCGGGCGCGACTCGCCGCACACTCCGGCCAGATCGCTCAGCGTCGCGCCTAAACGGTGCGGACTCTCGTACAACACGCTGGTCTCTGCGCGGGCAGCCAGGGCCGACAGCCGGGTCTTGCGCTCGCGGCCACTGCGGGGCAGGAAGCCCTCGAAGGTGAAGCGCCCACTGTCCAGCCCCGACAGAACCAGCGCGGGCACGAAGGCGGTGGCTCCGGGCAACACCTCCACCGGAATGTCTGCCGCGATGGCCGCCGCCACCAGTTCCGCGCCCGGATCGCTGATGCCGGGGGTGCCCGCATCCGAGACGTAGGCCAGCCGGGGGTACTTTTCCAGCGCGGCGGGGGCGCGGCGCATGGTGTGGGCGTCCAGCCGCACCAGCGGCTTCTGAATGCCCAGGTGGGCCAGCAACGCGCCGCTGCGGCGGGTGTCCTCGCAGGCCACCGCGTCCGCGCCCCTCAGCACCTCCACGGCGCGCAGGGTGATGTCACCCAGGTTGCCGACAGGGGTGGGCACCAGCCATACGCGCGGGCCGTCCTGTGACCCGGAGACAGGGGCGGCCCGTTCGGCGGTCTGCTCGTCAGGAAGTTCAGGGCCAGACCGTTCAAGACCAGTCAATTCGAGATCATTCAATTCAGGACCGGACAACTCAGTCATCGACTCCAGACGGCGGCAGGGTCAGCGTCAGATTCGGTCCCATCAGGCCCGCGCCGTCAGTTCCGGTGGCGGCCAGCCCGACATTGGGCTTGATCCGCACCTTGACCTTGCGGGGCCGCTTGAGAACGTTGGTAATCCGGGCGCGCAGCAACTCGCCCTCACCCACGGTGACGGTGACCACCGTGCCCTCGGGCAGGCGGGTGCCCAGCACCACCACCACCCCATTTTCCACAATGCCCTTGTAGGCCCTCATGCTTCCCTCCCCTGGGCGCGGCGCTGCCGCCGGTTCGCCCTGGATAATGCTTCCTGCAAAGCCACGATTTCCGATTCGCGTGCCCCGCCCAGCCGGGCATACCGATCAATAATTTCAGCCGCCTCGCGCCGACGGTCCAGCCGCAGCAGCAGCGCGCCCAGATGTTCGCCGCCCACGAAGTACGAGCGGGGATTTTCCGGGTCTGCCAGAATCTGCGCGCGGGCCTTTTCCATTCTGGAGAGTGCCTGCTGATGACGGCCCACCTGCCAGCGCACCAGATACAGCGCCAGCCCGAAGGTCAGCAGCGCGCCCAGCGCCGAGATCGAAATGGTCTCCGAGACCCCGAAGCCTGCGCCCAGCCGCAGCGTCAGCGGAAAGCAGAAGGCCAGCACCACCATCACCGCCAGCGTGGCCGCGTAGTTCATGCGCCGCCCCGCGTGGGAAGGCTGGAAAGAGTGCCGCTCTGGGGAGTGGCGAACAGGACCATGCCCGACAGTCTAGCGGGCGGCGGCGGGTGAGGGCAGTTAATCCGCTTACGCTGACCTGGGCTGTCATCCGCTTGCGTTGAGGCAGGTCGGACCGGAAAGGCTAGGCTGCTGCCCATGAGGCTGCACCTGATCACCGTCGGAGAACCCCGGCTGGCCTACGCCCGCGCGGGCTGGGACGAGTACGCCACGCGGCTGCGGCGCTACCACAAGTTGCAGGTCAGCCGGGTGTCGGGCAAGACGCAGGCGCTGGAAAGTGAGGCCATTCGCAAGGCCGCCGGAAAAGCGCCCCTGATCCTGCTGGACCCACGCGGGCGGCAATTTACCTCTGAGGGTCTGAGCGCGTATCTGGACGCCCGCGCACTGGGCGGCACCGGGGAACTGGCCCTGGCAGTGGGCGGTCCAGAAGGCCACACCGACGAGCTGCGTGCTGGAGCCGACGCGCTGTGGAGCCTGGGCGAGCTGACCCTGCCGCACGATCTGGCGATGGTGGTGCTGGCCGAGGCGCTGTACCGCGCGGCGACGATCAGCGCGGGCGAGCCGTACCACCGGGGCTAGGGTGCCCGGCGGCCATGTGGAAGGTAAACCCCCGGCCATGTCCTAGACTTCCCGCCGTGACCCCTGACGCTCCTGCCGCCGAAACCGAGTGGTTCCAGACGCCCACCCTGCGGGGACGCCATGTCTTTTTAGAGGGGCTGGACGAATCGCACGCCGCCGACATGTGCGCCGGGGCGGACGATGAAACGGTGCGGCTGCTGGCGCGAGGCGGACCAAGCGAGGCCACGCCCGAAGCCTGGGCCGACTACATCGGGCGGCTGAACGCGCTGCCGAACCGGATAAATTTCGCCGTCTGCCTGCGCGAGAGTGGCGTGTGCGTGGGCCGCATCAGCTACAGCGAGATCCGGTGGGCAGACCGCTGGGCCGAAATCGGGACCATGCTGCTGCCCGCCGCACAGGGCACTGCGGTCAACCCGGAAGCCAAGCTGCTGCTGATGGCCCGCGCCTTCGAGGTCCTGGGCGCGGGCCGCGTGCAGTTCAAGGTGGACAGCCGCAACGCCCGCAGCATCCGCGCCATGCAGAAACTGGGCGCGGTGCAGGAGGGCACGCTGCGGCAGTATCAGGTGGTTCCTGACGGCTTCGCCCGCGACAGCGTGGTGTTCAGCGTACTGCGGGGCGAATGGCCCGCAGTGAAAGCTGGGCTAGAAAACCGCGTCGCCACGCTGATCTGACCTCTCGCCATATCAGGCGTCCTCATCTGGATAAGCGCACCGCTAACGATTGACAAAGGAATGCCTGCTAGCCTCATGGGCAGTATGCCCACGCCGCGCCCTGTTGTCCTCGTGTCCGCCCTCGCCCTGAGCCTGCTGGGGCCGTGCGCCTCTGCCCTGATCGTGCCCATGAGCGGCTGGGTGCCCGTCAACGGCAACGCCAACGTCTGGACCGACACCAGCGGGGCCTGCCTGCTGCGTGAGGAACGCTCCGAGCAGGCGTTTCCGGTGCTGGCCTCGCAGGAGGAGGCGCTGGCCTTTGCCGCCAAATTGCGCGTGCAACTCAGCAAGTCGATGGGGCCGGTGATCAGCCAGCCGGTGGACCGCGCCGGATTCTGGGCCGTGCTGGCCGCCTACGACTACAAGAAGGAGGACGCGACGTACAAGGTCTCGCAGCTCTACATCAACGACGCGGGAACCCTGCGGACCGTGACGGGCAGCAGCGCCGACGGCGAGAAGGGCGCGTGCGTGAATGCCATGCGCGAATTTATCCGCTATCTGGCAGATTGAGGGCCGATGGATGCCTGGGGCTACGGACTCAGAAATGGGCAACCGGGCCGCCCAGCGCCCGCGTGCTACCCTCGCCAATTGATGTGTGAACAACATTTCCCCCTTCCATCTATCTCCAGCGCCGACTTGAGGACACAGCCGTGATGGTTGTTGCTGCGCTGCTGTCGCTGCTGCTGGTGTGGCTGTTTATCCGTGCCAGCAAGGCGCAGGGCTGGGGGCAGCCAGTCCGCAAGGACGGCCCGCAGACGCACCTGATCAAGGAGGGCACGCCCACGGCGGGCGGCGTGCCATTCGTGCTGGCGCTGGCGCTGGTGTTCTTCCCGCTGTACTTCACGGGCCACGCGGGCGGCCCCCGCGAACTGCTGATCATGCTGACCGCGCTGGGCATGGGCCTGATCGGCGGCATAGACGACTTCCTGAAGGTCCGTTCGCGCATGAAGGGCAGCGGCAAGAAGGAACTGATCGCCCGCGAGAAGATGCCCCTGCAACTGCTGGTGGGTCTGCTGTTCGGCTGGTTCGCCGCGCCGCTGGCCGCACACGAACTGGTGCCGGGCTTCGGGCAGATCGGGGACACCATTTTGCTGACGCTGGTCATGATCGGCAGCGTCAACGCCTTCAACTTCACCGACGGGCTGGACGGCCTGCTGGGCGGCGTGGCCATTATCGTGTTACTGCCACTGCTGGCGCTGTCTCCTGTTTCGGCGCTGCTGGTGGCCGTGATCCTGGGCTTCCTGTGGTTCAACGCGCACCCGGCAAAGGTTTTCATGGGCGACATGGGCAGCCACGCCATCGGGGCCATCGCGGCGGGTGCATACGTGCTGTACGCCGACGTGTGGCTGCTGCCGCTGGCCGCCATCATCCCGGTGGTGGCCGTGCTGAGCGTGGTGATTCAGGTAGTCTCTTTCCGCACCCGCAAGAAACGCGTGTTCAAGATGAGTCCCATCCAGCACCACTTCGAGCTGAGTGGCTGGCCCGAGACCCACGTCACCCTGCGCTTCTGGGTGGTCACGGCGGTGGCGACGGCGGCAGTGTGGTGGATTCTGGGCGGCAGGCCGTGATGAAAGGCGTTCTGTCCTCTGCTCACAGATTCCATGATTGACGGTCTCCCCCATCTGCTCGCCCGCCGCGCCCATCTGCCCGCGCAGGGCACCACCTTCTACCGGGGCGTCCATACCACCGAAACTGCCGGGGAATTCGCGCTGGACGTGGCCGGGGACGCCGGGGTACTGAGTCTGTACGCCGACTTCTCGCCGGAGGAAGAAATAGAACTGGCCGGGGCGTGCGGCGAGGCGGCGGGGCTGGCGGGCATCTATCTCAAACGCCGCCCCCCCGAAGCGCGGCACGCGGCGAATGTAGAGCGGGATTGGCTCTCACCCCCTGATCCCGTCTGGGGCGAGGCGCGCGAGGAAGTCACGGCGCTGGAAAACAGCGTGCCCTTCCTGATTCGCCCCGGCGCGGACCTGAGCATCGGTCTGTTCGCGGACGCCCGCCCGGCGCGGGGGTGGGTCCGGCAGCACGCCCCGACACGGGTGCTGAACGCCTTTGCCTACACCTGCGGTTTTGGCGTGAATGCCTCGCTGGGCGGCGCGCAGGCCGTCAAGAACGTGGACCTGTCGCGCAAGGTGCTGGCCTGGGGGCAGGAGAATTACGCGCTGAGCGGCGTCAGCGCCCCGGACGACGATTTTCTGTACGGCGACGTGTTCGACTGGTTCCGGCGTCTGGGACGGCGCGGCGATACCTTTGATCTGGTGATTCTGGACCCTCCCAGCTTCGCGCGGGGCAGGGCTGGAGTCTGGCGTGCAGAGCGGGATTACGGGCGGCTGGCAGCGCTGGCGGCGGCGGTGACCGCGCCGGGCGGGCAGATCATGACGCTGCTGAACCACGCGGGCGTCTTCCCTACCAGCTTTGAGCGCATGGTCCGGCTGGGTCTGGAGGAAACCGGGCGACGGGGCCGCGTTCTGGAAAGCCTGGGCGCAGGCGAGGACTTTCCGGGGGCCACGCACCTGAAAGCGGTGGTGTGGGCGCTGGACTGAGCTGCCGATCAGGTTTCTTCGGGCAGGCGGAAGGGGGCCAGTTTGCCCGCCGCGAAGCTACAGATCAGGTCACCCAGGGCGATGTCCTCGCTCATGGCCTCGTAGACGGTGAAACGGATGACCTCGCCCGCCTCCACGCGGCGCAGCACATTCAGCGTGACCCAGCCGCTGACAGTGATCTCGCCGTAGGTCATGCTGAAGAATTCGGTGGCGTCGGGCGGACTGGACATCCTTCAAAGATAGTGCAGCCCCCGCTTTTTCACCCCTTGCGCCTGACCCACCCCCCCCAATATGCCGAATTCCACCCCCACTTGTGGGCCGCCTCACTTCGTTTTGTAAAGCGGCGGGTATGCTGGGGGAATGACGCAAACCGCAGAGACAGAAAAACAGGTGCTGGTGCCCCTGACCACCCCTGAAGAAGTCGATCAGTTCCTCACGGACTACCCGCTGGCCGCCGTGTTCAAGGCCGGAACCTGCCACAAGACCATGCAGGGCTTCGGCGTGCTGGAAACCTTCTTGCAGGACCACGAGCTGCCGGTGGGCTTTATCCGCGTGGTGGACTGGCGGCCCGCCAGCAACCGCGTGACGGAGATGACCGGAATCGTTCACCACAGCCCGCAACTGATGATCTTCAAAGACGGTCAGGTGCAGTTCGAGGTCAACAACTGGGACATCACCCCCGAGGCGCTGGAACCGGTGTTCGCACAGGTGCCCGCCCGCAGCGCATCAGGCAGCGTGCAGACCGACGACAACATCGAGCCGTACCGCCGCCTGATGCGCGACTTCGTGGACGGCAAGGTCAGCGACTGGGCGTTTCAGGACCAGTACGTGACCATGTTCCGCGACGACGCCAGCCTGCGCAGTCAGCGCGAGTTCGAGCTGCTTTCCCGCCTGTTCGGCGATCCCGACGCCTATCACGGCGGCCTGCACCAACTGGGCCAGCCCCAGGAACGCGGCGAGTTGCAGGACCGGGTCAAGCAGCTTCTGACCGAACTGGGCTAAAGCACTTCTCGACAACCATCAAAAAGAGTGCCGAACGCAATGTCCGGCACTCCATTTTTGTCTGGTTACTTGACGCTGAGGCGCACGTCCACATTGTTGCGCGTGGCGGCGCTGTAGGGGCAGACCTCGTGGGCCGCCTTCATCAGGTCCATGGCCTGTTTTTCGTCCATGCCGGGAAAGTGGCCCTGGAGTTCCACGTCCAGCGCAAAGGCACCAGTTTCATTGCTCAGGCCCACCATCGCCGTGATGGTCTGATCGCCGGGCAACTTGATCTTGTCGCGGCGGGACACGACGCCCAGCGCGCCCTGAAAGCACGCCGCGTAGCCAGCAGCGAACAGTTGCTCGGGGTTGGTGCCGGGGCCGTCGTCGCCGCCCATGCCCTTGGGCACGCTGAGGTTCAGGTCGATGCGTCCGTCGTCGCTCTTGGTGTGTCCTGCGCGTCCGCCGGTGGCGGTGGCCTGTGCTGTATATAGATTGCTCACGGCCTCAGAATGCCACAGAGCCTGGGTGTCAAAAGGAATCCGTCTGGACTTGAAACCCCCTCCGCAGGGGAAAGGGGTCAGGGGTGGATGGTACAGCTCGGAACGCGAGGGTTCTCTCTAATCGTTCGCCGCTGGAGCTGCTTCCTTCGGCGCAGGCGTCTCAGCCGGCGTAAACCTGTTCTGCAACATGCTCAGCAAATTGACCCCGGTGGCGTTTTCCACCTGCTCCACCAGCCCGATGATGTTGGCGGGCATGGTCTGCATGGCACTCTTGACGGCACGTCCGTCGCCGCTGTCGATCACAGTCACCTTGTCGATCTGCATGCCCCGCACGCTGCCGGTGATCTGCTCGATAATCGCGGGCAGCATGTTCAGCACGTAGGCGCGCTCGCCTTCGGGTCCGGCGTCGCGGAAGGCTTCCACCATCAGCTTGACGGCCTCGGCCTTGGCGCGGCCTTCCTCGATGATCGGGGCGGCGGCGGCCTGGGCTTCCAGCAGTTCAGCCTCGCGGCGGGCGCGGGCGGGGGCCACCACATCGGCTTCCAGACGCTTCTGGTTCAGGATGATCCGCTCCTGTTCCAGTTGCTGCTCGGCCACCACGCGGGCGCGTTCGGCCCCCACTTTGGCCTCGTTCTCGCGGCTGGCGGCCACCGCTTCCAGCTCGGCGCGGCGCACGCGCAGCTCGTTCTCGCGCTCCAGGATCGCCTGCTGGGAGGCGGTCTGGGCGATCACCGAACGCTGTCTGGCCTGGGCTTCGGCCTCGGCGGCCTCGGCGTTCTGCTCGGCCTCGATCACGCGGGCCTGGCGCTGGGCCTCGGCCTTTTTCTGGCGCAACAGGGCTTCCAGGGCCGCCTGTTCCTGCTCGAAGTTCTGGGTGGCGCGGACCTTGGCCAGTTCGGATTCCACCGTGGCCTCGTTCTGGCGAGACAGTTGAATGGCCCCCAGCTCTGTACGGCGGACTTCCAGCTTGTTCTGCTCCTCCAGAATGGCCTGCTGCGCGATGGACTGCGTGACCTGGGCGCGCTGCACCGCCTGCGCCTCGGACTGGGTGGCCTCCGCGTTGCGCTCGGCCTCCGCCACGCGGGCTTCCTTCAGCACTTCAGCGGTCTGCCGCCGCCCGATGCTTTCCAGATACCCGGCGATGTCAGAGACGTTCTGGATCTTGAGGGTGTCGAGCTTGATGCCGAGGTTGTTCATGTCATGCTCGGCCTCCTCGATCAGCGATTCGGCAAAGCGCAGGCGGTCCTGGTTGATTTCCTCGGGGGTCAGGGTGGCGATCACGCCGCGCAGGTTGCCCTCCAGGGTATCGCGCACGATGTTGGTCAGGGCGGCGCGTGGCACGTCCAGAAAGCGCTCGATAGCGTTCCCGAGTTGCGGGTCCGAACCGTTGATCTTGACGTTGGCCACCGCGTGGATCTTGAGGGGAATACCGCCGCGCGAGTAGGCGTTTTCCACGGTCAGGTCCAGCGGAATGGTGGTCAGGTCCATCCACGAGACCTTTTCCAGCAGCGGAATGCGGAAGGCGCGCCCGCCCCGGATCACGCGGTAGCCCACCGTGTCGCCCTCGGTGGTCTGGCGGCTGCGCCCCGAGATGACCAGCACCTTGTTGGGCGGCACCACGATCAGCAGGTTCTGAATGAGCATGATCACCAGCACGATGCCGACGACGATGATGCCCGCGACGATAAGAATAGGAATGAGATCGTTCATGGGGTGGTCCTCCGGTAAGTGAGTACGCGGTGAGCCTGAGTAAAGTTCCCCGGACATGATGATGGGAAAAGACAGGGCTGGAACGTGAGATTTTCAACGTCTGTAAGCGGGGAGTAAGAGGGTTTGGGGTGTCATGGGCTTAATTCTCATTGCCGCACCCTGCTTCACCGCCCTCACCGCCCAGCTCACCGCCTGCCTTCTCCTCTGCCCCCGGGACCCTGCCCATGACTGAATCCCCCACCCTGCCGCTGCCCACCGCCCCGCCTCCCCTGCCCCTGGACCGCGTGATCTACACGGACCTGTGTACCGACCATTACCCCTGGACCGAGATCATGCTGGATCTGGAAATCCGCCAGACCGCAGGTTTCAGCGGCGTGCTGGACGCCATGCAGGGGGACCGCTGGGCACGTTTCGTGTGGGTACGCGGGCAATGTCTGGGCGGCTTCACGGGCGGCGGGCAGGCCGTGGGCTGGGACGTGACCTACGGCGGTCTGCCGCGTGCCCGCGTGCGTCTGGGCGAGTGTTCGCCGCCCGTGGGCGCAGTGGTCTGGACCAGCCGCGCGGCGCGGGCGGGGCGGCTGGCCGGACGCTGGCCCGACACGCAACTGATCCTCAAGCGCGAGCAGTTCTACGGCCTGGTGGTCTCGGAGGAACTGTGCAGCGTGTGGGAATCGGGGCAGGTGCTGGCCGGACACCTGCCGGACGACGGCGCGCTGTGCGTGGCCTACTCGCCCAACACGGCAGAGAACCGTGAGCGGCTGCTGCGCTTCTGGCACGATCTGCTGGGCGCGGTCCACAGCAACGTTTCACTGGACGAGATCTGGCAGCAGACCTGCGTGCGCCTGAGCGCCGAGCATCCCTGCCTGGACCCCTTCGTGCGTGAGGTCACGCTACGCGGCGGCGTCCTGAACGTCGATCCGACGGTGGCTGTCGGTGAATTCCGCCCAGCGCTGCAAACGGCGCTGCGGGTGACCCTGCTGACCCTGGGTGTCAGCCTGGACGATCTGGCGCTGGGTGATCTGCCGGGCCGTCCCGAATGGGCCGCTGCCGGACTGGGCGGCCCGGTGGCGGGGGCCGCGTCCATGCGCCGTCAGGTGGGCCGATGAACACGTCTGGATCAGGGGCACTGACGTGGCCGGAGGGCCTGCGCCCCGAGATGGCCCTGCCGTTTGCGCTGTGGCGCACGCTGGACCTGATCGACGGCACGCGCGACGCCGCCGAGGTGGCCCGTCTGGCCGGACTGAGCGCCCCCGAACTGCGCCGCAAAATGCACGAGGCGCAGGGGTGGATCAGCCGCGCCGAGGACCACGGGCGGCCCATGACGGACGGGGCGGCCCGGCAGGTGACCCAGTGCCTGACCCAGGTGGTCGGCCCGGTGGCCGAACTGATGGTGGAAGAAGTTCTCGATGACCTGGGGGAAGCCGCCACCCTGAGCGCCCTGCTGGCGGGTCTGACCGCCGAACTGACCCCGGAACAGACGGGCCGTTTCGCCGGACACCTGCGCTCCCTGGGGCTGGCATGAATTCTGGGGCTGGGATGGACCGGATGACTGGCCTCAGACCGGGGTCAGGAGCGCGAAGATCGCCGCAACGACAGGCAGAACAGGGAACGAAGGGAACGAACAGGAGCAACGCAGGGCGGCCAGCAGAGCTGCGCCATGAGGAACCGCGCATGACCGGGCAGGGACGGGCAGCGACGGGAGGGGGCCAACCATGAAATACACCGTGACCATTCAGCAACCCGTGCAGGCCGAACGTCGGCGCGCGCTGGAACAGCAACTGGCCGAACGCTTCAGCCTCAGCGCCGAGCAGGCCGTGCGGCTGTCTGGACGCCGCACCGGACGCCTGATGAAGCCCACCAGCCGCGCCCGCGCCGAACTGCTGCTGGACGTGTTCCAGTTGGCAGGGGCGGCGGTGGCCCTGGAAGAGGTTCAGGAAGAGACCCAGATGATCAACGAGCCGTTCCAGGGTCTGGCTCCCTCGCCCGCCACGCCGTTCGCCCGGAACGACGCCCCGGACGAGGCGTTCCTGGCCTCGCCGATGACCGCGCCCGCCTGGCCCGGTTCGCCGGAAAGCACTTCGGCCTCGCCCTTTGGCAACAGCTCCGCCGTGGTGACCAATGATCCCTTCTCCCCGGCAGCCTTTGGGGGCAGTTCCGCCAGTTTTTCCGGGGGAACGGCGGTGGCCTCGCCCCTGACCAGCATGGACACGGCGCTGGGACAGACTTTCGGCGGTGCGGGCCTGACCGCCGCCGCGCCGCTCTCCGACACGCCGCCCAGCGACGTCTGGTCAGACTTCACGGGCGCGCTGACCATGACCGACGCCACGGCCCTGCCCCCTGCGCTGCCCTTCGGGATGGGCAGCGCCACGACGATGGTGCCGGTGGTCCTTCCAGCCGGGACCGGGGAAGTGGAACCCAAAGGCCCGCGCCGCAGCCTGACGCGGCAGCTCACGCTGGGCACGCTGGCCCCGCTGGCGCTGTCGAGCGCCGTGACGCTGGGTGTGCTGGCCCTGGTGCTGCCCGCTGTGCAGCGTCAGGCCGCGCAGGAGCAGGCCCGTACCCTGGCCGCCGCCGTGGGGGCCAACCTGGGCAGCGGGGCACAGCTCAGCGCCCAGCTCGGCGCGCTTGCGGCCACGCCGGGGGTGGGCTTCGTGCGGGCCGAGTTGCCCGGCGGCCAGACCACGCTGCGCGCCCAGGGTACGGGTGTAAGCAGCCAGAACAGGGAACTGTCGGCCTGGCTGGGCAACCATCCCAACGGCGGCACGCTGAAGCTGGGCGGCACCCAGTACGTAATCGCCCAGGCCACCTTCCGCAAGAACGCGGCAGGCAAGGCCGAGGTCATGCCTGCGGGGGCGGCCCAGGACACGCCAGTGCTGCGGCAGGTGGTGGTGGGCGTCCCGAACACCCAGGCCACCTCCGCCCTGCGCAACGCGCTGCTGCTGGTGCTGCTGGCGGCGCTGCTGGGTCTGGCCCTGGGCGGCTGGCTGGCCAGCCGCGCGGCCCGGCAGATCACCCAGCCCATCGAGCGGCTGGTCAAGGCCGCCGACGCCATCAGCATGGGGGACCTGTCGCGCCCGGTCCACGCCGATCAGAACGATGAGATCGGCGATCTGTCCCAGGCGCTGGAGCGCATGCGTCAGAGCCTGGAAGCCGCGATGGAACGCCTGCGCCGCCGCCGCAAGACCTGAGCGCGCAGCAGAAGAGGGGGCCGGAGATCTACACTCCGTCCCCCTCCCTGCGCGTCACCTGATTCAGTCGGGTTTCATGCTGTGCTTCAGATCACGGATCTGATCGTGGCTGGCCTTGACCTGGGCGTACTGGCCGTCCACGAAGGACCGCAGATCAGCGGGAAGCTCTGTTTCGTTCAGCACGTCCTGATAGTTCTGGATCGCCACGTCCTCGCCGCGCTCGGCCTCGGCCACCACGGCGTAATCGCCCTTACCTGTCACGGCGTCGCGCACGTTCAGCCAGGTGCGGTGCAGGGCCGCGCCCACGCTGCCGCCCTTGTCGGCGTCGCCGCCCATGCTCTGAATCTTGGTGACGACTTCGCCCGCGAGCATGCCACGCTGCTGGCTACGCTCGGCGAACAGGGTTTTGAGATTCGCGGCGTCGGCGTGATCGGCGGCCTGCGAAAAGCCCTTCTCGCCGTCGCGCAGGGTGCCCAGCAGGTATTGCAGTTTGTCGATGGCCTGTTCGTTGTTCATCATGGTGGTCTCTCCTTCGGCGCGGCCTGCACGGGCCGCCGTCGCCGTTGCAGAGCAGGCTAATCGGCCAGTTCAGGAGAAGACTGTGTGGGAGCTTAACGAGGCCCACTGTTCTGTCTTGAGCTGACCTTGAACATTCACGCAGACCCGGCACCCTTGCCCGCGCTAGCGTCTAGAACATGTCCCCGCCGTCCGCCACCCTTCCCTGGATTCTCCGCATGGCCTGGCATGACCTGTGTTTCATGCACTGGCCGGTGGACGCGGAGGCGGTGGCCCGCACCCTGCCGCGCGGCGTGACTGTCGATACCCACGGCGGCAAGGCGTATCTGGGCGTGGTGCCGTTCCGCATGGCAGACGTGGCCCCGCGCTTCGTGCCGGGTGTGCCGGGCCTGAGCGACTTTCCCGAATTAAATCTGCGGACCTACGTGACGGCGGGCGGTGAACCGGGCGTGTGGTTCTACAGTCTGGACGCCGCACAGCCGCTGGGGGTGAGGCTGGCGCGGCAGTTCTTCCATCTGCCCTACTTCGATGCCCGGATGTGGGTCTCGCGTGAGCAGGGCATCACCCGTTATGCCAGCCTGCGGACGCATCGGGGCGAGCCGCCTGCCCGTTTTGCCGCCGCCTACCGGCCCATCGGTGAGCCTATTGAGGCCCCGCCCGGCAGCCTGGAGGACTGGCTGACCAACCGCCTGAATCTCTACAGCGCCGACAGGCGTGGGCAGGTCTACCGGGGCCGCATCGCACACCACGCGTGGCCCCTGCGCCGCGCCGAGGCGGTCATCCGCGAAAACACCCTGGCCGATGCGCTGGGCATCCCACTGGAAGGACCGCCCCATCTCCTGCACGCCGAGGAACTGCGCGTCCACGCCCACTGGCTGGAGCAGGTGCAGTAGAAGAAAGAGAGGAAATCCAGCCCTCACACAGTCTTTACCGTCAGGCCAAATACCCCCAATTGTATTGATTGCAGTTTGCAATCATCTTCGCTGTCGGGCATCATGGCGCGGTGAGTCTCCCCCCCTCCTCTCCACTCACCGATGCCGAGCTGAACAGCCCCGAGCTGCATTTCCTGACGGCGCTGTGGGACACCTGGCAGGCGTTGACCACGGTGGGCGAGGCCCGCCTGCGCCGCCATGAGCTGGACCTGCGGAGTTTTATCGCCCTGTCCTACCTGCAAGGCGGGCCGCAACAGCCTGCCGATCTGGCCCGCGAACTGGGCGTGCCGCGCTACGAGATCAGCCGGGTGCTGTCCGTGCTGGACGCGTTGGGGGCCGTGACCCGCGAACGTGGGGCCATCACACAGAACGGGGCAGACGGACGCGGCGTGATCGTCCGCATTACCCCGGCTGGGCGTGAGCGGTGGGCGGCGGCCCTGCAAACCGTCCGCACGCTGACCGGACCCCCGCTGGCCCATCTGGACGGCGCACAGCAGCTCAGCCTGATCCAGACCCTGCAAGGCGTGGCGCACGCCGCCCAGCAACAACCCCAACACACACAGGAGCCAACCCCATGACCGAATCTTCCAGCTCTGCCCGCAAGACCCCCACACCCTCCCCGGCCTCCGGCTGCCCCTTCGGCTACGGCGAACCGCTGACGCACGAGGCCCAGGACGTGGCCCGCCTGCCCGCCGTGACGCACGGTGAGGACGGCCTGTATCACGTTCACCGCTTTGCTACCGCCCGCGAGGTGCTGAAGCAGGACGGCGTTTCGCAGGCCGGATTCATGTCGGAATCTTCCCAGAAGGGGGGGCCGAAGATGACCAATCAGCCGGTGCTGTTCGCGGAGGGGGACCACCACCACGACATGCGCCGCCAGACCGCCAAGTACTTCACTCCGGCCTCGGTGGCGGGTTATCAGCCCATGATCGCGGCCCTGGCCGACAAACTGATTGCCGGGCTGGTCGAGGGCGGCGAGGGCAATCTGGATGACCTGAGTCTGGTGCTGGCCGTGGAGGTGGCCGCGCAGGTGGTGGGCCTGACCAGCAGCGTGCTGCCGGGCCTGGAAAAGCGCGTCATGAGCTTTGTGGAAAATGGCCTGGACAGCCAGCCTGGGGCCGCCCAGAAGATGGGCAAGGGCAAGCAGACCCTGATGCAGAGCAATCTGGCCGCCTTCTTCCTGCTGGACGTCAAGCCCGCCATCGCCGTGCGCCGCCGCAAACGCCGCGACGACCTGATCAGCCATCTGATCGACCGCGATTACAGCGACGTCGAGATCGTGACCGAATGCCTGACCTATGCCACAGCGGGCATGGTTACCACCCGTGAATTCATCAGCGCCGCCGCGTGGCATCTGCTGCGGCACCCCGAACTGCGCGCCGACTATGTCCACGGCACCGAGAAGGAACGCCACGCCATCCTGCACGAGATTCTGAGGCTGGAGCCAGTGGTCCGCACGCTATACCGCCGCGCCAACGAGGACCTGACGCTGGACGGCCAGACCGTTCCGGCGGGCAGTGTGATGGCCCTGCACATCACCGACGCCAACACAGACCCGGACGTGGTGGGCGACCCGGCCAATGCCCTGTGCCCCATGCGCCCGCTGCCGCGCGGCGTGCAGGCCCCGGTGCTGGCCTTCGGCGACGGCCACCACCGCTGCCCCGGCGCGTTCCTGGCGATCCGCGAGAGCGACGCCTTTCTGCGCCGCCTATTGATCTGGAACGACGTGGAAATCGTCACCGCGCCCACCGTGACCACCAACGAAACGGTCAAGGGTTATGAAATCCGGGACTTCAAGATCCGGCTGGGCCAGGGGCGCGGGGCCAACGCAAAAGCCTGAGTGGCAATGACCTGAGAGAAAATGAAAAGAGGGCGGCGCAGTCAATCACGACTGCGCCGCCCTTTTCGCGTTCACTTCAGCCTGAGCTGCCATTCGGTAATCGCCACCCACGGTTTAAAACCCAGCGCCACATTGATGCCCAGCATGGCGGCGTTCTGCTCGGCATTGTTGGTCTGGATCAAGCGGGCTTCGGGAGCATTCTGCGCGAGGTAGTCCAGCATCAGCGCCTTGAGCCACTTGCCCAGGCCCTGCCCACGCGCGGCGGGGCGCACGGCAGTTGATCCCTGATGGATGATGGAGGCACGCTCCGGTGTCCAGGAGACATCGGTGTAGCCCACCAGTTCGCCGCTCCGGGTGTCTTCCACGGCGATCAGCAGTTCGCGCTCACCACTTTCCGCCGAATTCGCCTCCCAGCCCCGGATCGTTTCGGGGGTGATGCGCCAGTCGTCCATGTCCAGTTCGCCCTTCGGGGCAGAGTTCATGACCATCATCAGATCGGCCATGCGCTCCAGAAACTCGCCGGGGATGGGGCCGTCCCAGGTGTGCAGGCGGTACGGCTCCCCGGCTGGGCGGATCAGCCACTGGGCCAGCAGATCACGGTCCACCCCCGCCAGTTCCAGACGGCTCTGGCGCGTGGGCAGCGCGGCCTCGGCCCCCAGCAGCCGGGCAAAGGGTTCTCCGCCAGGGTGACGGTCCGAGGTCACGAAGGTCACAGTGTGGCGCATCTCCTGGCGGGCCACTTCCTCCAGAGCGGCGGCCAGCGCGCGGCCCAGCCCCTGACGCCGATGCTGGGGGTGGACAATCAACCGCGCGTGGGCCAGATGAAGATTCTGCTGCGTGTCGTAATTCAGGCTGCCCCAGCCCACCGCCCGCCCACCATCCCACACCACGAAATGTTCGGTGCGGTCATCAGGCATTCCCTGGATCAGTTCCAGCGCCTGTTTCCCGGTGTTCAGCGGCGGCTCACCAGGATACGCGAAGGCAAACACGTCCACATTGAGTTGCCCCACCGCCAGACGCTGTTCAGGTAGGGCCGTATGAGGATCGAAAGGCGTCACCGTCAGTTCGGTCAGGGTCACGCCTCAGTCTGAATCATTCGCGTCAGGAAGACATAGGCCAGATGGCGCAGAGCAGAGGTCAGGCCCACACAAGCGGCAACTCCACCCTTACCCCGCCCACCTCGCGCCCGGCCCAGTTGTGCAGCGTGGCGGGGGCCAGGGCCTGCATTTCCGGCGTGAGCGGAATGCCCAGCGCTTCCAGCACGGCCAGCGCTACATGCGCCCGCGCCCGCTCGCCGCCGTCCATGATCTTGAAGGCGATGCCCAGCGGCCCACGCGGAGTCTCCCGCAGGCCCATGCCGTAGAACGCCTCCGCGCCCATTTTTGCCACCAGACCGGGAACCAGAGGCATCAGAGTGGTGTCCAGCCGTCCGGGTCCAGCCACCAGAAAAGGATGTTCGGTCATGGCCCCGAAGATGCGTTCCAGCGCCTCCGCATATTCACCCGAGGGCCGCGCCAGACCCGCGAAAATCCGGGCGGCGGCCCCCAGCGGCAGCGCGAAGGCCGGAACGCTACAGCCGTCGGTGCCCGCTTCCACCGCTTCCAGACTTACTCCGCCCAGTTCGGCATGCAACTCGCGGATGCGGACTTGCAACGGGTGGCCGTGTTCGGTGTAGCCCTCCTTCGGCCAGCCATTCAGCACGCACGAAAGCAGCATTCCGGCGTGCTTGCCCGAACAGTTGTGGTGCAAAGGGGTGGGCCGTTCACCTGTACGGATCAGCTCTGCCGCCACCACCGCATCGAACGGCGGGTGCGTGCCGCAGCGCAGATCGGCCACCGTGCTGCCCGAACGCTCCAGCAGACGCATCACCGCCGTCAGATGCTCCGGCGTTCCGGCGTGGCTGGCACAGGCAATCGCCAGTTCGTCGGAGGGCAATTCGGGGGCCGCCAGGGCCAGTGGCAGCGCCTGCACCGGCTTGCTGCTGCTGCGCGGGAAGGTGACCAGATCGGGATCACCGCAACTGGCGATCAACTTGCCATCCGCGTCCACCACGGCCAGATGAACCCCGTGAATGCTCTCGTCTACGCCGCCGCGCGTGAAGACCACCCGGGCCACCTGTAATTCGGTCTGTATCATGCTGCCCAGAGTAGCCCCAGAAAGCGCCCAACTTGACTTCTCCGGCCCTGACCCTTAATCTTCTGTCCGCTGGTCCGCCAGCCTGAGCTGGAAAATATGGGGTCCGGTAGTGTAGCGGTTAGCATATCTGCCTGTCACGCAGAAGGTCGCGGGTTCAAATCCCGTCCGGACCGCCAGAAAAAGAAGCGAGTACCCTGACCGGGGCGCTCGCTTTTTCGTGTCCAGGATCTACTCCGCCAGCCGCTACGCCGTCAGAAATTTGCCCAGAAATGTACTGAGCGGCCAGGCTCCATCTGAAGTGTTGGAGATCACGGTCACGGTGGTTCCGCTGACGGGGGAGTGGGCGCTGTCAAAGGACACGCCCGCGTCCATGCCCTGCATGCTGATGCTGGCCTCGCTGCCATCGTCACTGCCCGGCGAGAGCCACAGGCCCAGGCCATACGCGTTCCCCGACGGCATGACGCTGAGAGCGTGTTTATAAAGGGTCCGATCCGGTGGCAAGCTTGAGGTGTGAAACGCAAGCCTTACTCATCGGACCTGACCCAAGCCCAGTTTAAGCGGCTCGAGCCACTC
>NZ_MSTI01000106.1 GCF_001949125.1 Deinococcus marmoris
TGCCGGCGCTCCCGCAGGCGGCTCGGGCGAGGACGGCGGCGTCACGGCCCGCGCAGGTGGCGGGGGCGGCGGCACCGGGGGCAGCGAGGACCGCCTGCTGAACTGCACGGTGGTGGTGGACGTGCGTGGTTTTCCCACATTCCAGCGCGCCCAGTCCAGCTTCGTGTTCGCGCAGGGCGGAGGCCAGCTCTGGCCCGACGCGGCCCTGATCCAGGGGGTCAGCAGCCAACTGGTGCAGGAGGGCAGCCTCCAGACCTACATCACCAGCGAGGGCCAGATCGGCGACTTTAAAAACGTCACGCGCGTCAAGGCACAGGCGGTGCAGGCCACCAAATTCGCCCCCAGCAGCAATTACATCACCGACGCCGTGCTGTCCGCCCCCGCCGCCGCCCAGTTCCGCTCGGCGGGCAAGGCGTGCCGGGTGGTGTACTTCAAGGATTGAAGAACACAGTGAAAGACACCTTCCCCACCCTGAACGCCGGAAATCAGTTTCCCGTCAACCACAAGTCCCTAAATGGAGTGCAGTATGCGTAAACCCACCCAACTGATGGCCCTCTTGACCCTCGTCCCCCTGCTGTCCGGCCCGGCACTGGCCTGGGTGCCCCAACTGGACGAAACCGTCGCCAAGAACGTGATCGACGGCGCGTATGGCCGCCGCACCCCGGTTCCCACCTTTCTGACGATGGACCTGGGTGTCAAGGACGGCCAGTTCGTCGCCGGGCCACAGGCCGTGACGGCCTTCGCAGGCGGAGCAGCCTGCGTGGACGGCTGGCTGGCCGCCCCCACCGACTACTCGGCAGGCAGCCGTCCCGCCGCCCTGACGGTCAGTGGGCAGGCCGATCAACTGTTCTTCCAGGCCCAGGACGCCCGCGATTCCTTCAAGAACCTGAGCGTCACGGACGCATTGACCGGGGACTACGCCAGCAAGAGGCTCGCCAGCGGAGAACTCCGGGTGGACATCAATGTGCGCGGCCTGCCCACCGAACAGGCCCGCAACGCCTATCTGGTCCGCATGAAGGACAAGGACGGCAAGCTGGTGGCCCCGGTCCGCTCCACCTACGTCAACGACTTCAAACTGGTGGACGCCGCCCAGCCCGCCACACCTGCGACAGCCGCCACAGGCCCGTATCAGGGCACGCTGGTCTACTACTTTGAACCCCTCAAGGCCGGGCTGGCAGCGGGGGCCAAGATGGACCTGCTGATCAAGACCGAGGCCGACAGCGACTGCGCCTACAGCGTGGTTGTGGACCTGAGCAAGTTCCAGTAGAACGCAACCCGATCTCCACGCCTCCTCCCCATCCGGGTGGAGGTTTTTCTTTTGATGGCCGCCGTTGACCCCAGCACCCTCTACTACGGGTTGCGTTAAATTCCAGAACATCCAGGAAAGCGCCGTATGTTCTTCCATACCACGCAACCCGTATTTTTTGCTTCTCCCTTCAGTCGGGTTGAAGTCAGGATTTCAACCGCAAAATGTATAAACTCCCAGGTGTGCCAACCTTTCCCCTTCTGGCCGTGGACATCGGCAACACCAGCACCGTGCTGGGCCTCGCGGACGAGACGCAGACCCTGACCCACACCTGGCGCGTGCGGACCAACCGCGACGCCCTGCCGGACGATCTGGCGCTGCAACTGCACGGCCTGTTCTCGGTGGCCGGGGCGCAGGTGCCGCGCTCGGCGATCCTCAGCAGCGTGGCCCCCCCAGTGGGCGAGAATTACGCGCTGGCCCTGGAGCGGCATTACGGCGTGCAGGCGTTCAGCATCTCGGCCCTGAATCTGCCCGATGTGACGGTGGAACTGGACACCCCCGACGCGGTGGGCGCGGACCGCCTGTGCAACCTGTTCGGCGCAGAGAAGTACATGAACAACCACGAATATGCCGTGGTGGTGGACTTCGGCACCAGCACCAACTTCGACGTGATCGGGCGGGGGCGGCGTTTTATCGGCGGCATTCTGGCAACGGGGGCGCAGGTCAGCGCCGACGCCCTGTTCGCCCGCGCTGCCAAACTGCCGCGCATCACGCTGGAGGCCCCGGCCAGCGCCATCGGCAAGAACACGGTCCACGCGCTGCAATCCGGTCTGGTCTTCGGGTACGCCGAGATGGTGGACGGCCTCCTGCGCCGGATTCGCGCCGAACTCCCGGCCCCCGCCGTCGCCATCGCCACCGGGGGCTTTGCCCGCACCGTGGAAGGCATCTGCCGCGAGATCGAGTATTACGACGACACGCTGACCCTGCGCGGTCTGGTGGAGGTGTGGGCGAGCCGCTGAGGTTGTCCTCAGAGTGGGGGCGCGCCATCCCAGAGCAATTTCGCATTACCCTGACCCTATGACCCACGCCCTCGACACTGCCCCGGACCGCATCATCAGCCTGCTGCCCAGCGCCACCGACCTGCTGTTCGACCTGGGCCTGGGCGCACGGCTGGCCGGGGTCAGCCATTCGTGTGACCATCCGAGGGCGGCAGGGCTGCCGGTGCTGACGCGCTCCATCGTGGATTCGGGCGCGTCTCAGGCCGAGATTGACCGCGCCGTGAGCGAGGCCATGCGCGCGGGACTGGCGCTGTACAGCGTGGACGGCGAGTTGCTGGACGCCATCAATCCCGGTCTGGTGGTCACGCAGGGCGTGTGCGAGGTCTGCGCGGTCACGCCGGGAACGATTGAGGCGGCGGTGCGCTACCTCCCTGGCTGCCTGCCCGCCGCCAACGTGTTAAGCCTGGAGGGCCGCAGCGTGGCTGGGATTCTGGACGACTTGCGGGCTTTGGCTGATGCTGCCGGGGTCACGGAACTTGGCGAGGAACTGGCTGCCAATGCCCAGGTCCGCTGGGACGCCATCCAGCCCGTGTCACACAACCCGCGCGTGCTGACGCTGGAATGGGTGGACCCGCCCTTCTACGGCGGCCACTGGGTTCCCGAACAGGTGGAGCAGGCGGGGGGTGTGAACGTGCTGGGCGCGGCAGGGACAGATAGCGGACGCGCGAGCTGGGAAGAAATCACGGCGCTGGACCCCGACGTGATCGTGGTGATGTGCTGCGGCTACGGCCTGGAGAAGAACGCAGAATTTGCCCGCGAACTGCTGGCGAAAACCGAATTGCGGGCCGTCCGTGAAGGTCAACTGTGGGCCGTGGACGCCAACGCCCATTTCTCCCGCCCGGCGCTGGGCGTGGTGCGCGGCGCAGAGGTGCTGGCCGAACTGCTGCGCGGGCGCGAATGCGCGGGCGAGAGTCTGAGACTGGTCAGCCAGCCAGCCACGATCTGACCCACGCCAGCGCCTGGGCGTGGGCATCGGATACGCCCGTGTCCAATCGCAGCAACGGCGCGTGAAGCTCCAGCGGCTCCCAGTTGGCATTTGCGGGCAGGTGGTTATGGAGGCCAGGATGGTCAATGTAGGGCCGTAATTTGGCCTCCACCCGCCCCGCATGACGGCGTTTCAACTCGGCCATCTCGGCAGAGCAGTGAATCTGGATGATCTGCGCCCCGTGTTTCTCGGCAAGCGGAATGATGTTCACCTCGCTCATTCCGACATAGAAATGGGTTTCCAGAATCAGGCTCTGCCCCGCCGTCAGGAGGGCGTCGGCAGCCCGGAGCATCACGAAATAACCCACCTTGCCCATCTCGCTGTGATGGGCGAGGCGCTCCTCTTCGGGCAACAGGTCCAGCAGGACTTGCTTGTAATCGTCCTTGGAGATGACTGGCAGAGCGAGTTCTCGCCCCAGAAACGCCGCCAGTGTCGTTTTCCCGGCGGCGGGCAGGCCCGTGACGACGATCAGCAGCGGGGCTGCTCTCAACCCCCTAGACCCCTATCGCCAGAATGATCTTGTGGATGACCCAGCCCAGCGCGATACACGTCGGGATGGTGAACACCCACGCGCTGACGATTTTCCCGGCCACCTGCCACTTGACCTTCTTAAAGCCCTTGGTGGTGCCCACGCCCATGATCGCGGTGCTGATGGTGTGCGTGGTACTGACCGGAATGCCCAGGCGGCTGGCCGTTTCAATGATCAGCGCGGCGCTCGTTTCGGCCACGAAGCCGTCCACGGGTTTGAGGTCTACCACCTTGAAACCCATCGTCTTGATGATGCGCCAGCCGCCGATGGCCGTGCCCATGCCCATCGCGGTGGCCGCCGCCAGGATGACCCACAGCGGCACGGTCTGCATCTGCGTCCCGAAATACGCGCTGAGGGCGAAGGTGATGATGCCCATCGTCTTCTGCGCGTCGTTGCCACCGTGCGAGAAGGCCATGAAAGCGGCACTCAGAATCTGCGCCCAGCGGAAGGTGCGCGTGACCGTGCGCGGCCTCATCCACCTCAGCACCAGCCACGACAGCAGGAACATCAACAGAATGGGGATCATGAAGCCCAGCACCGGACTGGTCAGCAGCCCGGTCAGTGTCTTCTGCACGCCCTTGGGAATGATGATGCCCCAGCCCCCGGCGGCCACACCCGCGCCCACCAGACTGAAGATCAGGGCGTGGCTGGAGCTGCTGGGCAGGCCCTTCCACCACGTGAACAGGTTCCAGCCGATGGCACTCAGCAGCGCAGCGCCCACCAGTTCCAGCGTGGCGTACTGCTGCGAGACGATGTCCTCGCTGACGGTCTTGGCCACCGCCGTCCCGGTCAGCGCGCCCACCACGTTCATCACGGCGGACATGGCAATCGCCTGCGCGGGCGTCAGGACCCGCGTGGCGACGGAGGTGGCGATGGCGTTGGCGGTGTCGTGAAAGCCGTTGATGAAGTCAAAGATCAGCGCCAGCGCGACGATGATGATCAGGCCGATAAGTGCAGGTTCCACAGGCAGCGGCTCTAAGCGTTCTTCAGGAGAATGCTCTCCACCGTCTTGGCCACGCGCTGCGCCTGATCGCTGGCGTTCTCGATCAGGTTCACGATCTCGCCGCTGCGCATGGCCAGGATCATGCCCGGCACATCGGTCACGCCGTCGTACAGCACGCGCTGCACCTCGTCACTGATGTCGTCTCCCTGGTCTTCGAGGGTGTAGATCTGATCGGCAATTTTGGCCAGTTCGCCCACCTTGCTGTTGTCCTCAATCAGCGGCATGCCCTGGGCCAGCAGCGCGCACTGGGCCTCCACCACGCGGGCCAGCGCGGCCATCTGTGGCAGCGGCGTCTGGATGCGGTACAGGCTGAGCTTGACCGCCGCGTCTTCCATATCGTCCACCAGATCGTCCAGATCCTCGTTCAGGGCGATGATGTCCTCGCGGTCAAAGGGCACGATGAACGACTCGGCCAGCAGGTTGGTCACCTCGCGGGATAAGCGGTCCCCGACGTGTTCCAGGTCGCGCACGCGCTGCACCTTGGCCTCCACATCGCTGTAGTTTTCCAGCAGGTCCACGAGCGCCTGGGCGGTGGCGTGGGCATTGCGGGCGGCCTCGGCGAAGCGGGCGCTGAACTTGGGGTTGCTGGGCATGAATTTGGATAGAACCATGACAAATCCTCCGTATTGTCCTCCGTTATGTCATGGAATTGTCAGGCGGGGAAAACAGGGCGGGGTGAGCGACCAGATTTTCCGCCTTCCTTGCCCCACCCAGCTCCAATCGCCGTGCGAGCAAGTGCGGCCCGGACCGGGCGCAGATTGAGCAGGCACAGATTGAGCGGACACAGATGAAGGCCGGGCGACAGTGTCACCCCCACCCGCCGCCGTACCCTGAAGCATGAAAGCCACCTGGAACGGAACAGTCATCGCGCAGTCGGACAACACAGTCGTCGTGGAGGGCAACCACTACTTCCCCGCAGACAGCGTGAAGGCGGATTACCTGCGCCCAAGCGACACCCACTCGGCCTGCCCGTGGAAGGGCACGGCCAGCTACCACACGCTGGAAGTAGACGGCAAGCGCAACCCCGACGCCGCGTGGTACTACCCCCAGCCCAAGGACGCCGCCAGGGAGATCAAGGACCGCGTGGCCTTCTGGAAGGGCGTGGAAATCACGGCAGACTGATACGGGTTCCGGGCATGGCACCATAAGGGCATGACCCAGCCCCCTCCCAGCTTTCCAGAGCTGCCCATCACTGCCGCCGAACTCGCTGCGGCCCGCGCCGGGGTCACCGTCAGAGGCGGGCGCATTATGGGCACGCTGGGGGTTCTGGCGGCCCTCTCGGCGCTGGGCGGCCTGCTGGGGTTCTGGGCGTTGTGGTGGAGTTTCGGGGAATTGCCGCGCTGGCTGGCCTCGCTGAACGAACTGAGCGACGGCGATCTGCCCCAACTGAATGCCGCCGAGCTGGTCCCTGCCTGGGCGCTGCCTTCCCTGCTGGGCCTGGGCCTGCTGGCCACTGCCCTTTACGTGTGGGCCATCCTGGTGGCCCGGCAGACGGTGGGCGCAGTGTGGGACCAGACGCTGAACCCCGGCCCGGACCACACCGGGGCGCTGGAGCGCAGCGTCCGCACGGTGCGGCCCTGGATTGTGCTGGGACAGATCGCGCCGATCTTGCAGCTTCTGATCCCGCTGCTGGCGGTGCCCCTGACCTTCGGCCTGATCCGGCAACTCGATCCCCAGACCTTCCAGGGCGTCGGTTTCGGCCCGGCAGAGATCGGGGCCATCGTGCTGGGCGTGGTGGTTCAGAGCCTGCCCACCGTGATCATCACCTGGCTGATCCTGGCGGCCATCCGGCGCTGGCTGGACGCCGTGGTGGCCCGTGCCCACACCCCCGTGCCAGTACGTCCAGCCGCGCGTGGGGTGGACCCCTGGCTGCTGTTCACGCTGGTGCTGCTGGTGCTGGGGCTGGCGGGCTTGCTGCTGGGCGGTCTGCCCCTGCTGGCGTTCTCCGCGTTCGTGGGCAGCGCACCGCTGAACGACCCGGATCTGGCGGCGCTGGGCATCACGCCCGCCGCGCTGCGTGCCGTGCTGCTCGTCGGCGCGGCGGCCATGCTGCTGGGCGCGTTCATCTACCTGCTGCTGACCCTGCTGATGGGCTGGTCACGCGGCTTTGCCAGCAATGTCGCCACCGTGCTGGACGCCGGATTGCCTGGGCGACCCGTGATGCCAGCCCATGATCCCTGGAGCGGCCCGGTGCAGCCCGCGCAGGGCCGGGAGCCTTACTGAGCGCGCACGTTCGGCAGGGAGATGATCTCCAGGACCAGCCATCAGCCGCAGCCGAAAGCGAGACACAGAACAGGCCGCCTGAACTTTCCAGTGCGGCCCGCCACTTCCACGAGATTACAGGTTGAAGAAACGCAGCAGCGGCCTCCACCACGGAATCCCGGCCAGCGCCACCACCAGACTCAGCACCGTCCAGAGGGTCATGGCACGGAATTTGGCGGGATTCGCCACCGCCCGTTTGCTCAGGGCCGAGGCCAGGGTGGCGAAGACGGCGGCCAGCACGCCCAGGCCCAGGTGTTCCCACTGGAAGCTGGGCCGCGCGCCCGCGAACACCTGAATGTTCTGCGCGCCCAGAAACCCGTACAGCAGCAGCCCCAGCACCAGTTGCAGGCTGACGGTGCCCACGAAGGCCACCACCGGGCGGCGGTCCGCCGCGACGAAGGCCCGCCCGGAACTGAGACCCGAGAAGCCCCGGAACAGCGCCCACACCCCGGCCAGCAGGACCAGCCAGCGGTTGATGTTGTGCAGCGTGAGCAGAATGACGTACAGGGTTGCCATGCGCCCAGCCTACGGGGCGGCGGTGGGCCGGGTCAAAGGCAAAGGGTTGAGCGTTCAGGAAAGACGCTTGAAATGGAACGTGTTTTCCCTGTCCCACACAGGTTTCAGAACACCACCGTCTTGTTGCCGTGGACCAGCACGCGGTCCTCGACATGGGCCTTGACAGCGCGGGCCAGCACCTGCCGCTCCACGTCGCGGCCCAGGCGCATCAGGGTGTCGGGGGTTTCGCGGTGGGTGACGGGAATCACGTCCTGCGCGATGATCGGCCCGGCGTCCAGTTCCTCGGTGACATAGTGGCTGGTTGCGCCGATCAGCTTGACACCCCGGTTAAAGGCCGCGCGGTACGGGTTCGCGCCGATGAAGGCGGGCAGGAAACTGTGGTGGATGTTGATCACGGGCCGCCCGAAGCCACGGAGGAAATCCCCCGACAGAATCTGCATGTAGCGGGCCAGCACCACAAATTCGGCGTCGGCCTCACGCAGCAGGCGGACCTGTTCGGCCTCGGCCTCAGCCTTGTTCTCCTTACCCACCGGAACGACGTGAAAGGGAATGTCGAACATCTCGGCGTCGCGGCGCAGGTCCTCGTGGTTGCTGATGATCAGCGGGATGGTCACGTTCAGTTCGCCCCGGCGTTTGCGCCACAGCAGGTCCAGAAAACAGTGGTCATAGCGGCTGACCAGAATCGCCATGCGCTTCGGCTCGGCGCGGTAGGCCAGCTTCCACTCCATCTGAAAGGGCTGGGCCACCACGCCTGCAAAAGCCCGCTCGAAGCCGTCACGGGACAGGTCAAGCCCGTCCAGATAGAACTCCATCCGCATAAAAAATGTACCGCCTGCCGGATCGGTGCTGTGCTGATCGCTGTGGATGATGTTTGCGCCGTGGTTGTGCAGAAACTGCGACACCGACGCCACGATGCCCCCACGGTCCGGGCAGGTGATGGTCAGTGTCGCAGTGTTCAGGGGATCGGGGACAGAGGCGGGAGCGGTCATGGGGTGCAGAATACGGGAGCGGTGCGCCCGCCGATCCGCGCCTTTTAGCTGTGATGCCGTTAGCTCTGGGGCAGTTAGCTCAGGCCGCCGCGTGCGTACAGGCCGCCGATGATAAAAGTCATCAGCACAAAGGCCAGCGAGGCCACTGTCAGGCCCAGCGCCTTGACTGAGCTGTCGCGCGCGTCGCGCTTGGGGAGCCAGTAGTACAGCATCACCAGACCCAGCGCACCCAGACCGCCCAGGTAATGGACGTACTTCTGCACGGTGCCCAGCCCCTGATCCAGCAATTTGATGCCGATCAGCGCCTGAACCATCAACGCGATCTGAAAGGCGATCAGGGCCGCGTTCTGCCAGCCGCCCAGCGCGGGGCTGCGGGGTGAATCCGTACCGCCCGAAGTCTGGCCGCCCGAGGTTTTGAGGGTGGCGAGGCCACGCCAGTTGAGAAGCACGGTGGCAATGGCCGCCAGCACGACGATACCGCCAATGGCGTTGTGAAGGGCAGGCTGAATGATGATCTCGTCCATGATTTTGAACTCCTTGGAAAGTGGCTGGGCAGTTACTTACCGGTAGGTAAGCTTGAGAGCTAGCCTATCTGCTTTCAGTAATGCCGTCAAGTGACCTCCACCCCGACTGAACACTTAATCCAGCCGATTCAGACAGCTCCGCGCGAAGGCGGCTGCCTCAGCCAGGCGTTGCGGGCAGCCCTGCTCGGCGGCGCGGCCCGCGCGGTGAAAGGCCAGCAACAGGCCGAACAGCGCTGCATTCCGGTCACAAGACTCAGCAGCGGCTCCAGCCACAAGTTCCGCCGCGTTCCAGCCGTGGAAATAAGCCACGCTGGCAACGTCCCAGGCGGGCGGACCGATGGCCGCATCCCCAAAGTCCAGCAGCGCCCGCAGTCGTCCATCCTGCCAGCGAAACTGCCCGGCGTGCAGATCGGTGTGACACAGCGCAGAAGGGGGTTCGGCCACCTGCCACAGCTCCGGCTCCAGCGCGGCCAGTGGGAGGGTGAGGTCCGGCGCGTGGTGGATGAGCGGCTGGGCGGACAGCCTGCCCCCATTGAGCGGCCACGCTTTCAGGCGGGTGCGGAGGCCATCTGCCGGAGTGGAAGCGACGCCCTGCAAATTTCCACCCCGGTCCTCCAGCACTCCGAATCCAGCGTGAGGCAGGGCATGCAGCACGCCCAGCGCCTGCCCCAGATCGGCCCAGCCCTCGCGTGACGGTCCCGCATCGTCTCCAGCCACGAAACTTTCCAGACTGAAGGCCCGCCCAGAGGGCAACCAGCCGACTTCCAGCACTTCGGGCACAGACACGCCAGCGGCAGACAGCGCCCGCATGACACTCGTCTGCGAAGAGAGCCGCGCCTCTGGACCGTGCGCCAGCCGCAGCACCCGCTCGCCATCCGTGTAAACCTCGCAGGTTGCCCCAATCGACAGAAAACGCGCCGTGGGACCGAGGATGCGCCGCGCCTCAGCTTCCAGATGCATCGGAGACGATGAATGGGGCATTGAGGTCACTGTTGTCCACCACCACGCCTGCCCAGTTTTCCGGCTGGGCCTCCCGAAAATACAGTCGGTTGCCCCCGATATACCGACGGTTGCTCTCAGCCTCCGAATCGGGAGAGCCGAAGCCAGAGCCGCGCGCCGCGCCGCGTGGAACGGACACGGCAAAATCGACGCGCAGAAAAACAGAGTCGTCCCACACGCCGCGCAACTCCGAGCGGTGCAGGAACAGACCGTCCACGATCAGGATGCTGCCGGGCCGGGCGGTCAATTCTGTTTGAGAAACGGGTTGATCCGCGTCCACGTCAAAAATTGCCGTCTGGTAACGCATTGAGCCGTCCGGCCCCAGCGGGTTCAGCAGTGCCCGCCTCAGCCCCGCGTAGTCGTAGGAGTCGCGGTAAAAACCTTCGGGCGAGTCCCGACCCAGGCGATAGCGCACGGCACGGGGACTGTGGAAGCCGTCCACGCTGGTGCGGATGACCTCGCGGCCCAGGCTTCTGAGACTGGCAGCTAGTTCGTCGGCAAACGTCGTCTTGCCTGCGCCGTCTACCCCATCCACGGCAACGCGCAGGACGGGACGGGCAGGCTGGGCATCGAGCCTCGCGGCCAACGTTCCCAGCACCGTCTGACGGGCGTTCAGAGCTTCAGTTCACCGTCTCTGGACACGTTCAGGTCCTGGGCCACCTCGCGGGCCGCCCCCTGGCGTTCGCGGTCCAGGTAGGTCTGGGCCTGGGCCACCTCCTTGTCCAGCACCTGCATGGTCTCGCTGAAACGCTCCAGCGCCTGCTGACGGTAGGCGCTGATGGCGTCCAGCGCGCCATACACGTCGCGGAAGGCCCCCTGGATGATCTGCGGGTCCACCGTGGCGCTGCCCGCCTGCCGCTGAATCTCGGTGGACTGCTGCTTCAGGAGGCTGGCCGTGGAGCCGATCATCTTGCCCGTGGTGTCGTTGATGGCCGTGATCTGCCCCAGTACTGCGCCCTGCGTCCCCAGCGCCTGCGAGACCATCAGCGCAGTTTTGAGGGCGCTGACGGTGGTGGTAGTGGCCCGGTCCACACCCTTGATCAGCTCCAGATTGTTGCGCCGCACCAGATCGAGGGCGAGGTAGCCCTGAATGCTGACCGCCAACTGGGTCAGCAAATCGGTGACGCGCTGACGGACGGCGAACAGCAGTTCCTCGCTGACCATGCGGGCCTTCTCAGGGTCCGTCGTCGCCAGTTCGGACAGCCGCTCGGTCAGGGCCGTGTCCACCGCCTTGCCGACGTGGGCGTACTGCCGCAGCTTCTGCATGGTCTCCCACAGGTGCAGCTTCTCGGTCTCGATGGTGGCGTTGTCGCGCCGCAGCTCATCCTGACCCCGGTACAGAGATTCCAGAATGCCGTTCAGGTGCGACTGGGCACTCTGATACTTGTCCATCGCGTTCTGCACCTTCTTGGCCCCTGGCAGGATGCCGAACAGGCGGCGCGGCGTGGGGGCGCGGCTGGGGTCCAGATCCTCCACGGTGCGGCGCAGCTCGGTCAGGCCGTTGAGGATGTCGCTGCCCTCGGCCAGTGCGCCGCTGCGGGTGGCGCGCAGGGGGCGGTCCAGCATGCGGTTGCTGGTCTGCGCCGCCGCGCGCTGTTCAGGCAGGCCCAGATCATGCACAGCGTCCAGCTTGCGCTTGAACTCCGGGCTGTGCGCCCCGGAATTCAGCACGTCCAGAGCAAAGGCGCGGGCCATGCCGTCCAAGCGGGTGCGGTCCTCGTTGGACAGCGGCACCATTTCGGGCGCGTCCACCGGGGCCACGTTCTTGACGGCCTCCGGCGCGCTCAGGGAAGTTTCGGGTGGAATCAGCGGGCCGGGTTTGCCATCGGTCATGCTCTCTATTACGCACCAAAACGGTGAGGGGTTGCATCCGGCAAAAGGCGTAAGGGGTTGAGGAAAGCCCATTTCAATTCCTTCGCCAGAAAACAGTTTACCGGTGTAACATCTGAGCATGATTTCCGAATCCAGACGCGCCCCCTTCCTTCTCCTGGCGGTGGCTGCCGGAACCCTGTTGCCCATGCAGTTCGCCGTGAACAGTGCGCTGGCGGGCGAACTGCACTCGGTGACGCTGACGGCGGGCCTCTCTTATCTGGTGGGCGCAGTGGCGCTGGGCATCGTGCTGGCGCTGCTGCGGGTGCGTCCTAACTGGACGGCGGCAGCGACTGCTCCGCGCTGGGTGTGGCTGGGCGGCGTGGTGGGCAGCGCCTACGTGGTGGGCAGCGTGGTCCTGACCCGGCTGCTGGGCGCGGCCCTGGCCACCACGTTCGTGATTGCCGCGCAGGTGCTGACCGCGCTGGCGCTGGATCATTTTGGCGCGCTGGGGCTGCCACGCAGACGGATGAACCGCACGCGCACGCTGGCCGTGCTGCTGGTGCTGGCAGCGCTGGCGCTGCGACTGTGGGGGCTAAGATGAGTCTGGTGGCGCTGCTGGCAACCATCGGCGCGGGCATCGGCCTGTCGGCGGGGCTGGCCTTTAACCTGCGGCTGGCAGCGGTCCTGGGTTCGCCGCTGATCGCCACGTTTGTTACGTTCTGGGTGGGTGCGGCGCTGCTGATCTCGCTGTGGGCGCTGGGAGTGGACGGCGCACGGCCTGACACCTGGCCCGCACTGTGGACCCTGATGGGCGGCCTGCTGGGCGTCACCTACGTCACCCTGAGCCTGATCACGGGCGCGCGGCTGGGGGCCGGGGCCAGCACGGTGGCGGTCACACTGGGACAGGTTGTGGGGGCGGCCATCATCACGGGCCTGGGCTGGCTGGGACAGAGTGCTCAGCCACCCACCCTGGCCGGAATTCTGAGCGCGGCACTGCTGCTGGGCGCGGTGGGCCTGCTGGCTGCTGACCGGGGACGGAAGCAGGCATGAAAGACACTCCTACCGCCGAGCTTTTGACCCGTATCGAACGCGACTGGCATGCGGCGCGGCCCGATCTGGACCCGCAGCCGATGCTGACGGTGATTGCGGTGCAGCGCACCTCTGGACTGCTTCAGACCGAGTTGGAGGCATTTTTTGCCCAGCACAGCCTCACTCCGTCTGCCTTTGATGTGCTGGCCACGCTGCGCCGCTCCGCCCCCCCAGAAGGCTTGACGCTGGGAGAACTGGCCGCACTGATGGCGATCACGCCGCCCGCCGTGACGAAGCGGGTGGACGTTTTGACGGAGCGGGAACTCGTGGAACGGCTGCCACACCCCTCAGACCGCCGCGCCATTCGCGCCCGCCTGACCGCGACGGGATTTGAGCTGGTGGACGGTCTCCTGACCGCTCATCTTGAAAACGAGGAACGGCTGCTGGCAGACCTGAGCGGCGACGAGAGGCGGACCCTCAGAACGTTGCTGGGGCGGATTCGCTGAGTATCACTTCCCCACGTACTGGATGCGCCAGACCCTACCCGCACCGTCGTCGCTGAGAAGCAGCGCACCATCAGCAGCCACCACCGGGTCAACGGGGCGTCCACTGGCCTTGTCGTTCTTGAGGAAGCCCGTCAGAAAATCGGCCACTTTTCCCGTTTTCGGATCGACGGTGATCAGCTTGTAGCCGCTCTTCTCACTGCGGTTCCAACTGCCGTGCAGGGCCACGAACATCTGCCCGGCGTAGGTCTGCGGAAAGGTCTTGCCGGTGTAAAAAGCCAGTCCCAGCGGCGCGGAGTGCGCGGTGGTCAGGGCGAAGGCGGGGGTGGCAGCCTTGCATACGGCGGCGCTCTTCTTGCCAAAGTCCGTGTCCCAGACCTGAGCTTCCCCGGCTTTGGTGGTGTAGCAATACGGCCAGCCGAACGAGTTGCCGCTGTTCACCTTGTAAAAGCCCTCCGGCGGGATGTTGTCACCCAGGCCATCGCGCCCGTTGTTGGTGGAGTACAACTGACCGTCAAACCACTCGATGCCCACCGCGTTTCGCAGGCCGCTGGCGTACTCCTTGCCGTTCTTGCCGTCCGCGTCGTAGACCCAGATGGCCGCGCGCCTTGCGTCGCTTTCCTCGCAGACGTTGCAGGAGCTTCCGGCAGACACGTACATCCTGTCGTCCGGTCCAAAGACCACCGTGCGCGTGGAGTGGCCGCCGTCACTGGGCAGATCAACCAGCTTTTCAGCCGAGCCGCCCGCTTTCATCTCCCCCGCCTTGTACGGAAAACGCACCACGCTGTTGGTGTTGGCGACATACAGGTAGCCGCCGTGGATGGCGAGGCCATGCGGCTGATTCAGGCCACTGGCAAAAACTTCCTTGCTGTCTGCCTGACCGTTTTGATCCCGGTCCGGCAGCACGTAGACCTTGCCCGCCGAGGTGTCGCTGAGCAGCACGTCGCCATTGGCTGCAACGACCATGAAACGCGGTTTCTGAAAGCCGTCGGCATAGGGCGTGACCTTGAATCCAGCGGGAACGCTCAGGCCGGAGGTTTCCAGCGGGGGTTGCGCGGCCTTGTCACCCGTCTGCGTGTTGTTCTGGGCATTGGTCTGGGCGCAGCCCACACAGGCCAGGGCAAGAGTACCGATGAGCAGGAATTTATTCATGTCTCCAGTTCAACATCCGGCCATGAGGGCAGTGGAGAAAACAGCTAAAGCACCCGCCCCAAACCACGAAAAGGCCCTCTCCGTGGGGAAAGGGCCAGATGGGATGTACGCCTCATACGGACTCCGATTAGAGGGTGTTGAAAACACCCGTAATCCGAGCGGAGCGAGAAGGAGAAGAACGGATGCCGGACGTGGAGTGTAGGAATCGGCGCTGTTCCGATTCCTGCACGAAACAAACGGAATCCGTATCAGCTCTCGTACTTGCTCAGCACCTGCTCGGTGCGCGCGCTCTTGACGCGGTTGACCAGCCGTTCGTACTCGTGCCTGTCGCGCAGCGCCTTGCTGAGGGTCAGGGTGCTGGCGGTCAGGAACAGCGTGCCCATGTACAGGTAGCCCCTGATCCACCAGTCCACCGGCAGGTAGTAAATCCCAATGATCATCAGCGTCATGGCGATCCCGAAGGCCAGCCAGATAAAGCTCATCCATGCGGGGGAGTCTCCGAGCAGATCGGGGTTGGTGTAGGACGCGGCGTGCTGGGTCATGGGCAAAACCTCCTGAAGCGTGTGGGCGAAGGAAGGTGCGAAATCTTGCCCAGAGTGTAAGAGGTGACAAACGTCCCGCACCCGGTTTTAAACGCGGTGCAAAAAAGATGGATTGACAGCGTGCTGGAGCTAATACACGTCCGTCGGCAGGTATTCAAACCTGGCTCCCAGTGCCTCCAGATGACGGAAAAACAGCGGGTAACTCTTGCGGATGTGGTGCGCGCCGGTAATCCGAATGGGCGCGTCGGCCCGCAGGCCCAGCAGGGTCAGCAGCATGATCATGCGGTGATCGCCGTGACCGTCGGCGGTGACGCCCCCGGCAATTTTGCCCGTCCCGGTGATGCTCAGGCTGTCTGCCGTCTCGGTGGCATGGATGCCCAGCCGCTCCAGCTCGCGCCGCGTGTCGCTGATGCGGTCACATTCCTTGAGGCGCAGCGTGGACACGTTTTCCCAGGTGGTTTCGCCCCCGGCCAGCGCGGCGGCGGCGGTCAGCGCCTGCACCGCGTCGGTAAAGCCGTCTCCATCCCGCGTGACGGCATTCAGAGGCTGGCCCCCGCGCACGATCAACGTATCCCCCTCGCGCACGATGTCCGCACCCATCTGGCGCAGCACGGCCACCGCCTCGCGCTCGCCCTGGAGGTCATTCTCGCGCAGGTTGCCCAGGCGGACCTCGCCGGGGAGCAGGGCCGCCGCCGCCAGAATGGCCGCCGAGCCGGGATAATCGCCCGGAACGGACACCCGCCCGGCCCCGTACTTCTGCCCACCCGGAATGGAAATGCGGCTGAGATCCTCACTGGCGCTGAAGCGCACACCAAACGCGCTCAGCGTGTCCAGCGTCTGCCGCAGCGGCGCGTGGCTCTTGATCTGCCCGGTCAGGCGCAGGTCCAATCCACGGGGAAGCAGCGGTCCCAGGAAGATCAGGGCGCTGGCGTACTGGCTGGACTTCTCGGCCCCCACCTCCACTGTTCCGCCCTGCACCGGGCCGGAGATGGTCAGCGGCAGGCGTCCACCGTTGCTGCTCACGCGTGCGCCCAGGCGTTCCAGCGCCGCCAGCAAATCACCCTGCGGACGCTTGCCCAGCGAGTCGGGGTAATCGGTGACGAAGGTGGTGTCCTGCGTCAGCGCCGCCACGCCCATCAGAAAGCGGGCCACTGCGCCCGCGTTGCCAGGATTGAGGGTCACGCCCGTACGGGGAACCGCGCCGAATCCCCGGATCACGGCGTCGTCGCCCACCAGGGTCACGCCCGCACCCCAGTCTTCCAGGCAGCGCAGCATGGCCCCGGCGTCCTCGCTGCTGGCGATGCCTACCACGCGGGTCTCGCCCTCGGCCAGCGCCGCCGCCAGCAGGTAGCGCGTGGTGTAGTTCTTGCTGGGCTGGGCGCGAAGCTCGCCGCTCAGGGCCTGGGCCGGGTGGACGAGAACATCGAACGTTTCTGGTAATTCTGGAGTGGACAGGCCATCTGGACTCATGCGGGCAGGCTAGCGCCGGAAGGCAACGCGGGCGGGGCGGCTGTCTGGAGGAAGGACCGCCCGCATGACGGCCAGCTCCCCACAAAGGCAGAGACAGATGGGGAGGAACCGATGCCAGCCCTTCAAACTCTCTACAGCCCACAAAACCGTAACCAAAACAGCAACCGAAGGCCGTCGGGCGCGCAGCGGACGGGCCGCATTCAGCGTGACGGAGCAGGGCATCAGACCCGGATACAGCCGTCCACCTCCACCAGAAACGCCCATAAACTCGTGCCTAGCGCAGCGCTGCTCCCCCTGCCACTCTGCTTCGCAGCTTTACAAGTCCGGGGTAGGGGGCTGGGGGGCGGGGCTGTTCGTAAAAATGGCCTTGTCTACCCCTCAACCCTCTATCCCCCAGGACTCTCCCCTATCCTCACCCTTATGAACGCGGCGCGAATTATTGGCAGGTCAGGGGAAGGCACCTGACAGCCGCCGCGCTGCCCAGAGTTCCCCCCGCCACCGACGCGGGGGCTTTTTTTGCATTCAGTACGGAGGATAGACACATGATCCAGCCCCAGGAATTTGAACCCGGCCAGATGACCGCGATGGATGTGCTGCGCCTCGCCCTGACCGGCAAGGTGTACGGCGCGGCCATCGAAACCCCGATCAGCGCCGCCCCCGGCCTGAGCAAACGCACGGGCAACCACGTGCTGCTCAAACGCGAGGACCTGCAACCGATCTTCTCGTTCAAACTGCGCGGCGCGTACAACAAGATGGCGCAACTTTCGCCACAGCAGCGCGAAAAGGGCGTGATCACGGCGTCGGCGGGCAACCACGCGCAGGGGGTGGCCTATGCGGCGCAGGAACTGAAGATGCGGGCGGTGATCGTGATGCCCGCCACGACGCCCGAGATCAAGATCGAGGGCTGCCGCGCCCGTGGGGCCGAGGTCATCCTGCACGGCGACAGCTTCAGCGACGCCGAAACCCACGCCTACGCGCTGCAAAAGGAGCTGGGCCTGACCTTCGTGCATCCCTTCGACGATCCCCTGGTGCTGGCCGGACAGGGCACGGTGGCGCTGGAACTGCTGCGGCAGGTGGAGACTGGCAACGGCTACACGGTCTTCGTGCCAGTAGGCGGCGGCGGACTCATCGCGGGCGTGGCGAGCGTGATCAAGGCCCTGCGCCCCGACGTGAAAGTGGTGGGCGTGGAACCGGACGACAGCGACGCCATGTATCAGAGCTTGCAGGCCGATACGCGGGTGCGGCTGGACTCGGTGGGCATCTTCGTGGACGGCGTGGCGGTCAAGCAGGTGGGGGCCTACACCTTTGACCTGACGCGGCGCTATGTGGACGACTGGGTGCGCGTCAACACCGATCAAGTCTGCGCGGCCATCAAGGACGTGTTCGACGATACCCGCGCCGTGATGGAACCCGCCGGGGCGCTGGCGGTGGCGGGCCTCAAGAAATATGCGCGCGAGCATGGCCTCAAGGACGAAACGCTGGTGGCGCTGACCTGCGGCGCGAACGTCAACTTTGATCGCCTGCGCCACGTCTCGGAGCGGGCCGAGATCGGCGAACAGCGCGAGGCGATTCTGGCCGTGACCATCCCCGAGCGGGCCGGGGCCTTCCGCGAATTTATCGAGGTGATCGGCGCGCGGGCCGTGACCGAGTTCAATTACCGCTACGCCCCCCGCAGCGAGGCGCAGATCTTCGTGGGCGTGCAACTGGCCTCTGCGGGGCAGCGCGGCGAACTGGTGGACACCCTGACCGCCCGTGGCTACGCCGTTCTGGACCTGACCGACGACGAACTGGCCAAGGTCCATGTCCGCCACATGGTGGGAGGCCGCGCCCCGGAGGCCGAGGGCGAGCGCGTCTATTCCTTCACTTTCCCCGAACGCCCCGGCGCGCTGCTGGAATTCCTGACACATCTGCACGGGCGCTGGAACATCAGCCTGTTCCATTACCGCAACCACGGCAGCGCCCACGGACGGGTGCTGGCCGGGATTCAGGTGCCGGAGGAGGACGGAGCCGACTTCGCCACTTTCCTGCGTGGCCTGGGCTACCCATCGGATGAGATGACGCAGAATCCGGCGTACCGACTGTTTCTGACCTGAAGTCTCTGAGAGCGTGTTTATAAAGGGTCCGATCCGGTGGCAAGCTTGAGGTGTGAAACGCAAGCCTTACTCATCGGACCTGACCCAAGCCCAGTTTAAGCGGCTC
>NZ_MSTI01000021.1 GCF_001949125.1 Deinococcus marmoris
TGTTCCCGCGCGTCACGTGCTCCACGATGCTCTCCACCCGCTCCCAGGGGAGTTTCACGTTCCACAGGGCAGTGCCTTTGAGTTCACTAAATTCCCGGGTGCAGGTCGAGCAGCGGAGCAACCGGCGTGGCCCCGAGCGCGTGTTGTACCACTTGCGGTGACGAATATTCCCGAGACCTGACTGTCCAGCGGCTGGACAGGCGGGGTTAAGGCAGCGGAAACTGTCGAGTGAGGGGGATTGCATACGTCCGGGGATACGCCCCGGACGCCCCTCATGTCAGGCATGTCGGTTATGATTCCAGCCTTCTACCCAGGCTCGCGGGTGTGTCGCTCATATCAAAACTCACGCCGGATCCCAGACCCGCGCCGTAGTACAGCTTGCCTGTGCCCACCGGGCCACCCGTCCGCAGCAGCGTCAGATCGAGAAGCACATTCGGCTTGGCCGAGCGCAGCCCGAAGTTGCCCTCGAGTGTGCCGCGCAGCAGCGTGCCCCGGGACCCCACTGGACCCTGGACGCTGACATGCACGCCGGCCAGTCCACCCAGCCCAGTGGCGTCTACCCCCGCCGAGGCCGCCCGCGCCGGCAGCACAGATCCCTGGAGACCCACACGAACGTCCGTTCCAGCCGCGCCCGCAGAACCGAGCAGACCCAGAGCAGCAACCATCAACATCCTTGACTTCATCGCCAGCCACTCTAACGGCAGAGGGGAACACGGTAGGGGAGGACGATGCCATAGCCGACGCCGCAGCCGCCACCAGGGCGAGGGCCAGGATGCCTGGGATGCCCTGTACGAGTGACCCATCAGACTCTGGCCCCCGTGCTACTGGCGTCGCCTCCTGATCCAGCCCACAGGTCTGAACACGCCACCCTGTCTGCAACACCTCTATGACGGCCCATTCGGGCAGCGTTCGCCGCAAGGCACGCTCTGGACCCAGACAGCCGTCCAGGGTGCTGGTGGCCGGCCTGGACCTGTCCAGCCAGAAGGCTGTCAGACTGCACCCCACGCCATGATTCCCCCTCCCACCCCTGACCCTTCCCTGGATGTCACCGAGCTTCAGGCCATCATCGACAGCAGCGCCGACTGCATCAAGGTGCTGGATCTGGATGCCCGCGTGCTGTCCATGAATGCCGGCGGCATGCAGACCATGGAGATCACGGACTTCAGTGTCTGCCAGGGTCTCCTGTGGCCCACGTTCTGGGAAGGCGAAGCCTACGCCCAGGTCGAGCAGGCGCTGGACGCCGCGCGCGCCGGACAGACCACCACCTTTGAAGGCCCCGCCAGAACGTTTGCCGGCACGCCAAAGTGGTGGGAGGTAAGGGTGTCGCCGCTGCGCGCGGCAGATGGCACCGTCACCCGGCTGCTGGCCAGCAGCCGGGACATCACCGCGCGCAAGCAGGCGGAGCAGCAACTCAAGGCGGCGCAGCACCAGCTCAGAACCCACGCCCAGGTCCTCGAAGTCCGTGTGGAACAGCGTGAGCGGGCGCTTGAGGCTTTCGTCCGTTTCACCACGCAAGTGGCCAGTAGCACTGATCTGAACGACATCGCCACGGCGGCCAGCGACATCGTCCGGGACGCGGTCGGCGGCGCTATCAGCGGCTTTTACCTGGTCAGGGGGGACATGGCCTACCCGGTGATGTTCTCCAGCAACACGCCCCCGGAGGTCATGGCGGCCCGGCGTGCCGGAATTGCGCTGTCTTCGCCCCTGGTAGCCGACGCCTTGTCGCAGCGCGGCACGTCGTTCGTGGGCAGCGAGGACGGGCGGCGGCAGTCGGTGGGATACGCCAGCGCGCTGAGCGTCACGGCCTACCACCAGGGGGAGCAGCCCTACGCCCTGTTCGCGGCCGGGACCCCGCGCCCCGAATGGACGGCGCAGGAGCGGGAGGTCATCGAGTCCGTTGGGCGTGGCCTGGGACTGGCCCTGGAACGGGCCGCACAGACCCGGGAACTGACCGCGCAGCGGGACGCCCTGAAGGCCCGCACCCAGGAACTTTTGCTGGCCAACGAAGAACTGGATGCGTTCATGTACTCCGCCTCGCATGACCTGCGCACGCCGGTCCGGCACGTCATGAGCTTCGCCGATATGGCCCGCAGCGCGCTGGTCAACAATCAACCAGACAGGGTCAGCCGCAACCTGGACATCATCCAGCAGGGGGCCGCCCGCATGAATGGGCTGATCGACGGCATGTTGCTGCTTTCGCGCGCTGGGCGGCAGGACCTGCATTCACGGATGGTGGCCCTGGAACCGCTGATCTTGCAGGCGCAGCAGGACGCCCAGCTTGAATTCCCGGAGCAGGTGATCGACGTGCAGTTGCGGGCCGCCGTCAGTGTCTGGGGAGACGCGCGGCTGTTGCAGCAGGTGATGACGAACCTGATCAGCAACGCGGTGAAGTACTCCACCACGCGCGACGTTTCGGACATCGTGGTACAGGTCAGCGAGACCGGGACCGAGTGGACGATCACCGTGCAGGACAATGGGGTGGGCTTTGATCCCGAGTACGGCGGGAAACTGTTCGGCATCTTCCAGCGGCTGCATAGCCAGGCTGCTTTTCCGGGGGTCGGGGTGGGGTTGGCGACGGTGCGGCGCATCGTGCTCAAGCACGGGGGCCGGGTGTTCGCAGACGGTGTGGTGGGCCAGGGGGCCACGTTCGGCGTGACCCTGCCGAAGCCTGCCTCGTAATACCGGAGCGTTGGCCTGCTGTCCATCACCCAAGGTCACAGTAATACGGACTCCGATTGAAAGGTGTTGGAAACACCCGGAAATCCGAGCGGAGCGAGAAGGAGAAAAACGGGTTCCGGGCGTGGAGTGCAGGAATCGGGACAGCGCCGATTCCTGCACGAAACAGACGGAATCCGTATAAGACCGTGACCTTGGGTGTGTGGGACAGAGCGGGGGTCACGTCAGAGGATGCATGCGCAAACAAAGGTTGAAAGTAAGTGATTAGCGGTATAGAAGTTGTATAAGTTTTAGGGTTTTCGTCGGCTAGGACAGTGTTTGCAAAATTTAACTATACTGAGTACAATTTATCTGAGCCGAGATTGAGCTTCGGAAAGTGCGTCTGGGACGCTTATGTTTCTGGCGGAAAACAAAATTTGCGTTATGCATAATTTCGCAATCAGATTTATATCGTCTGGGACGTACTTCTCAAAACCATCGGGCCGTTAAGACCCGCTAATCAGTTACGGTTGAAATTCTGGTACTCCAAACATAGCCGATGCTGTGGGAGCCGATCTGCGGCGGCAACCCGATCAGCACACCAGCGCGCGGGCTGAAGCTCAGGACACCCTGGCCGCGTTTCGCAAGCAACTGGCCCGCTAAGCCTGGTCTGCCCCCGAGAACTGGACGGTGTGAAGTAGAGACGCAGGCTCGGTTGAGCCGATCTCAGAAACCTGTCCGAATCTGGACGGAGGCGACTGGCGGTGTCCGAAGGGTGAATCCAGCCGCGAGTTGCGCGCCGAGATGGTGGACGCCGCCGTATCCAGCCTGCGGATTGAGGGCCTTGAGGTCACACCCAACCGGCTTGCAGCGCTGCGGGACTGACCGCACGCAGCGCCATGTCATACTGACCAGGTCTCCAGCTTCATGTTCACAGGCCACTTGTGACGCTGCCAGCCCGCATAGAATCCCCCTTCTGAGTGGCTGCTGCGCCCGGAATCTGTTCGAGCGAGGCCCCTTATGGATGAACCGCTGTTCTCCGCCGCCGACCTGAACCGCCGTGAAGTGCTGGCCCGGATGGGCCTGGGGCTGGCTGCCCTGACCGTGATGACGGCGCTGGGTCCGCTCAGCCCGGCGCAGGCCCGCGCCCAGGGCATTCCCCTCAAACACTTCACGCCTGCCGAGGCGGCGGCGCTGGAAGCCTGGAACGACACGCTGGTTCCCGGCGCTGCGGAGGCCGGAGTGGTGCAGTACCTGGATGATCAGCTCGGGAAGGATCTGCCGCTGCTGATCTTGCGTTACACCGATTTTCCAGGCCCTGCCCTGGGCTTCTATCAGGGTGGAGTCCGCGCCCTTGACGCCCTGAGTCAGGCCCAGCATGCACAACCCTTCGCACAACTGGACCCGTTAAAACGGACCGCTCTGGCCGGGCAGGTGGCGCAGGGCAGTGCCAAGCCCTGGGATGGTCCACCGCCGCCGCTGTTCTATTTCGTTACCCGCAGTGACGCCGTGGACGTGTACTACGGCACCGAGGCAGGATTTGCCCGCCTCAAACTTCCCTACATGGCGCATATCGCGCCCCCAAAGGTGTGGTGAGCGGGCATGGACAGAGTAGATGTGCTGATTGTTGGGGCTGGAGCGTCCGGCGGCCTGCTGGCTGCCAAATTGGCCCAGGCCGGGAAATCGGTGCTGGTGATGGAAACAGGCCCACAGCACACCCTGGGCAGCCAGGGAGACCTGTACAGCTCACAGATCTGGGCGCGCCGCCTCAAATGGGGCGGCCCCGGCAGTGAAACCGGGGGACCCAACCCGCTGAGCGTGACCTTCAATTCGGGCTGGGGCGTGGGCGGGGCGGCCCTGCACCATTACGCGGTGTGGCCCAGGCTGCACGAGGACGACTTTCAGCTCCGTAGCGACTTCGGGGTGGGGCGCGACTGGCCCCTGCGCTACGACGACCTGCGCCCTGCTTACGACCGGGTTCAGAAGGAAGTCGGGATATCAGGCGACCACAAAGCCGAAATCTGGCGTCCGGCAGGCGAGCCGTACCCGATGCCCCCGGTGCCACTGTTTGAACAGGGACGTCTGATGGCGGCGGGCTTCAGCAAGCTGGGCCTGCACACGTCACCAATTCCGCTGGCGATCAACACCAGGCCCTACAACGGGCGGGCCGCCTGCATCTACGACGGCTGGTGCGACGCCGGCTGTCCCATCGGGGCGCTGGCAAACCCACTGGCGACCTATCTGCCGCAGGCCCTCGCGGCGAAGGCCCAGGTGCTGACGGGAGCCACCGTCACGCGGGTCCTGACCAACCCGGCGGGAACGCGGGCGACCGGAGTCGAGTACTTCGATAACGCCGGAATGCGTCAGGAACAGACGGCGCGGGTGGTCATTCTGGCCGCCTTCGCGGTGCAAAATCCGCGCATCCTGCTCAACTCCCGTGACGGTGGACTCGCCAATCGCAGTGGGCAGGTCGGGCGCGGCATGGCAACCCATCCCTCAGTGCCCGTCTACGGCCTGTTCAGGGAAGAAACCCAGAACATCTACGGCGTGAGTGGCGGGCAACTGCTCAACCAGGACAGTTACGCCAAAGCGCCCGGAAAGGGACAGCAGGCCAGTTTTAGCTGGCTCATCGGCAATGCCCTGAAGCCCAATGATCTGCTGGGCGTGGCGGGCAGCCGGGCAGACCTGTTCGGTGAACCGCTGCACGCGTTCATGGCGCAGGCCGCCGGGCATCTGGCCATGATGGTGTACATCGGCGAGGACCGAATCAGCGAGGACAACCGCCTGACGCTGAGCAGCCAGAAGGACCCGTATGGTTTTCCCGTCGCCCGGATCGTCCATGAACACAGTCAGATCGGCTTGAGGGCCGTCGATGTCGGAAAGCGGCAGGGCGTCGCCGTCATGAAAGCGGCGGGGGCCACCGAGAGCTGGGCAGGCGGCCTGGGAGGCCAGCATATTTTTGGTGGAACGGTGATGGGGACTGATCCACAGACCTCGGTCACCAACAGCTACGGGGCAACCCATGACGTCCCCAATCTGTTCGTAACGGGCACCACCCTGTTCGCGTCGACGGGCGCAGTCAACCCGACTTTCACTGTGCATGCGCTGGCCCTGCGCACCGCTGATCAACTGATCTCGCGCTGGGCGGAGTTCAGTTGAGTGCCTGAATCTCCCCAAGGTGCCGGGACGAGCGCCTGAAGGCCCAGGTCAGGCCCTGCACGGTCATACCTGCGAAAGGGAGGCCGTTGTGGTCTACAGCATGGCCCGCCAGATAATCGTCCATGTAGTGGGGCTGGTTCAGCTCACGCAGGTGGCGTGTGACCGAGTTGCTCCAGTCGGGCGGCGCGTCCGACATCTCGGGTGCGGGAAACAGGGGGTGCTGGTGCGCCGCCACCACCCGGACGCCCTCGCCTTCGAAGACCAGCAGACTGATGTAATCCACGCCCAGCGGCTTGGCCAGCAGCCGGGCAGCGCTCAACGTCATCTCTTCCGGGGTCAGGTCCAGATCCATCAGACCGGTCACGCCTTCGAGGACATGCGCCTGTTCCAGTCCCCGGTACAGCTCGGCGTTGCGCACCGGCTGCGCGTTCAGGCCGCGCTTCAACTCCAGATTCTGGAGACACAGTTCCAGTTCGCTGACCACCAGATCGGCCAGGTCTTCCAGCGCCTAGAGATCGTCGGCGCTTGGCGGGTGGGGCTGGTCATCGGTGACGCCCAGTGTCCCGATGCGGTGGCCTGTGGGCGTGGTCAGCGGCACCCCGGCGTACATGTGGATGTGAGGTGATACGGACTCCGATTGAAAGGTGTTGAAAACACCTGGAAATCCGAGCAGGCGTCCAAGCGTCCTCATGGGCGCTGTTCTGGACAAGACAGCGAGAAGGAGAAAAACGGGTTCCGGGCGTGGAGTGCAGGAATCGGCGCTGTCCCGATTTCTGCGCGAAACAGACGGAATCCGTATGATCAATGGTTCGGACAGTTTTCAGCAGGTACGCTGCCAGCAGAACGGTGTTCTTCAACCGTTGCCCGAATTAAACTCAATCCGACACCGACACCTGGATTGATATTATTTATTTGCCCTGCCAGATAGCCCTGTTGATCAATCGGAGACACATCACCTGAATACAGAACATTCTGTGTCCAGCAGAGCCTTGGACGTCTCGCGACACCCTACTTTTTCTCCGCTCCATCCAGCACGCGACGCCACCCAAAACTGTCCGAACCATTGATGATACGGACTCCGAATAAAAAGCGCAGACTGGAGCATCGCTAAATTCTATTCAACCATCATTGTTCGCCACAGTGCCGCCGACAACCCGATCTC
>NZ_MSTI01000165.1 GCF_001949125.1 Deinococcus marmoris
CCAGCTCTCGTTCGAGTTCTGTAAGACGAGCCTCCTGTGGTGAAAGGGCGGGGATCCCCCGCCCGGTGAAGGCAGGGCGGCCAGCGGCCGTCTGGTTGTCCTGTTGTTGCTTCCACCGCACGACGTAGTGAGGAGGAACGCCGAGGTCACGGGCGATCTGAGCGCAACTCTTACCGGTCGTGCGAACCAGGCGGACAGCTTCGTATTTGAACTCAGCGGTGAACTTTTGCTTGGGTACGGACATTCTGTCCTCCAGTGTGAATCACACTGAACTTACCCTCCACCAAACCCTAACAACATCAGTCATCGTCCTGAGCGGCGACGGTTGCACAGCACAGCAGCGCGGCAAGCCAGGCTGATTTGTTCATGCGGTTACCTTAACCCTGTGCCGATGAGATGGGCCAGTCCCCAACCGGATCGTGGCACCCACCTGGTTTAAACCCCCATTGCAAGGGCGTGCAGATGCCTGAACATCCCAGTGGAGCGAGGGGCAAAAAGGCGGATGCTGGACGTGGAATGGCCGGACGCGGCGCTGTCCTGGTTTAAGAAGGTAACCCATTGAGTTCGTATGACTTCTGTCTCTGGATATCATTCAGGTATAAATCAACGTGTCTGACCAGCAAGCAGACCCCGAAATCAAAGTTCATCCCTGACGGGATGGCTTGTGGCGGGTACAGGTCGCACGTCTCGGCAGAGGTTGCCTGTTAACCATTGCAAGTCACCCAAGCCTGGAGGGATTGACCATGAAATTTGCCGCCACACTCCTCTTCTCCATCCTGATCACGGCGCAGGCCGTCGCACCTCAGTCCGCGCTTTCCCTACAAACCACGGCCTCCAAAGCAGATGGGCCGTCCGTCATCGCACCAGACGTCAGAAAGGCAATCAACAGCCTGGTGTTCAAAACGATGGGCATTCAGAACGAATGTCGCATCCCTGACCCCGGCGAAATTTGTGCCTGGTCAATGCTGCCATCCACGCTGATTCAGCGTCAGATCGCAGGACTGCCCGAGACACAGGTGAAGAAGGTGACCGAATGGCAGGCGGCGCTGAATCAGGTCCGTTCGGCGAACTTCCTGATCGCTGGAGAGAAGTTTCAGGTGTGGTTGCGAGAGCGTCCAGATGGAAGCGTAGATCTTGAAGTGAAAACAGGCTGGGTGCCACCAGGGTGAATGGGCGTGAGCGGACAACCCAGTGGGAAACTTATTCCTAACCCGTCAGCTTCTTACTTGCACTTCAGCGCAAATTCCATGTTGCTGATGGGCGCAAAGGGCAGGCCGTCCTTCCGGCCATCTTTGAGGGTGTCCTCGTCGGGACGGTACAGGATACGCGTCACCTTGAAGCCCGGCTGAGCGTTGCGAATCACGGCGATTTCAACCACATTGGCCCCCGGCGTCAGGTAAATATTGCCAGTGTCGGCTTCACTGCTGTTTTCAGGAACGTTGAATTGCAACACCTGCCCATCGTCACTGGCGGCGTACATATTGTCGTAACTCGCGTCGGCATCACTGCTCGGCAACAATTTTTTCTGCGTCCCATTGGCGACTTTGAACTTGATCAGATACTTACCTTCTTTCACTCCGGCTTCCAGGAGGGTGATTCTGACCACACCATTGAACAGCGGTTGGTTGATACAGCCCTGAATTGCCTTGACGGGCGAGGAACCGCCTGACACCAGCGCGCCAGACTTCTGCAAGTCCGTCAGCGGAAGCTGCACCATCTGCTTGCCGTTCACCGTGACCAGCGTGCCCTTGATCGGTTGGCCGTTGATGTACACAGTGGGATTCTTGGCGCTCTGGGCCAGGGCCGCAGCCGAAAGCGAGAGCCAGGCGGCCAGCGACAACTTGATCAGGCGGGAAGTCATTTGCCAAGTTTAACTGACGTCTTGCACTAGCTTCAGTTGAAGCGCGCGACGCTGCACGTCGGGGACAAACGAGAACTGAGGGTGATCCAGTAAAATCAATCACCGTTTCCGGAGAGGACCGTCCATCCGTACTCGGCCAGGAGGACAACCCATGCCACTGCCGAACCGCTGGATTACCCGCACGCTGCTGCTCGCCACGCTCGTCCTGCCCGTCTGGGCACAGGCCGCCACGCCACGTTATGCGGGCGTGACCTGGACCGCCCCTGCCGACATGAAGCTCTCGGACAGGGACCACGATTGCCCCAGCCGCTGCGTGGTGTACGAGGACAAGGACCATGAATTTCCGCTGATGCGCGTGCATGAGGCCATGCTCGGCAGCGCTCCACAGACCCTGAAAACGCTGATGGCCTGGATGAAGGACAGCCGGGGCGAAACGGTCACAGTCGTGAAAAATGCTCTTGACAAAGAGGTGGTCAGGGACGGCCCCAACACGGTGTATTTCTATTTTTTGGAACGGGGCGACAGTCCCGACGACAGCAGCCCGGACTACTCGCTTTTGCTGCTGGTAGAGCAGGGCGGCGTGACCCTGCCGCTGGAGCAATTTGGTCTGAGCCGGAGCCAGATGGAGGGCGGCATTGAGGCGGTGGTGAGTCTCTACAACTCCGTCAAACTCGATCCGGCAGCCATCAAGAAAGATCTGGCGGCCCGCGCCCAAGCGTTTGTGGGGGCGGCTCAGGCCATCAAGAAGGGCTACGCGCGTGGCGAGAAAGTCAGGCTGTACACCTGGTCTGACTCCGGCGTCAGGAACGTCTATACGCCCAGTGGTATGCAACTTCGGGCGTTCAACAACACTGGCAGTCTGGCCTTTTTGCCTGGCGGAGTGTTCCTTGAGGATTCCAGGGCGGATTACCGCACGCCTGACCTGAAAGCTGTCGGCGACGGCGAGTTGCCTGCCCGCTGGAAAAGTGTGGGCGGCGGCTACCAGGTGACTTTGCCGAATGGTCAAACCACGCTATACAAACTGGAAAAGGGCACCCAACCCCGCATTCGTGAGGGCACCCGCACTTACCAGGAAATCCCTGCACTGACCGCCAAAGACGTGATTGGCACCTTCAGCACCAAATATTCAAATACTTCTGGGGCAGGTGACACGACGGTCAATTCCAGCGGTGATCTGGACTTGAATTTGTTGCCTGATGGGCGCTACGAGGACAGCAGCCAGAGCTTTACCGCCGTGACCAGTCCGAATATCACGGCGGGTACCGGGAACAAGAAGGCAGAGGGCGGCAAATGGAGCTACGATGCGGCCTCATATACGCTGACCCTGAAGCCGGACGGTGGAGGCACCCGTAGCGGTCCCACCTACACGCAGGTCTTCAGCCCGGCGGCGCGGCAGATCAAGGGAAACAAGAGCGTGGACTGGCTGCTGATCGGGGCCACCGGGTGGTGGAAGAGCAAATAGGCGTGCACTAAAAAGCGGGGGGAACCTCATTATGACGACTCGCTTCCCGTCTTTTTCAACCAGGGGATTTGATAGAAAAGAAGGGTCTTCTTTGGCAGAGCCGAACGGCTTTGACCCGCTCCTAGAGATGTCCAATCTCTGCTCGGCTCAGCAATGCTTTAAAAATAACCGCCGTCCTCTTCCTCGCTCTTCGTGCCGTCGGCGGGGTTGCCTGTTTCTGTCAGGGTAGATCAGCTCGTTTTGGCGCACGAAGGCTTCCATGAAGCGGCGCATGCCCATCGTCTGGCTGCTGTGGGCTTGCAGGGCCTCCAGTTTCTGGTTCTCGTCCTGCTGGTTCAGATCGACGCGCTGCCGGAGCAGGTGGAAACCGCGTGGCGAGATTGGCAACGGAAACCCCTCGTGCAGTCCCTTGGGAACGGGCCATTCCAGTCGCCCGTGGACGATCCAGTAGCGGGCGTGCGGGGTCCAGCCGCGCTGCTTTAACGCCTCCTGCGTGAACAGGCTGGTGGCGATGTGGTCCTTGTGAAAATCGCTGGTGGACGGTAGCAGCACTAGATAGGGTTTGATCGTGTCCAGTACGCTGTTCAGGTCCCGACGCAGGTTGAGGGTGCTACAGACCGCGCTGGGGGGGAGCGTGCGCTCGTATTGTCGCAGGCCCGCGTCATCCTATCGGCGTGACGAGTCGACTACAACCAGGTTCGTCCGCACACGTCACTTGGCGGCCAGACACCGAATGAATATGCCCGCCTGTTCCAGGCGGGCTGAAGTAAACTGACAGTTGCAAATTGGCTGGCACCGCAAATGGGGCACCCTCACTGGCATGCAGCTCGCTCTCCGGTCTGCCCGCCGGAAGGATGAATCAGGCTGGGGCTAGCATTACTACATGAACACTTCGTTTTCGTAGCCTGCATAGCCAGGGTTCTGGTCGTCGCCAGGTTGGATCCATGGGCAATGCCGCGCTTGCTTCACCCCGCCCGCAGGCCGATGCTTGGGCCATGACCAAGCCCACGCTCAGGCGGCGATTGGCCCTGATCTTGCTCCGGCCTCCGCGCCCACCCCGCGTCGTCCCCATCGTCCCCGTCCCGCAGCACGTCGTCCTAACCCTGCCGATAAATGTGGACACGACTCTCGAACAGTGCGGTGAACTGCTGGAACGGGTGCCGGGCTGGCGGCTGGATTACTACGCCGCCGACCAGCCCTCACCCACCGATCCAGGTGCATACATTTCGGTCATCCGCAACGTGACCGACGATCCCGGCTGCACCACCCTGCTCCGCAAGAGGGCCAATCACGGCTGGAGCAGCCACTGGATCAGGTCCGAACGCGCTGAGATTCAGGCGGAACTGTACCGCAACCGCACGCACCAGCCACACGCTTCAGTGCGCCTGACGCTGGACGATTACACCTATCCCGACAACACCCGCTAGCCCGCTGTCCAATTCGCTGTTCGCCAGCGAATCCGAGGAACGGCTTGCAACGAGCTGTGGCCTCCGGCGCTCAATGGTGTTGGTGCAAAGGCGGCAGGTGTAGGCCGCAAAGCAGATCGCCCACGGCGATACGGTCAACACGTAGGTGGGGCCAGCCAACGGACCAGGGCCAACACGATCACATCTGACAGAAGCTACTGAAGAGTTCTGCCCACTGATACAGCGAAAAACCAGATTCTCCGGTACATTTGTAGAATCTGGTTTTCGGTGGGCCTGGATAGAAAAATTTACGCCTGAGTTTGCTCGGTCATCACAACTGGCTTTCCGTCCTTATCAACCAGAACCGTCAAACCCCCGCCCGTTCCGGCCCATTGATACAGGTAACACACGCCCGTCTCCTGGTCACAGAGAATGCGGGTCATTTCGGTGAGGCTTTTTTCCTCGTGGACGACTTTGAAGCGCTTTTCCTTTGCCATGCTTTCAGCGTATCCCGCAGAGCTGAGTGCCGTCCCAGTTGAATCTCACGAGCAATACACCTGGAAAGCGCCGTCCTCCTAGGCGTTGAGTGCTGTCCCAGTGAAACCTGGGTTTCACTGGGACAGCGACGTAAAGAAGCAGCAGCACAGAGGGGGCGGACTGGGCCTTCTCCCTGTGCTGATCATTCGGGTGGCCAGCCGTTCAGTCTGGCAGGCTGGCGAGTATCCAACCTGCGAGCGGAGAACTGTGTACGGTCTTGCGCCACTTGTTCTTCTGCGGCGAATCCGATCCCTCACCGTTGGGCTTCAAGAAAAAGGCCCTCCCGCTCCCTTCAGAAACGCAACAACCCGGCTGGCCGCTCTCTTTCCGTCTTCTCTCATAAACTCTGCCAGATCGCCAGGTCCAGTTCCTGAACATATTTGTTTCAACCTTGCCGCGCCCTGTCACTGCTTCTGACGGGGCGCGTGCAGTCTTACCATGAAGTTCAGGGGATCACCCTTGAAGCCAGGTGAGTAGAACACCGCCAGCAGTTCGTCCTTGCCAAAGGTGCGCTTCCTTGTCCAACTGGCCATCCGGTCACTGTTCCCGGATTCAGTCTGCCGCACGAACCCGGCCCTGCTCAGGGCCTTCTCGATCTCAGGCTGCGCATAGAAGGCCAGGATGTCGTTAAAAGTCTTGTCCGGCTCCACCAGTCCGAAGTCGCTGACCTCCATGGGGCCGTGCCGGGCTTCGACCTGTTGGCGGACTCCGGAAAGCTGGACGTCTACCCGCGTTTCGAAGCCACCGTTGTACTTGCCTTCCTTGATGAACGGCGGCACAGGCAGGCTGTCCAGGGTCGCGGGAGCCGGGCCACAGCCAGGCAGCCCCATGATCAGGAAGGCGCACAGCAGCATCGTGGCAGGTCTGGGTATGTTCATGGCGTTTTTGATGTGGTGACTTCTAGCTTATACATCAGAGATCGGTTCTGGCAACCCAGGCTGCTGAGCGGTGACGGACCGAAAGCCATGCCGCCACCGTTTTTCCCTAAATTTCGTGGTCTACAGTCTGCGGAAGTTTCACCGCTTTTCACTCCGCCAGCGTGACGGGCGGGAGCTGCTCCACGGGCGCGTGAGGTCAGCCATGCGGCATTCAAGGTGTTGGCCTGCGTCCAGTGACCAGCATGTAGTTCATCAGGTTTCCACCCTCAAAGCCGCTGGGACGGGTTATCGCCAGCAAAACGGCCAGATAGTCACCCTGAACGCGAACTTCAACTGCGAAGTACCCTTGGGCGCACTGGCGGCGGGCGGGCAGCCGCGCCCCATCCGCCTGAAGGGTAGTGGTCACTGTCGTGCTGGGCTGTGGAAAAGAGGTCACGCTCAGCGTCAGGCCGCGCGCCGGATAGGGGCTGCCATTCGTGGGGCATTTTTGGTTGGGTGCGTAATCCTTGTGACTCAGTTCAAAGCGCCAGAGCTGTTCCCTGATCTGCACCTGAAACTTCTGGTCCAGATCATCGGACCTGTTTTGAAGCGCTGGTTTCCAGACCACGGTGCCGCCCCGTCCATCACTGATTTTCAGGCGAGTCAGGACCGGAAGAGCCTGTTTGATCACCTTGCGCGTGGTGAGCTGAATAATTTGCGCGTCGTTCAGTTGGGTATCAAACGGTTCGAATTCGGCGACATAGGTGTTCAGGACAGTATTTTTGCCGCTGTCCACGATAGTCAGGGTGGTGTAGATAGCGCCACTGGAATCTGACAGGACATGACTTTCGAGAAACGCCACAGAGCGGCCATCCGGGGACCAGCCGTAGAACTGTGCCGTACTTTCGTCTGCGCGGGCAAAGCCGCCACAGGTCAGGAGCAGACCTGTCAGCAGACCAGAAAGAAGTTTCATCTTGCGCTTCAGTTTGACATGCTCAGTCTTCCCCTGTGTCCATGCGCCTGAGTCATCTCACCCGGATATCACCATGAGGTCAAAATTGCTTTTGATGACGCATCAAACGTGATCAACGTTTCCTGAAGCCCATTTGTTCTGTGGCGTTCACCCGTCAGCAACAATGCCCCATGCGAAAACTGATCCTGCTCTCTGGTCTTAGTGCTGCCTTGCTCGTCGCCTGTGGGGGGGGTGGAACCGCGCCGACGCCGCCCAAGGAAGACAATGGCGGCCCCGGCAACCCACCCCCCGGAGATGCCCGCGCTTATGCCGTCACGGGCAACGCGCTGTACAGCATTGTCCTGAGCGGCACGGGTCAGGACGAGAAAAAGTTTGATCTGAAGGTCAGCGCTCCCCTGACTGATGTGGCGCTGGACGGGACCGAATTGTATGGCGTGACGTTCAGCAATCTGGTGCGCATCAGTCTGAGCGATGGCGCGGTCAGCACGGTGGGCGCACTGGGCGCGGGAGATATCAATGCGCTGGCCGCCGACGGTGCGGGCAACCTCTACGGCGCTTCCACGGGCGGCCAGTTCTACAAAATCAACAAGACCACGGGGCAGGCCACCGTTGTCGGTCCACTGGGCACCCTTTCCAGCGGTGATCTGGCGTTCAACGCCGCCGGGCAACTTTACGGCACGGTCCGGCCCAGCCTCTTTTCTGCCGATTCGTTGGCCCGCATCGATCCGGCCACAGGCAAAGCCACGGTGATCGGCGGGACGGGCAAGACGGACCTGTTTGCCCTGAAGTTCCAGGGCAGCGCCCTGTACGCCCTGACGGGCAGCGGTCAGGTGCTGACACTGAATACGGCGACGGGGGCCGCGACGGTGGTGCGTGAAACCGGGCTGAGCTTTACTGGCCTCCAGTAGCATCGCGTTGGCCATGGCAGCACTTGAGGTTGGGCATGTAGAGAGACAGTTGAACGTCCCTGGCGCGCTGCTGGGAACCAATGGAGCCGTCTTTGAATGCCGTGACCGGAAGGCCGCAAAAGCTTCTCAGCACATTCTTTAAGGGAAACAAGTGACGAAGGAAGGCACCCTGTAGGGTGCCTTTGACGTTCCACAGAAGAGCAGCGAGAGTCACCATGACCAGCCAATGGAAATGTGAAGGGAAAGGTGGCGCGCTCTGTCAGTTCAGGAAAGGAATCAGCACAGAGGGGGTAGGTCTGCCAGCCACCCCCCAGCACTGACGGTATGCTGACCACGTGACCCTGTGGCAACTGGTAATTCCTGTCCTGGTGGGCATTGTTCTGGCGTTCGTCTGGTGGGCAGGCAAGGCGATGCTCGAAGGCGCGCGTGAGGGCATTCAGGAAGCCAACGAGGAACTGGCTCAGGAAAAGACTGAGCATGAAGAACAGCAAGCCGAGCAGATGGCAGCCCGCCAACAGGTGGTGGAGACGGCGGCCCTGTCTCTCAGTGAAGCCGAGCGCTCTGCCCTGAACCTGCGCGCTCCATTCGCTCAGCTCTGGATTCAGATTTTTGAGGACGCCGCCTCGGGCCGCCCGCTGGCGTACTTCTACCAGTTCACGCCGCCAGCGGGAAAGGAAGACGAGCTGCGCCAGTCCCTGGTGGAGGGCTGGGACATTACCGATCACACCTCAGCGATGTCGAGTCTGGCCTGGCTGCTGGACAGCGGCCACCGCGCCCCCTATCAGGCGGTGCGTCAGCAGTTGCAGTTGGAGGATGGGACGGGTGACCTCAACAAGCGCCTGGCCGCCGTGGTGGGCAAGTGGGAAAGTGAGGTGGGCGAGGTGGGTGGACTGGCCTTTGATCTGGCGCGGACCGCAGACATTGCCGCGCAGGGCGTGGCGCTGGGGTATCTGAGTGAAGTGCAGGGCTGGCGGGTGCTGGGGCAGTGCCGTCAGATAGCGCGGGACGCGGCCTTCCGGGACTGGGCGCACTACGGGCAGAGTTTCCGGGCAGGAGCAGAGTTCTGGAAGTCAGGGGGGGTCATCGATGGGGTCAGGAATAAGGGCTATGCCCAGACGGTGCGTTGGCTTCTTGAAGACGCGGACAGCCCCTGGTTCCGGGATCCCTGGCCTCAGGCGAGCCAGATTCTGGAACAGCAGCGGCCAGAAGATACGGAAGGCGTGCAGACCACCCTGCATTGACCCTGGCTTTGGTGAAGCGGCGCTGAGCGGGAAGCCGAAAAGGAGCGCGGATGTCGCTGATTTCAGCGACTTGATGTTCAGGCCGGGGTGTCAGCTTGAGATCTAGGCCAGCATGGGAGGGTGCCAAACAATGGCGAAAACAATCCTAATCTGAAGCCTTTCAGCACCTCACCTGACGTCCCTGACAAATCTCAAATCTTGACTGTCGTCAGGACACGATTCGAAAATTTCCGCACGCCCAGTACTCTCCCTGAACGAAAACCGCCGAGAGAACGAAAAATATTACTCTCGCGCATTCTCCAGTAATTATGGTGTCTGGTAAATTTGACATAGTGTCTGGTCAAGCGTACATTGAAAGCATGACGGCGTTCCGTAAGGATGAGACCACTCCACGCTCCTTCCGCGAGAAAGTGGCCTGGGTCAACTTTCTGACCACGCTGGTCCTGTACGTGCCAGCCTTCGTGATCGCGTGGCGCTGGCTGGCGTCAGGTGGTCTGGACGGCACCGCAAGCGGGTTGCTGAGTCTGCACCTGGGTTTCCTTCCCGTCATCATCCTGCAAGTGATCCTGATTCCACTGGGGCTGGCGGCTTTCTGGCTGACCGGACAACGGGCTGGGGAGGAACAGGCCGATGAGCGGGACCGGACCATTGAGGCCCGCGCCTCGCGCGCCGCCTACCTGAGCCTGATTGTGCTGATGGGCGTAGGATTCTATACGCTGCTGCCTTTTGCGCTGTCCGATCACGCTTTTCTGGGCTTGCCGCCGGGCGGGATCTTCTCACCTGTCTCGCTGGTGCTGCTGGGCTTCATGGCCTTCGTGACTGCGGAGAACGTGCGTTTCGGCGTTCAGGCGTTCAGCTACAGGCGCGGCTTCTGAGCGCGGCTGCTGTGGAGGGTCAGGTGGTGAACCATATCCGCCGCCTGCGCTTCGAGACCGGAGAGATGACGCAGCAGGCCCTCGCCACGGCGGCGGGCGTCACCCGCCAGACCATCAATTCCATCGAGGGCGGCAAGTATTCGCCGTCGCTGGAACTGGCGTTCAAGATCGCGTTGGTGTTGGGGAAGCCCATCGAGCAGGTTTTCGAGTATGTGAGTACAAGCTGAAATGTCGTGCCGAACAGCATTGTTCAAGATAATCTTGCGTATTGACCGGACTGAACACCTGGCGTGCGCTATTTCCTGGGCGGACAAAAATATGGAGATCGAGCATTCGCCATTACGCCAATGGGCGTTCGCCGCACCTTGGCTTCCGGTAATTGGCGATACCAGAAAGGTGCAGAAGGGGAGGAGCAATTCTTCTCAGCCAGACAGCGTGACACAGTAGAGACCATGACCCAGCCAGCGAAGGTCCGCCTACCCGCGCCTGACATCCTCATCCACCCTGAATCCGGTGCCAGATACTTGACTGAAGGCCCAAGTGGTTTGAGTCACAGTGAGGTCAACAGATGACCGCCTACGACTCGGTCCAGACCTGGCACCACGTCCAGTCTCCCGACGCCGTGCGCGTGTTGCTCAGTCCGCGTGACGCCCGCTTCTTCACGCCTTTTCTGGGCCGTGAACGTACCCTGAGTGAGGCTGCCGCTGTACTGGGCGTGCGGCGCGACACCATGCTGTACCGCGTGCGGCAATTGCTGGCCCTGGAGTTGATCGAGGTGGTCTCGGTGCAGCGCGGGCGGGGCCGTCCGGTCAAGCGCTACCGCAGCGTCTCGGACGGCTTTGTGGTGGGCTTTCAGGCGGCGCAGGAGGCCACGGTGCTGGAGCTCTTCCTGACCCGTGACGCCGCGCAGCGCCACGGCCTGGGAGAGGGGCTGCTCTGTGCAATAGCGGGTGAACACGGCTGGCATCTGCGGATCTATAGCGATGGTGCGGGACTGTACTGGGAAGCCGCGCCCGACGATCAGCCGGGGTGGCAGAAAGAGGAATTGCTGCGCCCCAATGCACCCGCCGCCTGGTACACCAACGATCAGTTGCGGCTGAGTCAGGATGACGCCAAGGCGTTGCAACGCGACCTGGCCACGCTGCTGCTGCGTTACCGTCAGAAACACCAGCCCGATGTGGAGAAGGTCCACACGCTCCAGCTCGGCCTCGCCCCGCTACATGCCCCTCTGTTGCAAGAGCGGCAGGACGAACAGGAGGACGACGGGGGCTGAATGGGGCCCCCGCCGTCGTCATTCGAAGTTATTGAGGTCTGGGATCGTACGTGATGGTGCCGTAGACCGTGAACTTGTCAGGGTCATTTTCTTTGAAGATGTCTTCGCTCATGACGGCATTCTCAAGCGTGAATTTGATGGCCGTCGGGCTGATGGTGTTCACGATCAGCACGCCATCAATGCTAGTCCAGTCCTGCGATTGTCGATCTCCACTTCGGTAAGTCTCGCCATAGATCACGGTGGCCCCATCAGGTGGGGTGTCGGCCAGGAAAAACCTGGCCGTGTTGTAAAGCGGAAGACGGTCTCCCACCTTGAACGTGCCCGACTGATTGCGGAAGAAAAAACCCAGCGTGCGTTCTGAAATGCGGTCAGACGCAGCCGTTTCGTAGACGACGGCCAGGCCACCGCTGACGCCAGTGCTGTCAGGATTTTCAAAGGTTCCGCCCACAGTGCCGTTCGCACCAGTCATGGGGGCCAGACTGGCAGTGGGTGATCCTGACGCCTTGAACGTGAAGTTGGCGGTGTTCGCCGTGTTGCCTGGTAACGGTTTAACAGGCGGCGTCTTGATAGGCGTGGTGTCTTTGGGCGGCGGGTTATTGACGGGTGGTGTGCTGGAACCGCCACCGCAGGCGGAGAGCAGGGTGACGCTGAGCAACAACAGGGCAGGGAGGCGGTAGTTCATGAGACTCCTTTGGAGTGTTCGCTGGATGGAAATGTGCGTCTGGGAGAGGGAAGAAGGAGGTGGACGGTCATACTGCCGCCCCAGAGCGTTGAAAAAAAAGGGGTATTTTCAATTCAGGGCCGAGATGAAGATTGGCTGAGCTTTTGAACCTCGTCTTCTGGTCTGAGACTCCTGCTCCGTCTCGTGAGTAGAAGAGTGGAGACCCCGGAGAGAGCGGGCCCCAACTGCCAGGTGCTGCTGGTAAGTGGTGTTATCAGAAAGGATCTGGGCTGAGCAGTTGAGAGTCTTTTTACCCGCCCGCTCCTAGCGCTGCCCAGAGTGGGCTGCTGGAGCAAGTTTCGAGGACGATTTTCTCTTCTGCAAGGCTGGAAAAACTTGACAGCTTTCTTCGCAATACCTTTCTGTGAATGAGCTAAGCTCTTAGCTAGAGGTGAGGGCTATGACCACAGTCAACATGCACGACGCCAAGTCCCAGCTCAGCAAACTGGTGGAAGCCGCCGAGCGCGGCGAGACCGTGATTATTGCCCGCAACGGCAGGCCCGCTGCCCGGCTGTGCGCCCTGGAAGAAACAGACGGGCAGTGGTCCCCGCAGGCCCTGGCCTTTTTCGCCGCCCCAGTGACGCCAGAACTTGCGGATTTCACGCTGTCCCGTGACGATCTGCCGCCCCTGGAAGACCGGGAACTGTTCTGATTCAGTACCTGCTGGACACCGATACCATCAGCTACGCGGTGCGGGGCATGGGACAGGTGCGCGCCCACATGGCCCAGCACCCGCCGTTCACACTGGCCCTGAGCAGCGTGACGGTCATGGAGATCGAATTCGGTCTGGCCCAGGCTCCCGCCAGACGCGCCGCTGTGGAAGCTGCGCTGGCGCTGTGGCTGCCCAAGGTGACAGTGCTGGACTACGGCCAGAGTGACGCCCGCGTGACCGCCAGCATCCGGGCCGCCCTGAAAGCCCAGGGGACACCGATTGGCCCGTATGACCTGCTGAATGCGGGCATGGCGCTGGCGCGCGGAGTCACGCTGGTGACCCACAATGTCCGTGAATACCGCCGGGTGGCAGGCTTACAGGTGGCCGACTGGGTGGACGACGAACTGGCCTGAACACCTGAATCTGACGGTGGCTCAGGACAACCCCGACGGGGAGGAAGAGCCATGAGGTCTTGCCGCAGATATCAGGACGTGCTGATCGACGGGCCGCGCGCCGAGCCTGAGCAGGCATTCGAGTCCTTGCAAGTTGCCCTGGAAGAGTTTGACCAGGACGGGGACCCTCAGCACCTGATGCTGGCGGTGCGCAACGTGGCCGAGGCGCGCGGTGGGGTGCCGGGGCTGGCCCGGCAGGTGGGCATGGGCGAGACCAGCCTGTACAAGGCGCTGTCCGAGAGCGGCAACTCCACACTCGGCACCATCCGCGCCGTCCTGCACGCACTGGGCTACCGACTGGCCCTGGCACCGGCCCAGCCGCGCGCCGCATCCTGAAAAAGTAAAGAGTGGCCCGGGCTTTTTCTGTACGCTGATCCTGCCAGGAGCAACGGAGAAAGCGGCCCGCAAGCCGCCTTGAGGTCTTCAATTTAAGGCAGTCTCCAGTCTCTACCCTTCGGAGAAAAACCCATGGCCGAGCCTGACTGCAACTGATGAATGCTTGCTGATGGTATGGAATGGACAGATTTAGACTTTAAGCTTTGGAACTGCTTTTTCTAAATCTTAAAACTAAACTTATTACGAACAAATCTACAATAATAAACATAGTAAAGATATTGAGTATTGTGATTGCAGAATAATCCATATAGACGTCAGGAAAAAACCAGATGCCACCCGCCGCCATGCTGAAGGCGACAACCGACGGGGTCATGGGGACCGTCTGACGCCGCAGGGCAGAGATCAGCGCATAAAGCCCAATGCCCGCAGCCACAGCCAGCCACACGCCCACGGTCAGCACCCCATATTCCGTCGGCATCACCATCTACTGTCCCGCTCCAAGGCCGACAATCAGCGTGAGTGGGGTGTTGCTGTCCACCTTGGCCGCCCGCGAAATGGACTGGGTGGCCCTGGGAAGCGCAAAGGTCTCACCGACGCCGCCCGCCAGGATTTGCCACAGCGGGGGCAGGGCATTTGAAGCAATCGCCGCCCCGTCGCCAATCGCAATCTTGTGGCCGTTGCCAGCGTTCGCCGTGAGGGCCGACTGAACGGCCCCTTGCAGGGCGTTGGCACCGTTCTGAGCCGCGTCGAGCGCCAAGGTGGGGGCAATCGGCTCAATGCGCGCCGGAACACCCTGGGTCAGGTTCTTGCCTTCCACCGAGTACGCCAGGGCGTCAATCTCAAAGACCTGGCCCCCTGCGTCGATGTAGCGCCGGAAGGTCATGTCCACGCGGGCCAGTTGACCGTTAATCGTGCCGACGCCGACGAAGGAACCGCCGTCCGCCGTGACCACCACCACCGGGACCGAGCCGCCGGTCAGTGCGTACACCGCCGTCACCAGCCGCACCGGCACCTGCTGGAGATTCTTATACGGTCCCAGCGCGCCCAGTCTGGAGGCCGCATTGGTGGCCGTCCCACCGAAGGGCGTTTCAGCCGGGACGGTGTTCTGCGCGGTCACGTCACCGCTTCCTGATGCTGATGAATCCACTCCTCCAAAGGTCAGTCCCTCGCCCGCAACTGGAGCCGCACTTTGTGCTGGAGCCGCCGTACTGGTCACTGCTTCAAGTGACGCCTGGGGAGTCTCTGGACGTTCACGCTCGTAAATCAGTCCGCTGGACGCCCGGCGTGTGGGAGGAGCGTAGGCCACCGGCGCTGCGTTCCCCGACGGGGCAGATTGATTGATGTCTGAACCGAACGACGCATCTTGATTGAGAGTGGGAGCGGGTGCAGCAGTCTGGGAGGATGCTTGAGGTGCGCCCTGCGCTGTAGGCCGGGGCGTGGCCTGTACCGCTGTCTGAGGCGCGGCCTCCACAGCAAATGGAGCTGGACTTGTCGCAGCCAGGGCGGGAGCTGGAGCAACGGGCGTGGGTTCCTCTGGCACGGAGGGTGGGGGTTCGTAGGCGATGGGAGCAGGCGGCGGGGGTTCATCAGCGGTTGGGGCAGGCGGTGGAGCCGCCTGCTGAGTGGGGATGGTGCTTCCAAAACTCTGAGCAGGACTCGCGGCGACGGGACGGTACACATCGCTCACAGGGGGCGTGGGCAAGCTGGACACCGGAGGAGCGAGAACAACTGGAGGCGTGATGGTGACGCCTTTACTCCTTCCACTTTTGGGAGCCGCGTCACCAGCGCCCTGCTCACCCGCAAAGGCCGTCAGGTTGTCTTTGCCCTTCGGCTTGACCGGGCGGCTCCCACCCTTCCCACCTTCAGTGCCAGCCCCGGCCCCAGCATCCGTGCCAGAAGCTTGAGCAACCAGGCCAGTCTCTCCAACGCCAGAGTTCCTTGAAGTGCCCGGCGTGATCTTGGCGTCCTTCGGCTTGGCGTAACTTTTCCTTGCTGTCTGTAATGTTGGAACACCCTGAAGACCAGCAGCCTGACTTGTTGGGCGCGATAGAAAGTACATCAGTGGGGCAATTCCCAGTAATAAAGCCGTTAGGCCATAAAGAGGAGCCTTTTTCTTGTCGTAGACGAAGCCCTGCCCTTCCCGCCGCATCAAAGCTGAGCGTTTGGCATTTCGCCTACGGTTCCGGCCTGCTGAAGCACTGGCGGATGGCAGGTTGCCTTGATCTTTGAACGCCCTCATTTTTCTTGAGAGTTCGGCGGACAGCGCGGGATCTTTACCAGTCAACCTGTGCAAAAAGTTAGGAAAATCTGGAGATTCTGGAGCGGGAATATCTTCTGGTTCAAATCCTAATTCAGAAAGTTTCATCTGGTGGCTCTGAATAACCGTGTCCCATGTCTCATTTACATGAGAATTACGAGGAGAAGCCGTTTCGATGGCCTGTGTTGGGACTGCCTCTAATGGACTATCTGTCATATAAATATCTTATCATAAATATAATCTGTGCTAAAGTTTAAAGGCAGTCATACAAGTGTATAGATTGCCAGGAGGACACCAAGAATGCTTGAAACCGCGCAGACTGCCCCCGCATTGCTCACCGGGAGGAGCGATAGCGCCCTCTCAGCTCAGCCCGCCCTCCTGACCGTTCGCACTCAGATTGCCCTGCTGGCCATCGTTGTGGCACTCGCCGTTTCGTTTGGCGCAGCCCAGGACTTCACGAAGATCACGAACTTGGCGTGCGGGCTGGTCACCAAGTTGTCAGCACCTGTCCTCCTCGGCGCTGCTGGAACCATCGTCGTTCTGATGTTCGGCTGGAACAAACTTATGGGCGAGCAAAACGCTTTCCAGAGCCTTAAAAACGGCGTCATCGGGGGCATCATCATCCTGGCTGCCGGCACCATTGCTACCGCGCTTTTTGGTTCAGGCTGCACCGTCGCCGTTCCCCCCGTTCTCCCCATCCCATAAGGAAAAATTGAGATGACCGGACGAGAGGCCACTCCAAAACAAGACCACCCACTCCGCCACACTTGTTATCTGACGAATGCACGGATTGGATTTGTTTCCTTTCTCGATCTTTCTGATCTTGTGGCGCTTGGCCTCGCTTTCTACTTGTCCGGTCAAATTGCCAATAAGGTGATTCCCAATCCGACAATGCGCCTGCTGTTCATTCTTCTCTGCACGGTTGCGGCGTGGTTTATCAATTTTGCCATTAAGAAGCGGCTCTATCCGTATCCGAAGTTCGTCGAGTTCTTCTTGAACTGGTGGCTCAATGGCGTTGACTATTACGTTCCAGACGTTGATACAAACACAGTCCCTCTGATCGTCACCCGTGAAATGACCATCGGCCACTCTTTTGACCAGATTGAAAAGCAGGTGGTACGAGAGATGGCAAGGACAAGAAGGCTAGAGAGGAGAACCCGCCGTGTTCGGAAAGCGAAAACAAAAGAACAATCTCGGTGAAGGCAAATCCTCTTTCGGGAGGGTGTTGCCGTACTGGGATCTTTACAGGGATGTGCTGGTCCTGACCGATGGAAGGCTAATGTACGGCTTTTATTTTGAACCGCCCACGCACATCCACTTCACCCCTGACAATTTGTTACGCCGAAGTGCCCGCCTCAAGGCGGTGTTTGACCTGGCCATTCCCGACGGCGAGACCATGACCACCTACACCAGTCTGCGGGGCGCGCATGAAGACGCCGTTGCAGATACCCGCCGGTACGCCGACGCCTGCCCGGACCCCGTGATTCGGGAGCTGACCCACGCCCGCGCCGCCCTGCTTGAAAGCAAGATCAGCAGAGGGGAGGTCTCCGACTGGCGCTTTTTCGCCACGGTGACGGTCACGCCATCCAGAGAGGACCGCTTCACGGCAGAGACGGCCCCCAGTGCCAGAGAAATTGAGGACGCTGTGAACAATGCGCTCTCACTTCAGGCCGGGACAGTGGCCCAGATGAACGCCAGCGGCTTCCGGGCCACGGCGATGAAGCAGCAAGACGTGTTCGACGAGTGCTTTCTGTACCTCAATCCCGGTTGGCCTACTGCACCTGCCTTTGTTCCCCAGGAGGAGCGGTCCATCAGCAGTAGCCGCCGGGGCCTGCCGGACCAGCAGACCCTGATGCGCCAGCTCACGGCCAGCGTGGGGAGCAACCTGGACGCCGGGTACTACGCCGCTGGAGACCGCTACGTGGACGTGCTGAGCGTCAGCCGCCTGCCGGAATACACCGAGACGGGCTACCTGCGGAGCATCACTGAAGACCTGCACGGCACCTATTACGTGGTGGTGCAGGCCCAGCGCGAAAGTGATTACGACGTGTCCAATGAGCTGGAGAAGAAGAAAAACGATCTATGGACGCGTGTGCGTTCGCCCGGCGTGATTCCCAACGGCAAGGCCGTCAACCTGTTGGAACAGATTGAGATGGCCCAGCGGTTGGAGGGTCTGGAGTCCCGCTTTAAGGCGGCGGTCTCCGTAGTGCTGGTGGCCGGGACCAAAGACGAGCTGGACACCATGAAGCGCAAGGCCAGGGGAAATATGTCACGCCTGCGCGCGGGCCTGCCGATCACTTACGGTTTTCAGGCCGAGGCCCAGTATTTCTCTCTTGCGCCGTTTGCCGGGGGCTTCAGCGGATTCCAGTTCAGCCCGTACACCAGCAACGTGGTAGACATTTTCCCCCCAGTCAGCCCCTGGAAGGGGTTCGACGAGGGCGCGATCACCTACCAGAACCGCGACAAATCACTGATCCGGTTTGATCTGTTCACGAAAAGCACCATCACGGCGCACTTTTGCGTCTTTGCCCCCACCGGGAGCGGGAAGACCGTGCTGGTGCAGTCGCTTTACAACGCCGAACTGGCCAGGTACCCGGACGCGGTGTTGCTCGTGACCGACGCCAAGCAGGACTTCGAGTCGTTCTTCAAATCCATTCAGGACTCGCAGATCATCAAGTTTGGGTATGACTCAGAAACCCGCCTGAATGTCTTTGATCTGGAGGAGGGGGCCACCCTTCCAGACGGCGACAAGCTGGCCTCCCTGATGTCCTTTGTGCGGATCTTCGTCGAGCCGCCCGTGAACGACCTGCGCGAGAAGGGCTATGAGGACGTGGCGATCATTGAAGGCATCATGGCCATCTACGTTCAGTTCGCCCAGGAGGACCGCACGCCGCAAATGAAAGACCTGTACCGGATGCTGACCATCATCGAGAACTACACCGACGATGGCCGCCGCATGGAACCCCAGGTGATAGACGCCGCGCGCAGCGCCGCCGTGCGCCTGCGAAAAGCCCTCGGCTCCAGCCCGGTTGCCCCGTTCGTGGACTGCCAGAGCAACGTGAGCCTCCAGGCCCGCCGACTGTACTTTTCCATCTACGGCATTCCAGAAGACGATGAATTGATGAAGCGGGTGGCCAATCACATCATTAAAAACGCCATGTGGTCTGTCGCCAAGAAGTACGAGCGCGGCATCAAGAAATTCGTGTTCATGGACGAGTTCGAGAACCAGGTGCAGACCGAGGATGAATTGGACGCCGTGAAACGGATGCTCCGGGTGTTCCGTTCCTTTGGGGTGTCCTTTGGCATGGGGACGCAGTCTGCGACGGCCTCAGCGCACTTTGGCGACCTGCGGGACAGTTTCTCGCACCTGTTCATTGGGCGCTACAGCAAGGACGTGGCCAGGGACGTGGTGCGGGTGCTGAGCCTGCCCGAAGTCATGGAGGAAATCTTGCCCACCCTGAACAACGTCGTGGGCCAGTACAGCGAGTTCGCCCTCCTCGTGCAGGCCAGTGGAGAGGCGGGCGGGGCCGGAACGCGGGTGGGCGACGTGATCCAGGTGCAGGAAAGCAAGCTGGCCCTGTGGATGTTCAACAGTGGCAACGACGAGGTTGCGGAGAAGGTGCCGTACATCGAGCGCGCGGGTGGAGACGTTTTGAAGGGTGTCAAGCATCTCGTGCTGGACAAATTTGGAGGCTACCTATGAGCAACAGGGCGATCTTGACCGCAGTGACCGTGGGACTGCTGGGCAGCACGGCCAGCGCCGCCAACGGCTGGGACAACCTGGGTGGCGTCTTGCAGCAGGCATGTGGGGCGGCCAACGGCAATGTTCAGGGTATTGGTGTCATCAACACCGGGAAGTTTGGGGAAAAGATGCAGTGGCTGTGCCAGTTGCAAAGCATCCACGGCTTTATCAACAACAAACTTCTGAACGGCGACTGGGAAGGCTTTGCCAGGGATGTGGCCGGAAAGTACATGGGCCAGCTCGCCAACTATGCCGGGGAGAACATGGGCAATCTCGGCGGTCTGAATGACGTGCTGGAAAAGCTGAACAACGGCATGGAAACCAGCTACGGCGAATTCAGACAGGCGCTCTACGGTTCGGCCATCAAGAGCATTGGCCCTGGCAAATCCTTGAACGCGAACTACGCTGATGGCAGTGTCGGATCGGTTGCAGACCAGGCCATTGCCAGCAACCCTTCCCTGGCCCTGGCAAACGGCGTGGCGCGGGTCAGCGACGCCATGAACGCGGCCCGTGGGGTTCAGAACGCTTACAAGGCGCAGAAGATCCAGAAACAGACCACGGACGCGCTGGAGGCCAACACCGCTCAGGCCATGAACACCGCGACGAACGTGATTGGCACGCCAACCAAGAAAGGTCTGGTGGACAAGTACACCGAGGACGCGGCCTCGGCCATCAGCTCAAGAGAAGTCGGCGAAGTGCTGGTGCAGATCACAGGCGAGGCCATGAAACAGGAGGCCACCATGTCGGTGGCGCTCCTGAATCAGTTGTCCGAAGTCGCCCAGCAGCAGGTGATGACCAACACCCAATTGATGCTGGAAAGCCAGAACCGCGAGCAGGAAATCATTCGCAACGAGGAAAAATTCAAGGCGGAGGTTGAACAGATGGTGGCCGACAATAAAGCGGAGGCGGCTGAGTATCAGCGCGAGATCAAAGCTGCTTACAGCAATATGTCTTCGATCATCGGTTCTGAAATCAAGCTGGACCCTGTGGGGAATTGATGAAACTCTCTCGCCTTCTCGTTCCCTTGCTGTTCCTGGCTTTGATAGGTATGGCAGATGCGGGCACGTTTGACACCTACCAGAAAGTTTTTATGGGCAATCCTCTCGAAATGGTCAATGATCTCAATTTGAAATTGAAACAGTCGGGCATTGGCCCGAACATTAAAAAGCTGGCGTCTGCTATCGCTGTTGCGGGATTCTTTTTTCAGCTTTGGAAAGGACTTGGGCGAAATAACTACAAAGAAATGCGCGCAACAATCATTCAGGCCGTCTGCGTCTCAATCATGCTCACCCTTGTCAGTGTTATTCATCAAGGTGTGATTATCTCATGGAATGCCACTTACACTGCTTCCAATGTGATGTTCACCAAAGACCTCAATAAAAAAATTGATGATGCTGGTACTCAAATGTCGAGTATGATTGGCACAGTTGCAGAAGTGGCGACTATGGGGACCACGGCAGCGGCCTACGGCGCTAAAGCTCTTGGCACAGGTGCTGCTCTTAAGAGCGGCACCAAAGTTCTCGCCAAAACGGGATCTCGTATTGGGGCTGGGGCTATTGCCCTCTCTGGATTTACCGTTATGTATGCCAGTATTATTGCTATTGCTGGGTTTATTGTTCTTGCTATAGGTTACGTATTGCCACTGGCGATTGCATTTACGATGTGGGAACAGACGACAGCGATTTGGGCCTGCGTCAGCAGTACGCTGGGAGCCATCATCGTTACGGCTATGATTCCCCTGCTGGCTTACAGTGCGATTGACCGGGCTTTTATCAAACCCGCCGAAGCCACCAAGGCATTTATCTCGCAGAGTGGATTTGCTGCCAATTGGGACCGTGCTGGAGCTGGACTTGTCGAGGAAGATTTTTACGAGCAGACCCGCCAAGAAATGGCCGCATGTAAAGCCAGAGCCGCGTCTGCCACAGATGGAGAAAGTGTGGACTGTACCGATGAAAAGTCGGCAAATGTTATTGGTAGGGCATACAGCGCTGTTGCGGGAAATTTGGGTGGCTATCTTGACAGCTTTGTTGATATTGGCGCTCAGCTTCTTGATTCCATCAGTGGCGCGATTATGCAAATTGTCCTGTCAATTATTTATTTCCTTGCCGCCATGATTTTCATGGGTGCGGCAGTCAACTTTCTGACAACAATCCTTGGTGGTGTTGCTTCCTATGCTGGAGCAGTCAGCAAGGGCGGCGGCTGATTCTATGAGAAAGTGTCTTCTCATTCTTGCTGGATTGTGCAGCTCGGTATCCTCCGCCCAAAACGGCGAGTACGAAAGAATGCTGGAGGCGCTGGAAGTATCATCCCATGGACGTGTTTTGATCTTTGCGCCCACTATCTTTGACATCAATCTTGCCAACAGTATCCGCCAAACTTATCTGGACAGAGTGCGGAATACCAAGGTCAAATTGGTTACGATTCAATATTATAATTACCTCGCAAAAAGCACCATTCTCTCTTTAGCAGTCATCAATGTTCCAATCTATGAAGTTCAAACGCCTGCTGGGGATGGAATTATCATTATTGATAATCAAGGGTGGAAAGGTAGAAACTTAGGCAAAGTTCCCAATCTGAATATGGAGCGCATGAGCGTTCAAGAAATTAACAACATGCTTCTCTGGTTCAATAAAGCCACAGGCAAGAATACGCGGATTACGCAATACGAAGCCCTAGACAGATTAAAGCAGGTGCTGAAGTGATAAATCAGGATTTGATTGACCGCACGATGGTTGGGAAAGTTGCTAGGCGTTTTGATTTTAAGTTCAGCGCCTACTATATTTTTCTGACCCTGCTCAACCTGGCCGCGCTCGCCCTGGCGATTTATGACGCCAAGGGGCTGCTGATCCTCTTGATCACCATTGGATTTTCGTATCTGATTAGCGCCGAAGGGCCATCAGCACGGCTACGGGATCCTCGCCCCGCAGGCGGGCCGTTTCCACCACGCTCTTGATGCGGGTGTAGGTGGTAGCCCCCAACAGATTTTTGCTGCACTGAGAGACTTTCCTCGCCATCACTACGCTCCGCAGGGCACGCTCTGCGGCGTTGTTAGTGGGCGGAATTTCTGGGTCGATCAAGAAGTGCAGCAAGCGGCCTTGACGATGCTGTTCCAGGAAACCCCGTCTCAATCGCTCATTGGTCTTGGTCTTCAGGGGGGAACGGTCAAGCAGATGATCCAAGCGCAGGGTGAGAGACTC
>NZ_MSTI01000019.1 GCF_001949125.1 Deinococcus marmoris
CCACGGTTCGCTGAACCGTGGCCTCATGGACACCCCAGTCCTGGCCGATGTGAAACAACGTGCGGTACTCGCGCCAGAACTCCAGCGTCATCAGGAGTTGCGCTCCCAAAGAGAGTGCAGGTGGCCGTCCAGATTTGACTTTGTTGGCATGGCGTTCTTGCAACACGGTCTCCATCTCTAGAAATGTTTCAGGGTACACACCAGTGCGACGGCGAAAACTCGTGCGATTCAGCTTCAGGGCCTGATGATATTTTAGCGTGCCAACCATCCCCTACCTTAGCGCACGACTTTCGCAAGAGGTCTACTTGTTCGTGGCGTCTTTCTTGCTCCATTTCTCTCCCGCTTCTTAAGGAGCTGACCGTATGGGCCTTTACACCCTCCGCCGCCTGCTGATCAGTATTCCGCTGCTGCTGGTGATCAGCGCCGTGGTCTTCACGCTGCTGCAATTCACCCCTGGCGATCCGCTGGACGCCTACATTCCCCCCGATCAGGTCCTGAGCGCCGAGCAGCGCCAGATTCTGAAAACCGATCTGGGTCTGGATCAATCCAAGCCAGTGCAGTACTTCAAGTGGCTGGGCCGCGCGGTGCAGGGCGATCTGGGCTACCGCATCAAGAACGGTCAGCCCGTGATCGAGGAACTGGGCCGCCGCCTGCCGCCCACGCTGCTATTAATGGGCCTGGGCATGACCGTGGGCGTGACGCTGGGGATCTTCTTCGGCATCGTCGCGGCGGTCAAGCGCTACACGCTGCTGGACAACACCCTGACCTTCCTGGCGTTTCTGGGCATCTCCACCCCCGCCTTCCTGGCCGGGTTGCTGGGCATGTACGTTTTCGCCCTCAAGCTGGGCTGGTTTCCTGCTGGGGGATACCAGACGCCGGGAGACGGCGGAGTGATGGACATCCTGCGGCACCTGATCCTGCCCGCCATGATCCTCTCGGTCACGTACATCGCCATCCTGATGCGCTACACCCGCTCCAGCATTCTGGAAGTGCTGTTTCAGGACTTCGTCCGCACCGCCTCGGCCAAGGGCGTTCCGTCGTACCGGGTGATCAGCAAGCACGTGCTGCGCAACGCGCTGATTCCGGTGGTGACGGTGATCGGGGCCAACGTCGCCAACCTGATCGGCGGCGCGGTGTTCCTGGAGAGCATCTTCTCGTGGCCCGGCACCGGACAGTTGTACCTGGACGCCATCGACTCGCGCGATTACCCGATGATCATGGGCACGACGCTGATGCTGGCGATCATCATCCTGCTGGCCAACCTGATCACGGACCTGATGTACGGGTTGATCGACCCCCGGATTCGCTACTCATGACCATAATTTTCAAGATGGGGAGGCTGTACCCATGACCGCCACCACTCCTGTCAAACCCGAGAAGGTCCGCGTCAAGACGCCGGGCAGCATGGCCCTCAAGCGTTTTCTGCGCCACCGGCTGGCCGTCGTCGGCCTGATCCTGCTGGGCATCATCGTGTTGCTGGTGGTCTTCGGCCCGCTGATCGCCCGCTTCGGCCCCGACGAGATTGACCTGCTCAACCGCAACCAGCCGCCCAGTGGGGCGCACTGGCTGGGCACCGATCCCACCGGGCGCGATATCTTCGCCCGCACGCTGTCTGCCGGGCGCGTGTCGCTGATGGTGGGTCTGTTCAGCACCCTGGTCTCGGTGGTGGTGGGCACCACGCTGGGCGCGCTGGCCGGGTATTTCGGCGGCTGGGTGGACAACGTGATCATGCGTTTCGTGGACGTGGTCATGACCTTTCCCAGCATCGTGGTGCTGCTGACGCTGGCCGCCATCGTCGGCCCCGGCATCGACAAGACCATCATCATCATCGGGCTGCTGGGCTGGCCGCTGGCCGCACGGCTGGTGCGCGCCAAGTTGCTTTCCGTGCGCGAGCTGGACTTCATCTCGGCGGCCACGGCGCTGGGGGCCAACGACCGCCGCATCCTGCTCAAGCACGCGCTGCCCAACGTGGTGGACGTGCTGGTGGTCTTCGTCAGCCTGGGCGTCGCCAGCGCCATCCTGACGGAAGCGGGCCTGAGCTTCCTGGGCCTGGGCGTGCAGCCCCCGCAGGCCAGTTGGGGCAACCTGCTCAGCAGCGCCCGCGAGATCAACATTCTGGAAGCCTACGTCTGGCAGTGGATGCCCGCCGGACTGCTGATCATCCTGACCGTGCTGGCCACCAACTTTCTGGGCGACGGCCTGCGCGACGCGCTTGATCCCAAGGCCAAGCAGTAGGAGTAACTCTCTCTCCTTCGGAGCTGCACCAGTCCGATAGGGGAGAGCGCAACTCGCCGAAATCGAATCCCTCTGACCAGCTCTCCACCCTTCCCCCACTCTCCTCCCGAGGTTTCTTATGACCACTGCTGACTTTCCCGCCAACCTGCACGGCATCATTCCGCCCGTCGTTACGCCGCTCACTCCAGAATTTGAAGTAGACGAGGCTTCGCTGCGCCGCGTTCTGCGGCACCTGTTGGATGGCGGCGTGCATGGCCTGTTCCTGCTCGGCTCCACCAGTGAGGTGGTCTTCATGGACGCCCCGCAGCGCCGCGAGGTGTTGCGAATCGCTGTGGATGAGGTGGCCGGGCGCGTACCGCTGCTGGCGGGCGTGATCGACCCCACCACGGACCGCGTGATCGCCCACGCCCGCGACGCCCGCGACGCCGGGGTGGATAGCTTGGTGGTCACTGCACCGTTCTACGCCCGCACCAGCCAGGCCGAGATCGTCGAACACTTCCGCGCGGTCCATGAGGCCGTGGGCCTGCCGATCATGGCCTATGACATTCCGGTGTGCGTGCAGGTCAAGCTGGAGCGCCCCACCCTGCGCCAGATGCGCCAGGAAGGGCTGATCGTGGGCCTCAAGGACAGCAGCGGGGACGACACCAACTTCCGGTTGCTGGCCCGCGAGTGCGCGGATGACCCGCAGTTCCGCATGTTCACCGGTTCGGAACTGATGGTGGACACGGCGTTCATGGTGGGCGCACACGGCTGCGTGCCGGGGCTAGGAAACGTGGACCCCGCTGCCTATGTGGCCCTCTATGACGCGGCCCAGTGCGAGGACTGGAGCGGGGCTAGGCAGATTCAGGAACGCCTGATCCGGCTGTTCGCGGTGGCCTTGCAGGGCACGCCGCGCACCAGCGCCGGGGCTTCAGGCGTGGGGGGGTTCAAGGCCGCCATGCGCCTGCTGGGCCTGATCACGCACCATCACATGAACCGCCCCAATCTGCCCCTCAACGATCAGGAAATGGGACGGGTGCGGGTCATTCTGGAGGCTGAGGAGCTGCTGGTCCATGCCTGACCGGACAGTGCTGGAGCGGCTTGCCGGCGGCCTGATCGTCTCGTGTCAGGCCAACCCCGACTCGCCCCTGCGCGATTCGTACATCATCGGGCAACTGGCGCTGGCTGCTGAGCGGGGCGGCGCGGTGGGCCTGCGGATTCAGGGCTTTGAGGACGTGGCAGCGGTGCGGGCCGTCACCGATCTGCCGATCATCGGCTTGACCAAGACGGACCGGGACGACACCGAGGTCTACATCACCCCCACCGCCGCCGAGGGCGTGCGGCTGGCCGAACTTGGCGCGCAGATCGTGGCCTTTGACGCCACCTCGCGTCCCCGGCCTGAACCGTTGGCAGACATGTTCGCTGCCGTTCGTGTGGCTGGCGCACTGGTTATGGGCGACATCAGCACGCTGGACGAGGCGCGGGCTGCCTATGACCACGGCGTGGACATCGTCAGCACCACCCTGAGCGGCTACACCCCCTACAGCCGCCAACTTGCCAGGGCAGACTGGGAACTGATGCGGGAGTTGCGTGACGCCGGACTGTCCTTCGCCGCTGAGGGCCGACTAAACAGCCCGGCGGACGCGGCTCAGGCTATGGGTCTGGGGGCAAGTTTTGTGGTGGTGGGCAGCGCGATTACCCGCCCAGACGTGATCACGGGCTGGTTCAGGCAGGCGCTGGAAACCTGACTGCCTGTTGGCCGTATCTGGCCGGATGGATGCTGAGCGCGGCAGATTCGGAAGTTCAGTATCTATGCGCCTCACCCGCCTGCATGGTTAGACCACCATCCTGCCCGGACCATGGCGACTCCCTCTGACTCATGAGTTGCAATGTGTGTATATCGATAAAAAGCACGTCTGGAACGTGCTTCTCTTGTTGGTATGAACAACGCAATCGAAGCTGTCCCAGACGCCCTGCAACTGTACCGTGATATCGAGCGGGAATTTACCCCCACCGCCTGGCGAAGCTGGGATGCTGCTCTCGGATCGTTCCTTGATCCAGAACGGGCCACGCTCCTGAAGAACATGACGGGCATTTCCAAAAGCACCGCAAGCCGTCACCTCAATGCTGGGGGGCCACCGCAACCATGCCAGCGCCATCTGTGGCGCTGGCAAGTCGAGCAACTCCATAAATACGCCCACCAGATCAGGCGTTCGC
>NZ_MSTI01000135.1 GCF_001949125.1 Deinococcus marmoris
GGACTGCCTATGAAAGTAGGAGGAAGGCGGGGATGACGTCTAGTCAGCATGGTCCTTACGACCTGGGCTACACACGTGCTACAATGGATGGTACAACGCGCAGCCAACTCGCGAGAGTGAGCGAATCGCCAAAAGCCATCCCCAGTTCAGATCGGAGTCTGCAACTCGACTCCGTGAAGTTGGAATCGCTAGTAATCGCGGGTCAGCATACCGCGGTGAATACGTTCCCGGGCCTTGTACACACCGCCCGTCACACCACGGGAGTAAATTGCAGCTCAAACCGCCGGGAGCTGAAAGGCAGGCGTCTAGGCTGTGGTTCATGACTGGGGTGAAGTCGTAACAAGGTAACTGTACCGGAAGGTGCGGTTGGATCACCTCCTTTAACAGGTCACATTCTTCAACACCAGATGCGTTCATAAGCGCCTCAAAACTGTAATGGTTTTGAGGCGCTTTTTTATTGTGTCTTGGTTGTTTGATTCTGGTAAGCAGCGAAATGCTTCCGCCCGTTAGCGAAGCATCTGTTCAGATTCACATATGCCCGAAAGTCTCATCGATACAAACGACACGCGGCAGAACACACACTCGTGCTCTGTCCCCGTACTGTAGTGCGTCAATCACGGTACAAACAAAGGAAGCAGGCAGCCGGGTAGCGGTGAGTCAACATTCCTTCATTCCTCACAACTGGTGGTTCTAGGCGCTCAGAGGCAGCACCAATGCGCGGGCTTTGACACCTTCCCGGCGGGGGTGCAGGGCCAGGGCCAGCATCTGGGTCTCCGGGTGCAGCAGATAGGGCAGCCAGGTGTGATGCAGCGTGTTCATGGCTGCTGGTACGTCCCCAATCGGGCAACCACGCAGGACCAGCACAGCGCGGCTGCCACTGACCGTGACCCACAGGTCTGCCTGGGCCTCGGCGTCCAGGCCGCCCGCCGTGCGGTACTCGAATGGATATGCCTGTCTCAGCAGATGCATGGATCACTGCTCCTCTGGGCCGTGGCCCGCCCTCTTTCCTCTATCCTGTCCTGATTTTGATTGCTTATATCCTACGCAGACTGCGTTCCAGCGTTTGTCCCACCGCCGTTAGAGTTGAGTAGACAGGATCTACAAATGAGGCAGTGGCGCAGGCCGGGCAACCGCGTGAAAATCACCATATGGGCCGCCACCGGACCGTTAGACTGCGCCCATGAGCGGTGTGCCGGTGTCGGAGATGTTGCGCGAGTATCAGGGCTACGTGCTGGCCTACCGCCTGCGCGCCGCCGTGGGTGGGCGGGTTACGCCGGGCGGCGAACAACTGACCCTGCCCGAATACGCCGTTACCCGCATCGAGCGGCAGGATCTGGCCCGTAGCCTGATCAAACAGGGAATGGGTGCCGCGCAGATGCGGCGGCTGGACAGCCTGTCGGACACGTTGATGTTCGGGTTCTGGCTTAATCCTGCCGAGGTGGCCGCCTTTCTGCGCGCCGCCATTGATGAGGGCAGCCACCCGGCGCTGGGCCATCCCGCCGCCTTTGCCGCGTTGCTGACGGCCAGTGAACGCTCGCGGCTGGGCGATAGCGGCGTGCAGCGGGTCTGCGCCCACCATCTGGCCTGCCTGACCCTGGCCGCCCCGATGCTGGACCCGGACGGGTTGTCGCGCGCGTGGCAGCGCATCGAGGACACCACGCCACCGCTGTTTCTGGACGAGCTGGTGGCCACAGGCGCAGCGTAATACGGATTCCGTTTGTAACGTGGAGGAATCGGAACAGCGCCGATCCCTTCACTCCACGCCCGGAACACGTTTTTCTCCTTCTCGCCATCGTCGCGAACAGACGCCCATGAGGACGCTGCTCCTCCCGCTCGGATTACGGGTGTTTTCAACACCTTCTAATCAGAGTCCGTATAAGTCCACAGGCTCAGGCCAAATACACGCGTGGCGTGGGTGAGCCGTTGTTCTGGCAGCTAGACTGACGGTCATGTTGGCTGGCCTGTGGCGAACCCTGCTTCCCCGCGCCTGCCCTGGCTGCGGCGCGCAACTGGGCCGGGAGGTGGGGCTGTGCCATCCGTGCCGGGCTGGGCTGCACGCCCATGTCGAGTCGCACAGTCCACTCCGCTCGCATCCTGGGCCGCATCTGGTCACCCTGGGCCGTTACCGGGGTGTGGGCCGCCGCGCCGTCCGCGCCCTGAAATTCGGCGGGGCGCGTGAGCTGGCCGGGGTACTGGGCGAGGCACTGGCGGCGGGCGTTCCCGCGAACTGGGCCATCGGCGCGGTTATTCCTGTCCCACTGCATCCCTCCCGCCAGCGCCAGCGTGGTTACAACCAGGCCGAATTGCTGGCCCGCGAGGTGGCCCGCTGCCTGGACACTGTCTGCGTGGACGCCCTGAGCCGCACCCGCGCCACACGTCAGCAGGCCCGCCAGCATGCCGCCGGACGCAACGAGATGGCCGGAGCATTCGCGGTCAGACCGGGCAGGCTTCCCCCCGGTCCCCTGCTGCTCGTGGACGATGTGATGACATCCGGGAGTACGCTCATTGCGTGTCAGGACGCCCTATACGCGGCGGGTGCAGGGGAAATTTACGTGGCTGTGATCGCCCGCTGAATCGGGGCAGCCAGATGAGGTCAGGCACAACAGTCAGACAGAGACGTCGATCTGTTCGCGCAGCCACAGCATCAATGCCTGGGCGCTGGCTGGGTTGGTCGCCAGCGGGATGTCATGCACGTCGCACAGGCGCATCAGGGCGCTGACATCCGGTTCGTGGGGCTGGGCGGTCAGAGGATCGCGGAAGAAGAACACCGCCAGCACCCGTTCCTCGGCCAGCCGCGCGCCGATCTGCTGGTCCCCGCCGAGTGGCCCCGACAGCACCCGCTCTACCTCCAGCCCCGTCTGCTTGTGCAGGATGGTCCCGGTGGTCCCTGTCGCCACCAGATGGAAGCGCGAGAGAATGTCGCGGTGGGCCAGCGCGAACATGGCCAGTTCCAGCTTCTTCTTGTCGTGCGCGATCAGGGCCACCTGCCGTGAAGTCGCCGTGGAAATGGGTGCGGTCATGGGCATAGTTTCTCATGGGCTGGACGTGGCGGTGTCTAGAGAAGCGGTATCCAGAGAAGCGGCATAGAAAAACGGAGACCGTCGTGGCCTCCGTACGTTCTGTATTCAATGTCTTCTGTCTTCAATCCACGCGATTCAATCCTCGCGGCTCAGGGCAATTCTTCCTCGAAGGCCGAGACGTCGTCCAGATAGTCCACCATCCAGGCTTTCAGCGCGGCCTTGGTGTAGCCGCCCCGAATGGGCATGGTGCTGTCCAGGTAATACGATCCTTCGTAGACGTAAGCCTGGGTGTAGTAGTTGCCGTTCCAGTCGTTGGTCAGTTCGGTGTCCAGGCTGCCCTCGTCGTCGCTGTAATCCCAGTAGGAGCTGGCCGTGGCGCGCGAGCAGATGCCCGCCTTGCAGCCGCTGAGCCACACGTCTACCTCGTAATCGCCGGTATCCACGGTCATGCTGGGATCGCTGTCGGGGTCGGTGGGATTCATGGTGACCTTGTACCCCGCTTCACGCAGGGCAGCGGCGATGGCGGCGGGGGTGGCCGCCTGGACCTGGGCGTTTGCGCCCGTTACGGGTGCGCCCGCCCCGCCTGCCAGGGCCGCGCCGGAGAGAGACAGCAGAAGCGCGCCAGCCAGAAATATTTTTTTGTTCATACGCTCACAATAGCGGGTCTGCCCCGATCCTATGCAAGAGGGTGGATTTAGCTGATATTAAATAATTCTCATCTTTGATTTATGGAAGATGAGTGGAATGTCAGACCCCGATCCTTCTTCAGTTGATGGCGCAACCCCCCGTGACCCCGCGCTGGTTTCGCCGCCCACGCGCCGCAAACGCACCTTTGGCGTGTATATCGGGCGCTTCGAGCCGCCGCACGCCGCGCACCTGCTGGTCATGCTGGAGGCCTTGAAAAGCGTGCAGAAGCTGATCGTGGTGATCGGCTCGGCCCGCGCGGCGCGCAATCCCAAGAATCCGTTCACCGCCGACGAGCGCCAGGACGTCATCACGGCCATGCTGCTGGAGGCCGGGATCGCCCGCGCGCGGCTGCTGTTCGTGCATGTGCGCGACTACTACTACAACGAGGCGCTGTGGCTTTCCGAGGTGCAGCGTGGCGTGCAGCACTTCACGCGCGGCAGCAGCGACGTGGCCCTGATCGGTCACGTCAAGGACGACAGCAGCTATTACCTGCGCTCGTTTCCGGCCTGGGAGTTCATTCCCAGCCATGTGGTCAGCCCGTTGAGCGCCACCGACGTGCGCCGGGCGTATTTTGGGGGCCATCTGGACACGGTGCGCGACATGGTGCCGCCTGCTGTCCACGCCTTTCTGGACGCCTTTCATGCCACCCCCGAATACGCCGAGCTGCGCGCCGAGTATGACCACCTGCGTGAGTACCGGGCGGCCTGGGCCGATGCCCCTTTTCCGCCCGTGTTCGTGACCGCCGACGCCGTCGTGACGCGTAGCGGTCATGTGCTGCTGGTCAAGCGCGGCGGGATGCCGGGACGGGGCCGTCTCGCCATGCCCGGCGGCTTTCTGGAGCAACACGAGACCCTGCTGGACTGCGCCGTGCGCGAGACCCATGAGGAAACTGGCCTGGGCGCGGGCGTGGACCTGCGGGCCGCCCTGCGCGGCAGCGCCGTCTTCGATTACCCCGAACGCAGCCTGCGCGGGCGCACCGTGACCCACGCCTTCCACTTCGATCTGGGCATCGGCCAGTTGCCACGGCTTCAGGGCGGAAGCGACGCCGCCGATGCGCTGTGGATGCCGCTGGGCGAGGCGCTGTCCTCTCCCGAACTGTTTTTCGAGGACCACCATGCGATCATCGAGAATTTTCTGATGCGTGGCTGAGGTTGGGTTTAACCCGGCGTGTGCTTCAGCGTGCGGCAGAAGAAGGCCAGCAACCGCGCCTCCACCTCGGCCCGGTGGGTGTCGTTGATGTAATGATCGCCGTCCAGTTCGACGAGTTCGCTCTTTGCTCCGGCATGCTGAAGGGCCGCGTGCATCCGCTGGGCCTGCGAGATGGGCACCTCGTCGTCATGGGTGCCGTGCAGATGCAGGAAGGGCGGTGAGTCGACCCCGGCATGGGTCAGCGGACTGGCGAGGGCGGCCCGTTCCCGGCAGTCGGCCAGCGCCGAGCCGAAGAGGGGCAGGGACTGCGGCCCGAAGTGAAACGCCGGATCGAGAAAATCCATCACGCCGCTGACGTTGCCCACCGCCTGCACGCGGGCGGAATGTTCAGCGTCTGGGTCCTCCAGTTCAGCCCCTGCCGCCGTGCCCAGCAGTCCGGCCAGATGCGCCCCGGCGCTGACGCCCCACGCGCCGATGCGCTGTGGATCGATGCCCAGTGCTGAGGCGTGCGCCCTCAGCCAGCGCACCGCCGCCCGCACGTCATGAAGCTGGGCCGGAAAAGTGGCTCCCGGCGCGAGGCGGTACTCCGCACTGACGGTCACGAATCCGGCCCGCGCCAGAAACACATTGGCGGTGGGCCATTTGCCGAACATTACCCACGCCCCGCCGTGCAGGTGCAGGACAGCGGGAACAGGCTCAGGACTTCTGATTCTGGGACGGAGGATATCCAGCTTCAGGCCGTGGGCGCTGAACGGGACATCCTCAAGCAGTTCCAGATCGGGCGGTGGGAACGGCTCCACACCTCTGCCCGGTTACAGCAGGGCGCGGTGATCGGCCAGCAGGCAGCGGTCCTGCACCACGTCGATGCCGCGCGCAGTCAGTTCGCGGGCCACGGCGTCGTTGCGGATGCCCAGTTGCAACCAGACCACTTTCGGCAGCGGGTGCATTGCCAGGATGTCCTCCAGATGGTCCGGCACCTTGTCGCTGCGGCGAAACACATCCACGATATCCACCGGAGTGGCAATTTCAGCCAGCGTCGCCACCGCCTTCTGGCCAAAATAACTCTCGCCGCGCGCCGCCAGCGAGGGATTGACCGGGATGATGCTGTAGCCCTGGCGGTACATGTATTCGGGGACGTAAAAGGCGGGCTTGGCGCTGTCGTGGTGAAAGCCCACCACGGCGATCACCTTGTTTTCGGTCAGGACGCGGACGATCTCCGGGTTGGATTGCACGAGGGTCAAGGCGAAACTCCTTCGGGGGCAGCGAGGTTGGTCTGGTTCAGATCAGCGAAGGCGGCACGAGCGGCCTCCAGTGTGGCATCCAGTTCGGCCCCCGTGTGTGAGGCGCTGACAAAAATACTCTCGAACTGCGAGGGTGCCCAGTAGATGCCGCGTGACAGCAGGCCCTGAAACCACCTGCCGAACCCCTGGGTGTCGCTGCGGGCCGCCTGGGCGTAATCGCGGACCGAACCGTGCGGCGCGCCTTGAAAGAACGGCGTGAGCATGGAGCCGATCTGGTTGACGCTGATCGCCACGCCCGCCCCTGCCGCCAGGGTCTTCAGGCCGTCTGCCAGTTGCGAGGTGTAGCTCTCCAGTCGCCCGTAGATCCCCGCGTCGGCCTCCAGGGTGCGCAGGGTCGCCAGCCCCGCCGCCATCGCCAGCGGATTGCCGCTGAGGGTCCCGGCCTGATACACCGGCCCCTGCGGCGAGACGAAATCCATCACGTCCCCGCGCCCGCCATACGCGCCCACGGGCAGCCCCCCGCCGATGATCTTGCCCCAGCAGGTCAGATCCGGCTTCAAGCCCAGCAGCCCCGTCGCCCCGTTCAGGCTCAGGCGAAAGCCGGTCATCACCTCGTCGGCGATCAGCAGCGCGCCCATTCCCTGGACGCGGTGCAGGGCGGCCAGGAATTCGGGGGTGGGAATCAGCACCCCGGCGTTGCCCACCACCGGCTCGAAGATCACGGCGGCCACCTCTGCGCCGCGCTCGGCCATCAACGTGTCCAGCGCTGCCGGATCGTTGTACTCGCTCACCAGCGTCAGGGCGGCGTATTCCTCGGGCACGCCCGCGCTGCTGGGGGCGGATTCGCCCAAAGCCCCATCCAGGTTGGTCATCAGGCCGCTGCCCGCCTCTACCAGCAGGCCGTCGGCGTGGCCGTGGTAATTGCCCCGGAACTTGACGATCAGCTTGCGGCCAGTAAAACCGCGTGCCAGCCGCAACGCGCTCATGGTGGCCTCGGTGCCGCTACTGGTAAAGCGCACCTTATCCGTGCCCGTCAGCCGCGTGACCAGTTCGGCCAGTTCCACCTCGCGTTCGCCGGGTGCGCCGAAGCTGGTGCCGAATTGCAGGGCGTCTGCAACGGCCTCGCGCACCGCCGGGTGGTTGTGGCCCAGGATCATCGGCCCCCACGAACCGATGTAATCGATGTAACGCGTGCCGTCGGCGTCGGTCAGGTACGCGCCGTGGGCCTCGCGGATGAAGCGCGGCGTGCCGCCCACACTTTTAAAGGCCCGCACCGGGCTGTTCACGCCCCCCGGCGTCACGGCGCGGGCGCGGGCGAAGAGTGCCTCGGACTGCGCGGTTTGAGAAGTCGCCTGGGTCGTGGTCTGGGTCATGCCCAGCACCTTAGCGGAGGTGGGGCGGGACGGGGGAGAGGAAAGAGACACTCGCCCGCCTCACAGCCCCAGCAACCCCACCGCTGCCGTGAGTTCCAGCTCCTTCCTGAAGGGGGCCACCAGTTCCTTCTCGCGGGCGCTGGCCGCCGTCACCGTGCTGTCCAGATTGGGCAACTGGCCGTTCTGGATGGCCTGGGCCGCCTGCGCAAAGTCGATATCGGGCACGCCCAGCGCGCGGTTGACCCCGCTGCGGACCTCGGCGTAACGTCCGGCGCTCATCTTTTCGCGGGCCAGTCCGGCATCCTGTGCGGTCCTGGCCTTGCCGATGCTGCTGCCCGCCTGCCGCAGCACGTTCACCACCTGGAGCAGATTGGGCGTCTGTCCGGCCTGAACCTCGGCCCACACCGATTGCAGCCCGGTGAAGCTCTGGCCCAGCGCGGCGCGCACGTCCCGGCGGATGCGGACAAACTTCTGCACGTCGCTCTGGGTCAGGGGGGCGGCGTTGGCGGTGGGCGTCGTTCCAGCAGTCTGATCCGGTGTTGTCGTCTGGCCCTGCGTCTGGCTCTGTGTCTGCGGCGGGTTCAGTCCGGCCACGAATTCGCGCACAGGCTGGATCACCACGAACCACGCCAGTGCGCCCAGCAGCGCCAGCACCAGCAGCCCGCCGCCGCCACAGCCCAGGCAGCCGCATCCCGGTCCTCGTCTTGGTCTCATGCCCCACTGTACGGGGCCAGGGTCCCGGAAGTTCCCCCTTCAGGGCCGAAAGAGGGCACGGAGGTTGACAAGTCCGCTGTCACAGGCGCTAAATGCGTGCGTTCAGTTCACACAATCCTCAGCCTGCGCCCCTGCCTGTCGCCTTGCCCGCGCCCGGTGCCGGGGGTCAGTGCAACGCCGATTCTACGCCCTGGAGGCCGCATGACTGCACATCAGAATGCCCACGAGAATGCCCACGAGAATGCCCAGACCCGTTCCAGCTTTTCCCGCGCCCAGACCCTGCGCAAGGCGTCCCTGCTGCTGACCGGGCTGACCCTGACCCTGGCGAGCTGCGGCAGCCCAATCGTTGATCCGCCCACGCCACAGCCCCAGACCCGTGAACAGGACACGCGCACCTTCACGGCGGTCACCCCAGCCTTCAAGCCCATTGCTGGCGCGCAACTGTATCAGGGCACCTACGACGGTCTTCAGGGCAAGGCGGGTTACGCCCTAGAGGTTCCGGCCAAGTGGAACGGGCAACTGATCATGTACACCCACGGCTACGCGGGCACAGGCGACAAGCTGAACGTGCAGGAGCCGCCGCTGCGCGCCTACTGGCTGTCGCTGGGCTACGCCTGGGGGGCCAGCAGCTATTCCAGCAACTATTACGACGTGCAGTCTGGCGTGGAGGACACCAACGCCCTGGCCCTGAAATTCCAGACACTGACTGGACAGGCCAAACCCGGCAAATACCTGATCATGGGCGTCAGCATGGGCGGGCATGTGGCCAGCGCGTCGGTGGAGAAAGAAACCCTGGACACCGCGAAGAACAAGGTGACTTACGCGGCGGCCATGCCGGTCTGCGGCGTGCTGGATGAGGAATACGAATTTCAGTGGGTGGGCGATTACACCCTGGCCGCCGCGCAACTGGCCGGGTACGGTGCGCAACAGTACCCGCAGTCCGATTTCCAGAAACTGCTGCCCGATATCCTGTCGGCGCTGTTTACCGATACGTCCGGCCCTCTGTGGCAGGTCAACAATGCCCAGGGCACCAAGCTGCGTGAACTTGCCAAGCAACTGACCGGCGGCGAGCGGCCCGTGTTCAACCTGGGCTTCAGCTCCGCAGGCTTGCAGGGCGCGGTGCTGGGAACCGGCGGCTCGGACGGCACCCTGACTGGCATCCTGGCGAAGAACTTCTACGGCAACATCGGCATCGATTACCGCTGGACCACCGGACCCACCGAAACGGTGGCCGAGAAAGCCTTCAACGACGCCATCCTGCGCGTGAAGGCGGACCCGGACGCCAACCCGGCCCGGCCCGGCGCACTGCGCTGGCTGCCACGCGTCAACGGCGAGATCAATGTGCCAGTGCTGACCATGCACACCACGGGCGACTTCTACGTGCCGTTCAAGCACGAGCAGCTTTACAACAAGGCAGTGGCGGCCAACGGCAAGTCCAATCTATTGGTGCAGCGGGCCATCCGCGCGGCGGGCCACTGTGAATTCGTGGGCGCGGAACTGGCCGAGGGCTTCAACGATCTGGTGAAGTGGGAGGCGGGAGGCGCGAAACCGGCGGGCGACGACGTGACCACCCCCGCCGTGCTGGCCGATCCCAACTATGGCTGCAAGTACACCCGCGAAACCCGGACCGGCGTGGCCGCCTGCACCGTGGCAACCCCCTTGAGCAACTGAAGTTCGGACCCGATGGGAAGGGGGAGGCAGTCGCGTGAGCGGCCCGCCTCCCTCTTCTGTTCGCTTTCTAATGCTGCCAGAGTGCCGTAACCAGCGCGTAACCTTCCTTCAACGTGGCGGTGACCGCTTCACCGTTCGTCTCGTTGCTGATCGTCCAGCCGCTGCCCAGCGGCACGTCTGCGCCGTACAGGGGCCAGCGCACGCCGCCCAGGCTCAGGCCGCGCAGGTCGCTGCATGCCACCACGCTCAGGGTCACGCCGGGGGGCAGAGGCAATGACAGGGGAGAGGCAGGCAGCAGCGGCCAGGCCCACTCGTCGCCGCTGCTGAGGGTAACTGTCAGTCCCTCCCGCGCCAGCCGAACGCCACCCAGCAGCAATGCCGCCGCGTGATCGAAGCGTCCGCCGAAGGCTCCCAGGAAAACCAGTTCGGTGGCCCCACGTTTCAGGGCCAGCCGCACGGCCAGTTCGGCGTCCGTTTCGTTCTTGGCCGCCGGGTGGACCTCGCGCGGGGCGTCCACCGTCACGCCGTCCGAGGAATCGAAGTCGCCTACCCAGGCGTCCACCGCCACGTCCAGTGGGGCCGCGTGGCGTGCGCCGCCGTCTGCCGCCACCACCAGGGCGGGGCGCGGCAGCTTCAGCAGCGCGGGCGTGGGGGTCAGCCGTCCACCGACGAGAATCCAGGCGATCAAGACCGGATTCTACAGCAGTTGTCATAAAAAGACCATTTTTATGACCGAGCGAAGCGAGAGACTTTTGCCGAGCAGGACGGACTTGCAAAGCTGCGAAGCAGAGAATGGAGTCGCCGGAAGTCTCTTTTTCCGGTGACGTAATTCGGAGAACTGCTCTAGTGGATCGGGTCAGCGGTAGTAGTTGGCCGGAATCTTGCTTTGCAGTAACTGCACGGCCTGGGCCAGCATTATGCCCACGGCCTTGTCTACGCCGCTGGACTTGCTGCCGCCCAGACTGAAGCCGCCCAGGGAAAACCCGGCGCTGTTGCTGCTGCTCTTGCCTTCCACTTTGGCGGTAGCAATCACGCGGCCCGTCTTGGAATCCACCACCCGCAGATCGGCTCCGATGGTGCTTTCCTTGCCGCCCAGGCACACGCCCATGAAGCAGCCCTGGCCGCTGGCCGAGTCGGGTTCGTAGCTATTGATGTTGCCGAACACCAGCACGTCCACCGGGCTGAGGGCGGCGGCGGGGTCACTGCCGGTGCCGATAAAGTTGTTCTGCATCAGTTGTGGAACGTTCTCGCGCTCGTAGACGGCAAACGCGCCCGTATCGCTCAGGGCGTTCATCAGCGCGTCGGCCAGCCCGACACCCAGTTCCGAGGTGCAGCGCGCGGCATTGCATTTGAAAATTCCCACCGCGACATTGACCTGCGCGGCGGCGGCTGGTGGGGCGTTCAGGGGTGCGGGCGCAACTGGGGCGGGTGCAACAGGAGGGGGCGCGACAGGCGGCGGAGCGGTCTGGGCCAGGGCCGGGCCAGCCAGCAGCGCGGCGGCGAAGATCAGGTGAAGTGCTTTCATCGGGAGACCTCCAGGGTCATCGGGAAGAGTCGGATAGGAAGAGGTGGCCGGCTCCGTGAAGGGCCATGAGCCGCGCCTGACAGAAGAGAGTTGTGAATGTGCTGGACGGCACGAAGCTGGACGGCACGCAAGGACTAGAACCGAACAGTGATTTCACTGCCGGTCAGCCCGGACACCTGTACGCCCAGCGATTCCAGCAGGGCAGCCAGTTCGGTCACGCTCCCCGTGAATTGCAGTTCGGCCACCGCCCCGGCCTGGTCCACCGAGCGGATGGTGAAGGCCCCCACCGTGCTGCTGCCCCGCAGCCGCGTGCCCAGGGCGTTGAGTTGCGCGAAGGTGACGGGCGGCCCCGCGCGCATGACATAGGCGCGCGGGGCGGTGGTTCCAGCGCCCTGCAAGGCCCCGATGATCTTGCCGGGCAGCAGCGCCCCCGCCGCCTTGCCCACGTTCATCAGGGCCGTTTTGCCGGCCACGGCGTCGGTGGCCCCCGCCGCGCTGCCCTGGAACGCCTGCGTACTCAGCACCTGCCCGCTGGCGAGGTCGATGACCTTGACCTCCAGCCGGGCGGTGTAGCCGCGCAGGCCCCCCGCCACCGCGCCGTATTCCTCGGCGAAGGCTTCCCCGGTGACCAGCAGGTCGGCGTTCAGACGGGTCCGCAGCTCTGCCAGGGCCTGGGCATTCAGGCTGGGGCTGCCGCGCACGATTTCCCGCGTGGCGTTCAGCACCTGTTGCGAGGCGTCCACCAGCCGCAGCCCCGACTCCACCAGGGACCGTCCGATCTCGGTCTCGGCGGCGGGATCGGGGACCGGGCGGCGCAGGATGACCTCTGGAATGATCACCGCGATCCGGGTCTGCGCCAGCCCAGGCTGGGCACGCAGCACGGCCCGCTCGACCAGCCCCCTGGCCGCGCTGATCTCGACGGTCATGGTCACGCCGCCGGCCCCGGTTCCCTCCCGCACCACGCGGCCCAGCCGGACCTCGTTTCTGGGAATGGCGGCCACCGTCTGGGTATAAGCCGGGGTGCCGGGCGTCAGCACGCGGGCCACCAGTGCCTCGATGCCCTTGCCGATGGCCTGGCCGTAAGCAGCGTCACGGGTGGGGCCACTGACCTGAACTTCCAGAACGGTGGTATCGGTGGCTGCCGTCTGGGCCAGGGAACTCGTCCCCAGCGCCAGGGCGGATATGGTCATGACATGGGCAATGCTGGCCTTCAAATGAACCTCCTATGAATCTGTGGTGATAACCCACAGCATAGCGGCCCAAGGGTCAGTTCACTCTTTCCAGCCGCAGGATGTTGTTTAGACCGTGCGTGACTGAACCGGGTTCAACTTTGACCGGGTTCAACCTTGTCGGTCATCCATCACTTCCCGCACCCGCGCCTCAGCCACAGCCAGCCGCAGGGTCTGGCCGTCGATCATGCCCACTTCCCGCGCGCTCAGGTTCAGGGTCAGCGGCCCCAGCGGATGCGCCACCGTGACTGTCTCGCCCGCCTCCGTGGCGTGGCGGGAGATCAGCGTGAAGATGTCTCCCTGGCCCAATCGAACGGCGTTCTCGGGAACCAGCAGGGCCTGACCCCCCTCGCGCCCCAGCACGTTCGCCCAGCCCAGAAAGGCAGCCACCCAGGCGGTTGCGGGCTGATCAAAGACCGTGCGTGCTGCGCCCGTCTGCACCAGTTGCCCGGCGCGCATCACGGCCACCTGCCCGGCCAGCGCCAGCGCCTCCCGCTGATCGTGCGTGACCAGCAGCACGCCCGCGCCGACGCGCCTGAACAGCTCGCGCAGATCGTTGCGTAATTCGGCGCGCAGGCGCTCATCCAGATTGCTCAGGGGTTCGTCCAGCAGCAGCAGGGGCGAATTTGTGGCCAATGCGCGGGCCAGCGCCACCCGCTGCGCCTGCCCGCCAGACAGTTGGGCGGGTTTACGCGCCGCCAGTTCTGGCAGGTTGACCAGCACCAGCGCTTCCTGCGCCCGCCCGTGCGCCTCGCCCCGCGCCGCGCCGCGCATGCGGGGGCCGTAGGCCACGTTGTCCAGCACGCTCAGATGCGGGAACAGGGCGTAATCCTGAAACACCAGCCCGATATGCCGCGCCTCTGGTGGCAGGGCGGTCACGTCGCGCCCGCCCACCTCCACCCGCCCTGTATCCGGGCGTTCCAGGCCCGCCACCATCCGCAGCACGGTGCTTTTGCCGCAGCCGCTGGGGCCGAGCAGGGCCAGTGTTTCGCCTGCCTGCACGGTCAGGGACACGTCCTGCACGGCGCGGGTGGAGCCGAAGGACTTGGCGAGGTGGTGGGTGGTGAGGGCGGCGGAGAGGGTCAATTCTAGTTCTCCGCTTCCTCTTCCTCTGCTTCCCAGAGTGGCCCGCCCCATTCTCTACCTCTCGGTCTCCATTCGGGAATATCCTCGTAACGCAACGGTTCTTCAGGGATTCCAGCCAGGAGTTCGTCGATGGTCATATCGGGAGTGAAATCCGATTGTGGGACGTTCATACCTGATTCTCTCACGTCACCTCTCCTTCCCCGCCGTCTAGCACCGTAAACGCCGTTGCCGACAGCAGCAGCAGCACCGTGGCCAGCGCACACGCCTCGCCCAGATTGCGTTCGCCGGGGCGGCCCAGACGTTCGTACAGGCCCACGCTGAGGGTGGCCCACTCCGGGCGGGTCAGCACCAGGGTTGCGCCGAACTCGCCCAGCACGGTGGCGAGGGCCAGCGCCGCGCCGCCGCGCAGGGCGGGCAGCGTCAGCGGCAGCGTGACCGTGCGTTGAACGGCCAGCGGGCCAGCTCCAAGTGTGCGGGCGGCCTCAAATAAACGGGGCGGCAGGGCGCGCAATGCAGGCAACACCGAGCGCACCACCAGCGGCAGCGCCAGCAGCGTGTACGCCGCGATCAGCATGGGCAGTGTGGCCGCCAGCGCCGGGTACGCCAGCAGGTAGCCCACCGCCAGCGACACGGGCGAGACCATCAGTGGCAGCAGCGAAATCAGGTCCAGCACCCGCGAACGCGCCAGCCACGCGCCCAGCGCGTACAAACTGCCCAGCACGGTTGCGCCCACCAGCGCCATCGCCCCGAAGCGCAGGGTGTTGCCCAGCAGCAGTGGGGTGTCCGGGTCCGCGAAAATGCCCTGCCAGTACAGCAATGTCGGCCCGCCCGAACCCAGCAGTCCGCGCGCCACCACCGCCAGCAGAGGTGCGAAGCAGATCAGTAGCGTTACGGCCCCCAGCCCCAGAATCCCGGCCAGCACGCCGCCCCGCGCCGGGGGCAGACCGGAGGACGGCACGCCTGCCCCGCCGCGCGTTAAACCTGTGTAGGCCCACGTCGCCACCAGTGTCAGCAGCAGTTGCCCGGCGATCAGGGCGCTGGCCTCCGAAAGGCGCAGTTGCAGGGCGGTCAGGGTGTAGATCTCCACCTCCAGCGTCGCGTACTGTTCGCCGCCCAGCGCCAGCGGCAGCCCGAAGCTGAGGGCAGAGTACAGAAAGACCAGCACCATGCCCGCCGCCAGCCCCGGCAGCGCCAGCGGCAGCGCCACACCCAGCGCCGCCCGCCAGCCGCTTGCGCCCAGCGTCCGCGCCGCGCCGATCAGATGCGGCGGCACGCGCGAGAAGCCGCCGTAGGACAGCCGGATCATCACCGGTAGGTTAAAGAAGAGGTTGCCCAGAATGATCAGCGCGGGCGTGTCGCTGATGTCCACCCCCGTCAGTGTGGTCAGCCAGCCGCGTGGCCCCAGCAGCGCCGAGAGGCCCAGCACCGCCACCAGGGTGGGTGTCACGAAGGGCAGCAGCAGCAGCCGCAGGAACAGTCCCTTGCCCGGAATGTCGGCCCGCGACAGCAGATACGCCAGCGGCGCACCGATCAGCAGCGCCAGCGGCGCCGTTCCGCCCGCCTGCGTCAGCGTCCAGCCCAGGCGGCCCAGGAAGTACGGATCGCGCCACACGCCCAGATTGACGCCGCCCTCGGCCAGCGTGCGCCCCAGCGGCACGGCCAGCAGCAGCACCGTGAAGATCAGTGCAGGCAGCGCCAGCAGCCAGCCGGACAGGCGGGAGGGGGTCATGGGGGTGATGGTAGATGGTGGATGGGTGATGGTCAAAGGTGGATGGCCCAAGGTCTAAACGCCAGAAGACCGCGTACCGTCTCTCTCCTTTCCCACACCCCGACAACCCACATCCCACACCCTCCCCCGCGTAGACTCCAGCCATGCTCCAGAACCTCCTTTCCCGTCTGGACGATTCCGGCAACCTCATTCCGCGCTACACGCCGCCGCGCTGCCTGCTGGAACGTCAGGCGGTGGGCGGCTGCACCATCTGCCACGATGTCTGCCCCCACAACGCCGTCCTGACCGGGCTGGTGGGCATGTCCATCCAGTTCGATGCCGATGCCTGCACCGGCTGCGGCATCTGCGTGCAGGCGTGTCCCACCGGGGCGCTGGAATACAGCCTCCAGCCCACCCTGCAAAATGTGCGCGATCAGAAGGCCGAGGACGGCGTGGCGGCAGGCGAGGGCGAGGCCAGCCTGACCTGCCCCCAGTCCGGCGCGGGCGGCCCCCAACTGCCCTGCCTGGGCCGCGTGACCCCGGCACTGGTGTCGGCCTCGGGCGCGTGGGGCACGCCGCTCACGCTGATTCACGGCGAGTGTGAAACGTGCCCGGTGGGTGCGCCGGATGTTCCACAGCGCCTGGAAGCTGTGGTGATAGTGGCCCAGCAACTCCGCGCCGCCACAGGCAAACCCGCCCGCGTGACCGTGCGCGCCGCCACCCCAGAGGACACCGAGCGGGCCGTGCGCGTCTCCCGCCGGGGCGCATTCGGGGCGCTGTTCCGGGCGGGCAAGGCGCAACTGGCCCAGAGCATCCCCGAATCGCCCCTGCCCTTCGTGGACTGGAGCGAACCCGAGGAACGCACCCCCGAGGAGTGGAAGTGGCGCAGGCTGACCCTCAAGCCCGCGCCCGCCGCCGACGCTCCGGTTCACTGGCCCGCGCCCGTGGTGGACGACACCTGTATTGACTGTCCGGTGTGCCACAACGTCTGTCCCACCGACGCCATTGACCGCCAGATTCAGGACGACGGCGGCGTGAGCCTGCTGCTGAACCTGTCCGCCTGCACGGGCTGCATGGCCTGTCTGCGCTCCTGCCCGCCCCAGGCCATGCACGAGCAGGCCGACTGGCTGCCTGTCGCCTTCGCCGGGCCGATCCTGCTGCGCGAGGGCGAGAGCGTGATGTAACAGAGGGCGTCAAACGTTCTGAAGGTCCAACTGTCCAACTGCTAAAAAAGCAGGCGTTCAGATTGTTCGGCAGTCTGATCTTTTGACGATTCCACCCCTGTCCACCGTCCCCTCCGCTATCCTGCCTCCTGATGTCGCGTTTTCTGCCCCTGATGTGCCTGCTGCTGTGCGTGGGCGGCGCGCAGGTTCCAGTGGCGCAGGAGGCAGACCTGACTCTGCAACGCGAACCCGGCCTCAGCGCGGGCGTGCAGAAGGTTCTGCGCGGCCTGCCCCCCGGCGTGCGCGCAGGCGTGCTGGTGCAGGACTTGCAGACCGGGCGGGTGTTGCAGACCAGGCTGCCCGATGCGCCTTTTATCCCCGCCAGCGTGACCAAACTGGTGATGGCCTCGGCCATTCTGAACGAGCGCGGCGGCGCGGACGGCTGGTGGAGCGCCGAGTTGACCGTTCCTGCCGCGCAGATCGGGCAGGCGGGCGTGAAGGCCGTGACCCTGCGCGGCAGCGGCGATCCCACCCTGAGCGTGTCGGGCAGCGGGTACAGCCTGCGCGCCCTGGCAAAACAGGCGTATGCGCGCGGCCTGCGCGTGGTGGGTCAGGTGCGGCTGGACGACGCCCGGCTGGATTCGGCCACCTGGAAGGACGCCCCCATCGAGTTGCCCATGACGGCCCTGCGCCTCGCGGAGTGGCATGATGCGCCGCCGCCCAGTGCGGAGTCGGCCCACAGTCGGCTGGGCGCGGCATTGACCGCAGAGCTGCGCCGCGCCGGAATCAGGGTGACATCCGAACAGGTGGGAGGGGCTGCCCCCTTGAAGCCCTACCTCCCACTGCCGCGCACCGACGAGCAGGGCAGGCCGTTGCCCCCCGATCCGGTGGTCCCCGTGGACCGCCGCCCCGAACAGGCGGTGGCCAGTGTGCGGAGTGCGCCTGTGGCGAAGTTTCTGGCCGCCACGCTGCGCCCCAGCGACAACCTGAACGCCGAGGAACTGCTGGGCACGCTGGCCCTGCGCCCTGCCGCGAACGGTACGCTGTCCGGCGGACTGGCGCGCGAACGGGCCTACCTGGGCCGCATCGGCGTGGACCTCAGCGGCGTGGTGCTGGCCGATGGCAGCGGCCTGAGCCGTGAGGACCGCCTGACCCCCCGCGCCCTGGTGGACCTGCTGCGCGTGATGTACGAACTGCCGTATCCGCTGGCGGGCACGCCTGCTGAGGGTTCAGGCTTCCCTGATCAGGTCTACCGCCAGCGTCAGAACGCCTTTATCGAGGCGCTGCCCCAGGGCGGCACAGGGGAGAATGTTCCCGCCCACGACGGACGCGGCGGCACTCTGGCGCGGCGCTTTCTGGGAGCGGGCCTGGATGTGCGGGCCAAGACCGGCACGCTGCCCGGCGTCAGCAGTCTGGCCGGGTATGTCACGGCGAAAAGCGGGCACACCCTGGCGTTCGCCCTGATGATGAACGGCCCCCTGGACACCCCGATCCTGACCCTGCGCGCCCTGCTGGACGAGACCGTGGAAGTGCTGGCGGCGGAGAACTGAGCGGCGAGTAAAATAGACTCATGCGCCCCCTGCCCCTGCCCTTTCCCGACGAATCCGAAGCGCCGCACGTCACTGAACTGCGGTTCGCGGGCAGCGGCGTCACGGTGCGCGGGGCCTTTGAACTCAACGAATTCGCCACCCTGACCCCCGACAACCTGGAATTCCTGCGCCTGTACATCCGCGTGCGCGGCAATTTAAAGGAAGTGGAGCGCGTACTGGGCGTCAGTTACCCCACCGTGCGCGCCCGTTTCGACACCCTGCTGCGCGCCATCGGCTATGAACCCGAACTGGCCGATCCCCAGGCCGAGATTCTGAGCAGCCTGGAACGCGGCGAGATCACCCCGGACGAGGCGGCGCGCAAGCTGCGGCGTTAGTCGGGCTGGGTCACCCGGTTGTCCCAGCCAATGCCCCGCTCTGGCCCTAGACTTGGCGGTATGGAGTCCCGATGAGCGGTCTGGTCTGGCTGGCCCTGGACGGTGTGGGCCACCCCAGTGACGCTCCGCCCGGCAGCGTGTGGGAGGAGGAGTTACCCGCGCTGCGCCCGCTGATTGACGCCGGGGTGGCCCTGGACACCACCCTGGGTGTGCCCGGTCTACCCCAGTCTGGCACCGGCCAGAGCTGCTGGCTGACGGGCGTGGACGCGGTCCGCCTGATGGGCAAGAACGGCATGGGCGAACACTTCGGCCCGCATCCGGGGCCGACGCTGCAACGGCTGCTGCGCCAGTCCAGTCTGCCCGCGCGGCTGGAAGCGGCGGGTCTGCGCGCGGCCCTCGCCAACCATTACGTCCCCCAGTACCTGGAGGCCCAGGCCCGCCGCCCCCGCATGGGCTGTTTTCCCTTCTCGTTCACGGCTGCGGGCCTGCCCCTCAACCCGCCCGCCGTGCCGCCGCTGGGCGCGACGCTGGGCCTGGGCTACCGCGAACCCTGGACACCGGTTCAGACGCTCTCTGAGGTGGCTGGGGTGGGGCGCACGCTGGCAAAAGCTGCCCGCGAACATGACCTGATCGTGGCCGATCTGTGGTTCGGGGACCTGCTGGGCCACCTGGGGCGCGAGGCCGGGCCGTCGCCGGACGTTCGGACGGCAGCTTTCGGATATCTGGCCCGCGTGGACGCCCTGCTGTCCGGGCTGCTGGACGGCGGGGCGAGGGTGGTCATCGGCAGCGATCATGGCAATCTGGAAGACCTGAACACCAAATCCCACACCGTCGCGCGGGTGCCTTTTGCCGGAGCGGGCGTCGATCTGGGCGCGGCAAGGAATGTGGTGGAGGCCGGACAGATCATCGCCGGGTGGTTCGGCCTGGGTTCCGTTGAGAACGGGCAATCCCGCCCACCTCTGCCCCTGACCTGAAAGTTATCCACAATTTTATCCACAGGGCTTGTGGACAAGTTGTGGATAAGCCAGAGGTTCCATAGGTGACAAGCAAGCATTTTATGCGTCCTGTACGATCTTGAGGGCTGTATTGCAGGGCGTTCCACGGCCCTCAAAGTTATCCACAGGCTCCCGTTTCACTGTGGATAACTCAGGGGCTGGTGGCCCGGACGGCCCCGATAAATGCCGCCACTTTTGCCGGATCCTTCACGCCAGGACGGGCTTCAAGCTGGCTGACCGCGTCCACGCAGGCGGGCTGCAAGACACGGATGGCCCCGGCCACGTTCCACGGCCCCAGCCCTCCGGCCAGCCACGCCCCGGCGGGAAACGTTTCACGCAGGCTTTCCCAGTCCAGGGGGACGCCGCCGCCCGGTTGAGGAGCGTCTACCATCAGGGTCACGGTGGGCACACTGGCCCAGACCTCTGCCCTGGCCCCCAGATCGGCAGGGCGCAGCACGCGCAGCACCGGGTAGAAGTCGGCCACCGCGCGCACAAAGATGTCAGAGAGGGGGCCGTGCAGTTGCACCGCCGACATTCGAGCTGCCTCCGCCGTCCGCAGCACCTCGTCCAGGCCCTGATCCAGAAACACGCCCACGCGGCTCACCGCTGGCCCCACGCTCAGGCTGGCTGCCCGCGCTACCTGCGGCGACACCAGCCGCTTGCTGATCGGCGCGAAGATAAAGCCCAGGGCGTCGGCACCAGCCTGCGCGGCCTGCACGGCGTCCTCCACGGAGGTGGTGCCGCAGATTTTGATCCGGGCCGTGGGGTGTGGGGTATGGGGTGTGGGGTCAGCCATTGCGGCCCTCCAGCGCCTCTATCCGGGCTTCCAGATCGCGGTTTTTCTGGAGCAACGCCAGCAGCAGCAGGGCGTAGTGGTCATACAGTTTGGGGCGCTCCATGCGGTAATCGCCCGCCATCCAGCCGTTCAGCAATCTCTCGGCCTCCCGCAGCACCTCGTCGGCGGGCACCTCGCGAAAGCCCCGCTGGCCGATGATCTCGCGGGCAAAGTTCAGTTCACGTTCGGGATCGGGGCGCTCAGACATACCTTCCATTCTGAAGGCTGAAGCTGGAACGCGCACAGCGCGTCGGCAGCGCCCGTGTCAGGTCCGCCCCCGCGTTTACCAGCCCAGGTCCGGCGGGGTCACGATCTGATCGGCGGGCAGATCACTGAACAGGGTGTAGGTCAGGGTGTAGGTGCCGGGAATCACACGGCTGAGCAGAATGGCGTCGCCGTCCACGCGCGGCTGCACGTTCGCCAGACTCGGCCCCTGGAGTTGCAGCGGGCCGCGCACGGCGGGGGTGCTGCCGCCCGTGGGCAGCGGATCGATCAGGCGAACGTTTTCCAGCGTGCTGTCTACGGTGAAGACCAGCGTGACCGCGTAGTTCTGTGCGCCCGCGTTCACATTCTTGGTCAGGCTGGCCCGCGCGCCGTTCTGCACCGTGCGGGTCACGTTCGCCCCGGCTGGACTCTGCACCCGCGCGGTGCCGGTGGTCCGCAGGCCCACGGGGTCCAGCACGGCCTCGGCGGTGTCGCTGCGGCACACGCGCACCGGCAGTTTCAGCCGCAGCGGCTGGCCCCCGCTGAAGTCGCCCGAGGTTTCCAGCGGGTAATCGCTGGTCCAGCCGGTGGGCAGGTTCAGCTTCAGGCGGCCCGGCAGGCGGTATGGGAAGTCGGTGCGGGCGCTGGCGGTCAGTTGCGTCACGTCGCAGGCGTTCACGATGTCGGGGGCGGTGATCAGCGTCACGTCGGTCAGCACCCGGTACTCGATGGTCACCTTGCCCGCCACGCCGTCAGTCACTCGGCCCGGCAACGGCGGCGTGAAGGTGCTGCCCGGAATCGGTGTGGGCTTGACCGGGTAATCGCCGGGCGAGAGCGGCACATTGGCCGGGGTGTTCAGGGTGCGCCCGGCCACCTCGAAGGGCACGCCGGTCAGGGGGATGCGCTGATCGCCGTAGATCGCCACGGCGTCCACCGCCAGTTGCCCTTCCGGTGCGCGGGCCACGAAACGGATCTTGGTGAAGCCCGGCTGGTAGCGCACCTCGCTGGGCGAGACGATGTTCCCGGTCCCCTGCAAGATGCTGGAACTGATCGGCACGTAGCCGGGCGGCAGTTGCGGGCGCACCGCGCTCTCGCCCACCAGCGTGTAGGACGCCCCCGGAATTGGGCGGCCCTGCGGGTCCACCACATCCACCAGCAACTGGTTGTCGATTCTGGCCCCGGTGGGAGGGTTGAAACCGCCCACGCGCGCCGTGACCGGTTGATCATTTAAACGGAACGAGTAGCGCACCGAGTTGCTGTACTGCTTGGTGGTGGGCAGCACCCGGATAAAGACCTGCCACTCGCCCACCATCTCGGGCGTGATGGTAAAGCGGTCCGTGGCGGTCTTGCCGTTGTCGCTGGGCGTCAGGTTCGCGCGCTTGCCTCCCGGCTGTACCACGAAGGTCTCGGCTTCCTGCGGGCCGTCGATGTCGTAGTTCAGGATGCCCACCGTCTTGCCCACCCAGTCGGGCGTGACATTCAGGCGGGCGGCCAGCAACGGCTCGGGCGTGTTGCTGCGGGCGTTGACCGTGAAGTCACTGGTCTCCAGCGCAAACGGCGAGGCTACCCGCAGCGCGTAGGAATTCTTGCCGTCGCCCTTGCTGTTGACCCGCAACGTGTACGTCCCGGCCCCCAGGCCACCCGCAAAAAAACTGTCCCAGGTGTGTGCGCGGTTCTGCCCGTACCTGCGCTCGGCCACCGTGCCGCCGGGGCCGACCAGGGTGAAGGTGGTGGTGAACGCCTCGTTTTTCTTATACAGCTCGTCGCCGAAGTACCCCGCCGCGCGCCGCCCGTCCACGTAATCGGCCAGATTGAAGGTGGGCGAGTAGATCTCCAGCCCCAGCGGCTTCCCGGCGTCCTGCGGCAGCACGCGAATGGTGTAGCTTTCCACGTCCTGAATCCACTTCTCGCCCACCGACACCAGCGGCAGCAGGCCCCCCACCGGGCTGCCCCCCTCGGTCTGGGCCAGGGCCGGAGCAGCGCCCATCAACAGGGCGGCGAGAAGCGTCAGATGGGCAGAGAACCGGCGGGGGAAGACGTTGGGCATGACTGCAAAAAGCATACACGCCCCACCGCACGCGCCGCCGCATGGCCCGCGCTAGCATCAATGTCACCATGCTCTACGCACGCGCCCACGCCCGCACGTCCGCCGCCGCCCTGAGCGGCAACCTTCAGGCCCTGTCCCGCCGCGCCGGGGTGCCGCTGCTGTTGCCCGTCAAGGCCGACGCCTACGGCCACGGGCTGGACATTGTGGCGCGCATCGCCGCCCGGCATCCCGACGTGTGGGGGCTGGCGGTGGCGACGCCGCAGGAGGCCGGAACGCTGGCGGCCCTCAACCCCGGCAAGCCCATCGTGCTGCTCACGCCGCCGCGCCCCGCCGAGGTTCCGGTGCTGGCCGATCTGGGCGTGCGCCTGCCCGTCGCCTCGCTGGCCGAGGCCGAGGCCCTGCCTCCCCACGCCCGCGCGCATCTGAAGATAGACACGGGCATGAACCGCCTGGGTGCGCGTCCCGAGGACGCCGTGCGAATCGGGCAGCGGCTGGCCGAGCGCGGCGTGCTGGAGGGCGCGTACACCCATTTCGCCACCTCCGACGAGCCGGATCTGGAGTTTGCCTGGGAGCAGTTCCGGCGCTTTCAGGGCGTGCTGGCCGAACTGCCTCCCGTGCTGGCACATGCCTCCAACGGCGGCGGCATCCTGAGTCTGGGCAAGCTGCCGGGGATGGGGCTGGCGCGGCCCGGTCTGGCGTCCTACGGCTTTGCACCACCGCACCTGAAAGACGTGCTGCCCCTGACCCCGATCATGACCCTGGACGCCGAGATCACGCACCTGCACACTGCCCGTGCGGGCGAGAGCGTCAGCTACGGCGGGTTGTGGCACGCCCCGCGCGACACCTTGCTGGCGACGGTGGGTTTCGGCTACGCCGACGGCATGCCGCGCAACGCCACGGGTCAGGCGCAGGTCACGGTGGCCGGGGAGCGCCGCGCGGTGGTGGGCCGCATCTGCATGGACCAGTGCATGGTGGACGTGACCGATTTGCAGGTGGAGGTGGGCGATTCCGTGCGTTTCTGGGGACCGGAAGGGATCACGGTGGGCGACGTGGCCGGATGGGGCGGCACCAACGAATATGAAGTGTTGACGGGTCTGGGCGCGCGTGTGGAGCGGCTGGCCGAGGCGTGAGCCTGACCCTGCGTGACCATCTCGCCGCTGCCGTGCAGACTCTGCGTGTGGCGGGGGTGCCCTCGCCGGAAGTGGACGCGCGGGCGCTGGTGCTGCGCGCGCTGAACCTCTCGACCACAGCCTTTCTGCTGCGCGGATCAGCGGAGGTGGCTGGGGCTGACGCTGAACGTCTGGCTGAATTGTTAGGACAACGGGCCGCGCGGGTGCCGCTTCAACACCTGCTGGGAATGGTGGACTGGGGTGGCGTGCAGCTCCGCGTAGACGGGCGGGCGCTGATTCCCAGGCCGGAAACAGAGTGGCTGTTGCATCTGGCGCTGGCCGATCTGGAAGGCGTGACTGTGCCGCGCGTGGTGGATGTCGGCACGGGAACGGGAGCGCTGGCGCTGGGCGTCAAGGCGACGAGGCCAGATGCGGAGGTGCTGGGAGTGGACCTCAGTTGCGAGGCTCTGGCGTTGGCAGGGGAGAACGCGGCGCTGAACGGTCTAGACGTGGCGTTCGTCGAGAGCGATCTGCTGACCGATATGCCCGGCCCCTTCGATCTGATCCTCGCTAACCTCCCGTATCTGCCCGACGCTGACCGCGCCTACGCTGAGCCGGAGGTCAAGCACGATCCTGACCTGGCCCTGTATTCCGGCCCGGATGGTCTGACCCTGGCCCGCCGTCTGATTCCGCAGGCCCATGCCGCTCTGGCCCCGGTGGGCCTGCTCTGGCTGGAACTGGACCCGCGCAACGCTCCCGCCTACGCCGCCGAACTGCGCTCTCAAGGCTGGGCCGCCACGCTGCACGCGGACCTGACGGGCCGGGAACGCTTCGTGCGGGCCGAACGATGGCCCTCACCCTGAAGTGAGACAATGCGCGCCGTATGAGCGACCCGGCCTCCGAACCCAATTCCGCCGCAATTCCACCTAAAAAAGCCCGTGCGCGCGTTCCCAAGACGGTCTGGGACCTGGTTTTTACTTTTGGGATTCCCATTCTGATTCTCAGCCCCAACATTCTGGGCAGCGGCATCAGCGTGGCCGACTTCGTGGGCGGCGAGAAAGCGGGCGGCGTTCCAGGACTGGGTTCGGCCAATGTCCGCGCCTATCTGCTGGCCGCCCTGATTCCAGTGGTCTACGTCCTGTGGGACATCCTTAAAAACAAGAACCTGAGTCCCGTGGCCCTGATCGGCGGGGCGGGGGCAATCTTCGGCGGGGCGCTGGCCTTCTGGTATGTGGACGGTTTCTGGTACGCCATCAAGGACAGCGCGCGGTCTTACCTGACGGGCATCCTGTTTCTGATCAGCGCGGCCACTTCCGTGCCGCTGTTCCGCGTGTTTCTGGACGCCGCCAGCATCGGCGAGAAGCCCGAGGACCGCGCCGCCACCCAGCAGGCCATGCGCGATCCGGGCGTTCACCGGGGGCTGGTGCTGGGGACCATCGTGTTCGCGGTGGTGGACCTGATCGGCGGCGTGGTGAACAGCATCGTCAACTATGACCGCGTGGTTGCCAAATTTGGCAGCGAGGAATTCAACGGTCAGGTGGCCGCCGTGAACGCCATCATGCGGATACCGGGGCTGGTGATCAGTCTGGTGGGCGTCTTCGCCGCCATCTGGTTCGTGCAGCGCGCCGTCAAGGTCCGTTTCGGGCCGGAGGCCAGCTTGCTGGAACCTGCCAAGCTGGCCGCCGCCATGCGCGAACGCGGCGAGGTCCGGGGGGAACAGGCCGGGCCAGCCTGACCCCAACGCTACGAGAGGCCGATGCGCCAGCCGAAGTCAGGGCTGGCGCATCTTCAATCTGGAGTTGGAGCGCTTGCCCGTTCCCGCTCCTCATACACGTCCGCGTATTTCACCCTCAGCGCGTCGGCGCTGGCGCGCGGGACCATCTCGCGGATGTCGCCGCCGTAGCTGGCGATCTCGCGGACCATGCTGCTGGACACGAAACTCCAGCGGGTGGCGGCCATGATGAACACGGTTTCCACCTCGCCAAGCTGGCGGTTCAGGTGCGCGATCTGCAACTCGTACTCGTAGTCGCTGACTGCCCGCAACCCGCGCAGGATGATCCCCTTCTGCTCCTGCGCCATGTAGTCCACCAGCAGCCCGCCGAAGGAATCCACGCCGACGTTGTCCAGGTGCCCGGTGGCGGTCCGCAGGATGTCCAGCCGCTCGTCCAGCGTGAACAGGTGCCGCCCCTGCTTGCGGGCGTTGTGCATCACCGTCACGGTCACGGAGTCGAAGATGCGGCTGGCGCGGGTCAGCACGTCCATGTGCCCGCTGGTGATGGGGTCAAACGATCCGGGAAAGACGGCTTTCATGCGTCCGTTACTTTATCCGCCGCCGCCTGCCTGTGGTAGAGGGTCAGGCTGTTACTGCCGTACTCGCGGACCTCGCGCACGAAGCCGGGATGATCCGGGAGTTCCAGACGGTCCGGGTGCTGGCAGATCAGCAGACCACCCGCCGCCACGATGTCGCTGTCCAGCAGTTGTGCGGTGAGCGCGGGAATATTAGCCTCATACGGCGGATCGCTGAACACGATGTCGAAGCTTCCCAGCCGGGCAAGCAGTTTCTGCGACTCCCCGCGAATGATCCGCACGCGCAATTCCAGCGCGCGGGCGTTCGTTTCCAGTGCCTTGACGGCGCGGGTGTCCTGCTCGATCAGCGTGACCGTGTAGCCCCGGCTGGCCGCCTCCAGTCCGATTGCGCCGCTGCCGCCGTGCAGATCGATAAATGTTCCGTCTGGCGCACGGGCCGCCAGCAGATCGAACAGGCTCTTGCGGATGCGTGCGCCGCTGGGACGGGCACTGTCGGGTACCTTCAGGCTGCGGCCCCGTGCGCTGCCGCCCAGAATCCGCAGGCTCAAAGCAGGCTCCTCGCCGCGCGTCTCATGGCGTCAGATCCCCATACGCCTCAAGCCCGTCCAGCGCCCCCCGCTCCAGCAGCCAGTCTTCCTCCTGCTTCTGGGCCTGCCCGGATTGCACCAGACGGTTCAGCTCGGCCTCCACGCGCTGGGAGACGCGGCGCAGGGGCATCTGGGCTGCGCCCTCCACGCCGCGCCAGCTTAAAAAGCTGCGGTGAAAGGCGGGCAGGGCGTCCAGACCGACGCGGGTTTCCAGTTCGCGCCAGGACAGAGGGGGGGTGTCATCAGTCATCTCGCCTGTTCTACCCTGCCCGGCCCGCCGGGTACAATGGCCCCATGAGCGAACCGCTGCCGCCGGACCCCAGCGACGCAGGCCCCAGCGATGGGCCGGAGCTTCCCGGCATCCTGCCGCAGGAGCTGGAAGCGCTGGGCGGTCAACTGGTCTGGCGCATCGGCAAGGACGAGGTCAGCGACGACGTGATCGTGCGGCTGGGCTACGCCTCGGCCACGCCGCGTTTCGCCCACCTGCCCAGGCTCCGTAGTGCCAACGATGCCGATCTGCTGCTGGCCGTGAACGAGGGGCGCGTGGTGATCGAGTGGGTAGATTGACCCTGCCCGTCCCCCCGGTGACCCCTCTGGTGGCCCTGTGATCATTGAGGCCGGGCGACACTTCACCCTGCATGCCCCCGGTTCCCCCGAGGACACGCTGGCCTTCGTGCGTGACCCGGCCCGCGCCCTGTCGCGCCTGCATTTCCTGCGCGGATTGAATGTCCAGGGCAATCAGGTGCGCGGCGAACTGCTGGTGCCCCTGCCCGTGCTGGGCGAGGCCGATCTGCCTTTCCTGTGCATCCTGGCCCACACCCCCGACGGCGCGACGCTGACGCCCCAGCCCATCGACGGCGAGCGCGCCTGGGTAGAGGTGACCGGACAGGCCCAGGTGATGGAGGGTGCGCAGGCCGCCCAGGGCGGCGAAACGCGGGTGGAGGTGGCCTTCAACTTCCTGTTCCGCGCCCACCTCGCCACCCCCGATGCCCAGGGCTGGGGCGGCGCGGCCTTCGAGAAGATGGTCCGCGCCGCCGCTGGCCGCACGCTGGAACGCGTGACACAGGAGTTGCCCGAGGGCCTGCGCGAGGCGCTGGAAGCAGGCTGAAATTCCTGTCCCAAGCATCAAAAAAAGGGGCAGGCCAATCGGCTCGCCCCTTTCCCGTCTGTCTGAATTGAACGTTACTCTTCGGGAAAGTCCATCGTGCGGGCGTCGCTCCATAGCCCTTCCAGGTCGTAATACTCGCGGGCTTCCTTGGTCATGATATGCACCACGATGCTGCCGAAGGACAGCAGCAGCCAGCGCTCGCTGGGGCCTTCGACGCTGGGGCGCGTCAGCCCGGCTTCCATCGCCTTGATACGGACATTTTCCTGCACGGCGTTGAGCTGCAACCCGGCGGTGGCGGTGCAGATCACGAAGTATTCCAGCGTGCTGCTCACGTCCGAGAGGTCCAGCACGCGCACGTCCTCGGCGCGGCGTTCGCGGGCGGCGTCCACGATGGCGCGGAGCTGGCTCTGGTCCAGTTGGCGGGCAGAAGGTTTGGCGGCGGTGTTCGGCTTGGTGTTCAGGGTCATGGGGTCTCCGTGGGGGGTGGGGTGCTGGGCGCTGGTAAAGCACTGGGCGCAATGGGCGGCGGTGCCTTCAGTTGGGCGTAAGGAAAGAGCGCCGCGAGATGTTCGCGGGCGTCCACACCCAGCAGGATACCAACCTCGCCCGCCTCAACCGGGAAACGCTCACCCTGGAGGCGCGGCATTCCCAGCAGATCGGCCAGCGCGCCCGCGTCGGCCACGTCCTGGTCGGTAAAGACCTGACTGGCCTCGCGGCTGGTGGGGGCCACGCGTACCTGCACCCGCGTGTAGCCCAGAGTGTTCAGGGCGCGTTCCACAGCCCCGCCCAGTCCCGCGCCGCTGGCGTCCACCACGCTGACTTTCACGTTCGGTGTGGGCGAGGTGGGCGTGGGCTGATCGCCCCACAGCTTCCCGAGTTGCTCGCGGTTGACCGCCAGATTGAAGCTGCCGCGAATGGTGTCGGTGGGCAGCGTGGCAAAGCTGAGCTTGAGGTTGGACAGGTACGGGCGCAGCGCCGTGAGCAGTTCGGGATCGGCGTTGGTCTCTACCCCGTTGCCGATGCCGCCCAGAATGGTGGGCAGCGCCGCCAGCCCGCGCGGACTGCGCAGTTTGGCCGCCAGTTGCGCCAGCGCCTGCTTCTGGTGATCGATCCGTCCGTAATCGTCCCCGAAGCCCTTGCGGACGCGCAGGTACAGCACGGCCTGTTTGCCGTCCAGATGGTGCGGTCCCGCCGCCAGCTTCAGATCGACTCCGGCAGCTTTATCCACCCACTCGATCCCGCCTTCCGGCACGGTCACGTCCAGGCCGCCCAGCGCGTCGATCACCCGCTCGGCGTAATCGGTGCGGACCACCACGTAGGAATCTACCCGCTCGCCCACCACCGTTTCCACCGCGCGGGTCAGCGCTTCCGGGCCGCCGGAGCCGTAACGGCTGTTGACCTTCTGAATGCTGGGGCGCTCCTTGGGGTCAAAGGGGCCGACGTTGGTGTCGCGCGGAATGTTCAGCACCCGCACGCGCGAGCCGTCCACCTTGACCAGCATCAGCGTGTCGGTGTTGGGCGGCTCCAGCGCCCCTTTGGGGTTGTCCTGATCCTTGCAGGGCTGGTGGTAATAGCAGTACACGATGTCGCGCCCCGCCAGCAGCACCGTGAACTGCGGCGCGGTCCCGGCACCCAGCGCCAGCCGGGACGCCCCGCCTGCCCCCTGAAGCAGGGCCAGCCCTCCCAGCGACAGCGCCGCCAGACTGAGGCCAAAGGTCTGTGCGGCACGCAGCCGCGCCAGTGGGCGGTTGGGCACGGGCGGTCTGGGTGGGGAAGGAGCCGTCACCGGAAAGCGGGGGTGGCTGCGGGCTGAACCGGAGGGCTATCAACTGGGGGGCTGGCCGCCAGATGGGCGCAGCACGGCAGCGCGTGGTACGAGCGCAGCGTGCGCGGATGCACCGTGATGCCCTTGCCCTGAAGGTAGGTCACCTTGGAGATGATGGCTTTTTCCAGTGCCTTGTTCAGGTCTTGCAGCGCCAGATCACGGATGTCGGCGTTGACCCCACGTCCGGGTTCGGAGACGTCGGCGATGTACACGCACTGGGCCACGGGGTTGCCGCCGCGCGGGCCGGTGGTGTGGTCCTCGACGGCCTCCAGCACCACCAGGTCCGCGTAGCCCCAGCGCTCCAGCAGCGTGCGCCCGGCCCGGCCATGCAGCGCCAGCGGATGCAGCCCATCAATCTCGCATTCCGGCGGTGCGAGGCGCAGCAGCTCGGCGTCCGGCAGGTCACGGGCGATGTCGTGCAGGATGCCTGCCGCATAGGCCCGCCCCACATCCAGCCCGTTGGCCGCCGCGATCCGGGCCGCCAGCTCGGCCACCCGCACGACATGCTCGTAGCGCCGTGGCCTGACCATCAGCCGCACGCGCTCCTCCCACCCGGTCCAGGCAGTGGGATGGGCGTGCTGCGTTAGAACGTGGGCAATCACAAGGACAATCGCCGGGCCTTTTGGCCACTCCTCCACATCATTGGCACACTATACGCCGCTCTGCTGACGGAGAGTTGACCTGAGTGACAGTCTGACTGTGTTCTGGACTCACCCTCGCCTCATAAAAACGCTTTCGTAATGCGCGTTCTGGCCCCTCTTCTCATGTTGGGCCGCACTCTTCTGCGACGTCCGCGTGTTCAGGGCACGCTGACGGGGGTGACCTGCTCCACGCTCAGGCTCACGGTGACATTTTCCAGGGCCTGCGCGCCCGCTGGCAGGTCCAGCCGTACTGGGGCGCTGTAGCTGCCGGGGCGGTAGACCACCGTGCCGCTGATCTCGCGCAGGCGGGCCAGCAGATCGGGAGCGGCCACCACCCGCACGCTGCTGGGCTGGACGCTGCGGGCCGTGACCTTCAACCCTGCGGGCGGGGCGTTCAGGGTCACGGGCAGGGTCTTGATCGGCAGTTCCCCGGTGTCCAGGCGGCGCACCGTGACCGTGGCCGGGTTGGTCTGGAGGCCCTCGACAGGCTGCCCCGCCTCGTCCAGCGCGATCAGCGGCACCTCCCGCTCGGAGGCGGCTCCCAGGCTCTCCGGGCTGGTCACCAGTTTCGAGACCTGCACGATCACCCGTCCGGGGCCAGTGACGCGGGCCTCGGACGGCGTGACCACGTAACGCGGCAGGCTGGCCTCCGGCGGCGTGACCACGCTCAGGACGATGGGCAGCGTGCGGGTCAGTTGCGTGTCCACGAAGCCCTGCACGGTGTCGGGCGATTTGCGGCTGACCGTGGTGCCGTTCGGCGCGGCCACGGCCACGGGCCGGGTAAAGCTGCCCTCGGGCGCGCCGGTCACGTCCACGATGGCCTCGATATTCCCGGCGCGCAGCTCGCGCAGCCGCTCGGGCCGCCCGGAGAGGGTCACGCGCACCGTGCCCGGATTCAGGTCGCTGGTGGCGCGGGTGCCCTCGCCGCGCCCACCCGTCGTGTCGCGCACGGTCACCGGCACGTCGTAGCCCTGCTCCACGTTGGCCCGGCGGTCCGCCGTCGCCACGAACCACAGCGTCACCGCCACCACCACCGCCAGCAGCTTTGGCCCCAGATTGTGGATGCTGCGCCCCCAGGCGTAACGCGGCTCCAGCCAGCGTCGCCAGGAGGGTGGTTCCTGCAAGGGCGAGCTGGAATCGCCGCCGCTCACAAGCTCTCCTTGTGGATCTCGGGGCGGGGTTCAGAGCGGGACCTGCTTTCCGGCCTGACCTCCTCCTCTTCCGGCTCCTGCGCCGTTTCTGGAGATGTGGCCTTGCCCGGCACAGGGGGGCGGCCCGCCGGGTAGTCGTAGACCAGTTCGCGCAGTTGCTCACGCAATTCGGTGCCGTTCAGGTCCGGTCCCAGGCGTCCGGCCAGCGCAATTCGCATGCTGCCGCGCTCCTCGCTGACCACCAGCACCACCGCGTCAGTCAGTTCCGACAGGCCAATCGCGGCGCGGTGGCGGGTGCCGTAACGGCGGTAGGTGCCGTCGGCGGGTTGCAGCGGAAACAGGCAGCCCGCCGCCACCACGCGCGCGCCCAGCAGGATGATGCCGCCGTCGTGCAGCGGCGCGTTGCGGGCAAACAGCGCCTCCAGAAACGGCACGCTGACCAGCGCGTCGATGTTCACCCCCGTCTCGGCGTACTCGCCCAGCGGCGTGCGGCGCTCGATGGCGATCAGCGCGCCGGTCTTGCGCTCGGCCAGTCGTTCCATCGCGCGGGCCAGATCCTGCAAGGCGGCCCCGCTGGCGCTGGCGTCACGCCCACGTGGGCGGCCCACCCGTTCCAGCGCGGCGCGTAACTCTGGCTGAAACAGCACCAGCAGAGCAAAGATGCCCACCGTCCCGGCCCGGCCCAGCAGGAAGCTGAGGGTGGTCAGCCCCAGCAGTTGCGCCGCCACCCACACGCCCGCGAAGACCAGAATCCCGCGCACCACGTTCACCGCCCGCGTTCCAGCCACCAGCAGATACGCCTGATAGATCAGAAACGCCACCACGACAATGTCCAGCACATCCTGGGCACCAATCTGGCCGAACGGGGTAGTCATAAGAGGAACGGCGGACTCCTTAAGAAAAAATTGCGGGCGAGAAGACGGAACAGGCGGGTTGCACGCCTACTATACGGTCTGCCCGCATTTCACTTTTCTGAAGCTCTTTCTGGAGGACCACCCATGAACATCCGTTTTCTCGGCCACAGCACCTTTTTGCTCCAGAGCGGCGATCACCGCCTGCTGATCGATCCGTTTATTACTGGCAATCCCAAATCCCCGGTCACGCTGGAAGAGGCCCTGACCTGGAAACTGAGCGCCGTGCTGATCAGCCACGCGCACGGCGATCACTGGGGCGACGCGCTGGCCTTCGGCAAGGCGGGGACGCCGATCATCGCCACTGCCGAGATCGGGGGCTACGCGCAGAAGCATGGCGCGGTGAATGCTGTCGGAATGAATATTGGCGGCACCTATGCCACCGACTGGGGCAAGCTGACCCTGACTCCTGCGTGGCACAGCAGCTCCTTTCCCGATGGCACCTACGGCGGCATGCCCACCGGACTGGTGATCGAGATGGGCGGCAAGCGGGTCTACTTTGCCGGGGACACCTGCCTGTTTTCCGACATGCGGCTGATCGGGGACCGGGGCCTGGACGCCGCGATTCTGCCCGTGGGCGATCACTACACGATGGGGCCGGAGGAAGCCGCCCGCGCGCTGGAACTGCTGCGCCCGAAAGTCGCCATTCCCATGCACTTCGGCACCATGCCGACCCTGACTGGCGATCCCCACATCTTCAAGCGGGGCGGCGAGGCGCAGGGCGTGGACGTGCGGATTCTGGAGCCGGGGAAAACGACGGAAATCTGAGAAAACTTGTCGCCGTCAGCTTTCCACCAGATGCGACTGCACGGCGATATCCCCGTAAACCTCGGTCTGCTCCACGCTGAATTCGCCCTCCTTGACACCTTCGAGGAGGGCGGCGAAGTAGGTCGCCTGCTCGTTCCAGTTCTGCGCGGGCAGGCCCCGGAAGGTGAAGTGGTGCAGGCGGGTTCCGAAAGCGCGCAGGGCGTGCAGGGCGTCGGCCAGGGTCAGGCGGTCCCGCGAGAGCAGCGGCGTGTCCACCTGCCGCACGGCATTCTGCGCGGCGCGCACCAGTTTTGCCAGACTGCCCGCCGGGTTGCGCGGGCGTTCGCGGCGCGGCAGGTCCAGCGTGACGGGCCGGGCCGCGATCAGGCCCTCGCGTTCGCGGCGGCGGGCCATCAGAAAGCCCACCAGTTCGTCCAGTTCGGCCAGCGCCTCGACGCCTTCCAGCAAAACGTCAAGCAGTTCGTCGGGGGCGTCCTCGTGCCACGCCTCCGGCTCGGGCTGGGGCAGCAGCAGGCGGGCTTTCAGGGCAATGACGGTGGCCAGGGTGGGCAGCAGATCGGGGTGCGCCTCGGCAAAGCTGCCTCCGGTCAACCGCTGCACCCAGGCCAGCACGCCGCGCGTCAGCGTCAGCAGGCCCACTTCCTGCGGCAAGACTCGCCCGGCCCGCAACGCGGAGGCGAGTTCGGCCAGCGTGCCAGCAAAGACCGGCAACTCCACCACGAAGCCGCCAGAGGGCGAGAGGGTCAAGACTCCGCCCTCACAACTTCAGCCCTCACAGCTTCAGAAAGCCCACCTTCTCGCGCACTTCTGCCATCACGGGCGCGGCGATGGCGCGGGCTTCCTTCGCACCCTGTGCCAGCGCGTCGCGGATGTCGTCCGGGTGCTGGGCCAGTTCCGCCGCCCGCTCCTGAATGGGGGAGAGGGCCACTGTCACGCCTTCCATCAGCTTCTTCTTGCAGTCCACGCAGCCGATCCCGGCGCGGCGGCATTCCACATTCACCATCTCAATAATGGGCAGGTCTGAAAACAGCTTGTGGTAATCGAAGATCAGGCACACGTCGGGGTTGCCGGGGTCCGTGCGGCGCACGCGGGCCGGATCGGTGGGGGCGGCGCGCAGCTTCTGCCACACGGCGTCCAGCGGCTCCAGCAGGCCCAGCGTGCTGTTCTCGCCCTTACTCTTGCTCATCTTGCCGTGGCCGTCCACACCGGGAATCCGCAGGGCGTCCTTGTTGTACACCGCTTTGGGTTCGGGGAAGGTCTCGCCGAAGGTGTGGTTGAACCGCCGGGCGATCTCGCGGGTCAGCTCGATGTGCTGGGTCTGATCCTCGCCCACGGGCACGGTGTCGGCCTTGTACAGCAGGATGTCGGCGGCCATCAGCACCGGGTACATCAGCAGCCCGGCTGGAACGCTCTCTAACTGGCCGGCCTTGTCCTTGTACTGGGTCATGCGTTCCAGCTCGCCCACTGGGGTCAGGTTGGTGAAGATCCAGCTCAGCTCCTGATGCTCGGGGACGTGCGACTGCACAAAAAAGACCACCTTGCTGGGGTCCAGACCTACCGCGAAGTTCGCCAGCGCCATTTCAAAGGTGCGCTGGGCCAGCAGTCTGGGATCAAACGCCGCCGGATTGGTCAGCGCGTGCAGGTCCACCACGCAGTAGATGCTGTTCTTGCCGTACTGCTCGCCCAGCGAGACGTAATTGCGCATCGCCCCAAAGTAGTTGCCGATATGGGGCTGACCCGTGGGCTGAATTCCTGAAAAGACACGCGACATAACAGGGGGCATTCTAGCGGGCCGGGGCTGGCCGCTCTGCGGGACTGGCGCAACGGTCTGGACTGGCAGCAACTGGACTGGCAGCAAAAGAAAACAGGCAACCCATTCGCGGGCTGCCTGTTCTGGAAAGAGAAGGGTTCAGGGACTGGCGGGGGTCGCTGGCGTCGTGTCGGTAGCTGGGGGCGTGGTGCTGTCGATGGGGGCAGTATCCGCAGGCGCGGCGTCTGTAGGAGCCGTGTCTGTAGGCGCGGTGTCCGTGGGCGCAGTGTCCGTGGGAGCGGCCCCGGCAGGAGCGGCGGAATCCGGCGTACCGGGCGCGGCGCTATCCGGGGTTGCCGGGGTGGCGGGCGTGCCAGGAGTCGCGGGCGCACCCGGCGCGGGCGTCGTCGGCTTGGGTTCGGCGGCGGCTACGCGCTTGGCCTGGGCAGCCAGCACCTTTTCCAGGTTGTCGGTGGGCTTCAGGGTGGCGACTTCTTTGGTCACGAAAGCCTGTCCGGCCTCGCCCTTCTTGGTGGCCAGCACCTGCGGCTCAATCTGGGCACGCACCGCGCTCAGGGGTTGGGTCACGGCCTGCTTCAGATCGGTGGCGTACAGCACCGAGAAGCGGTCCCCGACTTTCACCACGTCGCTCAGGCTGCCCTCGCCCGCGTCCTTGAGGGTCTTGGCCCCAAAGACGGCGGCTTCCAGTTCGGGACTCAGTTTACTGTCGCCAGCCGTCACAGAACCGCGCTCACTGACGGTGCCCCCGGCCTTGCCCGCTGCCGCCGTGAAATCGCCGCCCTTCCAGTCGGCGCGGAAGGCCAGCGCCTGATTGCGGTCACGGAAGCTGGCCTCGCTGACGGTGGCGCTGGCGGGGATCTCGAACTGCTTCTTGTTCTGATCGTAATACGCCTGCAAGTCGGCGTCGCTGACCTTCACGTCACGCGCGCCGTAGGCGGCCAGACCCTGCGCGATGTTCTGGCGGGTGCCGGTCAGGTCCAGTTTCAGCTTCTCGGCAATGGCGGGCGCAGCGTAGGTCTGGATCAGGCCCTGCGTCACCTGCGGCTTCAGAATCCCGTTGACCAGACCGGCAGCCTGTTCGGGCGGCACCTGCTGAAGCAGAGAGGAGAACTGCTGGTTGCTGACCACGCCTTCCACCACGTCCGAGTACGGTATGTCCTTGCCCGCGACGGTGGCGACGGTGGGGTTCTCGGTCTTCCAGTTGGGGTCGGTGTACACGATCTTGGCATCTTTCTGAAGGCCGTCCAGCCAGCTTTCCAGCGCGGCGTTTTCCTTCTGGGTCTTCAGGGCGGCCATGATGTCGGTTTTGGCCTCATCGAAGGGCTTGGGAGCGGGCGGCAGGAATTTCTCGACCTTCACGATGTAGAACTTGCCGCCGCTGGTGACCACATCGGTCAGGCCGCCATTTGTGAGGGCGAAGGCCGCCGCTCCCACTTCTGCGGGCAGGGCCACCAGGGCCACCGGGCGGGGCACACCGTTCTCTATGGGGCCGAGTGCGCCGCCCCGGTCCTTGTTCTCGGTGCTGTTGGCCGAGGCCAGGGCTGCGAAATCCGCCCCACCCTTGACCTGGGCCAGCAGCGCCGCAGCTTTGGCCTTGTCGGCCACCACGATCTGGCGGCCCTGGATACGGGCGTCGCTCTGGAAGGCTTCAGGGTTCAGGTCGTAGTACAGCTTCGCCTCGGCGTCGGTGGGGACGGGGGCGGCCTTCTTGATTTCCTCTACCTTGCGCTGAACGGCAAGCTGCTCGCCCACCGACTCGCGGTATCCGGCGTCGGTCAGACCCGCACTTTGCAGGGCGTCGGTCCACGCCTTGTTGTCCTTGAAGTTGTTGGCCTCACGGACCTTGGTGACCTCGGCGTTCACGTCGTTGCGGCTGACCTTGATGTCCTGGGCCGCCGCCGTGACCAGCGCCTGCTGAATCTGGCTGGCCACCACCACGGTCTTGAAATCGTCGCCCAGCACGCCCGTGTCGGTGCTGCTCAGAACCTGGTTGCCCCGGCGGGCCTGATCCAGTTCCTCGGCGGTGATGGTCTTCCCGTTGACGGTCAGGGCGGGCGTGCCAGTCGTCTTGTTGCCGCTAAACAGCCCGGCGATATTGGGGGTGAACTGGTAGGCCATGCCGACCACCAGAAGCAGGGCCAGCACGATCAGCATGACGTTGGTGACTTTCTTTCGGTTCACTTGATCTCCTTAAATATTGGTGCTAGCGTACATGCCCTGCATGCACTCGTAGCTCAGGTGGATAGAGCGTTGGCCTCCGAAGCCAAAGGCCACTGGTTCAAGTCCAGTCGAGTGCACCACGTCCAGAAATTCGCCACCCTGCGGGGTGGTTTTTTCGTGGCCCAGGTTTGTTGAGCGCAGATTTGTTCGGCGCAGGGGTCCAGCAAAGACAGGTCCAGCAAACACACGCGCAAGAGTCTAGCATGCAAGGTTAAACGGGCGTGAAGCCGCGAAGTGCGTTGTGGGGCCTGTTTTTGGCCGCCTTCATTCATCTGGAGGACAGGTGGCAGCCCCGCCCTGTACGCTGGAAGGCATGAGCGATCCCACCTCCGGTTCCAACGTTCCGTCCAGCGGTCTGCTGGGTCTGCTGCCCCGTCTGCCCGGCAGTTACGATGGCCCCCAGACGCCCGAAACGGCCCCCTACGCCCTGGTCGGCGTGGGCGAGGGCACGCTGGCCGCCCACCTGCTGCAAGCGCTGGCCCTACCCAGCCTGACCCGCACCGGAACCCAGTTCGTCCTGAGCAGTCCCGACGCTGGGGCCGCCGCCACCGATTACGCCGATCTGGCTGAAGTGGCCGGGGCCACCGCCCGCCGCATCAGCACCGGGGGCCGCCCCGACGAGATCGATGTGCTGGTGCCGGGGGGGCCGCTCTCTACCTATCACTTCGCACAGGCGGTGGCCTACGCCAGCGGTCACGCCGAGGAAGCCCAGGCCGCCGACGCCGCGCTGACCGATCTGGCCGCCCGCTGCTCCCCGAATATCGAAGAGAACAACCCCGCCCGCGATCTGGCCTGGAGCCTGTGGGGCCGCACGCCGCTGCTGCTGGCGGCCAGCGACGCCGACGCCCTGCCGCACGCGTGGCAGCAACTGCTGGCCCGCACCGGCAAGACGCTGGCCGTACCGCTGCTGGGTGACATTCTGCCCCTGGCCAGTGGGGCTTTCGACGCCCGCCACGAGCAGGGCGACGCCAAGGTGGCCCTGATCCTGGGCGATACCGATCCGGCCCTGCTGCTGGCCCGCGAGATTCTGGATTCGCGCATCGACGAGATCATCCACGTTCCGGCCCCGAACGGCGCGCAGGGCTATCCCGCCGCGCTGGCGCTGTGGTATTTCGGCGCGTGGGTGGCTGCTTATCTGGCCGAGCGTTACGGGGCCGAACCGGCAGACCCTGTCGTGCTGGCCCGCGCCCAGGCGGGTCTGAGCGGCGAGGGCGGCAGCGAGGCCACGGGCGACCTGCGCCTGAGTGCCCCCCGCGACGACCTGCGCCGCACCCGCGTGGAAGAGGATCTGCCCGGCTGGGAGGGTGACGGGGATGACGACGATTCCGACGACGACGTGGACGGTTTCGAGGACCCGGATGACCGCGAGGAGGACTGAGCAGAGCGCTCTTTTCTGCGGACAGGCACTGCGGCGAGGCGGCATTGAGTTCGCGCCTCTCCCGCTCCGCCTCCTGAAAGCGTTTCCTGGAGCGAGTTCAGCCATTTCCTGAAGGCGGGTGTGTTCCACGTCAGGGCGCTATCATGCGAGACGTGCGGCTGCTGTTGATCTCTGACATCCACGCCAACAACACTGCACTCGGGGCGGTGCTGAAGGACGCGTCCTCGCGCCGTTACGATCAGGTGATCCACCTGGGTGACGCGCTGGGCTACGGCCCCAATCCGCGTGAGGTGCTGGACGTGCTGCGTGATCTGGACGCCGTCTGCATCATGGGCAACCACGATCAGATGCTGCTGGAATATGTGGACGGCAAGCGGGCCACCCGCGACAGCGTGGTCTCGCTGGCCTTGCGCTGGCAGATCGAGCGTTTATCTGAGCGCGATATCGGCTGGGTCCGCACCTGGCGCGACGGCATCGACGACCCGGATGTGGGCGCGCGTTACCGCCACGGCACCCCGGTCAGTCTGGACGACTACACCGATTCGGTGGCGGCGGCCCGTGAGGTCTTCGGGCAGTGGCAGGGTCGCCTGGGCTTCGTGGGCCACACCCACGTTCCCGCCGTATATGCCACCCTGAACGCCCCCACTGGCGAGTGGATCAAGGGCCAACTGTTCCACGACGGCGGCAGTTACATGGTCCCGCCCACCACCCGCGTGATCCTCAACCCCGGCAGCGTGGGCCAGCCGCGCGACGGCAATCCCAGGGCCAGTTACGCCATCTACGACACGGCCCGCTCTCACTTCGAGGTTTTCCGCGTGGCCTACGACATCCCCCGCGCCCAGGAAGCCTCATTGGAGGCTGGGCTGCCGCAGGTGCTGGCGGCGCGGCTGGCGGTGGGGAAGTGAGGGGTGTGGGCTGTGGGTCGTGGGCTGTGGGGCAGAGATTTTGCCGTCTCCTGAGCGTTGCGAATGCCTCCTTTGGGGAAATTGATCTGACCCGCCCTATCACCGTCTTTTCCTACAACCCACAACCCACACCCCACAGCCCGGCATGATCCTGCACGCCTCCCTGATCGAACAGGCCGACGCCTTTAGCGGCAACGCGCTGCTGCTGACCGGTCCGGCGCGGGTGGGCAAACTGGCCGTGGCCTGGGCCATCGCGGCGGCCCAGAACTGCCAGGGGGCGCGCGGCATGGACGGCGAGGCGTGCGGGGTGTGCCGCTCGTGTCTGGCGCTGGCGGCGGGGGCGCACCCGGACGTGCTGCTGGTGGAGCCGCGCGCCACCACCGCCACCGGCAAGGCGGCGCGGCGCAAACTGATTCCCATCGGCGCGGTGCTGCGGGAGCGCGACAAGACCCGCGAGTACGAGACGCACATCTATGAATTTCTGGAGGTTCGGCCCAGCTTTGCCCGCCGCGTGGTGATCGTGGGCGGCGCGGAACACCTGGGGCCGGAGGCCGCCAACGCCCTGCTCAAGCTGGTGGAGGAACCCCCGCACCGCGCCCTGTTCCTGTTTCTGGCCGAGGACCGCCGTTCGGTGCTGCCCACCATCGTCAGCCGCAGCGCCCGTCTGGGGGTGGCTCCGCTGCCCGATCACACCATCGAGTCGGCGCTGATCCGCTCCGGGCACGAGGCCGACGCCGAACTGGTGGCCTTTGCCGCCGGACGCGCGGGCGTGCTGGCCGATCTGGACGGCGTGCGCGGCGCGCTGGAAGACGCCCGCGAGCTGGACAACTCGCTGGGCGTGGGCCTGCTGAGCGCGCTGGAAGCCGCCGAACGGCTGGAAAAGCGCTTCGATCCGGCGTGGCACCCCGAAGCGTTGCGCTTCACCTGGCGGCAGCGCCCCGCCCACGAGCGAGCCCGTGCCGACACCGCACTGGACGCCCTGCAAAGCGCGCTGGAAGCCTACGCCAGCCCCAGCCTCAGCTTCCAGGTGTTCGCCCTGAACGTGCGCGAGGCGTTCGGCCTGAGCTGAAGGCGGGGAAGCCAGTTGTTTCTCAGCCTGGAGTCGGGGGCCGGGGCTTGCTGACCTGCTGGCGTCCGGTCATGGCGCGGCCCAGCGTGACCTCGTCGGCGTACTCCAGCGCGCCGCCCACCGGCAGGCCATAGGCAATCCGGCTGACGGTTGCGCCCAGCGGCTCCAGCAGGCGCTGAAGGTAGAACGCGGTGGCGTCGCCCTCCACCGTGGTCCCGGTGGCCAGAATCACTTCCTGACCGTCGGTGACGCGCGGCAGCAGCGGCTTGATGTGAAGCTGCTCGGGACCCACGCCGTTCATGGGACTTAATACGCCGTGCAGGACGTGGTACAGGCCCCGGTACTCGCCGCTGCGCTCGATGGCGATCACGTCGCCGGGTTCCTCCACCACGCAGATGATGGCCTGATCGCGCGCCGGATCGCTGCACACGTCGCAGACCTCGGCGTCGGTGATGTTGAAACAGACCGGGCAACTGTGCAGATCGCGCTTGGCCGACAGTAGCGATCCGGCCAGCCGCTCGATGTCCTCACGCGGTTGCTCGAACAGGTAGAAGGCCAGCCGCTGCGCGCTCTTGGGGCCAATCCCCGGCAGGCGCGACAGCTCGCGGATCAGCGCGACGAGGGAAGGGGGGTATTTCATGGGCGGTATCCGGTAACGGTTGATGGTTGATGGTTGATGGACACTGACCGCTCACCCTCTTTTCCCACGACCCACAACCCACAGCCCACAGCCCCACAGCCCACAACCCTCTTCAAAATCCGGGAATTCCCAGCCCGCGCGTGGCGTCCTGCTGGAGCGCGTCGGCCTTGGCGCTGGCGTCCTGCACGGCCACCAGGATCAGGTCTTCCAGGGCTTCCACGTCGCTGGGGTCCACCGCCTCGGGCTTGATCTTCAGGGCCGTGACCTTGCCGTGGCCGTTCATGGTGACCGTGACCAGACCGCTGGCGCTGCCTTCCACCGACTTGGCGGCCAGTTCTTCCTGAATTTTGGCGGCGGCTCCCTGGGCCTGTTGCATCTGCTTCATCAGCTTCTTCATATCCATAGTGCTGTCCATTCTAGCCGGGGTGGGTGGCAGAGGAAGGTGGCTTGATTCGGCTGGAGATTGGGTTGGATGGGGGGCCAGCGTTTGGGCCTTGATCCGCCTTTGCCCACGCGCAGGCGGCGTATGTTGGGGGCAATGTTGGTAGACCAGTTGGGACGGCCCCTGCGAGACCTGCGGATCAGCGTGACGGACCGCTGCAATCTGCGCTGCACCTATTGCATGCCCGCCGGGATCTTCGGCCCCGACTACGCCTTTTTGCCCCGCGCCGAACTCCTGAGCTTCGAGGAAATCGAGCGGCTGGCCCGCACTTTCGTCGATCTGGGCGTGCAGAAACTGCGGATTACGGGCGGCGAACCCACGCTGCGCCGCGATCTGCCCGAGCTGATCTCACGCCTCGCAAAGATCGAGGGCGTGCAGGACATCGCCCTGACCACCAATGGCCTGCTGCTGCCCCGCATGTCGGCGGACCTGCGCGCGGCGGGTCTGGACCGCGTGACGGTCAGCATCGACAGCCTCGATCCAGAGGTCTTCGGGCGCATGAACGGCCTGGGAACGCACCCGCAAAAGGTGCTGGACGGCATCGAGGCCGCGCTGACGGCGGGCCTGGGCGTCAAGATCAACACGGTGGTGCAGCGCGGCGTCAACGAGGACGGCTTGCGAAATCTGTGGCTGGCCCTGCGCGACAGGGCGGTGTTGCGCTTTATCGAATTTATGGACGTGGGCAACCACAACGGCTGGAATCTGGATAGCGTGGTGCCCTCCCGCGAGGTGCTGGCCCGCCTGAGCGCGGACGGCACCGGGGCGGAATTTGAGGCCCTGAATCCCAATTACACTGGGGAGGTGGCGGCCCGGCACGTCAGCGCGGACGGCCATGAGGTGGGGCTGATTTCCTCGGTCAGCGCGCCGTTCTGCGGCGATTGTTCGCGGGCGCGCATCTCGGCGGTGGGCGTGCTGTACACCTGTTTATTTGCCGGAAGCGGCACCGATCTGCGTGCCCCACTGCGCGCCGGGGCCGACGACGAGGCGATGCGTACCCTGGTTTCGGAAGTCTGGAGTGCGCGCACAGACCGCTACAGCGAGGAACGCGGAGAGATCACGCGCGGGCAGAAGGACCGGCAGAAAGTCGAGATGTCGCACATCGGCGGCTAGCGGCAGACTGCTGTGGGCGGGTGTCCCCCAGAGCGTTGCGAAATTTTTTGACCCGGTCAATGGGGCGCTGCCGAGGTTCCGTATTACAGGTCTGTTTTCTCGTCTGGAACGCTGTTTCTGGCTCAACTGCCGTTTTATTGCTTCTCTCCCAGTACAGCCATTCACCACCCGAACTGGAGAATGGAAGGTCTTCCGGGTGTAGCCTTTTCATGAGGCACTGTCCAGACAAGCTTGTGTACCTCGGACACTAACCATAAGATAGGCTCAAGCTCTCGCCTGTGTATAAAAATGCACGCGCGGAGTGCCCCGGAGGGATGCATGGCGAAATACCCGCTGATCAAATCGACCTTGAAAGACCGGCTGCTGGGTGGCCACTATGTCGAGGGCCTGCCGCTGCCCAGCGAGCCGCAACTGGCCCGCGAATTCGAGGTCTCGCGCATGACCGCCCGCCGCGCCATCGACGAACTGGAGCGCGAGGGTTACGTGTACCGCGTGCAGGGCGCGGGCACCTTTCCCACCGGCAAACGCTTCCGGCAGGGCACCTTTCGGGTCAGACCTTTCAAGGAATGGGCGCGCCACCCCGATCACCGCACCACCGTCCTGCGCGCCATGCAGATCGAGGCCACGCCCGAGATTGCCATCGTGCTGCAAATCCAGGCGGGCGATCCGGTGATTTTCGTCCACCGTCTGCGGAATGCCGGGGACGAGGCGCTGGTGATCGAGAAACGCTACGTGAACGCCGCGCTGGCTCCCGGCCTGCTGGACCAGAACCTGAACGCCGAGAGCATCCACGAAACGATGGTCAGCATGGGCGTCCCGATGGCCCGCGTCGAGCAGAATCTGGAAGCCGTCAACCTGCGCCAGGAAGAGGCGGACCTGTTGCGCGTGCCGCTGGGCACTGCTGCCTTTCTGCTACGCCGCACCACCTACAGCGGCACCAAACGCGCCAGCTATGTCAACTACTGGGTTCGCGGAGACCGCTACGCCTTCCAGGATACCTTCGAGCCGTGAGCGCAACGGTGAACGGCGGCGAGGAGTTGATCTCCCGCCGCCGTTCTCTTTGACCCTTGACCTTGAAAAGACCTGAACCGAAAAAACCGCCCCCGATCAGGAGGCGGTCTTTCTTATGGTCTGATCTTCAGGCGGCTTTGTTGTTGCGCGCGCCCTGGGCCGCGTCCACCAGTGCCTTGAAGGCTTCGGGTTCGCGGGCGGCGATGTCGGCCAGCACCTTGCGGTTCAGCTCGATCCCGGCCAGTTTCAGGCCACCGATGAAGGTGGAGTAGTTCATGCCGTGCAGGCGTGCGCCCGCGTTGATGCGCTGAATCCACAGGCGGCGGAAGTCGCGCTTCTTGTTGCGGCGATCCCGGTACTCGTAGGTGGCGGCGTTCAGCAGGGTCTGGAAGGCGTTGCGGTACTGGCGGCTACGTGAACCCCAGAAACCCTTGGCGCGCTTCAGCACCTTCTTGTGGCGGCGGCGGCGGACGATGCCGGTCTTGACGCGAGGCATTATTTGCCACCCTTATAGGGCAGCGCTTTTTTCATGCGCGCCCATTCGCTATGGGCCAGCACGAAGCCCTTGCCCTTGCCGCGAATCTCGTCGCCGCTCTTGCCGGTGTTCTGGTGGCGCTTGCCGCTTTTAAACGCCATCACCTTGCCGGTGCCGGTGATCTTGATCCGGCGCACGGCGCTCTTGAGTGTCTTCATCTTGGGCATGGTTGGCCCTCCTGTTTAGTCCGCTCACATCGGCATTGACCGCGCTTGCGTCTGGGGTTCGGGCCGCTCAGGCTTTTGCTGCGTGAATGAACACCGCTGCGCCTGTGCCGTTGGTCTGCCCTGCCCCACTTGACCAAGAGAAGACTATACGCGAGTCGGGGACGGCGGGGCAAGAGGGAACGCTGTTTCCTGACGAACTGCATCCGCTACCTCTGATGTCCGGGTTTCAATTCTCCAGTATCTGCCGCCCCAGCGCCGTGTAAGCCGTGTCGTCCGTGGGTGGATGCGTCAGGCCCGCGCGGGCGTCGCGCAGCAGTTTTTCCAGGGGCAGGGCCGCGCTCAGGGCCGCGCCGCCCGCCGTGCGCGAGGCCAGATCGGTGGCGAACACTGCCGCATTCGCTGCATGGGCTTTGGCCGCGCCGATGCCAGGAACGGAGGTGGCGCTGGGGTCCGCGTCCCAGCGGGCTGCCGATTCCAGCAGCAACGCGCGGGCAGCGTGCAGTGCGCCAGCCGTGCGCCCCACGTTTTCCTGAATGCGCGGCAGGGTGGCAATCGGTGCGCCCAAAGCAGTGGGTACGCGCACGCGGGCGTAGGCGCTGATGGCGTCCAGCGCGGCAAATCCCACCCCAAGGTAGGTGGCGGCGATGGCGGTCCAGAACCACGCGCTGCTGGCGGGCTGGCCGGGAGCGGGCGGTGCGTGCAGCGTGGTGGGCGCGTCCGTGAACACCACGTCGTGGCTGCCGCTGCCGCGCAGGGCCAGCGCCCCCTGCCACGTTTCCTCGATCTGGACGCCAGGACCGTGCAGGTCCACCCAGTAACGGCCCACCTGCCCATCAGGCGTGGTGGCAGTGACCAGCGCCCAGTGCAGCGCCCGCACCCCGGTGGACCATGTTTTGCGGCCCGTGATCTGCCAGCCGCCGCCCTCGAAGCTCTCGCCCTGCGGCGCGGCGTGCGTCTGTGGCAGCCCTCCGCGCGAGGGGCTGCCCAGTTCGGGTTCGCTGGCCAGGGCGTTCAGGAGTTCGCCGCGCACTCCGGCCTCGGCCACCACTTTCAGCAGCGGCTCCGGCAGGGTCCGGCCCTGAAACGCCGCCCCGGTCACCTGCCCGTGCATCGCCAGGATCAGGGCCAGACTGGCATCCGCCGCGCCCAGCGTCAGTTGTGCCCGCGCGAACTGCGAGAGATTGGCTCCCAGCCCTCCCCGGTCTTCAGGAACGGCCAGACGGGTGTAGCCGCTCCCGGAAAGGGCGGCTGCGGCCCCCGGCGTCACGTCCTGCGCCGCCTCGCATTCGGCGGCGTGCTGGCGGATGGCGTCGGCGGCGCGGCCCACCACCTCGGCCTGTGCGGGGGTCAGTTCGGCGGGCGGGGGAGAGGAGGTCACGCCGTACAGGGTAAAGGCTGGGCGCTGACCTGAATTGTTTCTCAGCGTTCGGTGGGGCCGGTTACGCTGACCAGCACGCCCCGATATTCGCCGGGGGTGATCAGGCCCATCGCCATCGCGTGCCCGGCAGCGTTCAGGCTGTCGGCGGCCAGCACCAGATCGACGCCCGCGCGGGCCAGTTCGCCGCGCAGCTTCAGCACGGTCTCGTCCTGAAAAGCACCCGTGATATCGCGGATATACACGGCCAGCACGCGGCCCGCGTATTTGCGGACCACCTCGGAGTAGATCAGGGCGTCCTGCTCGCCGCTGTCTCCGATCAGGACGAATTTCAGGTCGGGGAAGCGCTCGAACAGGCGGTCGATGACGCCGTGTTTGTGGCCGCCGTGTTCGGCCAGCAGGCCCGCGCCCCAGCTCCGCAGGAACATCGGCCCCAGCGGAATGCGGCGGTAGTCCAGAAACTGCCACAGCAGATCGAAGAAGTTCCAGGGGCTGCTGGACACGTAAAAGACCGGATTGCGGCCCTCGCCCTCGCGGGCCAGCGCGCGGTACAGCGCCCCCACGCCGGGAAAGGGAGAGCGGGTGCGGGCGTTGCCGGTCAATGCCGTGACCAGCATGCGCGGCAGACTGGTCACGTCCGACTGGATCACGGTGTCGTCCAGATCGCTGATCACGCCGAAACGGGCCTGACCGATGACCTGCACGCGGGCGCGGGTCTGGCCCTCCTTGCCCTCGATGCTCAGTGCGGCTTCATGCCAGCCGCCCGGCAGCGGGCTAAGAGGGGTAAAATTCAGCGTGAAATAGCCGTTCTCGTTGCTGACCGCACAGGCATTGATGCCGTCCAGCACGCCGTTGACCCTGACGCCGCCTACCTCGCGCGAGAACAGGCGGCGCATGCTGTTGAGAAAGTTGCGCCAGCGCCGGTCTCCGGTGGCAGGGGGCGACATGGTGCGCGGCAGCAGCACGCGGCCCGTCAGCTCGACGCCGTGTGGGGTTCCCCAGCCCACGTAGGGCTGGAGCAGCAGTTTCCCCCGTGCCCGGCGCGGCTGCACGTAACTGCTGATGGCCCGGTCCGCCGCCAGGACCGCGCGCTCCACGGCGGGCAGCGCCAGCTTGAAGGCCGTCTTGACGGGATTCACAGGGGCAGTCTACGGGTCCGCGCAGGCCGGAGGTCTGCCCCGCCCTTCACCGTTCACCGCAGTCGTCGGTGGTCTTTAGAGCAGTTCTCCGAATTACGTCACCGGAAAAACAGACTTCCGGCGACTCCATTCTCTGCTTCGCAGCTTTGCAATTCCGTCCTGCTCGACAAAAGTCTCTCGCCGTCTTGGGCAGAACAGACGCCCTTGACTGGGACAGCTCGAAGAGAGGACGCTTGCCCGCTTTGCTCGGTCATAAAAATGGTCTTTTTATGACAACTGCTTTAGTGGACTCGCACGCCCTTGGTCAGCGGCTGCTTGCGGACCCAGGTGATGAAACGCTGGATTTCCTCGCGCTCCAGCATGGCTTCCACCGTGTTCAGCTCGTTTGCCAGTTCCGAATTGCTGAAGGTCTTCTGGAGGTAGCCCTGGCAGGCCGCGCACATCCGCACGGTGGGAATGTCGCCGGGTTTGACGCCCTGCCGCCGTCCCTGGGATTTGGGAACCAGATGGTGATCGGTCATGCTGGGGGCCTCGCGCCCGCACAGCACGCAGGGATCGGCGGCTTTGGGCGGGGCGTACCAACTGGGATCGGGTGTTTTGCGGGCCATGCCCATCAGCATAGGGTGAGCGGAAGTCGGCAATGGTTATCCGGGCAGAGGCTATTTCTTCTTTTCCTGCACGGCTTTGAGGTTGGGGCAGATCAATTCGCCGCGCAGGGTCAGGGCTTCCACCACGGGCCGGGGGAGCATGGGGCCGTCCACCTGACTCCTTGCGCCCAGCCGCAGCGGACCCTCGGGGGTGGTCAGGATCGCCTCTGAACGCAGGCGCACGGCGCGTTCCACGCAGGCGGCGTCCATGAAATCCAGCACCACCGCCCGCTTGAAAATCCCGTCCGAGATGGTCAGCGTGACCGGGCGCGGCGGGTAGTCGGCCAGCGTCCGCGCCGAACGCGCCTGCACACTGAGCGCTCCAGTCATGGCCGCCATCAGCGGTAGCAGTGCGGCCAGCCCCCACACGATGCCCGCCCGCGCGACTGGGCGGGCCAGCAGCGCCAGCAACACGCCCGCGAAGGCCAGGGTCAGCAGCAGATACAGGACGCTCATCGGGGGACAGTGTAGCCGCCCGGCGCGAGAAGGCGGGCCGGGATGTTCGCCCGCCCGCCGCCCGTCCATTTCCGTTTTAGCCCGGTGTGATCTGGAAGCCGCGCAGCGCTTTGGGGCCGGGAATCGGGATGGGTCTACGCCAGGGTGTGCCGCAGACGAAACCGTCGTCGAAATCGGCGTGCTGGCCCCCGCCACGGCCCAGATAGGTCACGGTGGTGCCCTTTTCCAGCGTTCCAGTAAGCTGCTCGACTGCCTTTTCAGCCGACGAGAGCAGCTTTTCTGCCAGAGCGCTGGCCCCCTCCATTTTCAGGCGGCTCAGCGCATTCACGCCCTCCAGCATGTGCCGGACTTCCGGGGTCCACGGTGGGATCCGCCTGACCCCGTCTGCTGTGATGATCAGCCCCCCGCCGTCGCCGCCCCCGAACAGAATGACGTGCTGCATCTTGTTCCTCCTTCCTTTTCAAGCCGCACCCGTTGGCCGGATGTGACCTGAGCTTAGGCAGAGGGGCATGACCGGACCATGATCAATCTCAGCTCTATTTCAGCGCCTGCCGCTGCGCCTCGTCCAGCGCCGCCTTCGCGCTCTGCCTGCCATTGGTGGCCCCATCGATGGCAGTTTCCAGCAGGCGGGTCCAGCCCTCGTAGTCGGGGACCGGGGGGCGCGGCACGGCGCGGTTGAGCTGGGCGTGGGCGACGCGCAGTTGCGGGTTCCTGGCGTACCAGCCGTCCAGCAGCGGCGTGACTGCCTTGCGGGGCGGGGCGTAGGCGGTGACCTGCACCCAGTTCGCCAGCCGCGCCGGATCGTTCAGGAATTGCCAGAAGGCCAGCGCCCCGGCCTGCGCCGCCGCCGTGTTGCCGCGCGGCACGCTCAATGTGGCCCCACCCAGCAGCACGGTGCAGGCCCCGGCTTTCTCGCAGGGAAAGGGCGCGATGCCCAGGTCAAAAAACGGCAGCTTGCGGGCGTCGGTCCAGTTGGCGACGCTGGCCAGGACAAACACGTTCTGCCCGCGCGCAAAGTCGAAGGCGGCGCGCGTGGCGTCGTTCAGGGTGCGCGGCTGGGCGGTCTTCGCGGCGCTCATGCGGGCCAGTTGGGTCAGGGCGTCCACGGCGTCGGGGCTGTTCAGGGCCGGTTTTGTGCCGTCCACCAGCGAGCCGCCGCGCGACAGCACATTGGCCTCGAAGGTCCAGGCATCCGCCACGGCCACCAGCGGGCGTTTGGAGCCGCCCGCGAGTTTCGTAGCGGCGGCCTCCAGTTCGGTCCAGGTGGTTGGGGCCTTGACTCCGGCCCGTTTCAAGGCCCCGGCGTTGTACATCAGCACCGGCACGCTGACATTCCACGGCAGACCGTAGAACTTGCCGCCCAGTTGCCCAGATTTCCAGACCGCCGGGTAAAAGTCCCCCGTCAGGCTGTCTGGCAGCGCGTCCACGGCTCTGGTCAGGTCCAGCAGTTGCCCGCCTGCGGCCAGCGCCGGAAACTGCGTGAACTCCACCTGCGCCAGCGCCGGGGGCTTCCCGGCCCTGATCGCGGCGTCCAGCTTGGGCTGCATCTCGCGGTAGTTGCCCTGCGAGACTGGCACGATCTCGTAGGCGCTCTGCGACTTGTTGAAGGCCGCCGCGTAGCCGCCCACCGTGTCCTGCACGCCAGTCATGGCATGCCAGAACTCCAGGCGCATCGGCGCGGCATGGGCGGCACCGACAAGGAGCAGGGCAGACAGGGGGGTAAGGAGGCGCACCCCCGGAGTCTAGTCGCTGGGTCTGACGGCAACTTGAAGACCGGGTTCCCTGCGCGGACGCCCACTCCCAGCAAACCCTGAGCAAACCCGCAGCCCCGCCGCAGCCCGCTAGACTGCCGCCATGCGTCTGCGCCGTCTTCTGCTTCCCATCGCCGCTGGAACCGCCGTGTGGTATCTGCGCAGCGTCTACCGTTTCCGCGATCCCGTGCGCGTGCCGCCGACTGGGGCGGGCGTGGTCCTCAGCCCCGCAGACGGCGTGGTCAGTTTCGTGCGGCGCATCGAGGACGGCAAGATTCAGAGCGACGCGCTGAACGCGGCCCTGAAGGTAGGGGACCTGCTGGGCAGTGCGGCGGCGGCGCAGAACGGCTGGCTGATGGGCATCTTTGTCGGGCCGCTGGACGTGCATTACGTGTATCAGCCGCTGGCCGGACAGATCACGGAGGTGCAGCACACCGCCAGCCGCAGCGACGTGGCCCTGCTCGGCCCCGGCGAGGCGCTGTCCATGCTGGCCGGGCAGCCCACCGATCTGCTGGGCGGGCGCGGCACGCTGGAAAACGAGCGGCTGAGCTTTGTGACACAGGGTTTTGTAACACAGGGAGAAGCGGGTCAGGTCACCATGACCCTGGTGGCCCCCGGCGCAGGTCTGAAGGCCACCTCCTACCTCAAGGGGGGCGATGAGGCCAGCGCTGGACACAAGGCCGCCTTTCTGGCCGAGGGTGGACTGGTGATGCTGTGCCTGGGTGCCGAACTGACCCCGCAGGTGAGCGTGGGCGAACGCGTCGTGGGTGTGCAGACCGTCATTGCCGCGAACGTCTGACCATCAGATGGTTTGACGTTGACACCGCCACCCACGCGCTAGACTTCCGCGCTGGCCCGTTAGACTGGGGCCATAAGGAAGGAAAACGCCGTGCCCTCATCCGCATCATCTAAAAACGCAGCCGCCCAGAACAGTGATCGCCATCCGCCCGAGCGGGTAGGCGAGCGTCTGGTGGCGGACCGCAAGGTGCGGGCGGTGGCCGGGGCGGGCAGTTACGACACCGAACTGGCCTGGGCGGGCAGCCAGCCCACCTTCGTGACCTTCGAGCGCGATCTGCTGTCCCCGCAGACCGAGATTCGCGCGGGCGTGAGCGTGGAGCGTTTTCCCTTCGAGAAACTGGAGGCGTGGCGTGACTGGGATACGGCCCGCGCCGAGGCCCCGCTGGCCCTGCTGGCCACCAGCCGGGTGCTGTATGACCCCACCGGTAATTACGGGCGCATCCAGCGGACGCTGTGGAACCTGAGTGCGTCTCTGCGGGCCGCCTATCGCGCCGAGCTGCTCAATCTGGCCGCCGAGGGATTGACCGCCGCCCGCGCCGCCCACACCGGGCCGGGCCACGGCGTACAGGAGCAACTGCTGGCCCTGGCCGACGCCCGCGAGATCGCCCTGAACCTGCTGTATCCGGCCCTGCTGACCCATATCCACCAGTGGCCCGAATTCGAGGTCCGGCTGCCCCACGCGTGGCGGGCGGCGGCGGGCCTGCGCTTTCCCAAGTCCATTTACCGCCTGGAACAGCTCTACGCTTTTGGCGGTCAGGAGGAAGCCCGCCGGGCGCTGCTGGCCACGCGCGGGCTGGGGCTGCTGGCTCAGGAACGCCGCGCCCGTACTGCCTACACGGCGGGTTATTACGACGGCGCGCTGCGTTACCTGCGTGATGAAACGGCCCGCACCCACCGCGACGATCTGGCCCGCTGGTCCAGCCTGTCGAGCGCCCGCCGCGAGAAGCTGGGCACCCTGCTGGGCGTGACCCGCGCCCCCCTCGGCCCCGCCGCGCTGAATCTGGCCGAGGAATTGCTGGAAGCGGTGCGGGATGGGGAATAGGGGATGTGAGCAGAGGTAGGGGAAGGCTGGAGCGTCTGCTCTCCGGCCTTTCTCCATTTGAGCGGGCGCAATACGGCGTGCCCTCTGGGTGTTACACTCCTCTCTGACAGGCACCCGCCTGCAAATTTCCCCCCTCTCTCGGCAGTCCTGTGAGGCTGCGCCCGCCCCGTGAGGCAGGAGAAGGAGTTCCCTATGAACACGCCCGAATTGAGCCGTCAGCAAGCGCTGAGCGGCGTTTTTTTTGTGCCCGACTTTCTTTCTGGACTGAGAGCCATGCTGTGAGCGGCCCCAAGGCGATCATTCTCAGCAACGACGAGACGCGCCGCGCCCTGACCCGCATTGCCCACGAGATCGTGGAACGCAATAAGGGCGCGCAGAATCTGGCGTTGATCGGCATCCACACGCGCGGCATTCCGCTGGCCACCCGTCTGGCCGCCAAACTCTCCGAGCTGGAGGGCGTGGACGTGCCCACCGGCATGCTGGACATCACCCTCTACCGCGACGATCTGAGCGAGGTGGCGCACCAGCCGATCATCCGCGAGACGAAGGTGCCCTTCGACATCTCGCAGCGCCGCGTGATTCTGGTGGATGACGTGCTGTACACCGGGCGCACCGTGCGGGCCGCGCTGGACGCGCTGATCGATCTGGGCCGCCCGGCTGGAATCCAACTGGCCGTGCTGGTGGACCGGGGGCACCGCGAGTTGCCCATCCGCGCCGATTACGTGGGCAAGAACCTCCCCACGGCCAGCAGCGAAGTGGTGAAGGTCAAGTTGCACGAAACCGACGGCGTGGACAGCGTGGAGCTGTGGGATCTGAGCGAGCTGAAGGCGGAGTTGCGATGACCGCCGCCCCTGTCTCTGCCACGGCCCGGCCCCGGCATCTGCTGGACTTTCAGGACTGGTCCCCCGAACGCCTGACGGCCATCCTGGACAACGCCGACACCATGTTGCAGGTGCTGGACCGCCCGGTCAAAAAAGTGCCCGCGCTGCAAGGGTTGACCGTCTGCAACGCCTTTTTCGAGAATTCCACCCGCACCCGCACCAGCTTCGAGCTGGCCGCGCGCCGCATGAGCGCGGACGTGCTGACCTTCGCCGCCGGAAGCAGCAGCGTCAGCAAGGGCGAGAGTCTGCGCGACACGGTGGAGGTGCTGACCGCCTACAAGGTGGACGCCTACATCGTGCGCCACCACGCCGCCGGAGCCGCACATCTGGTGGCGCGTTACAGTGGCAAACCCGTGATCAATGCTGGCGATGGCCGCCGCGCCCACCCCACCCAGGCGCTGCTGGACGCCTATACGGTGCGCCAGGAATTCGGCAGTCTGGAGGGCAAGCGGGTGGCGATCATCGGCGACGTGCGCCACAGCCGTGTGGCCCGCAGCAACGCCGAACTGCTGCCCATGCTGGGGGCCGAAGTCGTGCTGTGCGGCCCGGCCACCCTGCTCCCCTCCGATCTGGCCGCGCTGCCGGGCGTCACGCTGACCAGCGACCCGAAGGAAGCGGTGCGCGGCGCACACGCGGTCATGGCCCTGCGCCTGCAAAAAGAGCGCATGGGCGGCGGCTTTCTGGGCAGCTTGCAGGAATACGCCGACACGTATCAGGTCAACGAGACGCTGATGGCGGAGGCCGAGAGCGGCGCAATCGTTCTGCACCCCGGCCCCATGAACCGCGATCTGGAAATCAGCGGCGAGGCGGCAGACGGCCCGCGCAGCCGCATCTTGCAACAGGTGGAAAATGGACAGGCGATCCGAATGAGCGTGCTGTATCACCTTTTGGTGGGGCGGGACTGAGTGCAAAGTTCATGAACGAAGATGGGACAAAGCCAGACATCTGGAAGTTGCCCGGCCAGTGGCACTTCGATGACACCCATCACGGCGTCTTTTTGATTGCTCCAGAGTCTTGCATAGATGCCAATCCATATTTCCTCTCCAACTTCTCGTTAAGCGAACTAATGACTTATATTTCCGCTGATCACGAGTCATGGCATTGGAAAGTCATAGGAGATTTCGGCACCTCATCTGAAGCGCTTTTTGAGGACTCCAGGACAGAAAAGGTCTACCTGTATGAATGGCTGAATTATCCGAATGATCAGGCATGGATAGCTGATAGCCGCGCGCACCTACTGGAAAGGCTAATTTCTTTGGATAAAGACGAGAGTTATCTGAACTTGTTCGAGTGAAAGTGAGGGGTGGCAATATCAGCAATCGAAAGACATTTAAGGAATTTCTGAGGGGCCGGGATCAAATAAAACTCTCTGCTCTTGTGTCCGCCCTTTTCCTCTGCGCCTGCCAGCCCACCCAAACCCAGACCGCAGTTCCACCCACGGTCACAGTCCAGACCCCCGAACAGGCCGAAGCCCGCGCCTATCTGGCCGAAGTGCGAGCATCCCTGAACGTTGCGTATCTCAAAGACCGTGAAACCACCACCTCCGGCGATTGCGACAGCCCGCGCTTTGAGGACATCAAGCCGCCCCGGCTCTTGAAAGTCGAGGCATGCCGCCTGTCCATTGGGTCCAGCGCCGATTACCGCATTGAAGCCCGCTTCAGCAACGGTCTGGTCTGGATCGCCGACCCGGACGGCATTCGTCAGGCTGGGGCCGAGGCGCTGAAGCTACTGAACTGAAACCGCCCTCTCTGACCGAGGTTTCCATGACACTGACCATCACCAACATCAAGCGTTCCAACTCCGACAAAACCGAAACCGTCACCCTCGAAAACGGCGTCATCAAAGGCTGGAACATTCCGGCAGAAGGCGAGACCATCGACGGGCAGGGCGGCACCCTCGCCCCCGCGCTGATCGAGCTGCACGCCCACCTGCGCGAGCCGGGGCAGACCGAGAAGGAAGATCTGGCCTCCGGCCTCGCGGCGGCGGCGGCGGGCGGTTACGGCACGGTGGTCTGTATGCCCAACACCGTGCCTGTCATTGACGATCCGGCCATCGTCCGCAGCCTGATTCAGAAGGCCAACGGGCTGGGCTTCGCGCGCCTGCATCCGGCGGCGGCACTCACGAAGGGCCAGAACGGTGAGACGCTGGCCGAACTGTCCTACCTGAAGGACGCTGGGGCCGTCATGTTCACCGACGACGGACGCACCAACGAGAACGCGCGGGTGCTGTGGCTGGGGCTGGAATACGCCGGAAGCCTGGGCATGGTGGTCAGCGTGCATGCCGAGGACGCCTCCCTGCGCGCCGACGGCGTGATGAACGAGGGGCCGGTCAGCGAGGCACTGGGCCTCCCTGGCAACCCGGCAGCGGCGGAGGCGGCCCGCGTGGCGCGCGATCTGGAGATTCTGGCGGGGCTGCACGCGCAGGGTTCGGGGGCGCACCTGCACATCCAGCACCTGTCCACCGCCCGCGCCCTGGAACTGGTGCGCGGCGCGAAGGCACGCGGCCTGAACGTGACCTGTGAGGTCTGCCCCCACCACCTGACCCTGACCGACGAGGCGTTGCGCGGCTTCGACGCGATCTACAAGGTGGCCCCGCCGCTGCGAACCCAGCGTGATGCCGACGCACTGCTGGAAGGCTTGAAAGACGGCACGGTGGACTGCATCGCCACCGATCACGCCCCCCACACCCGCGCCGAGAAGGAACGCGACTTGCTGGACGCCCCCAGCGGGATTGCGTACATCGAACTGGCCTTTCCGCTGATGTACACGCGCTTTGGTGGGGATCTGGGGCTGGACAAATTGCTGGACCTGATGACGGCTGGCCCCGCCCGCCTGATGGGCTGGCCCGCGCCCTCGCTGGAAGCCGGTGCGCCCGCCGATCTGGTGGTGCTTGATCTGGAGACCGAACGCGAAGTCAGCCCCGCCGAATTCAAGTCCAAGGCCAAGTTCACGCCCTGGGCCGGGGAAATGCTGAGAGGCTGGCCGTTGCTGACGGTGGTGGGCGGACAGGTGGCGTACCGCCGGGAGTGAGGCTGAAAAGCCCTCAGTAGGCGATACCTACCCGGTAACCGATATGCTCCTGCTCCAGCAATTCAGCGTAGGCAAAGGCTGCCGTATCCCCAGTGGAAATCTGCTGTCCGTCTATCGGCAGGTAATCCCGCTCTATCCGGTAACTGCCCACGGCCTCGCCGTCTGGTAAGTAGGTGGGGCAGACCACCGTCCACTCCAGCGGGGAGGCGCGCAGCATCTCGCAGGCCCGCTGGTGTTCCTCTGCCGCAAAGGTGGATTTGCGGTGGGATTCGCTGGACTGGTAGCGCAGCTTGCCCGGCTCGGTGCGGCTTTCCAGAATGCCTGCCGTCCCAATCGTCACGATTCTGGAAACGCCGTGCAGTTTCATGCCAGCAATCATGGCCGTCGTCGCCTCCGTCAGCGTGGTTGTCGTATCGGTGCTGAGGGCGCTGATCACGGCGTCCGCTCCGGCGATCAGCCGCTCCACCGCCCCTGCATCTCGCGCGTCTCCCTGAACCAGCGTCAGCCCCTTTTGTGGCTTGACGCTGTTCAGCCTCCGCACCAGAGCTTTGACCGCATGGCCGTCCTGCAAGGCGTGGCGGACGATTTCACTGCCCGTTCGTCCGGTTCCGCCAAAAATCGCAATGTTCATCTGTATCGCCCCCTCTCTGATCTTCCACGTCTTTCTGCTGCTCCGTATCTCTGCTGGCTAAAAAAGCCTTGAACTCCCTGATGGAGAGGGAGCGTTCTCGCCCGTGTGCGGCAGGTAGCCTCCAGAGGCCGTCCTGTCCCTCCTCTCAGCTTCTGCACCAGTCGAGTGGTCCGGTCCAGACCCCCTCTTCTCGCCCGCACACTTGCGCTGGACTTCGTCCTCTACACTTCTCCCATGCAGGCCCCCCATCTGGTCAACCCGCAGGTTCAGGCCCTGCTCTCGCGTGAGCGCACGCTGCTGGCCGATATCCAGGCATTTCTGGAAACCCAGGGTGCGCCGCCCGAGGTGGTGGAACACGCCCGCACGGCGGCCCGCAGTCTGGATGAAACCTTTCTGCTGGTGGTGGTGGGCGAATTCAACGCGGGCAAGAGCAGTTTCGTGAACGCGCTGCTGGGCGCGCAGGTGCTGCCCGAGGGCGTCACGCCCACCACGGACCGCATTTACGTGCTGGTCCACGGCGAGAAGGCCGGGCAGATGGAGGCCACCCGCGATCCCTTCGTCAGCCGCCTGACCTACCCGCTGCCCAGTCTGGAGGGGGTGGCGCTGGTGGACACGCCGGGGACCAACGCGATCATCCGCCAGCATCAGACGCTGACCGAGGGCTTTCTGCCCCGCGCCGATCTGGTGTTGTTTCTGACCAGTTCGGACCGCCCCTTCACCGAGTCCGAACGCCAGTTCCTGAGTCTGGCCGCCCGCTGGGGCCGCAGCGTGATCATGGTGGTCAACAAGGCCGATCTGCTGGAAACCCAGGAGCAGAAAGCGCAGGTCCGCGAATTTGTGGAAACCGGGGCGCGCGGCGTGCTGGGCCTGACGCCGCCGGTCCTGCTGATCAGCGCGCGGGCCGAGCAGCGCGGCGGCGATCCGGGCTTTCACGGTCTGCGTGAGGTGCTGAAGATGCGCCTGTCACAGACCGAGCGCACCCGCCTCAAGCTGCAAAGCCCGCTGGGCACGGCGGCGGAACTGCTGTCGGGCGAGATCACCCGCGCCGATGCGGCCCGCCAGACCCTCAGTGAAGACCTGAACATCCTGCGCGATCTGGAGGCCCAGCGCGAACACCACCGCGTGACCATGCTGGGCGAGCTGGACGGCCAACTGAACCGCGTGGCCCGTCTGCTCTCCGAGTTCGAGGTGCGTGCGGACCGCTTTATCGACGACAAATTGCGCTTCGGCAATATCCGGGGCCTGCTGAACAGCCGCCAGATGGAAGGGGAGTTCCGTACCCAGGCAGTGGCCGACTTACCCGACGCGATTGACCGCCAGTTCGGCAGCATGATCGACCGCTTCGTGGAGGCCAATCTGAACTTCTGGGAGGACGTGCAGGCATTTTTAATCCGCCGCCAGCCGTCCAACGAGGTGGCCCGCACCCGTTTCGCCTATGACCGGGGTGCGCTGCTGGAAAGCATCGCCGGGAGCGCCCACGATCACCTGGAAAACGTCACCGAGAACGAGCTGGCCCGCCAACTGGCCCGCGATGCGGAGGACGCCATGAAGGGCGCGGTGGGCGGTCTTGCTGGTGGTCTGGGCATCGGCGCGGGCCTGGGCGCACTGATCGGCGCGTCGGCGCTGGACTTTACCGGCGGCATCCTGGCGGGCCTGACTCTGGGGAGCCTGGGCCTGTTCGTGCTGCCCAACAAGAGATTGCAGGCGCACCGGCAACTGCGGAGCAAGGTGGAGAATCTGCGCGCTGCCCTGGAAACCATCGTGCGCCGCGAATACGAGCGCGAGCAGGAGCGCGCCGACGCCCGGTTGCGCGACGCCATCAGCCCCTACACCCGCTTTACCGAGCAGGAGCAGATGCGGCTTGAGGGCGCGAAGACACGGGCCGCCGAACTGGGCGGGGAGCTGGAGGCGCTGCGCCAAGAGGTCAGGGGGCTGAATTGAGTGAATGACGGGGCGCGGGTTGCCGCCTCTTTTTTTCCACTTTCCCCAGTCCGCTGGCGTGTGCTACAGTCGCAAGGCTTGTCGGATTCTGTCCGGCGTGCTGTCAGGCCCCGCGCGCAACATGCGAGGCCCGCAACACGTAAGGCCCAGTGCAGGCCCCCGGTCACAGCAAAAAAATCCGGCGCGGATTTAAGGAGAAACCATCATGTCGAAAGTATGCGAAGTATGCGGAAAGGGACCGATTGTCGTGAACTCGGTCATCCGCCGGGGTAAGGCCCGTGCGGCGGGCGGCGTGGGCCGCAAGGTCACCGGCGTTTCCAAGCGGGTCCAGAAGCCCAACCTCCAGCCCCTCACCGTCACGCGTGCGGGCATCAGCCTGCGCCTGCGGGTCTGCTCCAAGTGCCGCAAGAGCCTGACCTGACCTGAACTCAGGAACAGATTGCGCCCCCCTCCAGACTGGAAGGGGGCGCATTTTATTGTTTTCAAATTCAGCTATGGGTGGCTCCAGCTCTTGTCATCTCCAGCTCAACGCGCGCGGGGCTTCAGTGGCCTTTAGGGGCACCGTCGTCGCCCGGAGGATTGACCTCGGCCTTCGGCTTGCGGTCCATCACGAAACTGCCGATCAGCAGGGCGAGGGTGCCCCCCACCACGCAACTGTCCGCGATGTTAAAGATTGGAAAGTCGCCCTGCCCGATGGCGCGCGTGATGGCGCTCAGCGGGGGCGCGTGGATCATGTCCGTGACCTGCCCGAAGCGCAGGCCGTCGATGGCGTTGCCAATGGCCCCCGCAGAAATCATGGCCAGCACGACGCTGAGAAAGCGGTGCTGCGGGCGCACGTACAGGTAGACCAGAATGCCCAGCCCCACCAGCAGGCGGCCCAGCGCCAGGGGGGCGGCGCTGCCGCTGAACATGCTCCAGGCCGCGCCGGTGTTGAAGGTCAGAAGCCATTCCAGCACGCCGGGAATTACCACCTGCGCGGGCAGGCCGGGTTGCAGGTTCGCCAGCGCCCACGCCTTGAGCGCCTGATCCGCCACGATCAGCACGGCGGCGATCAGCAGCGGCAGCCAGAAGGCGGAGCGGGAAGCACGGTCGGTCAACGTCGGCACGCCGCGCAGTATATGGAGTGCGGCCCATGAAGAGGAGGAAGAGGGGCAAGGTGTGAAGACGGAAGAGCCGCAGGCGCACTTCACCTCCCTGCCACCTTCTCCCGCCAGAAGGCGCGGCACAATGGGCGCTATGGCAAACGTCGAATCCTTCGATCTGGACCACACCAAGGTCAACGCTCCCTATGTCCGGCTGGCCGGGGTCAAAACCACCCCGCACGGCGACAGCATCAGCAAGTACGACCTGCGGCTGCTCCAGCCCAATGCCGGAGCCATCGAACCTGCTGCGATCCACACCCTCGAACACCTGCTGGCCGGGTACCTGCGCGATCACCTGAGCGACATCGTGGACGTGTCTCCGATGGGCTGCCGCACCGGCATGTACATGGCAGTCATCGGCGAACCGGACGAACAGGGCATTCTCAAAGCCTTCGAGGCCGCCTTGCAGGACACCGCCGCGCATGACCGCCCCATCCCCGGCGTCAGTGAACTGGAGTGCGGCAACTTCCGTGACCATGATCTGGCAGCAGCCCGTAAACACGCCCAGGACGCGCTGGACGGGGGTTTGAAGGTGCAGAAAACCATTCTGCTGGACCGGTCCTGAAAGGCAGATCGTGCAGGGGGGTTGACAGTTCTCTGAATCCCCTGTATCTTTTCTGAGCCTCCAACGAGGCGGGAAGCATGACAACCGAGCGTGAAAGAGCGAGAGAGACGCGAAATAACCTGCGTTGACCTCCATCCCAACCGGTCTTCGGACTGGAGCAGATAGAGGCCACGCATTGAGAATCAGAAGGAAAGGTCAAGATACTAAGGGTCCACGGTGGATGCCCTGGCACTGGAGCCGATGAAGGACGCGATTACCTGCGAAAAGCCCTGACGAGCCGGAGATACGCTTTGACTCAGGGATGTCCGAATGGGGAAACCCACCTGTTTACAGGTACTTCCG
>NZ_MSTI01000058.1 GCF_001949125.1 Deinococcus marmoris
CGGGGAGCAGGGTCAAGACCAGACGGGCAACGTCGAGAGGACATAGCGGATGCCGGTCGAAGAACCGCTCGATCTTGCGGATGACCGAGGCCGCCCATGCGTTGCCCCCGCAACGCTCGGCCAGTGCAGCGTGGCGAATGTCTTTGGCCCCAATTAGCGCCAGGACGAGCAGGGAGAGCAACTCGGGTCCGGTTTTTCCGATATTCAGGAAAGTGGGAGGCGAGGTACAGACTCAATGATTTCAGGGCAGCGGGAGACGCGCTCTGGTATCGCGTACTGGACGACAGATTTCAAGCCCTTCCAGAAAGTGTCGGGTACTAAGGTCAAAGACGATGAAACCTTGCACCCAGTCGGCACTGCCAAAATCGGCTTTCACGTCTGCGAAGGATTGATATTCATTGTGGCGAACCTGCCTGTACCAGATTCGTAATGGCCCCTCGGCATCGGGATGTTTGAGCCAGAACGCAATCAGCGCCGCCAGTGTGAGCGCGTTCATTCCCACGCTCTGATTATTGCATATCTCAATAATGATTTTCCTCATCGCTCGCCCCGTAAGCCACCCCGCTTCCGGTTTGCCCCCGCCCAACCGCGTAAACTCTTCCAGTGACCATCTCCGCGCCCAACCTGTCCAAATTGCTGCCCGCCGCCCCTCCCGGAAATCTGCTGTTGCTGCCGCAGGTGGCGCGGGCGGCGCTGTTCGCGGCCTTTCCTGGCCCGGCGGTGCTGCTGACCACCGCTGACCGCATTGGCAGCTACGCCTCGGCGGGGGCGCTGGGCGCGCCGGTGACGGTCAATCCGGGCTTGCGCGACTGGGACGGCATGCACGAGCATGTGGTGCTGGACGTGAACACCGCGCTGGATCTATTTCCCGCCCATCCCGAAGACCACGCCCTGAGCCTGCGCGTGGGCCGCAACTACCCGCGCGAGGCGCTGCTCACGCGTCTGGAACGCCTGGGCTACGAGCGCGGCGAGGAACCCGGCTACGAGCTGCGCGGCGACACCATGGAACTGCGCCTCTCGCCCGGCGCGGGCCGCCCCGCCGACGCGGACGGCGACATCTGGGTGCGGGCCGAGTTCTTCGGTGACGAGCTGGACACCCTGCGCCTGCTGGCCCCCGGCGAGATGAGCGGCGAGAAGGCCGAGAGCTTCACCCTGGAACCCACCGCCGACTACCTGACGGAAACCAAATGGGACGCCACCCGCCTGGAACTTCTGCCGGGCCGCGTGTTTCTGGACTCCCCGGAGTTCTACGCCTCCAGCCTGGGCGTGCTGACCGACACGCTGTGGCCCAAGCTGGCCGGGCGCGAGGTCACCAGTTTTGGCCGCGCCCCGCTGGAGCTGCCCAGCCTGGACACGGGCCTGCTGACGTTGCCCTTCTACCGCGCCCGTCTGGGCGATCTGGAAAACGACGTGTCCGAGTGGCGCAAGGCCGATTACCGCGTGCTGATCCTGGTGCGCCATGACCGCACGGCGGCGTATCTGGCCGACAAACTCCTGAACACCCACGAGATTCCCTGGCTGACCCTCCCGCGCGTGGAGGAAGGGGGCCTGGGCTTCCTGCGCGGCGGGGGAGAGGGCGGCTTCGTCATCCCCGAACACCGCACGGTGGTGCTGACCGAAGACCTGATCTACGGCTTCCAGGGCGGCTCCGCGCTGCGCGGCAAGCGGCTGTCGGGCCGCCCGGTCACGGACGCGCTGGGGCTGCATGTGGGCGATTACCTGATTCACCCCGAACACGGCATCGGGCAGTTTCAGGGCCTGGAAACGCGCACGGTGCTGGGCGTCACGCGCGATTACCTGAATCTGGACTACCGCAAGGGCGCACGCCTGAGCGTTCCGATTGAGCAACTGCCGGTGTTGCGCCGTCATCCCGGCACCACCGACGATCCACCCGTGCTGAGCAGCTTCGACAAGAAGGACTGGGCGCGGGCCAAGGACAAGGCCCGCAAGAACGCTGAGGAGGTGGCGGGCAAGTTGCTCGTCCAGTACGCCGCCCGGCAGGTCACGCCCGGCAACTCGTTTGCGCCCATTCCAGAGTGGGAAGAAAAGATTGAGCAGAACTTCCAGTTTGAGTTGACGGGGGATCAGCGCACGTCCCTCAAGGAAACCCTCAAAGATCTGGAAAAACCCAACCCCGCAGACCGCCTGATTTCCGGCGACGTGGGCTTCGGCAAGACCGAGGTGGCGCTGCGGGCCGCGCACCGCGTCGTGGGCCACGGGATGCAGGTGGCGATTCTGGTGCCCACCACGCTGCTGGCCGAGCAGCACACCTCCACCTTCGTGGAGCGCTTCAAAGACCTGCCCGTGCGGGTGGAGGGGCTGTCGCGCTTTACCTCGCCCCAGTCGTCCAAGGCGATTCTGCGCGATCTGGCGGCGGGCAAGGTAGACATCCTGATCGGCACGCACCGCCTGCTCAGCGGCGATATTGAATTCAAGAACCTGGGCCTGATCATCGTGGATGAGGAACACCGTTTTGGCGTGTCGCAGAAGGAAAAACTGCGGGCGTTGCGCGGCATGCCCGACGTGGCGGCAGGCAAGCTGGACATTCCCGAAGGAGCGCGGGCGGTGGACACGCTGGCGCTGTCGGCCACCCCGATTCCGCGCACCCTCTACATGAGCATGGTGGGCCTGCGCGACATGAGCAGCATCCAGACGCCGCCCAAGGGCCGCAAGCCCATCCAGACGGTGCTGGCCCCTTTTGACCCGCTGACCGTGCGCGACGCCATCATCAGCGAGATTGAGCGCGGCGGCAAGGTCTTTTACATCCATGACCGGATTGCCAGCATCGGCGCTCGCAGCCTGTACCTCCGCAACTTGGTGCCGGAAGCCCGCATTGGCGTGGCGCACGGGCGCATGAACGAGGAGGAGCTGGAAGAGATCATGCTGGGCTTTGAGGAGGGTGCGTTTGACGTGCTGGTGTCTACCACCATCGTCGAAACCGGGCTGGACATCCCGGAGGCCAACACCATTCTGATCGAGCGTTCGGATCGGCTGGGTCTGGCGCAGCTCTACCAGTTGCGTGGGCGGGTGGGCCGCCGGGCGCAGACCGCCTACGCCTACCTGTTTTACCCGCCGCGCATGACCGAGAACGCGCAGCGCCGCCTGTGGGCCATCGCCGATTTGCAGGACCTGGGCAGCGGCCACCTGCTGGCCGAGAAGGACATGGAAATTCGCGGCGTGGGCAACATTCTGGGCGAGGAACAGCACGGGCATGTGCAGGCCGTATCCATTGACGTGTACACCGAGATGCTCTCGGAGGCGGTGGCGCGGCTGAAGGGCGAGAAGATTCAGGCCCCGGTCAACATCTCCATTGACCTGCCTATCAACGCCCGCCTGACCCCGGAATACTTCGGCGGCGACGATGAGGCGCGTATTGCCACGTATGGCCGCCTCTCAGACGCGCGCACCTTGCAGGCGATCAGCCGGGTGGAGCGTGACCTGCGGAAGAAATACGGCCCGCCCGCCCCGGACGTGCAGAACTTCATTGACCTTGCCAAGCTGAGGCTGACGGCTGCCGCCCGGCGTGTGCTGAGCATCGGCGAGACCATGACCGAGTTGCAGATCACCTTCGCCTACAAGGGCCTGGACTACGACGCCGCCGGACTCAAACGCTTTCCCCACAAGACTGAGGTGCAGACCTTCCCGCCCTCCGTGAAGATGGAGAAGCGGGGGATTAAAGTGGACGACTACGCGCGGATGCTGATTGAGTTACTGGGGTATTTCGGGTAACCAATGATTCTCAATTAAGTCTTGGGATTTATCATCTAAATTCCAGATAATTTAGTGAAAATAGAACTGAAAATACAGCGCATAGAACTCCAGTTGAAATCATCAATAGATTTTTCGCCGCGATCAATCTTCTTGACTGCATCTACAAATCTACTCATTATTTCGCGCTTCTGAACTATTTCCCCCTGATATTTTTGAATGCTTGGAATATAGCCTCTCCAGTGAATCGGATATAGTTCATCATTATTGTCCGTTATCATTTCTTCTGGTAAATAAAGTTCAATACTACATGCCAAACTGTTAATATCTAATGTGTTAATTCCAGTGGGGCCAATTTTTGGATATTGGCGTGCTAATTCTAGTTCAGGAAGGAGCATGGTGCAGATATTTTTTGGGACGTTGATGTTAATCAAACCTCGTAGAGCGTCAAGAGATGCGGCGTCGGCGTCAAATATAGCTAGCACTCTATTTTTAATAGACATTGAAATGAGAACTTTAATTGACGATATTAGTGAGGACGTACCACCTTGAGCATTCACTTCAGAGAAATCTGCAAATGCAAAATTATCCTGAACGTGCGGGGATAAAAATCTAAGGCAGTTTTTCAATATATACAAATCAGTGCTTCCTTCAGTCAGAACTACAATTTTTTCATTTATTGAATAGTCTTGAGCGGTGGATTCGATTACTCTTTCGCACAACATCTCATCAGCAGATTCATAATCGTTCAATGCCAAATCGGTGTAATCGAGCGTGATTAGCTGAGTTCCTGGTAAATATTCTAATAAAATTCTCAATAAATATCTAAAATCTAGATAATAGTTTGGGAAGCCATATTGATCTTGATGATAACTAAAGGTTTCTGATCCTAAAAAATCGAACCGTCCATATGTGTGGTTATCCAAACTTATATTAGATTCCACTGCAAGTTTTACCAAATTCTTCCAATAGTCAAAATTATATATATGTAAATCATCTTTTAAGTCGTTTTCTGAATTATATTTCACTCTAAGCTCTTGGAGAATTGGATTTGGGTTTTCACCTTCCGCTGATTTAAATTCCTTATGATCTTTCCAGCCTTCATTGAACATTACCTCTAGGTTTTTCAAATTTATGCCCATTAAATCAAGCCTATCTTTTATAAACGACGCCTGAGTCTGATAGATGTAGTATGAGCATTCCATTTCTAAATCAAAAGGAATAAATGGTGCTTTCAAATGAAAATCGGTTGGACTCAAAACTTCACGCTCTCTGTCGGAAAATACGGAGAGAAGATCGTATGGAACACCATTTTTAATAGACAACATGCGACTAGAATCAAAATATAATTCTGCGTAGGCACCCATACCTGAATTCTAACTGTCGTTGCCAACCTATGTCATCCTCCAAACCCCGTAAACTACCCCCCATGACCACCGCGCCCCCGTCCCTTCAGGCTGCCCAGGCTCCGGCCCCGGCTGCCGCCTACCGCGCCACGCCCACGCAGAATCTGGTCACCATCGCGCTGGCGTGGTGGCTGCTGGGCGGCCTGTTTCTGGACGGCTGGGCGCACAACAACCTGGGCGAGTCGTTGGAAACCTTCTTCACGCCCTGGCACGCGGTCTTTTACAGCGGCTTCCTGTCGGTGGCGGGCTGGTGCCTGTATCTGGCCTCGCGCGGCTGGCGCATGGGGCGGCGCGGGCTGGCGGCCTTCCCCGACGGCTACAGCCTGGCGGCGCTGGGCGTGCCACTGTTCGGGCTGGGCGGCCTGGGCGATCTGACCTGGCACACGGTCTTCGGCATAGAGGTGGGCATAGAGGCGCTGCTCTCGCCCACGCACCTGCTGCTGTTCGCGGGCGGCTCCCTGATCGCGGCCTCGCCGCTGAACGCCGCGTGGCAATCGCCCACGGGCCGCCGTGCGCCGCTCCCCCTGCGCTGGGCGGCGGTGCTGTCGGCCACGTCGCTGCTGGCGTTCACGGCCTTTATGCGCATGTACATGTGGGGCCTGCTGAGCGTGCCGCAGGGCCTGGGCTGGGTGCAGACGCGCGGCGAACTCAGCGCCGTGCTGCTCACCGCCCTGATGCTGGCCGCGCCCGTGCTGCTGCTGCTGCGCCGCTTTGCCCTGCCCTTCGGCGCAATCACGGTGATGTACACCCTGACGAATCTGGGGATGGCCCTGATGCTCGCCCCCGGCGACTGGCGCTTACCCGCCGTGGCGCTGGGCTGCGGCCTGCTGGCAGACGTGCTGTGCGTGTTGCTGCGGCCCTCGCCGTCGCGGGTCTGGGCGTTCCGGGCCTTTGCTGTGCTGCTGCCGCTGGCGGTGTGGGTGCCGTATCTGGGCGGCGCGGTGCGGCTGGGCCTCAGCAACCTGAGCCTGGAGTTGTGGCTGGGCGTGGCGGTCATGACCGGGCTGGGTGGGCTGGCGCTGTCGGCGCTGGTGCTGCCGCCTGCTTTGCCTGTGGCGGCTTTGGAGGATGAGGGTTAGGTTTTTGGGGGGCTGTTTGCGGTTTAACCCCTCCGCTCCTTCGGGGCACCTCCCCTCAAGGGGAGGCAAGTGTTTTCTGCGTGGCACGTTTAATTGCGACTCTTGGCTCCCCTTGAGGGGAGCTGGCTGCGAAGCAGACTGAGGGGTTAAACCGTGGGAGCCACCCCACTCACCCCCACCCTCAATGCCCCATCCCCGGCAGCGTCATCTCCATCTCAGGAAACGGCAGCACCCCCGCCCCCCGCGCCCGCAAAAGCGAGGTCATAAACCGAATCTCGCCGCCCTGAACGACTTGCATCTGCCGGGCCAGATGGCGCACCTGGGGCAACACACCCGGCTCCAGCGCAGGCGGAATCATTCTCAGCGCACCCTGGTGATGGCGGGTCATCAGTTGCAGGAAGGTGGTTTCGGCCTGGGGAATGGGCAGTGTTTTCAGCGACAGTAGCTCCGCACCCGACGCCATGCCCATGCTGCGGGCGTGATCGGCGGACAGGGTGAAGGTGTCCGGCTGCTTCCACAGCGTCAGAAAGCCGCGCATCTGGCGAATCTGTTCCTCCTGCGAGAGCTGAATGTCCAGTGCCGCCGAGCGGATGGTGCGGTCTGTACTGCGCCGCCGGCTCAGAATTGCCATCGTGATGGCCTGATCGTGGTGGGCGATCATGCCGCGCGTGAAGGTCACTTCGGGACTGTCGGCGGCGGGCATCGGCTTTTGGGGTGTCAGGAGTAGGAAAATGCCGATTCCCACAGCGAATAGCAGTAGAGCCAGCGCGGCCAGCCTCTGAGAATTACGCCCCCCGCGCGTCATACATCCGCTGGCGGTCCCGGAACGCCGCCTTCTGGGCGTCCGTCGTGTCCGTGACGCAGTTCGGGCAGCTCACGCCTTCCTCGTAAGCGGGATGCGCCCGTTCATCCGCGCCTAGGGGCCAGCCGCATGAATGGCACATCGCGGCCCCGCCCTCGCGTAGGCCGTGGCCCACGGTCACGCGGCCATCGAAGACGAAGCATTCGCCGTTCCAGCGGCTCTCCACTTCGGGCACAGCTTCCAGATACTTCAGGATGCCGCCGCGCAGATGCAGCACGTCCGTGAAGCCGCGCTCCCGCAGCAGACTGGTGCTTTTCTCGCAGCGGATGCCCCCGGTGCAGAACATGGCGACGCGCTTGCCCGTCAGTTCTTCGGCGTGAGCGTCCAGCCAAGCGGGAAACTCGCGGAAGCTGTCGATTTCGGGATTGACCGCGCCCTCGAAGGTTCCGGCGCTGACCTCGTAGCGGTTGCGGGTGTCCACCACCACCACATCCGGGTCAGCGATCAGGACGTTCCAGTCGCCCGCCTCCACGTACTGCCCGGCCTGGGAGGTGGGTTCCACCGGAATGCCCAGCGTCACGATCTCGGATTTCAGGCGCACCTTGAAGCGTTTGAAGGGCTGTTCGGTGCTGTGCGATTCCTTCGCTTCCAGCCGATCAAAACCAGCTTCGCGCAGAAATTCGCTCAGCCTGTCAACCGCCACGCGTGTCCCGGCCACCGTACCGTTGATGCCTTCCGGGGCGACGATCAGTGTCCCGCACAGGCCGGACGCCTGACCCAACTCCAGCAACTCGGCGCGCAAATCAGCAGGGTCCGGCACGTTGCGGAACTGGTACAGGGCAAGGACGGTGAAGGGGGTGGGGGAGGGTAAAACACTCGGCATGTTCCCGCAGAATAGCGGTCCCGCCCGCGCTTCAGCGTGAGTTCAGGCAGCCTTCGTCCAACACTCCAACTCAGCCCCGCCCATGCTGACTGGCATAGTCGCGCCGGATCATGGCGTTGCCGCGCATCATGCCGAAGCCCTCGTAATACGGACTCCGATTAGAGGGTGTTGAAAACACCCGTAATCCGAGCGGAGGGTAGAAGGCTGGAATCATGACCGACATGGGTTCTTCATGACCACGGTGCTGAGCAGGCGCAGCACGCTCCACACCGTGTCCGTGATCCCGATGGCCATTGCTGGCGTCCGTTGCGCATATTGACGACGCCCCACCGGTTCATTCAACTTGACTCGCAGGCTCCGGTTCACCCGACAGAAGTTATAGATCCCATTGACCAGATCACTGACCGTCTGACGGACGTGGGGAAGCCTCGCAAACGCGAGGCTTCTGCGGACTTGGTGCGGATTCATACGCCGGGCCGTCCCGTTG